>CBFIHE010000001.1:0-93063 GCA_965662345.1 Salibacteraceae bacterium
AGAATTTCTTCACTCAATCCTTGGACCTTAATATCCATTTGGCAAGCTGTAATACCATCTTTGGTACCTGCAACTTTGAAGTCCATATCACCTAAGAAATCTTCATCACCAAGGATATCAGATAGAACTGCAAAGTTTCCATCTTTACCCATGATTAATCCCATCGCGATACCAGAAACTCCTTTAGCAACTGGAATACCAGCATCCATCATAGCCAATGAACCTGCGCACACTGTTGCCATTGATGAAGAACCGTTAGACTCTAGGATGTCTGAAACAATACGTACCGTGTAGTTGTAATCTTCTGGAAGCATGCGTTTCAAAGCACGAAGAGCTAAGTTACCATGTCCTATTTCTCTTCTCGATGTGCCACGCATAGGTCTAGCTTCACCGGTTGAGAATGGAGGGAAGTTATAATGCAACAAGAATTTAGAACTTCCGCTGATGAAAGCTCCATCAAGCATCTGCTCTTCTTTTTTAGTTCCTAAAGTAACTGTGGTTAAGGATTGAGTTTCACCTCTGGTGAATACTGCACTTCCGTGAGGACCTGGTAAATAATCAACCTCACTCCAAATAGGGCGGATATCAGTAAGGCCTCTACCGTCTAAACGCTGACCATCTTTCAAGGCCATATCGCGAACAGCTTCTTTTTTAACCTGGCTGAAATACGTGTTTATAAGACCGCCTTTTTCTTCAAGTTCTTCTTCGGATAATGGCGCTTTGTAGCGTTCTAGAACCTCTGCAAACTTTTCAGATCTTTCTCCCTTGCCAGATGGACTCTTAGCAATTTCATAAAGTTCTTGGTAGCAATCATCGTAAATAGCCTTGTAAAGGGTTTCATCTCCTTCTTCTTCGTGGCTATATTCACGTTTTGTTTGTGCTTTCTCTACTTGAGAGGCTAACGTATTTAATGCTTCACACTGAGCTTTAATAGCATCGTGAGCGAATAAGATGGCATCGATCATCTCTTCTTCAGAGATTTCATCCATTTCACCTTCAACCATTACAATACTCTCTGCAGAACCAGCAATAATCATGTCGATATCTGAAGTCTCAAGTTCTGTGATGGTAGGATTAATAACCAACTCACCGTTGATTCTACCAACGCGAACTTCAGAAACAGGTCCGTTGAACGGAATATCTGAAACAGCTAAAGCTGCCGAAGCTGCCAAACATGCCAATGCATCTGGCATTGTTTCTTTGTCTGAAGAAATCAACTGAACAAACACCTGTGTGTCTGCGTGATAATCTTTCGGGAATAACGGACGAAGTGCACGGTCGATTAAACGGGCCGTTAGAATTTCATCCTCAGTAGGGCGTGCTTCGCGCTTCAAGAATCCACCAGGGAATTTACCTGTTGAGGCAAATTTTTCGCGGTACTCTACAGTAAGCGGTAAAAAATCAATTCCGGGTGTCGCTACTTTCGCAGAAACCACGGTCGCTAATAAAAAAGTTCCTCCGGTCTTAACAACTACCGAACCATCGGCCTGCTTAGCAAGTTTCCCTGTTTCTAGGGTAATTTCTTGCGAACCTGACCGGAATTTGTGTTCAAATCCTATTTTCATTTATGTGTGTATATGAAGAAGGGCAACTATTAAAATTGCCCTTCTTTGATTGTGTATACGAAATTATTTTCTCAGACCGAGTTCCGCGATGATTGCACGGTAACGCGTAATGTCTTTACGCTTCAAATAGTCGAGTAAACTTCTACGCTTACCTACTAAGCGAATTAGGGAACGTTGCGTTCCAAAGTCTTTTTTGTTTTTCTTTAAATGCCCTGTTAAATGCGCAATTCTGTATGTGAACATTGCGATTTGAGCTTCTGAATTACCAGTGTTCGTTTCAGAACCACCGTGCTTCTTAAAGAATTCTTTCTTTTTTTCTGAGTCTAAATACATGCCAATATTGCTTTGAATGATTGTTATGTGATTGAATTACAAGGCTGCAAAGGTACGTAAATATCTTATTGCCTCTGAACGTTGTTTTAATTTTTGAAGAAACGCAGTAACTGACTTAAGTTGTCTTTGAGTTCACGCCTATCAATAATGTAGTCGATAAACCCATGTTCTAATAGAAATTCTGCGGTTTGAAAACCTTCTGGCAAGTCTTTACCAATTGTTTCTTTAATTACTCTAGGACCAGCAAAGCCAATGAGTGCACCTGGCTCAGCGATATTCACATCGCCTAACATGGCAAAAGATGCAGTAACACCTCCTGTGGTTGGGTCAGTTAGATAGCTGATGTAAGGAAGTTTGGCTTTGGCGAGTTGGGTTAATTTGGCAGAGGTTTTGGCCATCTGCATTAGGCTGAAAGCTGCCTCCATCATGCGCGCTCCACCAGATTTGGAGATAATCATGAATGCAGACTTCGTTTTTATGGCATGGTCTATACCACGTGCTATTTTTTCACCAACTACAGAACCCATTGAGCCTCCAATGAAGTCGAAATCCATACAAGCCACTACCAAACCATTTCCGTCTAGTTTTCCGTGTGCAGTGCGAATGGCATCTTTCAAACCAGATTTTTTCATTGAAGCTTTTACACGGTCTGTGTATTTTTTTGTGTCTTCAAACTTTAGCGGATCGCCTGAGGCTAAATTGGCATCTAGTTCTTTGTAGTTACCGTTATCAAAAAGTAGCTTGAAATATTCCTCAGAACCAATTCGTTTGTGGTAGCCGTCTTCAGGTACTACGTAACTGTGTTCTTCCAACTCCTCTCGCTCAATTAGAGCACCAGAAGGAGATTTGAACCAAAGTCCATCTGGCGTTTCCTTCTTCTCAGTAGTAGGTGTGGTAATACCTTTTTTTATTCGCTTGAACCAACTCATGCTCAGCCTTATTTTACGCAAAAAGGCGGTATGTACCGCCCCTTGCTATCGTTTCTTGTTATTGTTTAGGCAATAGTGACTTCTTCTGCCAAATACACGTCTTGTACGGCATTCAAAATCTCTACACCTTCATTCATAGGTCGCTGGAATGCTTTTCTGCCCAAAATCAATCCAGATCCACCTGCGCGTTTGTTAATTACAGCAGTCTCAACAGCTTCAGCTCTATCTGATGAACCACCAGAAGCACCACCTGAATTAATTAAACCGCGCTTACCCATGTAACAATTGGCTACTTGGTAGCGACAAAGGTCAATTGGGTGTTCCGATGTTAATTCTGAATAAACCTTATCGTGGGTTTTACCAAAATTAACAGCAGTATAACCTCCATTATTGGTAGCTAATTTTTGCTTGATGATATCCGCACCAATAGTAACACCTAAATGATTGGCTTGTCCGGTTAAATCTGCACTTGTATGGTAATCAACACCGTCTTTTTTAAAGGCGTTGTTTCTGGTGTAGCACCAAAGAATGGTAGCCATTCCCAATTCGTGAGCGCGTTCAAACGCAGCGGCAACTTCTTGAATCTGACGGTTAGAACCTTCTGAACCAAAATAGATAGTTGCACCAACGGCAACTGCTCCCATTTCCCAAGCTCTTTCTACGGAGCCAAACATAATTTGCTCATAAGTACTTGGATGACTTAAGAACTCATTGTGATTAATTTTTACCACAAAAGGAATCTTATGTGCGTATTTTCTAGAAACACTTGCCAATACATCATAAGTAGAAGCTACACCATTACAACCTGACTCAACCGCCAACTCCACAATTTTCTCTGGATTGAAGTAGATAGGGTTGGGTGCAAAACTTGCACCTGCCGAATGCTCGATGCCTTGGTCAACTGGAAGAATTGATAAGTAACCTGTATTTGCTAGTCTACCATTTCCATAAAGTTGCTGAAGACTTCTTAATACTTGTGGATTTCTATCTGAGTAAAGAAATTCTCTCTCTACAAAGTCAGCTCCTGGCAGATGTAAATCATTTTTTGATATGGTTTTGCTAGTGTGATTGAGCAGGTATTCTGCTTTGTCTCCAAGAGCTTCTTGAATTTTAGAGAAATTAGTCATGTCGTCTTTGCTGAAAGGTTATACAATGCAAACAAAACTAAAATTTGTTTGCCATACCAAATGTGTGAAATATTCCTGTTAGAACGGGTAATCTATACCAAGATTTAATGTGTATTGCAGCCCGTACGGTTTTCCGTTGAGTTCTTCATAAAGAGGTTTTGCTTGATACAGCCATCGCTCGCCAGGTGCTTGAGCAGGGTCGTGAACCTGTACACCTAAGTCTAAGCGCAGGAGTAAAAAGCTAAAATCAAACCGCAGGCCTGTTCCTAAGCCAATACCCAATTCTTTGTAAAATCTATTTGCTCTGAATACGGCAGATTCTGGTCTGTCTTCTCCTTCATGCAGCCAGATATTGCCTATATCTGCAAATAACGCTCCTTCAACCGTTTTCGTGAGCTTATATCGGTACTCCAAATTGAGCTCTAAAATAATATCACCTACTTGATCTATCCCTTGTTTGAGGGAATCTGGCAAAGAACCTGGACCTAAGCTTCTTGCTCTCCAAGCTCGAATGTCATTCGCTCCACCTGCAAAAAAGCTTTTATCAAAGGGTAGGGCATCTGAGTTACCGTATGGCAAGCCCACACCACCGTAGAAACGATACACCATCCTTGTATTCTCAGTAATCACATTATACCATCGAAAATCATTATCGAGCTTTACAAATTGAGCGAATTGAATACTATCTATTTCGTAATGACCATCAACTTCATCAAACTGCAGAGACTGGCTGATTAAGCTTAGGGCATTTCCTGCTGTTTCTAATTGCGCACGATTAAAGTTGAAATTTCTGTCTTTATTCAGGTTCTGATTGGTCCAAGTGTGATTGAGTTTTGTACCCATTATCAATTGATCTGAATAGGTAGCTGTGTAAAACGGGTTATTGATTTCATCTAGGGTTTTTTGAAACTCCTCTGATTTATCAATTTGGATCAATGAAACACCAACAGGCTGGAAAACGAATAAATTCGTTTGCTTGGTAGCCGCACTCCATTGATAAGCCATGGAACCGTTAATTAGGCTGCGGGTATAGTCTGGTCGTTGCTGGAAATTAAAGTTGAGGTTAAATACCGTCTTTGGATTATTGTATTTAGGTAAGTTTAGGGCAGAAAAATTTCTAGGGATAAGTAATTCTGGAATATTTAATGAGAAATCAATACCGTATTCAATGGTGTTGAAGAGTCCTACGTCACCAATATTCACAGCGTTTTCATTTTCTGCAGATCCACCTGTATTGCTCGTAGGTTGCGATTCAAAACCTCCTCTAAGCCTAATATTCAACGATTCTGTACCTCTAAAAATATTTCGGTGGGTATAGCTTAAGTTTCCAGCTACCCCCAGGTTACCCCCAGTATTGGTTCCTTCAGACTCTAAGGCTAAACTTTGAGGTAAAGAGGGAGACATGTTTATGTAGCAGTTTAAGGTGCTATCAGAGCGCTGTATGTATTTGATATTTATAAACTTGAAGTTCTTAAGGGCGTTCAGCCTGCGGTAAGTGTATTCTTGAGCTTCTTGGGAGTAAAGTGTGCCAGGCTTAATAAATATAGATTTAAGTAACATGTTAGGCTTAAAGTTCAACTGAGCCAGGTTGGTAAAAACGTATTTTTTTATAATAGCGGTATCAGATGATACATTCTCCAGTTGTGGGTCATACGCTGCATTAATAAAGACCTTATCTACAGTAAACTGAACATGCTTTTTTACAGCCAATGAGTCATCACCAGTAACACCTGTATAAGCGGTGTAAGGGTTTTCAACTATTTCTTTCACCAATGCTCTTTTTGGTGTTTGAAAAGTATCTACTTCAAAACTCACATATTGTGAATTGAAGTAATAATAGCCTTTGTTTCTTAAGGCCTTTGTAACTCTTGTTCTTTCGCTCTCAAGTTGTTCTATGTTTAGCGGTTTTCCTTTTTTAACCAATGAGCCATTTACAACCTCTGGATTTTTGTTGAAGATTTCATAGTCTTCTATATTGAAGCGGTAGTCATTAATGATAGTGGGTTCTCCTGCTGTAATATCATAGATTAGCTTGAGTCGTTTCCTCCACTTACTTTTCTTTTCTACCTCAATTTTAGAGCGGTAGTAGCCCAACTGACTCAAGTAAAGTTCCAATTGTTTTACAGATCGCTCAGTTTCGTTGCTGTCTACAATTACGGGTTCCTCACCAATGTTGTGTTTTATTCTATAACCCCAAACCTCTTTGAATTCTTTTTCTGACTTCCCTTTAGCTAGTCGCTTCGCATTCCTTCGTTCTAATTTGGCTTTCTTTTTCGCATTGCGATTCGCTAACTTTTCATCGTCATACGCGTTGTAAATCCTCAAGTAAACAGGAAACAAAAAAAGCAATCGCCTATTGGGTTTTTGAACAATGTTGGAAGAGAGTTCTTCTTGTTCGGCTATGCCAGATTTATCTATTTTGATGGAGGTGGCATAAAGCAATTTTTCGTTTTCTTCTAAACTTTTTGTAAGGCTACAGGCACTTGCTATGACAAGCATTAAAATGAAAACTGCCGTATGTTTAATTCTGTAGTTCAAGCGTTATCCGGTAGATTTGCAAATCTAGTTAAATGCATACCATGGGGTTAACTGAAAATCAATTGAAACAGATTCGTGCATTACGCATGAAAAAGAGCAGGAAAGAACAGGGGCTTTTTCTTGTTGAAGGTCCAAAACTAGTAGAAGAGGCATTGAATTCATCTGCTACCGTTGAGGAGGTGTATGCGCTTCAAGGTTTTCTGCCAGAAGGTATCAAACATCAAGAAATTACTCCTAAGCAACTACAGCGCATTAGCAACCTTTCTAGCCCTAACGGATGTTTTGCGTTAGTGAAATATCCGAGTGAAGTATCTCTTCAGTTTACAAGTAAATTAACCTTGGCATTAGACCGGATTAATGACCCTGGAAACTTGGGCACTATTTTGCGAATAGCAGATTGGTTTGGAGTAAAAGAGGTTGTGTGTAGTCCAGACTCGGTTGATTATTCTAGCCCAAAGGTTGTTCAGTCTAGCATGGGTGCTGTTTTTAGGGTCTCTGTATCTTACGATAACCTTATTAATGTGGCAGAACAGTTCAAAAGTGCTACTGGTGGGCAGGTATTAACGGCAGATATGCAAGGAGTTTCTATACACAGCTATAATCCGGCAAAGCCGATGTTACTTGCTATGGGCTCAGAGTCTCATGGAGTGCATCCTGAATTAAGAGCTTTGAGTGATCAGGCACTGCACATTCCTGGAGAGGGAAAAGCAGAATCGCTCAACGTGGGGGTATCTACAGGGATAATTTGTTCAGCTCTCTTACGTTAATTACCCTTCAAAATGGAATGAAATAGTTAGCATTCTTGGTTGAACACGCTCAATGGGCGAGACCCAAAATGTACCATCTTTGATTAAAACGTCATTCACACCTACTGAGAGCTTCACTTCTGGAGAAAATTTAAAATACTCTAAGAAGAAATCCATACCAAAACCAAACTCGTACCAGAAGTTGTGCCGTTTAAGTCTTACCAATTGTTGCTCTACAGGAACATCGTTGTTGGTATCAAACTGAGAAGATAAGTCTAAACTGTAACGTCCTCCAGCCACAACGTAAGCTGCAAAGTTATTCAGCCTATCAGACCTGTATTTAAAGTTCAACGGCATGTCAAGATAGGTAGACTCAACAGCCTTAACAACCAGTACATCTCTTGGGTTGTCTTCAAAGACGTACTCAATGTTTCGTTGTCCAAATGACAAGCCAGGCATAAACCTAAGAGAGAAATTAGGGCTAAGGTGAAGGTCGCTCACAACATTGAGGTTAAATCCGCTTTGCGGGTTTGTTTCAACGCTTATGAGACTATCAGTTTGGGTAAGATCTGTCTCTGCTATGTAGCTCATAGTATTGAGGCATAGGCTGAACCCAAAATGAATGGTTTTCTTATCAAAATTTGGCAGGTTCCATACTTTCTTCTGCTGAGCGAATAGCCCAGTTGCAAGAAGAGAGAAGAACAGTGCCAACCAAGTATGTGAAACTGATTTTACCAAGGTTTGAGAAAACGTTTAGAGTCTTAAATTATTTCTTCCCGAAATATATGGAAGCAATTCCGAAAGTTAGCGGCACCACTTGTACTTCAGTAAAGCCACATGATTTCATGATTCCCGCAAACTTCTCACCATACGGGAATGCCTCAACAGACTCTGGAAGGTAAGTGTATGCACGCGCATCTTTAGATACCAGCTTTCCTAGGGTAGGGAGTATCTTATGAAAATAAAACAGATAAAGTTGTTTGATAGGAAAGGTTTGAGGAGTGGAAAACTCAATAACGGCAGCTGGTGCTCCTGGCTTCAATACTCTACTCATTTCCTTTAACCCAGCTTCAAGGTTTTGGAAATTACGTACTCCAAAAGCAACGGTTAACGCATCAAATGTTTCGTCTTTAAAGGGTAAATTTTCACTGTCTCCGTAGGTCATTTCCACAATCTCGCTCACCCCTTTTTTGGCCATTTTTTGCCTTCCTACCTCCAACATTCCATTAGAAATATCTACTCCAACAACTCTGCTGGGCTTTAGACTAAGGGTTTCTAGCGCAAAATCACCAGTACCAGTAGCAATGTCTACAATTTGCTTGGGCGCAAATGGTTTGAGCATGCCAACTGCCTTTTTTCTCCAAAGGATATCTATACCCAAGGATAGAAAGTGATTCAGAAAGTCATAGTTACCAGCTATGTTATCGAACATACCCGCTACTTCTTCCTTTTTGCTTTTGCCTGTTCCGTATGGTTTTACTTCTTTATTCATTTCTGTTTACAATCAACCTACAAGCATATGCTCATCAGGATATTTGTAGCTTTTACTAGCTATACTCTTACTCAATGCAAAAGCTACCGTTAATGTTCCCACTCTTCCAATAAACATAGAAATAACGAGTGTGGTTTTTCCCACATCAGTCAACATTCCTGTTATGCCTGTTGAGAGGCCAACGGTGGAAAAGGCGCTTACCTGTTCAAATAGAAGGTCTGCTAGACTTCTACCAGGCATTTCCAAAATGTGAGACTCCGAAATAGTAAGAATAAATAGTCCTGTTAATACGCCACTTAAAGAGAACATAAAGATTGAAAATGCTCTAAACACAATGTCTTGCGGTATGGTTCGCTTAAATACTTCAATGTTGCGTTTTCCTCTTATTGTGCTGTAGGCAGACAATAGCATAATACTAAAGGTAGAAGTTTTAATACCACCTGCTGTACTGGAAGATGAGCCACCAATAAACATCAATACTAGGGTCATAATGATTACAGGCATACTTACCATGTGAAAATCTATTGAACTGAACCCCGCAGTACGCAAAGAAATTGTTTGGAATAGAGCAGTTATGAATGAATCTACACCATTGTAGGACGCCATTACTCCATTGCGTTCAAATACATAAAACACTACCACACCAAAAGTGAGTAGGCTAAAAGTGGTGTAGATATTTAACATAGAGCCAATGCGAGGCCTTTTCCAAGGGTGTTTTAACCGTTCGCGCATTTTGTCTAGTCCAAATAAATCGAAGAAAGTATCAAACCCAAGAGTTCCTACAAAAATGAGCCCCCCAATAACCAGGTGTAACACAAAAAACTCGCGATATAACTCATTGTACATTCCATCTGTCATGGTTGAGAAGCCTGCGTTGTTAAATGCAGAAACAGCATGGAAAACACTAAAGAAGAAGGCCTCTCCAAATGCCATATCAGGAATTCGTTGCATCACCAGCCAAAGCATGAATAGGGCACCAACTGTCTCAAAAAGAATACTGCCCATTACAATTTTACCCAGTAACCCTGAACTTGAGAAAACAGAGTCTTTGAAGACAAAGTCCTCTACAACATCGTGGTGTTTCATCCCTAACCCAAACTTGTTGAAAAAGGCTAGGAACGAACCAAAGGAGATAATGTTCAACCCACCTAGCTTCATGAGTAAAAGAATAATGAACTGACCTTTAAAGGTGAAATAGGTGGCGGTGTCTACTACAATAAGACCAGTCACGCATGTAGCACTGGTAGAGGTAAATAAGGCGTCAATGAAAGGCATATAACCTTGGTCAGTAGTCATTTCTGGAAGCATCAACAAGAAGGTTCCACCAAAGATGAGAATCAAGAAAGTCATGATGAAAATCACAGCTGGGTTCATCTTGATTTTGGGGAGCATTATGCTTTCTCTTCGTAGTTCTACAATAACAATAGAGAGAATGTAAAACTGTAAGAAGATATTTGTGACAGTCATCATCTGAACCATCCCCAATTCCTTAAAAACCCTTTCAAGTACCAGCGTTCCAGATGTATTGTAAAGCACACCGTCTACAACTAAAAGGAACATGAGAATACCCTCAAACCAATTCTTTTTTATGAAGTCTTTGGGAGTAAAATCATAGATAATTCTGAACGTGTAGCGCAATACATAGAACAAAAAAGAACCCTGAATGACTGTAAATAGAAGTTCTTCTTCATCTGCTGAATGAGAGAATCCATGAAGATAGATAATGACTCCCACAGCAAAAATGGAAACGAAAAAAGCTGCAACATTAAGACTCTGAAGAACCTTGTCTTTACTGTCGTAAATCACAAGGTTTATGCGTTCGCGTATCTCGTTTATGCCCATTATTTACTCAATCTAAGAGCTTCTGCCTTCAATAATTCAGCATCAATAGGAACAACGCCTACTTTTTCACAAACTAACCCACCAGCTAAGTTGGCTAGTCTAGCCATAATAGAAGGTTCAGCATCTAAAGCAAGACATAGTGAAGCCACTGCAATAACAGTATCGCCTGCACCAGAAACATCGGAGATGTTCCTAATATGAGCGGGGATAGTTTCTCCTTTCTTGCCATCGTTTACATAGACTCCATGTTGAGAAAGAGTAATTAGTGCCATTTGCACTGGCATCTTAGTTTTCAACGTTGCAAATGCTTCGTTTAACGCCTCTACAGTTAAGGCGGGTAAATCTATTTTGAGTCCTTCTTTAAGCTCCTTTAAATTAGGCTTAAATAAGGTTACACCCCTGTAGTCTAAAAATTGTCTCTTCTTAGGGTCTACCGTTGTGGGTATGTTTTTGTCATTTGCTAAACTCACCACTTGGTGAATCAGCTCGGGGGTAATCACTCCTTTATCATAGTCTTCAAAGATGATGACCTCTATTTTTTGTTCACTAATGATTTTTTCAATCAGTGTGAAAAAGCGTTCAGTTTCAGTAGGTTTAAGCGGTGTGGTTACCTCTTCATCTACACGCAATAAATGCTGTTGCTGACTAATTATTCTTGTTTTGGTTGTAGTGGGCCTATTTTCCAATGCTAAGATTCCAGTAGAAGAAAGTTCTACCTCTTGCATTAAATCTCTTAGGAGCGAACCTTTATTATCTTGACCAACAACTCCACACAAATAAGGAGTTGCACCTAACGCTTGCAGGTTTAAGGCAACATTTGCTGCTCCACCCAGCCTGTTGTCTGTTTCAGTTACAGAAACAATAGGTACGGGAGCTTCTGGCGAAATACGGTCTGTATCACCAGTGTAGTAGGCATCAATCATAACGTCTCCTATTACCAATACAGAAACGCCTTTGAATTCGTCAAACAATCTATTGATTTGATGCTGTTCCACGTTATGAGAGTTTAAGTACCGATTCTTTCATGCGATCCATGGCTGCGGTAAGTTCATCTTCTGATGCAGCATAGGAGATTCGAATGCATCCAGGCGTACCAAAAGCATCGCCTGGAACTAAAGCTACCCCCGCGTCATTTAAGAAGAAGGTGCAGAGGTCTGCAGCATTTTCTATGGTAGTAGTACCATCGGTTTTTCCAAAAAGGGCTCTCACATCAGGGAATACATAAAAAGCACCTTTAGGTACGTTGCATTTAAAACCTGGTATTTCATTCAATTTTGATAAAACAAGCTCTTTCCTATTCAAAAATGCCTGCTTCATGTAATTTACGCTGCTCATTTCTGCTTTAATGGCAGCTTCAGCAGCTTTTTGTGCAATTCCGTTTGCCCCCGAGGTAAATTGACCTTGAATTTTGGTTGCACCATCAGCAATCCACTTTGGAGCACCAATGTAACCAATGCGCCAACCAGTCATAGCGAAACCCTTGGATACACCGTTTACTGTAATTACCTGTGGGTAGATGTCGTCAAACCCTGCGAGGCTTGCATGTTTGTTTTCAAAATTTATGACTTCGTAAATCTCATCGCTAATAACAAAGAGATTAGGATATTTTACAATTACATCTGCTAAACCCCTTAGTTCTTTGCGCGTGTAAACTGATCCGCTAGGGTTACAAGGAGTACTAAAAATCATGAGTTTAGATTTCTCAGTGATTGATTCCTCAAGCTGTTTGGGAGTGATTTTAAAATCTTCTTCAACAGTGGTAGGGATAACCACAGCATTGGCCTCTGCTAACTGCGCCATTGCTGCGTAGCTTACCCAATAGGGTGCAGGAAGAATGATTTCATCTCCTGGGTTTACTAAACTCAAGACCACATTAATAAGAGATTGCTTAGCACCTGTTGAAACCACCACTTGGTCTGGAGAATATACTAAGTCATTATCCCGTTTAAATTTATTGGAAATAGTCTCACGCAATGATGCATATCCAGGAACAGGAGGGTAGTGAGAATAATGATTGTCTATAGCTTCTTTGGCAGCTTCCCTAATGAATTCTGGTGTGTCGAAATCTGGTTCCCCTAACGAAAGAGAAATGATGTCTTTGCCCTGTGCTTTAAGCTCTCTACTCAAGCGAGCCATGGCCAGTGTTTCCGACTCTGCCATTTGTGCTACACGTGCTGATAAATTATTCATGTGAATCTTGCAATTGCGTGCAAATCTATATGAATTGATGCAACCCTTTCATGCTTTTCCCATTGCATGTAATACAGGGCTTTTTTCGCATCTTTGACGGCCTTAATGGAATAGACTATGGAGTGGTACATTCAATTGTTGGTTATAATACTTCCTGGAGTGCTCGTTTTTGCAACCGTTTACTTCTTGATGAAGCAGTTTTTTGAGAATCAAGATCGACTCAAAATGAGAGAGCTTCGGAAAGAGGGACTAAAGGTGGTTGCTCCTCAGCAAATGCAGGCTTATGAACGTCTTATCTTGTTAATGGAAAGAATAAACCCAGAGAATATGGTAATGCGGATGCAACAACCAGGGATGAACGTTCGTGTGTTTCAGGGAGAGCTCCTTAAAACCATTAGACAGGAGTTTGAACACAATATGGCTCAGCAACTCTATGTATCGCCAGAGGCTTGGGCCTTGGTCAAACGCTCTAAAGAAGAAACGGTAAGGTTGGTGAATCTTGCTTCAGGAAAGTGCGATAGTGACAAAGAAGCCATGGAACTTAGCAGGCTTATTTTGAACATGACTTCACAATTAGACAAAATCCCTACGCAAGTGGCCATAGACGGACTCAAGAAGGAGTTTAGAAGCAAGTACGCATAACCTCGTTTTATTTCCGCACAGGGAATTTGTATTTTCGAATCCTCACGAAAATTTTTTTCCCAATGCCTATTGCAATCCGGTCTTTTTTCTCTCTAGCATTTTTCTTCTTTCAACCGTCTTAACTGCCCAACAAGCAGCCTGGGTTATTGATGAAACCAGATACGACAAGGCTGTGTTTTGCGAACAAGATTCTTTTGGCGGACTTTACATAGTGTATATCATCCGAGGTGATTAGAGCTTGGATATGGCCATTCAAAAGCGCAATGCCGATTTATCCATAGCTTGGGAGAATTATTATTCTGAATTTTTCATCAACACCAATTCAGGAGGAGAGTGGGACCATATATTTTACCGTGCTATGCTCATAGACTCAGGTAACCATTTCTTAGTTCATTATGAGTTGGAACCAGCAGGGGGTGAAGCGGGACTCCGTGGCGAATACATAAAGATTTTTGATGCTGGTACAGGCAAGCTTGTGAAAACCATAAGACCTGAGGGGAAAACTTTTTATTGGCAGCCTGAGGTTAGCGGAGAAGTTTTATACACCGATATAGAGACTACGAGTCACCCAACAGGAAGGAGAGACCGTGTTAGAAGCTGTGAGCTTTCAACCAAACCTCCTTTTACAGTAAATAGGCAAACAAGAGCAGTTTTTAGACATTGGAGGATAAGCGCATATTCTTTGGATAGCTCATTAATCGTTTGGCGAGAAATAAATAATGCCCCAGATTCTGTTTATGATTTAAAAAGTACACTCCCACTGACCTATGAACAGAGAGGCGCCAAGGAGCTATCTCAATGGAGTACAACCTTAATGACTGTAGACTTTCAAGAGTCCACCTTTTCATACTATCATCCTATCTATGAAACACTTCCTCCTTACAGAGTTTTAGAAACTACTTTGGGCGTTTTTGATATAAAGAATAGTTTCATTCATAATAGTGTATCAATTCGTGTGAAGAGTAATGCGCGCGTTACTGAGCATTTCTTCATCGCAACTGAAGAGAAGCTGGTTCGACACTCTTCAGACAGTAATATTGCGTACAGAGAAGTGTTTGATTTTCATGGGAATCTGCTTGAAGAAGATTCTTTGCTCAATTTCTTTGAGCAAAAATTCTACTACAGCTTACAAGTAGATAGTCTTGTTATTTGGGTGGGTGAAAAGGGAGGGAACGCTTATTTGGTAGCCAAAGAAAGAGACGGGGTAACCGGCCTGAATACACAGCAATCCCACGACTATTTGCGCATTTACCCCAACCCGGCAGAAAACCAAGTTAAAATTGCAGGTGATTTTAATGGAAACCTCTCGATTTATAACAGTGAAGGCAGATTGGTTTGGGAGGGAGATTATTATGGTAATGAAATGATAGATTGTTCGCATTGGTCAGCTGGTTTGTATTTTATAGTTCTAAACGGAGAATCACGCAAACAAACAGCTAAATTCGTCATACAATAAGACTGACTCAATCGTATGAAATCTAAAGAAGAAATTACTGAGAATTGGCTGCCTAGATACACAGGAGTATCACTAGAAGAATTTGGGGAGTACATATTACTCACGAACTTTAAGAATTACGTTGGTCTTTTTGCAAATCGGTTTAACGTTGAAGTTAAGGGGGAAGACAAGCCCATGCAATCTGCAACGGCAGAAAATATTACCATTATTAATTTCGGAATGGGGAGTGCCATGGCTGCAACAGTCATGGACTTATTGAGTGCTATTAAACCCAAGGCTGTTTTGTTTCTAGGTAAATGTGGGGGACTAAAGAAAAAAACCAAAATAGGAGATCTCATTTTGCCTATTGCTGCAATTAGAGGTGAAGGAACTTCTAACGATTACATGCCTCCAGAGATTCCTGCGTTACCCTCTTTTCGCTTGCAACAGAGTGTTTCTTATGCCATAAGAAAACACGGGTCTGATTATTGGACTGGAACCTGCTACACTACAAATAGAAGAGTGTGGGAGCATGATAAGGCTTTTAAAAAATACTTGCGGAAAATTAGGGCGATGGCTATAGACATGGAGACAGCTACAGTATTCATGGTAGGATTTGTGAATGAGATTCCGCACGGTGCTCTTCTTTTGGTTTCTGATAACCCTATGATTCCAGAAGGTGTTAAAACAGATGAAAGCGATGCTAAAGTAACGGGCTCATACGTTGAAAATCATCTTGCCATAGGAATAGATGCGCTTATTGAGCTAAAAGATAGTGGCGAGTCTGTAAAGCACCTTCGTTTCGCCTAAGAATAACTGATAATAATCAACAAATTAAATTGTTGGAATTCACTAGGTTTGTACTTCTGTATTTATCGTTTACAGCTATAGTATGAAATACGTTTCTGTGGTTTTGGTATCCACTCTGTTTTTCTTCGCTTGTTCAGAAGAAAATGTCAATAACCAAGATAGAATTCCTTCATTACCCGTTGTTGAGGTAACGATTGATCAAGTTGAAGTTCAAAAAGACTTTGTTGGTCAAGTCTATGGAAAGGTAGATATCCCTGTAAGGGCCCGTGTAGAGGGTTTTTTAGAAGATATTCACTTTAATGAAGGTCGCAAAGTCTCAAAAGGTCAGTTGCTCTACACTATAGATGCACAACCGTTTCAAGCTGCTGTTGCAGAAGCAAAAAGTGGTTTGGCAGAAGCAAAAATCTCTCTGGTAAAGGCAGAAAACGACTATGCAAGGATAAAGCCATTGGCAGATGTTAATGCCGTTAGTAAGTCTGATTTAGATGCAGCTATTGCAGAAAAAGGGGCTGCAGAAGCTGCGGTTCAAGCTGCAGAAGCTAATGTGCGCATGGCAGAAATTCAAATGAGTTACACGAAAATTCAATCGCCAATAGACGGATTAATCGGCAAAACAGGAGCTAGGGTAGGTGAGTTTGTGGGAAGAGAGCCTAACCCTGTTATTCTAAATACGGTTTCTCGCATAGATACCATGCGAGTTGATTTTTATATTACAGAAAACGATTACCTAAGGTTTGCAAGATTAGCCCAAAAGGAAAAGAAACAGAACACACCTAGGAAAGCTACTAACTCCTTAAGGCTCGTTCTTGGAGACGGTTCTGTTTATGAGGAATTAGGTGGGATAGATTTTGTTGATAGAGGTGTGGAAGAATCTACAGGCTCTATTCTCATACAGAGCTCTTTCCCTAACCCGAACAAAATCTTAAGACCAGGTCAATTCGCAAAAGTAAGAGCAGTTACCAATAAAGTGGAGAATGGAGTTCTCGTTCCGCAGCGTTGTGTGAGTGAGTTTCAAGGGAACTATTTTGTTTGGTTAGTAGGAGACAGTAATATCGTACAACAGCAGCCTATTTCAATCCAAGATGATTATAAAGATTACTATTTGATTAAAGAAGGTGTTCAAGCTGGAGATAAACTTGTATTCGAGGGTTTACAACAGGTTAAAACGGGAGTTGAAATAAACCCTATTGATACGGTATTTCATTCACAATTTGCTGAGTAATGAGTGATTCTCCAAAGCATATATTCTTCGTAAGAAGACCTATTGTGGCCATGGTTATCGCCATTTTCATGGTGATTGTGGGTGGTGTATCTATTCTTGGCTTGCCGTTTGAACAATATCCCAATATTACACCACCTGTTGTGCGTGTAAGCACATCGTTTACAGGAGCAAATGCTGTGAACGTAGAACAGTCTGTGGCAGCACCATTAGAACAGGAAATCAATGGAGTGGAGAACATGATTTACATGAAATCCACGAACGCCAACGATGGCTCCATGTCTATTGATGTTTCATTTGATGTGGGCACAGACCCAGATATGAACACCGTATTTACTCAAACAAGAGCATCGGCTGCCACGCCAAAGTTGCCAGAAGAAGTAAAACGCCTAGGTGTAAAAACACAAAAGACAATGCCCAATATTCTTATGCTTGTTACGCTATCCTCTGAGGATGGTAGATACAGCCAAGAGTTTTTGGGTAATTACGGAATCATCAATGTTAAAGATGTATTGGCCCGTATCAAAGGTGTGGGTAGGGTAGATGTTCTGGGTGGAAGCGATTATAGTATGCGTGTTTGGGTAAAGCCTGATCGATTAGCTAAACTTGGAATTACTATACCTGAAATCACCAAAGCCATTCGCGATCAGAATGCGATTATACCAGGAGGTAAATTTGGCGCTGAGCCCGCCCCAAAGGGTACAGAGTTTACCTATTCTGTGAGGATGCCAGATAGGTTGGTAACTGAAGAGGAATTTGGCAATGTTGTAGTTCGCACATTAAAAGATGGTTCTCAAGTAAAAATCAAAGACATTGCTCGTGTTGAACTAGGTGTAGAATCTTACAACACTTTCACGCGATTAAATCAAAAGGATTGTGCCATAATCTCTATCTATCAAGCCCCAGGTTCTAATGCGGTGGAGCTTGCTGAAACAATCAACAAGCAGATGGATGAGCTTTCTGCCAGCTTTCCAGAGGGGGTAGAGTACAATGTTTCATTAGATGGTACAAAACCAATTACGGCTGGTATCAATGAGATTATTGAAACCTTGTTCGTGGCTTTGCTGCTTGTAATATTGGTTGTTTACTTGTTTATTCAAGACTGGCGGGCTACCCTCATTCCCACGCTGGCTATTCCAGTATCGCTTATAGCAGCGTTTATGCTATTTCCACTGCTTGGGTTTACCATAAATACCTTATCACTTCTAGGTTTGGTCTTAGCCATTGGTATTGTAGTAGATGATGCCATTGTAGTGGTGGAGGCTGTTCAGGTTAATATGGAAAAGGGGATGGATGTGAAAACAGCTACCTCCGCAGCTATGAGAGAAGTAAGCGCTCCTGTTATTGCCACTACCTTGGTGTTAGTTGGTGTTTTTATACCAGTGGCAGGAATGGCAGGAATAACGGGAAGTTTATACCAACAATTTGCCATAACCATTGCCGTTTCTGTTGTCTTCTCTAGTATCAATGCACTTACATTAAGTCCTGCCTTATGCTCTGTATTACTCAAAGAAAAATCTATGCCTGGTGGACTCCTTGGTAAGTTTTTTAACGGGTTCAATAAAGTGTTCGATCGTTCTACAGTGGCCTACACGGGGTATGCATCAGCTATTACGGGTAAGTTCAAGCGTGGCTTTGCCTACATAGCGGTTTTCACAATTGCTGCTCTTTTCTTGGGTAGCCAGGTTCCTGGAGGTTTTATTCCAGAAGAAGACCAGGGTTATTTCTATGTGAACATGCAGCTTCCGAATGCTGCCTCGTTGCAGCGTACAGACGAAGTGGCCAAAAAGGTTGAATCTATCTTACTTAAGTATGAAGAGATCGAATATGTAACTACGGCATCGGGTTTCAGTTTGTTATCTAATTCCATGATCCCCAATAGTGGATTCATGTTTGTGACCCTAAAAGATTGGGCACTGAGAGATAAAACTGCAGATGATGTAATGCTTGAGATCAATAAAGAGCTAGCTTCAGGTATAAAAGGTGCACGTGCTTTTTGTTTTGGTCCGCCTGCAATCCCAGGGCTAGGAAATGGATCTGGGTTTAGTATGATGATTCAAGATAAGAGTGGAAAAGACCCTTCTTATTTAGCAAGTAACACCTATGCTTTCGTTCAAGCGATTAATCAACGACCAGAGATTAGTAATGGTTTTACTATGTTTCAAGCTACTGTTCCGCAACGCTCTATTGATTTAAACACTGAGAAGATTCTTAAGTCAGGGGTCGACCTAAATGATGTGTATACCACGTTTGGGGCATTTCTGGGTGGCTCTTATGTGAATGATTTCAACCGCTTTGGGAGGTTGTACAAAGCATATATACAGGCAGAAAACGAGTATAGGCAAAATGCAGATGGATTAGAGTTATTTTATGTGAAGAACAAGGATGGAAAGAGTATTCCTGTTTCCACATTTGTAACCGTAAAAGAAACAGCTGGCCCAGATTATACAAATAGGTTTAACCTCTTTAGATCTGCAGAGGTTACAGGTGCTCCTGCTCCTGGTTACACATCTGCTCAAGCTTTAGATGCGTTAGAAGAAGTAGCAAAGGAGGTTTTACCGCCAGATATGACCTACAGCTGGAATGCCATGAGCTATCAAGAGAAGAAGTCTTCTGGCCAAGCTGGAATTATCTTTTCTTTCTCCCTTTTATTTGTGTTTTTGATTTTAGCCGCTCAGTATGAAAGCTGGAGTATGCCTATGAGTATTTTATTAGGTACTCCTTTTGCCGTATTCGGGGCATTTTTATTCTTGTGGGCTGCCCGTATCTTTAGTACGAGCTATGAATTAAACATTTTCGCACAGATTTCATTGGTAATGCTCATCGCAATGGCAGCTAAGAATGCTATTCTTATCGTAGAATTTGCGAATGAAAACTTTGAGAAAGGCATGTCATTATACGATGCTGCGGTTGAAGCGGCCAAGCAACGTTTCAGACCTATTCTTATGACAGCTTTTTCTTTCATTTTAGGTGTTCTTCCTTTGATTACAGCATCAGGTTCTGGAGCAGAGGCTAGAAAAGTAATGGGCATGGCACTTTTAGGTGGAATGGGCATAGCCACCCTCCTTGGTGTGTTTTTATATCCCATGCTTTTTGTTCTTATTGGAAACATGGCTGGGTACGAGAAGAAACGAGATGCTAGAGCAAACTCAAATACATCAGAAGTATGAGAAAGATTTTGAGCGCAGCATTGCTCCTGCTGGCACTAGCCGGATGTAAAGTTGGTAAGAATTACAAAGGGGTTGAGGTACCTGTTCCCGAGAATTTCTCAGGAGGTAGTGATTCAACATCAATTGATGTTTCAATGAACACAGATTCACTTGGTATAGATTCAACAGGAATAGACTGGTATACCTTGTTTAAAGACCCTGTGTTAGACTCCTTAGTTAAAGCGGGTTTAGCCAACAACCCAAACCTAGAGATAGCAGCTCAAAACGTATTGATTGCTCAATACGCACTTGGTATTCAGCGTGCTGAATTATTACCCAAATTTGGTGTAGATGCAGGCGCTGCTAGAGGTAACTTTCAAGGGGTTGTATTGCCTACCGAACAGAGTACCTTCTACGGGGTAGGTAATGTAAATTGGGAAATAGATTTTTGGGGAAAGTACAGAAGGTTAAATGAGGCCGCAAGAGCTCAGCTTTTCGCATCACAAGAAGGATACAGAGCAGCTCAGATTTCTTTGGTGACAACTATTGCTTCCGCCTATTTTTCATTGCTTGAATTTGAGGAGCGACTGGTGATTTCACAGAAAACAACTGCGCTTAGAGACAGCACGTTGGATATCATTCTTCAACGTTATGAAAAAGGCATTATCCCTGAGATAGATGTAAATCAAGCGCAAATTCAGCAAGCTATTGCTGCTGCAAGCATTCCCATTACCCAGCGAAGAATCGCACAGCTTGAGCACCTAATAAATACTTTAACAGGTACCAACCCAAAGAGAATTGTAACGGTAGATGGGATATTAGAATATGATACTTCGATTAATATTCCAGAGGGGCTTCCTGCGTCTTTATTATCTCGCAGGCCCGATATTATAGCTGCTGAGCAGCAATTGGTTGCTCAAAATGCGTTTATAGGTGTAGCTCAAGCAAATAGATTACCAAGTATTAGTTTAACTGGAGTGTTAGGCGTAGCAAGTAATGACTTAAGTACACTCACCTCAGGCGGGGCAGCTTGGAATTTAATGGGAGGTTTAGCATCGCCACTTTTTCATTGGGGTCAAAATAAGCGAAGGGTTGATGTGGAGCGCACAAAGACTGAGCAAGCCGTGAAGAATTACGAGGCAACAGTGCTAAATGCATTACGTGAGGTTGAAGATTTATTAGTGGAAATTCAAACACTGAAAGTAGAATTAGATGCACGTGCCAATCATGTAACTGCAGCCGTAAACGCACAAAATCTTTCTGAGCAACGATATGATAAAGGTGTTACCAGTTATTTGGAATACTTAGAGTCACAGCGCCAAGCTTTTGATGCAGAACAGAATTACGTAGGCACTAAGAAACAACTTCTAGCTGCATATGCCAGGCTGTATAAAGCGCTTGGTGGAGGCTGGAACCTTTAAGCTACGCTCTTTTCTTCATAACGTCTTTGAAAACTTCCATAAAGCGTTCAACAGCTGGCGGTATGAGCCTTCCTTTTAAAATGGCCAATCCAAACTGAGATTGAGGCATTGGACCCGCTTGAACATGAATTTCTTGATACTTACCTGAGCCTGTAAGTTCATCCATAAATTCAGCAGGAGCCGCTGCAATACTGTTAGTAGTTTTCACCAAGTGCTTAATCAACCCAAAATTATCGCATAGAGCCAAAACTGGGTCTGCCACTTTTTTATCGGTTACATCAAAACTGGTGCTATTTGCCACCCAATCTTTTAAGTACTGCGGTGTATCAATACCAACAATGGGGTAGGATAAACAGTCTTCTAAACGAGCTTCATCTTTTTCAAAAATGGGATGCCCCGTTCTTGCAAAGATGTGCATTGGGGGTGTGTCATATTTGAAGTAATCCAAATTTGGTAATAAGTCATTTAGTGGGGTGCCAATTACAATATCAATGTGTTTTTCTCCTAGTTGCTTTAGCAAATCATCCATTTGGCCAGTTACTATTTTGTAACGCAAACGCGGATGTTCGTGCAGCATAATTGTCATAGACTCGGCAACTGAGCTCTCGGCTAAATAGGGGTCTGTACCAATAACCAACTTACCTCTTTCGAAACCCTTCAACAGCTTCATTTCACGTTCAATCTCATTGTACTGTGGTACAATTTGATCTGCGTAATCCATTAGAATAACTCCAAACTCTGTAGGTTTCACTTGCCTAGTAGAACGTTCAAAAAGCACTACCTCGTACTGTTCTTCCAATTGTTTTACAGCCTTAGAAAGGGCTGGTTGACTTATGCCTAGCTCGGTAGCAGCATGTTTGAAGTTGCGGTGTTTACCTAGTGCTTGAATGTATTTCAATCGTTGTACGCTCATGGTACAATAGTAAAAAGGATTTTATTATGATATAGCTTTAGCGAATGAATAAAGTGTGAATAGTAAGTGATAATTATCACGAATTATTAAGGGATGGAGCACTTATTTTGAAGTAATAACAGACATATGAAGAATACAGTCTTACTTTTTGCATTACTCCTTAGCTTCCTTCCTGCAGCTTATTCTCAAAGCAATGTATCAGATCATAAATTAGTAATTCAGCTTGTAAATGGAGATTCGCTCTCTCATTTCGGTCTAATGAAGAATCTTAAGAACTTAACAGCGGGTTGGCCAGAATTGGAAATTGAAGTCGTGTGTCATGGTCCAGGGTTGGCTTTATTACACAAAAAGAAAAGCAAGTTCTTAGTTGAGGTAGAACACTATTCTGATGCAGGTGTAACCTTTGTAGCTTGCGAAAACACCATGAAGGCAAAGAATATATTAAAGCCACAAATTACAGATAAAGCCAAGTTTGTTCCAATGGGAATCAAAGAAATTGTACTAAAACAAGAAGACGGTTGGAGCTACATAAAAGCGGGAATCGTAAAGCCCTAGCGGGAGTAATTGAATAGGCGAAAGTCTTGATCATATACCTGTTGTACTCTACGCTTCATTTTAGCTGAATAGTAGTTAGTGAAATCTGACCGTGAAGAAGCGTGAACATGCCCTATTTGATTAACACGAATGGTTGAATGCAAGGCTACATACTCAAATAAATCGTTTAGTTCCTCAAACCGAAAGACTTCATTTACAAGCAGCTTTTTATTATCGGTGAGCCAAAACGCTTGAGGTTTTAGGTGAATTTGGTTCAACATTCGATTTCTATTCCAAAGATTAAGGCCTTTAAGTACAAAGGATTCAAAGTCAGGATACTTACCTAAATAAGCTTCTGCATCATTGGCGTCTTGAGAATTATCACCGCCTGCCTTTAAATAGTGAAATGCACTTACCAAGCGGTCATAAGGGTTCCTCACCGTAGTTATGAGTGTAGCATCTTTTAAAGGATGTACTTTTCTAAAATCTGTAATGTGCATGTAATGCTCAGATTGAATATCATGTCCTAAGATGATCCAATCTGTTTGCATAAGCGAATTCACCAGAGAACCACCTGCAGTTCTTGGAACATGCACGTAACCATATGTAGTTTTATTCTTCAATTCCATTGCTGAACTTGTAACCTACACCTCTAATGGAATGAAAGTAGAGAGGAGCCTTTGGGTTATCTTCAAAATACTTTCTAAAAGCCAGAATGTAATTGTCTATAGTACGGGTACTCGGGTAAACATCATAGCCCCAAACCGTTTCAAGGATAAGCTCTCTACTAACCACTTGGTTTTGCCTATCAATCATGAGTTTAAGCAGTTTAATTTCTCTAGCACTTAGTGTTTTTTTACTGCCTTGGGTAGTTGTTATTTCATAGGTAGAAAAATCAATACTATTTTTTCCAAATTTAAAAACACCAGATATTCCTGTTGTAGACGACTCTTCTTCTGATCTTTTGAGAAGAATGCCCACTCTAAGTAGGAACTCTTCTAAGTTAAACGGCTTTGTTAGGTAGTCGTCTCCGCCCAACTTTAATCCTTGAATACGATCTTGTGCCGCATTTTTGGCCGTTAAGAATAGAATAGGTGTATGTGTATCTTCTAGGCGGATGGTCTGGCAAACGGTAAATCCATCCATTTTTGGAATCATTACATCTAAAATAACCAAGTGATATTTTGCGGAACGAAAGGCTGTAACAGCTGCTTCACCATCCTCTGCAATATCAACCTCATAACCTTCTGCCTCTAAATTGAGTTTGATAGCATCTAGAATAGATTCCTCGTCTTCCACCAAAAGTATTCGTTTCGCCATGCAACAAATATAGCTTGCGCACATTTAAAACTTGGGCTCCACGCCATGAATAACGATATTCGCAGCCATGTTACAAGATTGGCAGAATCAAGTAGAGCAGTTAATTGAAAAGAATGCAGCCTTTGCAGTATTCAGGAGTGCAGGTAATTCTATACAAGGCTTTGCATCCAATTCAATTCCGCTACCAGTAAGCACTTTTTCTCTGGAACAAGGCTTTCATATGATGCCATTCTCACAAGATGACCAAACACCTTACTATATCATACCAGCAGATTTCAAGACTCTTGGTAATGGTTTTGAAGATATTACAGCTATACCAGGTTTTCCTAGGCAGGATGCAGTTTTACCTGAGGAAATGAGTAAAACCACCTATGAATCTTTATTAGTTAGAGGCATCAATACCCTCAGGAAAGATGCTCTAGATAAATTTGTTTTTTCACGCGTAATTGTGCGTCCTCAATCTAGAAGTGAGATAGGGGAGACATTCCTAAACCTCTTGAAGGATGCACCAAAGGCTTTTGTGTTTTTAGTGAACCACCCCGTTTATGGTATGTGGATGGGAGCAACTCCTGAAACTTTCTTGAGTGCAGAAGATGGTATTTTAAGAACCCAAGCTCTAGCAGGAACTAGAAGGGTGGGAGAGTCTAACACTTGGGGGAAAAAGGAAATTGAGGAGCAAGCCTATGTTTCATCTCACATAAGAACTGAATTGCGCAAAGCTGATGTTGTTTTTAATGAAACTAAGCCTGAGACCCGAACAGCAGGGCCCGTAGAACATTTGCTCACAAAATTTGAAATTACTTCTGTTGGAAAGAGTACGGTAGAAACTTTGGTTAATGGTCTTCATCCTACTCCAGCCGTATGTGGAACGCCTACTCATGAAGCAAAGAAATTGATTGACCAACTAGAGCCAATAAAAAGAGGATATTACACTGGTTTTTTAGGTCCTGTTTTCAATCACTCATCGTTTCAACTTTTTGTAAACCTTAGAAGTATGCAGGTTTTTCCAAACAGATTAGCTTTGCGGGTAGGTGGCGGCATCACCAAAGATTCTGTCATTGAGCATGAATGGGAAGAAACATATCTCAAAGCTCAAACGCTTTTGCATGTGTTGAAATAAACACCTGCAAGGCATGAACGTTTAAGGCATACATGATATCAAAATCTTTAGTTGTACAGCAAGTCGTACTATTGCTCAAAGCGAAAGGCGTAAGCGAAATCTTTGTTTCTCCTGGTTCAAGGAACGCCCCTCTGTCTATTAGCCTTAACAGAGATTCGTTTTTTAATTGCAAGGTGATTCCAGATGAACGTGTTTCTGGTTTCATGGCTTTGGGTGCCGCTCAAGCTACATCACAACCCGTGGCTTTGATTTGTACTTCAGGTTCAGCGCTATTAAATTACTTTCCCGCAGTGGCTGAAGCCCATTACCAGCAACTTCCACTCATCGTAATTTCAGCTGATAGACCTGCAGAGTGGGTAGATCATGGAGATGGGCAAACCATTCGTCAAGTAGGTGCTTTAAAGAATCATGTGAGTTATGAAGTGCAGCTAAATCGAAATCCTGTAACCGAGACTGAACGTTGGTATAACGAGCGTGAGATCAATCTAGCCATTAATATGGCTTTTACAAAGCGCAGACCCATACATATTAATGTTCCCTTGCAAGAACCCTTGTACGAGTTGAGTACTCAAGCTGAAGTGGCTCCTAAAGTTATAGATGCTGCATTACCAAAAAAGACTTTCTCACCTGCTGAAAGACTAAAAGTAGATTCTCTATTAGCAGAAAACGCCAAGGTGCTAGTACTGGTAGGGCAACACGTAGCTCAACCAGAATTAGCGACAGACTTGAGTACATTAGCAGATGAGGAACGGATTGTGGTTTTAGGTGAGACTACCTCTAACGTACATGGCAAGGGTGTTATTTCCACAATAGATAGAACCATAGATGGCTTTACAGATGATGATAAGAAAGAGCTTGCTCCAGATTGTTTAATTACGCTAGGAGGAGCAATTATCTCCAAAAAAGTAAAATTCTGGCTTAGAGCAAATAGGCCAAAAGTGCATATCCATATCGGTGCAGAACCATTGGATATGTTCATGGCATTAACGCATCACCTAGACGTAGATTCAGGTGAGATCATTGAGCCTTTACGACAAAATATCCCAGCTAAGAAGTGGGTAGCCAAATGGCATAATGTTTATTCAGAGCAGCGCTCAAAGCACAACCAGTATTTAAAGCAGTTAGATTTCAGCGATTATTTCGTTTACAAGGCGTTGAAAAATGAGATCCCGTCCAATGCTATTGTACAACAAGGTAACAGCTCTGTGGTAAGATACATGCAACTATTTGATTGGCCTGCAGATTTATGGTTTTACGGGAACAGAGGCACGAGCGGAATTGAAGGCTCTTCATCTACAGCAGTAGGTTACGCGAACTACACTAATCGTCCAGTTGTATTGGTAACGGGAGACATTTCTTTCTTCTACGATTCCAATGCGTATTTTCATCGTCATGTACCCAAAAATCTTAAAATCATTCTTCTCAACAACCACGGAGGAAGCATTTTCAGAATAATAGATGGCCCTTCTAGTACACAAGAACTGGAAACCTTTTTTGAGAGTACACATCCCTTTGAAGCTAAGGGAATAGCTTCAAGCTATGGTTTGAATTATATCAAAGCAGAGAATGAAGAAGAATTGGCATCTGGACTAAAGAGCTTGTTTCAAGATAGGATGGGAGCGTGTTTGCTAGAGGTGAAAACACCAAGAACAGATAACGATGTAGTTTTGCGCGATTACTTTGAATACCTTAAAAAAGGATAGCCTTGAAAGCATGGATTAGCGCGTTTCGCTTACGCACCCTTCCTTTGTCTCTAAGTCCGATTATTATTGGAACACTGCTAGCGATAGCAGATGACTCGAATAGGATTCAAACTACTGTTTGGGCCTTTCTTACAACGTTGTTTCTTCAAATCCTGTCAAACTTGGCTAATGATTACGGTGATGGAGTAAAAGGTACAGATAATGAGGAGAGAATAGGTCCTGCTAGAGCAATACAATCGGGAGCTATTTCGCAAGATTCGATGAAACGAGCCTTATTCGTATTCGCACTGTTGAGTTTTGCTTCAGGAGTAGTTTTACTTTATGTTTCCCTTTCTACACTACTTGAGTTTTCACTCTTTTTAGGAATGGGTATTATGGCCATATGGGCAGCAATTGCTTACACAGTTGGCGAAAATGCATATGGCTACAAGGGGATGGGAGATGTTTTTGTATTAATATTTTTTGGTTGGATGGGTACAGTAGGAACATACTACCTGGCTACAAATACCCTTTCTTGGCTTGTTTTTCTTCCTGCAACATCTGTTGGCTTATTAGCAGTTGCGGTTTTGAATTTGAATAATATGCGAGACAGAATTAGTGATGAAAGGGCTGGTAAACGAACGTTAGCTGTTTTGTTGGGGGATATACCTGCCAGAATCTACCATACATCGCTTTTGGGGTTGAGTATTTTACTCTCTGTTATTTATACGTTGGCAAACTATGCGGGACCATTAAACTTTTTGTTTTTGGTGGTTTTACTACCCATTTTGCTGCAGCTGATTAAAGTATGGAGCGTGAAGCAGCCCAAAGAGTTTGACCCAATGCTAAAGCAAACGGCACTCACGGCCTTTTTGTTTGCACTCACCTTTGGAATAGGACAAGTGCTATGATTCAACTTTATTGGGTAGAGTTTCTAACCATAGCGGGAGTGCACTTGGTTGCGGTGGCTAGCCCAGGACCAGACTTTACCGTTACGCTTAGACAATCGCTCAGGTATGGCACACAAACGGGAGTTCAAACTGCCATAGGAATAGGGTCTGGCATATTTCTACATATCTTATATAGCTTGTTAGGCTTAGGTTTACTCATTAGTCAAAATGAGTATTTAAGCTTGTCTATGCGTTTTGTTGCTGCGGGATACCTAGGTTATCTAGGCTTTCTTTCATTAAAAGCAAAACCACATGAACCAGATGTAATGGAAACGGAGCACTTACCAGAGCCTGGGTTCTTTAAAGCGTTTAAGGTTGGGTTTATAACCAATGCACTTAATCCAAAGGCTACTTTATTTTTTCTTTCGTTATATGTGAGTATTGTTCGTTCAGATACGCCATACTTCATTCAAGCAGGTTATGGTGTTTATATGGCTATTGCCACTACTTTGTGGTTCTCTTTTGTTTCTATACTCTTTGGGAATAAACGAGTGCGCCACTCTTTTGAGACCCACATGCATTGGGTTGAGCGCTTTGTTGGGGTTATACTTATTGGTCTAGCGCTGAAACTGTTGTTAGACTAGTTGATCAGCATTGATTTAGGTTATTTTCAGCTCCCCATTTAATTCTAGTAGCGTGAGCTAGGCTAATCATAGGTGCTAGTGAATCAAGTAAGGTAACAAACCGATTTAGGCGATTAAAGACTACTCAGTTTTAGCTTCTTGAAAGTCCATAAAAAAAAGCCCTTCCAAAGAAGGGCTTTTTTTTAAATCATCGTATTCAGATTAACGCACAACTAAGCGTTGTGTCAATTGGTTTTCGCCATTAGATACACGTACTTGGTAAACCCCAGGGTTAATACCGCTTAGGTCTATTTCTTCAAAATGTGTGTCATTTACAGAAACTGTAGTAGTGAACACCTCTTGGCCAACAATACTCATTAGTTGAACATTGTAAGTGCCTTCTTGCGTTCCGTTAAAAGCTACAGTTACTCTCTCTTGTGTTGGATTAGGGAATACAGAAACACGGCCAATTACTGGGTCAATGGCATCTATACCTACAACAACATCCGCACTTTGAGTTGAACATCCGTTCGCATCTGTGATTTCTACTTTAATTGTTGCTCCCGGGTTACTTGATGCGTCAAAAGTTGCGCTTGTAGAACCGTTTACCAGAATATTATTCAAGTACCACTGGTATGAAGCAATGTTGCTTCCTGAAGCAGTGTAAGTGCCATCTCCATTGTATGTAACTGTTGGAGTTTGAGCAGCAGGATAAATAGTTACATCAACATCATCAGATACTAAAGTATCGCCACACGGACTATACACCGTAACAGAATAAGTACCTGTTTCAGAAGTTGAATTCAACGTAATAGTTCTGTCTGTAGCTCCATTAGACCACAAGTATGTTACACCAGCTCCGCTAGAAACTGCAGTTAGAATCAAGTCCTCACCATCACAGCCTGAAGGGCTAGAAAGAGAAACCTCATTAGTGAATGAGCTTGGGAATGAATCTGTTGGTAACGAGATGTACACAATCTCATTTGTTACATATCCATCTTCATCACCGCGAACAGCCAAACCAGGCTCATTATCTTCTTGATAAATCAAACGAACCGAATCATCAACTGTAGAGCCAAGCGAAACAAATACGCACTCTTCAAAGCCTGCACCGTTATCTGTAACGTCTGATGGTACGCTCCAGGTACATCCTCCATCACTACTGTTGGTTACATAGATATGGCGGTAGTTTTGTGCACCATTTGATAGGGTTTCCATGTAAGACTGGTAGCCCACGTAAATAACCCCTGTATTTGGATTGTATGATGCAGAAGGAATACCTGCTAAAGACACAAAGTAACGTGCAATTTCTTGCTCAGACCCAGTAACATCTTGTACAAGTCCATCATCATTTAAATCCTCTGCCTGTGCAATGATTTCTGCAGACATAGTCGTGAAATCATCAGTAGTGGTTCCTGTTCCCATACCTTCATTCCAGTACATCAGACCATTGGTGTATGGGAAATAGGTAGACTGACCATCTGTTAAGTCTTCATCAAGAACTCGCATTAACCCAAAGAATACATGCGCACTTCCATTGGTATCTAAAACCACCGCACCAGCACCATCGGTAGTATATAGCGTATCATTTATACCGTCATTGTTGTAGTCTGAGCCTTGGTCTGCTACCCACAAGTCTATAGGGAAATCATTAATGATCGTTTTGGTCCAAGTATCTCCGTTATCGGTAGATTTCATCATAAATGCATCTGCCCATTCGCCAAAAGACACGATTGCCACAGTATTACCTCTTGCAGTAATGGTGTATGCATCACCAGAAAAACCTGTAAATTCTGCTGCAGTCATTCCAGGAAGTACAGAATCTTGAATATCCCATGTTGCACCACCATCTTGTGAGCGGTAATATACCAAGGCGCCATCTAGTCCTTGAAACAACGTTCCATTATTAGCCGTTGGAGCAGTTACGGCAATCATATGTATTGTATTACCATTAGGACCACCAACAGCCGTTCTATTCCAAATCAAATCTGTACTAGAAACGTTTGACTCAGTCCAAGAACCTGTTCCTTTTGTACTTCTTCTGTTAGAAGTAACAACAGCAGATGTAGTGTTGTGCAACGAGTTAAATTCACCACCGTTAACAGGAAGGATGCTAGGCCAACCACCACGCTGCGTTTCAATACGAGAAGAAGGGTTGCTCCCCCAACCTGAGCCATCAAAGTAATTGTAACCCGTTCCTCGGTCTGCCGCAGCAAGATCATTTGTGCTTGAGTATGTCCAAACAGCGGTAACTGTTCCGTCAGAATGAACAGCTAAGCGGTTTTGAGATGCAGAGTTGGTTTGCAAATCATATGTTGTAGTACCTATCACTCTACCATTCTGAGAGTTTTGTCTGCTCGAACGGGTTTGTGATTGTGGCACAAATTCATCACCTACACGATACTGTTTGTCGTAAGGCGCGGCCTTTGAATTACTAACGGGTACCTTGGGATAAGGTGAGGTTTGACCAAACGCCAAGCCTGCACAAAGAATTCCCGCAATTGAGAGTAGACTTCTGTTCATATTGATTGTGTATTAAATTTTGATTTCGGGAATTTAAGAAAAATGCTTGAAGTTATGCAACACCTTGTTACGGGTGAATGAATCATATTTGCTGAGTGTATAGCTTATGTCTTATAGAATTGGAATTCCACGGAGAGTGTTTGAGAACACTTTTAGAGGTCTTACAAGACGTAACTGATTTTGAGGTTCATTGTGCTATTCATCAAGAACATGAAGCTTTAGTGAATAATTATGTGCCTCATGATAGAGTGGAAGTCTATGACCCCCGCAGCGATAAAGAGCAGTTCTTGAGAGGCATCCGTCATCGGTTTGACAAAATGGATGGTTTAATCATCCTTACATTAGAGCAACATTGGAAGGCTTATTTGAACATCTGTAAACGCTACCCTGTATTGCTACGTGTGCATGGTTTGAATTATGTAAAGAATCAAAGGCCCGATTACATTAGAATATATCAAACACTTGGTTTTAAAGGTTTACTGGGCGAATTGAAGTGGAAGAACTACTATTTTAAGGAGCAAGTCCTGAAAGTGGTTAAGAGTATAACGCCTACGCTTTCTATTGAAGAGGACTTAAGACCAAACTTGCCAGTTGAATACAAGTGGATTGATCCATTACCTATGTCATACAACCGCTACAGAACCGTGTGTGAGTCCAATACTAGCTTTAAGGTAGTTGTGCCAGGTGCGGTATCAATGGGAAAGCGAAATTATGCCCATGTCTTTAACGCAATTAAGGCACTGAGCAAAAGCGAATTTGAATGGGCGTTCTTAGGCAAGGTAATAGAGCCTACTTTACAGAAAGAGCTTACAAGTTTGAAGAATGATGGGTATAGATTACGTTTCTTTGAAAATGAGGTGGGCTGGGATGTTTTTGATAGTGAATTGAAAGCTGCTCACCTAATTTGGGCACCAGTTAATGAAATGCATCCTTTTAAAGATGTACTTGAGTACCCTGGAAAAACTAAAATAACGGGTAGCGTATCAGATGCTTTGTATTTTGGAAAGCCCATCTTGATTCCGGCATTTTACCCCAAACCTCATTACTTGAATACAGGTTTTACAACTTACAGCAACGAGAAAGAAATAGTAGGAATAATAAAAGAGATTAGACAGAAGTACGTTTCTCTTAAACCAGTCTCAAAGGGGTATGATTTGAAAGACACCTCAGCGCAAACCGTTAATTTACTCATGCAATGGTTAGATTCATTAAAGAGAAGCTAAAGGGCGAATATTCCAAGACCTTTATTTCTGTGGGTGCAACCATGGTTGGAGGTATGATTTTGAACTATGGAATTAGTGCACTTCTCTCTAACCAAATGAGCGTTGCTGATTTTGGTATTTGGAGTTATACATTCCAAACTATTGTGATGGTTCTTATTGTAATTGGGCTTTATGGAAATGGGAACTTTTTGATGCGGGAACTCATTAAGCATATCGCAAATAAGAATGTGTTAATGTCTAAAAGGGTGGTGAGGGAATCACTTAGTTTCTCGGTCCTCTTTTCAGCGGTTGCTGTCATATTATTCTTTCTGGCAAGAAATACCCTTTACAGCGAAGGACTCTTAGATTTGCGCTTTTTTGCAGGGGTAGCTATAGCCACCTTGGCACTAACCTTTGGTAGGCTTAGGCAAGCATATCAGCAAGCCACAGGTCAGAATGCGATTAGCCAGCTTCCTGAACGAATTATTCAGCCTAGTATTTTCATAGCCTTAGTAGTGTTTTATTTGGGTGCCGATGACTCTTGGCTGCTAGAAGATGTAATTGTGATATATGCAGTTGCTTCAGGAATCGCATTTGCGGTAGGTTTACTTCCGCTCAAAAGGTTGATTCAATTACCTGACTTCAAAGGCAGTGATGCAATTCAGGCTGAAAATACTGTACCCAACCAGAAAGTAAGTAGAAAGCACTTCTTTTTGCTATCATTGGTAGATATCATAGATACGAACATAGACTTGTTTCTACTTAAGACTTTTGAAGGGTTTGAAGAGGTAGCGTTTTATTCGGTTGCAAAACGAGTAGCCTCAGTGGTAAATATGATTCTTTTTGCGGCTAATTACTCATTTAGTCCTATAGCGAATAAGTTGTTGGCTACTGGTAAGAAAGATATTTTACAAGAGAAGATTTACAAAATTGTAAGGCTGAATATTATTTTAGGAAGCGCCTTGGTACTAGTACTGATTCTTTTGAAGAATCCACTTTTATCTTTGTTTGGTGAGGTATATAAAGAGGGGATAGGTCTAGACCTTTATGTGTTACTGCTTCTTAGTCAATGGTTTAATTTGGCATTAGGTATGCCGGGTGTCTTGCTCAATGCCACGGGAAACGAGCGTTTTGCTCTCTATACATTTACAGGTTGCATATTATTACAAGCACTCTTGGCTGCCTGGCTAATTCCTATTTTAGGAGTAGTTGGCATGGCGATAATTTACTGCTTTATTATTCTGTTCTGGAATCTGGTATTGGGAGTTATGGCAAAACGAAAAACTGGAGTACGGTCAACTTTCTTTATCTAGTTTTTGTGCTAGGTTAATTCGGATGAAAATATAAATTTGCATCCCGTTTGTGAAAGCGGGAAGAGGCACATCCGATGTGCTTTGTAAATGGTGGTTGTAGCTCAGTTGGTTAGAGCGCTGGATTGTGGTTCCAGAGGTCGTGGGTTCGAACCCCATCTTCCACCCAAGAAGCTCGAGAGAAATCTTGGGCTTTTTTTATGAATGCAATTATTGAAGTTCTAGTTTGACGTGATATTCTTCTAGCATCTCTTTATACTTCTCTGAATTAAAGGCTTCACCATATTCTTCAGCTCGATCTGCTTGATGACGTTTCCTTTCAATACTTCTTACGAAACGCCTTATATCATGTTCATTTTCTAAAATTAGGCCTGGAACTTTAACGTTTTTCCCATCATCGTCTTTCGCCACCATGGTAAAGTAACTGGAGTTACAGTGTTTCACTTTTCCAGTTCTAATGTTCTCAGCTTCTACACGAATACCAACCACCATGGAACTATTGCCCACATGGTTGATCATAGCTTTCATAGATACCAATTCTCCAACCTCAATTGGTTGAATAAAATTCACGGTATTTACAGATGCTGTAACACAGTAATTACCAGAGTGCTTAGATGCGCAAGCAAAGGCAATGCTATCCATGCGCTCGAGAATATATCCTCCGTGAATTTTACCGCTAAAGTTACTATGACTTGGCTTCATTAATTCAGATAAGATAACCTCAGACTCTTTCTTGTATTTGTAAGATCTATCCATATGGGCTAGTGTAAAATTGAATGAGCATCGCTAACGAAACAGATTCCTCCTGTTTCGCTAAGTAAATCTCTAATGGGTTCCTTAAATCTGTTTAACTCTTGATCTGTACATCCAACTAGAACCATGCAGTTCATGAATGCATCGCTTAAACCTTCACCATCTTGTATTCCTCTGGAGCCTTTACCTATTACACGTTTAACCACGCTGTAGCCAGAAACTTTGGCTTCTTCTAGCATGCTCAACACCGATTCTAGCTCCAGCGTACTAATGATGATTTCTACCCGTTTAATTTGTTGCATATGCTATCCGTTGAAGAGTTGAATTAAGTACGTATACAATGGAATTCCTACCAAAATATTCAATGGGAATGTTATGGCTAGAGACATGGGAACATATATTCCAGGGCTTGCTTTTGGTACCGCAATGCGCATGGCTGCGGGCACTGCAATGTAAGAAGCACTGGCTGCCAAAATAGTTAAGAGCAACGAATCTCCTTGAGATAAACAAATTAAGTTACTTACGTAGATGGCGAGGAGCGCGTTAAAAACGGGTAACAATATTCCCGTAGCTAGTAAGAAACTACCAGCAGCTTTTAAGGTGCGGACCCGCTTGGCGGCAACTAAACCCATATCCAGCAAGAATATCACCAAGACCCCCTTGAAAATATCATCGGTGAATGGTTTTAAACCGGCAATTGCCTTGTCGTTGGCTAAAGCGCCAATGAGTAAGCTGCCTAAAATAAGCACAACAGAGCCATTAGTAAAGGCCTCATGAAGAACTTTACCCATAGTACCCCTTCTTGATGTTGATTTGGTCTCTTCTTTAGTTTTGAAAAAATTAATCATCATTACCCCTACAATAATAGCGGGCGACTCCATGAGAGCTAGTGCCGCAACCATGTGGCCGCCATAGTCTATTCCATTGTCTTGAAGAAAGGAAACAGCGGTAATGAAGGTAACGGCACTTACGGAGCCGTATGTTGCTGCTAAAGCTCCAGCATTGTAGATGTCTAGCTTTAACTTAAATAAGAAAAAGCTAAACACGGGTACAATGCAAGCGAACAGCACTGCTGCAGACAATGAACCCAACACATCTAATCCTAAACCACTATGGTGTAGTTCGACCCCTCCCTTGAATCCAATTGCCAACAAGAGATAAAGACTAAACAGCTTGGGGAGCGGTTGAGGTATTTCTAAATCAGATTTAATAAAAACCGCAACCATTCCCAACAAGAAGAAGAGTAGAGGTGGATTAACTAAGTTTTGAATTAAGGATGCATCCATGTGAATTTTGCTTATTCAAAATTAGATGGTTTCCTCATTCTTTTTTGAGTCGCCCTGCTTTTTTTAATTCACGATGTATGATGAATTCCAACTGCCCGTTTACGCTCCTAAACTCGTCTGAAGCCAAACGCTCTAATGCATCATACGTTTCTTGATTCAAGCGCAGTACAAATGATTTTTTGGCTTGTTTAGCCATTTAAAACCTCCTGTTTTTAGTAGAGACTACCTGTGTTTACTACAGGTGAAGCGTTTTTATCTGAACACAACACCACCATAAGGTTGCTTACCATGGTTGCTTTTCGCTCTTCATCTAGTTTTACTGTGTCGCCTTTTTCTAGGTGTTCTATAGCCATGTCTACCATACTTACCGCGCCTTCAACAATCTTATGTCTTGCTGCAATTATGGCGGTGGCTTGTTGGCGTTGAAGCATGGCTCCCGCTATTTCTTCTGAATATGCTAAATGGTTGATTCTTGCCTCAATCACATGAATACCTGCCATAGCCAATCGTTCTTGAAGTTCGGTTTCTAATACGTTATTCACCTCTTCTCCACCTCCTCTTAAGGTAAGGTCATGGGTTTCGTTATCCTCAAAGTTGTCATACGGGTATTTGCCTGCTAGTGTTCTTAATGCAGCATCGCTTTGCACATGTACATAATTGATATAATCATCTACATGAAAAGCTGCTTTTGCGGTGTCTTCAACTTTCCAAACAACTACGGCACTAATAATGATTGGATTACCTAAGTTGTCGTTAACCTTGATTTTATCTGTATCAAAATTTCTTGCACGTAGAGAGATTCGTTTCTTAGTGAAGAATGGATTAGCCCAAAAGAAGCCATGTTTTTTGATTGTTCCTTTGTATTCTCCAAATAGGGTGAGCACTTTAGACTCATTTGGGTTCACAATAAAATAGCCAGGAAGTGTTATGATAAACACTAAAATCAAAGGTATAATAACAAATACCAAATGAGTGAAAACGATGTTAGCAATGATGGTAGCTAACAAGGCCGCGTGAATGAGGAGCCACATGTAGCCGCTCTGTGCTGAAGTATCTTTTTCTTGAATCATAATTAAAGTGATATTAAAATAATATCAAATATAATCATTTTGAATAAAAGAACAAGGAGCGACTGGGAGTGTTATTTTTGTTCTAAAGAGTTACACCATGAGATTCAACGTTAGTGAGATAAATGAGTGCATTCGCACGAGAAGAACCATCTTTCCTGAGCAGTTTTCAGAACGTAAAGTGCAGAAGGAACTAATAGAGGTGATGCTAGAGAACGCTAGATGGGCTCCAACGCATAAGCTTACCCAGCCATGGCGGTTTAAAGTTTTTTACGGAGAGGGTTTAAAGACTTTTGGAGATTGGCATGCAGATACTTACAAGGCCATAACACCAGCAGATTCATTCAAAGAAATGAAGTATAGAAAGCTTAAGGAAAGACCTTTAAAAGCTTCTGCTGTTATAGCGATAATTATGAAGCGTGATGAAAAGCTGGCTGTTCCGGAGGTAGAAGAAGTTGCGGCTGTGAGTGCAGCAGTTCAGAATATGTATATAACAGCAAGTGCATATGGTTTGGCTGCTTATTGGGGTTCTGGTGGATTAACATATACCCAAGAGATGAAAGATTATCTTGGGCTCGAGCATAACGATATGTGCATGGGATTGTTTTTTGTTGGCTACCCCGATATTGAATGGCCTAAAAGAACAGAGCGTTTGGAGCGCAGGCACATTGCAGAATGGATTGAAGAATAAAAAAAGGCCCGAGGTTCACTCGGGCCTTTTTTCTATCCTTTACTAAACGCTTAAGAAGCCGTTTCCACTTCTGCAGAAATAGTTAAACGTGTATCTCTTGGTTCTGTATTAGCAGTAATGGTAACTGTTTTTGCTTGTTTTCCTTGCTGCTTTCCTGGTTTGTAAACCACTCTAATTTCACCAGTCTCACCTGGGGCTACAGGCTCACGAGGCCACTCAGGTACAGTACATCCACATGAACCGCGAGCATTCTCAATTATTAATGGGTTGTCTCCAGTATTGGTAAATGTGAATACTTTCTCATGCTCAGAGTCTTGTGTAATTGCTCCAAAGTTATGCTCCATTTCAGCAAACTTCATTCCTGTAGGAGGATTCATTGGCTTTTGCTGTTGCGGCTGTTGTTGCGGCATCATCTGAATGTTAGGGTCAGCAGAATTGATGCTAGCTGGCTGCTGAGGTGCTGAAGACGCAGCTTGAGATACAGGAGCAGCGCTTGTTCTTCGTGTTGGTAGGTCTTCTTTGATAAAGGTACCGTAGATTACCGTGGCGGCAATCACTACGAGTAAACCCAGTTGAATGTTGCTTTTCATTTGATCGTCCATCTTTGTTTTGATTTGGTTCGTTGCGAATTTATATAATCCTCGTTATGGTGCTACCTGTATGAAATGTTAAAGGAATCAAAAGCTTTGCCTTCAATCGCATCAACCGCCTTGTTAAAGCCTTCATTAGTAGCATTTGTAACTTGGTAGAAAGCACCGCGAGGGTAGAGCCCTCTGGCAATTAAAGCTTTTAAGGTGTTGTAAATCAATTTTTCAGATTTGGTGTATCCTGCCTCATCCCACTCTAAATCTTCAGATTCTAAGTACGTTTTGAAAGGAATCTCTAAGACATCTTTTGATGAAAAAGACTCCACAAAGGATGAAATTCCATTATGTGAAGCAATTAGTGCTTCGCGATGCTGGTCTAAATAAACCAAACTGAAATTAGAAAGAAAGCCACCTCTAACGAGCTTACCGTAAAAATCTGAACTGCCTGTAGTGTCTAACGGAATGAATATATCTGGCATGATACCACCTCCACCGTAAACTGTACGTTCGTTTATACGAGTCTTGTATTTTAAAGAATCTGGAAAGCGTATAGAATCTGGATGTGTAAACTCCCCATGTTTAAAACGTTCATTTAAATCGTTATAATAAGCTTCTAAACCTTCTTCATAGGGTTTTTGAATACTTCTTCCGCTTGGTGTGTAGTATCTAGAAGTGGTTAATCTAATTGCACTGCCGTCTGGCAAAGAGAAAGGCTTTTGAACCAATCCTTTTCCAAAAGATCTTCGCCCGATAACCAATCCGCGATCCCAATCTTGAATGGCACCTGATACAATTTCAGAAGCTGATGCTGATCCTTCATCAACAAGAACAACAAGTTTTCCTTTCTCAAAAGAGCCTGAAGAGGTTGAGCTAAACTCTTCTCTAGGATAAGATCGGCCTTCTGTGTAAACAATCAGTTTGTTTTTAGATAAAAACTCATCAGCCAAATCAATCGCAATATCTAGATATCCACCACTATTACCGCGTAAGTCTAGTATCATGCTTTTCATTCCTTCTTTATTCAAAGAATCCAATGCTTCATGAATTTCATCCATGCTCGTTCGGGCAAAGCGATTTAGTTTGATATATCCAATTTTAGATGTAGCCATGTATGCTGCATCAACAGAATAGATAGGGATTTTGTCTCTGGTAATGTTAAACTCGATGAGGTTTTTTACGCGTTTGCGCTTGATGCCAACAGTTACCTTGCTGCCTTTTTCGCCTCTGAGGTTATCCATTACATCTTGATTGGTATATCCAACTCCAGCTACCTTATCTCCGTTGATTGCAATGATTTTATCTCCAGATTGTATTCCCAATTTTTCTGAGGGTCCGCCAGATATAGGAGAAACAACTACAATTGTGTCATGCAATATATTGAACTGAATACCTATTCCTTCAAAGTTACCTTGAAGTGGCTCGTTCATACGTTGTAAATCTTCTAGAGGAATGTAACTGCTATGTGGATCTAAATCTTCAAGTATTCCATAGATAGCAGACTCTACAAGCGTGCTTGCATCAACTGAGTCTACATACGCCAGTTCTACATACTTAAAAAACGAGCGAAGTTTGTTTTCTGCCAATGGATCTACTTGGGCCGTTAGCATTTGAGGCAAAAACAAACCAAGTAGGGCAATAATTCTTATGCGCATGAAAAATGTGTTTATCCTCAACTAAGGATTATTTAGCCAATTCTATGGCTTTTCTTGCAGGAATAATTTCACCTAGGTATTCACCGACTACGAAGCACCCGTTATAACCTTGAGTTCTCAACTCTTTCTTGTATGCATTGGCTTCTGCATAGTTGTTGAAATCACCAACTACGTAGTGCGTTATACCTTGTGCATCTACAATTTGTTGCAAATCAGAAAAAGTCATGTAAGATTCCATAACATCTGTTGCTACTTGACTTTTGTAGGTGCCTAACTGAACCTTAAACTTCAAGAATTCTTTTTGCTCATTAGTTAGACTAACGTCAGAAGGTAGTTTGCTAATTCCGCTAGTACCACCTTGTGCTACAGATTTGATATCCACCTTTGTACCACCTTTAATAGCTACTACATATGCACCGTTAAAGCCTTCTGCTATAGCTCTTACTTTGGCGACAGCAGCTTTTGAGTAAGAGTCAAATGGTGCGGAATAGTATCTGGTGAAGCCATCTGCTGATGATACAGCCATAATATTATCCCAGTTTCTAAATACTTTTTCGTTTGCCTTTTTCTTGAAAGCTCCTAATTGTACACGGTAAACAACTGGTTGCGTGCTGTTATCAGTTACATTATTATCAAAGTGGGCTACTCCTTCTTCAGAAATGAAATTAGGTCTGCTATCTACACTGCGTATTGAGCCATCAGGACTTACAGAAACTACACTTTCTGTAGTGAGGCCAGCGGAGCTCATAGCATCACGCTGTTCGTTGGCCTGGGAAATGTTGCTGTATTTTCCAACTACGAGTACAATGTTATCTCCCTGATTAAGAGTTTGTACATCGCTGTAATTCAGCATATTATTTACAATGTCACTAGGAATCCCATCGTTGTAGGTTCCCATTTTAACCGCATAATAGGTTTTGCGATTCTCGCGTTTGCGCTTTGTACGTTTAGTGATTAAATCAATGGTGTAAGACTCAGCTTCAATTTTAGAATACTGACCAGTAGAATCTATGTAAGCCAAGAACAGTTGTTCTATACGCTCATCTGTATAGGTTACCCCTACGGTATCTACAATTGCTCCTGGAGCAGAATTAAGCTCTTCATCTTTGTAATTACCAACAGCATCACCATCATCATCCAATGGGCATCCATAAGCATCAACAGCTGCACCTTCAGGTGTTCCTGCACACAAATCATCAAAATCCATTACCCCATCACCATCTTCATCGCCATTGGCTACAAATAAGAATGGTGTATCATCATCTTCAATGATTTCTACTTTTTTGTGCCTGCTAATGTTGTAAGCTAAGTTGAATCCTACGTAAAGTAGATTGTCGTTGGCATCATCTCCTTTGCGTGAACCTGCACTTTCTGCGGTAACTCCATCCATGTAATCTGTAAACATAAAGTGGTAAGTAGCTCCAATTCTAAAATTCCACTTTGGAGTCATAATCATATTTACACCAGCGCTTACTGGTACGGCCAATGTGAACTCATTATATGAACCCAATTCGTTTTCATAGAATGTCCGAATATCTGTTTCATATTCATAATCACGTTGCAAGCGAACAGAAAGCTCTTCAGCATTTGGTGCTGATTCATCCATATTTCTGATGGTACCATCTGACCAATAGAAATAGTTGTTGCCATACTCATCTATCAAATCTGTTCTAGAACGAAAGTCTATGTATTCAAAACCAACTCCGATATACGGCTCAACAACTCGGTCTGGCTTAAGGATATGATCGAAATTGTAAAGAACGCTTATTCCTCCACCAGTAAGCGTAGAGCTAAAGTTCCTGTTTTTGTTTATTAAACGTTCGTTGGCAGATACCGTTCCACCCCAAACATTAAATTCTGCGCTTAAAAAAGGATTTAGAGGTTGTGTAACCGCTAAGTTTAGAGCAACTCGTGAGGTAATGGGGTTGTTGGTTCTATAGTTTGCACTTATATCTCCATAGTATGTAAGAACGCCAAGTCCTAGACCTATGGTTGGGGTAGGAACAGGCTCTGGTTCATTGTACGACTCATCGAGTTTCTGAACTTTAGGTTTTTGCGGTTTAGGTTCAGGGCTGTTAGAATCTTCTTGAGCCCAAGCTCCTGAAACAACTAGAATTGCTATAAATACGGATAAAAAACGTAGTACCAACTTCACACCCTTGGGATTAGAATTTCATAGTTTGTAAAATCGGTCTAAAATAAGCATTTCCATTCACAAGAACGGAACCTATTTATTTTACCCAATTCTGATTGGTAATCATGAGTGCTTCTTGAACAGTAATTCGCTCCCCATTGTTGTAGGCAACTACAAATGGTCCAGGGAAATTGTAGTTACTTCTAATAACTTCTCTACCATCTCTAGCATTCTTGTAGATTGGGTAATCACCAGTTGTATACTTAACCCATCCTTCATGATTCTCTACAATGAAGTTCCCCGTGTACTTGTAAAGGCTCTCAAAATATGGTTGCTTTACATTGTTGTGTCCCGCTAGAATTTGAACACGATAGTTGATACCTGTGTTGGGTTCAGGAACTGTGGTAATAGACTTCTTCGATACATCGGTTTCAACCAAGTCTTCATTTGTAGCTGCGGTTACAGGTTCTTCTGCGATTTCTGCCTCATCCTCATTTTCAGTTGATTCTTGTTTGGCTTCGAGAGGCTCTGTTGCGTTTTCCTTGCCCGTGGCTATAGCTACTACAGCTTCAGCTTCAAGAGTGGCAGATTCTTCTTTGGGTAATGCAATTTCTTCTGCATCGTTTTGCACTTCTACCAGTTCATCATTATCTGCTGTATCTGGATCGTTTTGAGCAAACTCATTGGCTGCAGGAGAACTTTCCTCACCTAAGATGGTAGCTTTAAGTGTTTGACCATCATGAATATAGGCGAACTCTCCCGAAATAGAATTAGGAGATAAAGCAGAACCGCCTGTGTTTATGCGGTAGCTAACTGTGAATTCATTCGCATCAGGAAGGTTCATCCATACAAACTTCACTTTGTCATTCACCACTGAGAATACAGCACTTTCCTCTGCGATAGATGATGCAGATACACCAGCGGGTATGTACTCTTGTATCTTGGCAAAGCCAGTAACGTTTTCACGCTTTATGGTTACATCAACGCGGTAGTTTCCGGAGCCCTCATCTGTTATAACTCTATTGGTGGCGACAACTGGTTCTTTTACTTCCTCCTCTACTTTTTCTTCACCAACGGCTAGAAGCGATGCTGGAATGTAGAAGCTTCTTCGCTCATTTTTTTCTAAGTAAGAGAATGTGCCACCTAACTCAACCTCTGTGATATATTCATCTTCTACGGTTAGTTTATATTTTATGGTAAAGCTTTCTTCCTTAGGAAGAGCCATCCAGATCCACTTCATCTTCTGCTCTGCGAACGTAAATGTTGCGCCTTGCGTTTCTATAGCCTCAACTTTCACTCCAGTAGGGAATGCGTGTTGAAGTTTTGCAAAACCTGTAACATCACCCTTGTTAACAACCAGCTCTACCTCACAAGTACCTTGTACGGGAATACGTGCAGGAGCCTTTTGATCTATAGACAAATCACCTGTTAAAAAGCTTGAAATCCCAAAAAGGAAAAGGACGTTCAGAGGTAAGAGCAAGATTTTTACCATAAGAGCTTTAATTACGATTTATGCGTTGTAACAAAGCTACTTGTACGTAAAGGCGCTGTAAGACCCAGAAAGGCCAATCTATAAACACGCAAATGTTAATTACCTTGTGGGTAACCCGGTGATAACCCTTTACATGTAATTGATAGGTAGGTGTTTAGGGTGATTTGGGCAGGGTGTTGAAAACCTAAAAATTGGGCTTTAATAGATATCTGCCGTAGAATTTCTCTATTTCAGCAACTGCTTCGTCTGCAGTATCCACTAGTTTGAATAGAAATAGATCATTGTCATTTATGTTGCCTTCTTTTTCAAGCATGGTATTCTTAATCCAATCTACTAATCCACCCCAGTAGTCAGTTCCTACAAGAACGATAGGGAACTTTCCAATCTTATGCGTTTGTATGAGTGTTAGTGCCTCAAAGAGTTCATCTAAGGTGCCGAAACCACCAGGAAGCACTATGAACCCTTGAGCGTACTTAACAAACATGAGTTTGCGGACAAAGAAATAGTCAAAGTTGATGAGCTTGTCTTTGTCTATGTAAGGGTTGGAATCTTGCTCAAAGGGTAGGTCTATATTGAGACCAACAGATTTGCCGCCACCAGTTGAAGCTCCTTTATTTCCAGCCTCCATTATTCCAGCTCCACCACCTGTTATTACACCAAACCCTTTAGCCGTGCATTGTTTGGCTATTTCTTCAGCGAGCTCGTAGTAAGGTGTATTTGGGCGTGTTCTTGCAGATCCGAAGATGCTTACACAAGGTCCAATCTTAGCCATCTTCTCGAAGCCCTCAACGATTTCAGATAATACCTTGAAAACCTGCCAAGAATCTTTAGTCTTGATTTCGTTCCAGCTTTTCTCGTCAAAGGCACGTTTAAGTCTATCTTCCATATGCTTCAATTGCTTTTCTAACGCTCCCGTACTCTAATAGTTGTGCTTTAGCTTCTGCATAGGATAATTGAGATAATGATTCCATTACCATTTTGGTGCCTCTATCTACAAGTTTATCATTTGATAACTGCATATCTACCATGCGGTTACCTTTAACTCGCCCCAATTTTATCATAACAGTTGTGCTAATCATATTGAGTACAAGTTTTTGGGCTGTTCCAGCTTTCATACGGGTACTTCCAGTTACAAATTCTGGACCCGTTTCTACTACAATTGGGAAGTCTGACACTTTAGTTACGAGTGCACCAGGATTACATGTAATGCAACCAGTGGCAATACCCTGTTCTTGACAGTATTCTAGTGCACCAACCACGTAGGGTGTTGAACCTGATGCTGCAATGCCAATAACAACGTCAGTAGTTGATAGGTTGTGCGCGTTTAAGTCAGAAATACCTTGCTGCTTGTCGTCTTCTGCAAACTCTACAGCCTTCCTAATTGCCGAATCTCCACCTGCAATCAACCCTATGACTAAGCCATGTTCTACTCCAAATGTTGGAGGACACTCACTGGCATCTACAATTCCTAGTCTTCCGCTAGTACCTGCGCCTAGGTAAAATATTCTGCCTCCCGCCATTAACCTATCTGCGGTAATATCTACAAGAGCTGCAATATCAGGAAGGACACGCTGAATAGCACTGGCCACTTTATGATCTTCTTGATTAATACCCTCAAGAAGTTCTGTTGTGGTTTTTTTCTCTAAATCGTTATGTAACGACTGTTGTTCTGTTAAGCGTGCCTTTTCAACCATTATGACCTAATAAAGTGCTGGATACTTAATAGGGTTTACCTCTGTCATAATCGCATAAGCCGTTTCAAAAATATCATCTATACTTGGCTTACTGAAGTAATCACCATCTGTTCCGTAAGCAGGTCTATGTGCTTTTGCAGTTAACAATACAGGCTCTGAATCTAATTGGAAATATCCTTTTTGTTCATGCAAGATTTGTTGAAGAATATAGGCAGAAGCACCACCTGGAACGTCTTCATCCACTATCATCAAGCGATTGGTTTTAGACAAGCTTTCGCCAATGGCGTGTTCCAAATCAAATGGAAGCAAAGTTTGTACATCTATGATTTCTGCAGATATACCCGCTTCATTCAGTTGCTTGGCCGCATCAGCGCACATGCGCACGGTAGAACCATAACTTACAATGGTGATGTCGTTACCTTCTTTGAGATTATCTGTTATCCCAAGCGGTACTTGGTATTCGCCAATATTATTAGGGACATTTTCTTTGAGTCGGTATCCGTTCAGTGATTCTATTACTATAGCTGGGTCATCGCCTGCCAATAGAGTATTGTACATTCCAGCTGCTTGTACCATGTTTCTTGGAACACAAACGTGCATACCTCTTACACCGTTTACAATCATGCCCATTGGGCTACCTGAATGCCAAATACCTTCTAAGCGATGACCTCTTGTGCGAATGATTAAGGGTGCTTTTTGACCGCCAGCAGAGCGATAGTGAACTGTAGACAAATCATCGCTCAACAATTGAATACAGTATAGTAGGTAATCTAAGTATTGAATTTCAGCAATAGGCCGTAACCCTCGCATGGCCATTCCAATTCCTTGACCAATAATGGTAGCTTCGCGTATCCCTGTATCTGTTACCCGCTCTACTCCGTATTTTGCTTGTAGCCCTTCTAATCCTTGATTAACTCCACCAATTTTTCCTGAATCTTCTCCAAAGATGAGCACATCTGGGCGTTTCTCTAGTATGTAATCAAAGTTGTCGCGTAAAATTTCTCTTCCATCTTTTTGGTTATCAGAGAAGTCTGGCGCTACCGCATTTGCCTTTAATGGACTGGCCTCGCTCTGCGAATAAAGGTGAGAGCCATAGCGTTCATGATTGTGAGTGGTTTCTGCAGAGATCCAATCTTTTAAGGATGTAATGGCACTGTTGTGTTCACCTCTAGCTAACATTAACGTTGTACGTGCGGCATGAAAAATATCTTTCCGTATAGGCTCTGAGTTACTTTCCAATGCACTTATTACTGGGGCGATGAATGCTTTCTTCTCTGAGCCAGCGGCTACTTCTTTTAATATGCTTACAACTTTTGTTTGCTCTGCCTTAATTGGTGCAATAAACTCACTCCATGCTGCTTTTTTTGCATCGCGAACTTCTTTTTTGGCGTCTTTTTCAATGGCTAGAAGCTCTTCTTCTGAGGCGAGTTCCTTCTCTAGGATCCATTTTCTGAATTGAGAAATACAATCGTACTCCGTTTCCCAAGCTAAGCGTTCTTTTGATTTGTAGCGCTCATGAGAACCTGATGTAGAGTGCCCTTGGGGTTGTGTTACTTCCTCTACGTGTACAAGAACAGGAATGTGATTTTCTCTTGCAAGCTCAACCGCCTTTTCATAGGTAAGGCAAAGCTGTGCATAATCCCATGCTTTTACATTGAATATCTCATAACCCGAACGGTTATTGTCTCTCTGAAATCCTTTTAGCGCTTCAGAAATACTTTCTTTAATTGTCTGGTACTTTTTCTCCACAGAAATACCATAGCCATCATCCCAAACAGACATTACCATAGGTACTTGAAGTACACCAGCGGCATTCATTGTCTCCCAAAAAACACCCTCAGAGGTAGAGGCGTCACCAATAGAGCCAAAAGCGACTTCATTACCCGCATCAGAAAATTTAGAGAAGGAGCCGTCTTGCAACTTCTTATTTTGTCTGTAGACCTTAGAAGCTTGAGCCAAGCCAAGTAAACGAGGCATTTGACCGGCTGTTGGACTAATATCTGCTGAGGCATTTTTCTGGGCTGTTAAATCTTTCCAAGATCCGTCTTTGTTTAAAGAGCGAGTTGCGTAGTGCCCGTTCATTTGCCGACCTCCTGATGCTGGTTCTGCAGCAATATCAGTATGGGCGTATAATTGCGCGAAAAATTGTTGCACGGTGAGAAGGCCTGCTGCCATCATCCATGTTTGGTCACGGTAATATCCAGATCTGAAATCACCATTCATAAACTGTTTGGCTAGGGCAATTTGTGCTACTTCTTTACCATCACCGAAGATGCCAAATTTAGCTTTGCCCGTTAGTACCTCACGCCTTCCTAATAAGCTAGTTTCTCTGCTTAGGTTGGCGAGTTTATAATCAGAAAGAATTTCTGATTTAAGTTCTTGTTGACTCAATTGGTCTGTACCTTGTTCAAGTTGCGTTGTTTCTGACATGGAATTGCGCTTTAGATACCCCTGATCGGAGGTGCTGCAAAAGTAAGTAAAACACGCTTTTTTAGCTTTGGTTCTTACCTTCTGGAAACCTGATGTTTAGCATAAGCAGGACAATAATACCTTGGGTTGAAACCTTCATCTGAAAAACAAGAGTTGAAGGTTAAGATGATTTCATGCGTGTGTTGTGCAAAACTCCCCATTTTAGAAATATTGTATTCATAAGCATAGCCTACGCGTAGCTTGCTCTTGAATCGAACTTGAACCATCGCCATTATGGCATCTTGTATACGATATCCTGCAATTCCTGTTACTTGATCTTGAAAACTCCAACCTGCTTGTAAGGCTATGGAAGGAGGCATGTAGCCCTCATAAAACAATTGAACCCCAGCATGGATGTAATTGTAATCATCGTATATAAAGGTTTTCATGGCATTGGCATAAACCATCGTCTTCAAATCGGCTGGTGTTCCCCAGCTGTTTCCATACATATCTGCATTACGTTGGGTTATATTCCAAGCGCTTATTCCAGCATATAGGATTGGAGTGGTGTAGGAGATGCCTGGTGAAATTATGGGGAAGAAATAAATAGGGGCTGTATTGGCAAAAGCAGGGTCGTCTGGAGCTTTAGTTGTAACGTTTCTAGTAGAAACCACCATTCTTGAAAGTGAAGCATAGGTGCCGAAAGAAAGGTATTTATTCTCTCCAACAACTAAGTGATAGGCATAGGCACCAGATATAAGAAAAGACCTAAAAATTCCTTGCCTATCATCTAAAATAGATCCTCCATATCCATGCCATCCTTTTTTGAATTTCCCAATTCCCTCTTTGCGGGTACTTACGTTAAAAGATGCGGTATTCGTAAATGCCAATTGGGGAAGCGTAGTCCATTGCCTACGGTGACCCATAGTAACGGTAACACAAGGTTTGAGACCTGCTGCAGAAGCGTTCATGATAAACGGTTCCATATTTTGCTGGGCAAAGTTCCAGCTAATTTGCGACAAAGCCGAAGTAGCAATAAACAGGTGACTTGCTAAGGCTATGTACTTTAAACTGCTCATTTGGATATTGTAATAAAGCCGTTTACTTCGTATTCCTTAGTATCTATGCCTAGTGGGAATATTTGAAAATAATAAGTGCCAGATGGCAGCTCTTGACCTGTTATTGACTTACCGTTCCAAGGCAGGTATGGCCCCTCTGACCTATGCACGACTTGACCAAAGCGATTCTTCACTTGCAAAAACGCATTTTCAAAATCGTCTTCTAGTTCATCTATTTCCCAAGTATCGTTAACTCCATCTCCATTAGGAGAGAAACCCGTATACACCTTCCAGCAAAAGTTTTCAAGATTAACCGTGTGTTCTGCTGTGCACTTTGCTTCATCGGTAACGATAATTTTGTTTGCACCATGGTTAGCCGCAGTTGTTCCAGGCTCACTATTGGTTGTATACGTTAGTGTACCTAAGCCACCAAAAACCTCAGAGATAGTTATAGTTGCTTCTTTATTGCATGTAGCATGAGAAGAGTCATATGTTAAGCCAATGTAGCCAGATTGTTTTACTCTAGCGGTTTCTGCAACCTCAAGAAGATTCGCATCGCGCACTAAAACAGACACAGCACCTGCTTTGCCAGGGAAGTAGACGTTGTCTTCAGTAAAAGGTTCATTGTTGAAAGAGTACCTAAGGGGAGGAGTTAATCCGCGAACAGAGTCTACAGAAACTATAGCCTCTGATTCGTAGCACCAATTTGCCGTCATAAAAAGACGCTGAGCTTGACTAGTCACAAAGATGAATAGAAGCAAGTTTAAGAGTAATGCCTTTTTGACTGCCTGGCGCATGCTAAGTTTTTGGTTTGAAATCAAAACTAACCAATTGGAAAAGGCTGAAAATTGATTATTCTCAGCCTTTTTCCACAGAATGCTATTACATGATTTTATTTCAGTTGAAAACCAACTTTAATGAGATGTTCTTCAGCTATTACATAGACACCTTCACTTCGGCTACTTCTTTTTCTGTCTTGTTTTCTTCTAGCTCTTCGTTTTTTGAGAAATCTGGAGATTGCAATCCACGATCTGTCATAGTCCAATAATGGCCTAACATATAGGCATCGTAAGTATTTGTGATATTGTCGATGTCATATATAAAGCCGTCTAAATTGGCTTCTAAATAAACCGTTTTGCCAACAGGTATTAGCAACACTAATTCTACATTTTGCTTTCTCCACTTATCTACCTGTTGGAAAGATAAGAATGGGTCAAAAGCCAGCGTATTCTCATTCTCTGAATAGTCATAAATAATCCCAGCTGCACGTTTTTCAGCTACGCTAAATGTATTTCCGCGTGCAGTTTTCCGCTGTACTAATTCAAATCTGTTTGTAGGGCTCGCTTCAACATCTAAGCTAATATCTGATATGCTCACCACTCCAGTTTGATCATCTATATGGAAATCTACCTCATTTTCACTCATGATTTTAGAACCTTCTAGTTCTTTAATAACCCCTTCGTTTAAGGTTAAAAAGAGGGTATCTCCTTTAAAGTCTAATACCTCTGATTCTTGAATGGTTCCTGGTTTGGAGTAGTCATTTCCAGTACTAATGCCTCCATAGGCGAGCAGTATTATGCCTAGAAGCCAAGTTCCTGCGAGTCCCCAACCTAAACCAGCTGGAATATTCTTATATCCCGACACCAAGGAAACACCACCATACAAAATGGCTAATACGGGAATTACTGAAACCAAAAAGCCTCCAATTAATGTCATGTAAGCAGAAAAGCTTGAAGCAAACACCAAGTTGCTGAGTTCAGCGAATGAATAACCGCTAAACTCTCCAATGGAAATGAAGCTGCTTGATAGCATTGCTATGAAAGCTATAATCAAGCTAATAGTCATCAACGACCCAATAAATAACAATAAGCTACCTAGTATTTTACCAATGGCCTTTAAGAGTAGTGTCAATAAACGTACTAATAGTCTACCAAGGCCTTCAATGAAAGAGGCAATGGAACTCCCTAAGGAATTAACGGTACCATCTTTTTTAAGTCTTTGATTTACATTGCTTATTTCGTCTTCTACATATTTACCAATGTTAGAAACATTAACTGGTTCTCCAGTCATTTCTAGCTTTTCTGCGGTAGTTCTAGCTTTTGGAACGATAATCCAAAGAATGATGTAGATTAAAAAACCAAATCCCCAAACTAGAAAGGCAAATAGCAATGCTAGGCGAATCCATAGAGGCTGTACTCCAACATAGTGAGCGATACCCGCACAAACACCACCTAGAATAGCGTTATCGCCATCTCTGTAGAGTTTTTTTATGGTGCTTTTTTCTGAGGAGTTATTTTGTTGGTTGGTTTCAGTTTCTTCAAACACAGACTCGTCAACATAATCTTCTGGGCTGCCCATTTGAGCTATAATATCTTGGATATCTTGAATGTTAATTACGGTTTTGGAACTACTCAATTTCTCTTGCATAAGTTCCGCTACACGCGCTTCAATATCGTCCATGATCTCATCACTACCCTCAGAGGCTCTGAAATGGTTCCGCAATGTATCTAGGTAACTTTTCAGGTTGCTGTATGCATCTTCATCTATGGTGAAGACCAAGCCTGAAAGGTTAATGTTCAATGTCTTTTTCATTATTCAGGGTTTATTGATGATGAACGTGTGATTTTAACGGCTCTTTCTAGAGTTTGCCATGTACTGTGTAGTTCAGCAAGAAATTGCTCTCCATCTGCCGTCAATGAATAGTATTTTCTTGGTGGGCCGCTCTTTGATTCCTCCCATCGGTAACTAAGTACTCCTGCATTCTTTAGTCGGGTTAGAAGTGGGTAGAGCGTACCTTCAACAATAATCAGTTTTGCTTCTTTCAGTTTTTCAATAATATCTGATGGGTAGAGCTCTTGGTTTTTTAGCAACGATAGGATGCAGTATTCCAATACACCCTTCCTCATTTGTGCTTTAGCATTTTCAATATTCATTTGAGTTAGTCTTTATTGGTTACCACAACATCTCCTATGAATGAGACTATGGTGAAGGTATTGTCACTTTCATCTAATAGCAACAGATGTGCTTCATATACACGATCACCCTTAGATTTGGTGTAAAGGAGTGCATCTGACTCACTTTCGTCTGTGTCTTCTAAGTCTACTTTCTCGTAGTGCTTATCCAGCACCTTTAGCATGGTTGTTCGCTTATCTGCTAGGTCTGGTGTTGATTCGCCAAAAATGTTGAGTTTTATTTCGTTGAAGTCGCCTTCTAAATGTTTGATTTTGTCTTCAACATCTATATCTAAATCAATTGCATCTACCATGTCTTTAGAAAAAGATAGAGTTGTTACTCCGTTCATCTGACTTACCGCTTCAGCTACCTCGTTCTTCTTATTATCAACATTGGTTGTCATTAGAATCAATGAGCTGAAAAGTGTTATGACTGCTTGCATTTTTTTAAATTATGTTAAACCTTGTTGTTTGCGAAACAAAGATATGTATAAAAACAGGTACTATGCAAAACAAAGTACCTTAAATAGTGATAACTGGTAATATTGAAGGATGAGTGGTTTGAGCGTTCGTGAATAGAAAAGTTTAGGCAAAAAAAAGAGCCGCTGTTGACCTAGCGGCTCTCTAATGAGCAATAATTAAATGAGAAACTATCTAACCTGTGAACAAGAATAGAAACTGAATGGTAGATCTGAAATGAGCAATGAGTGAATGGCAACAGTTAATAGGAAAGCGGTGCCTAGTTGAGTTTATACGGCACAGCCATTTTGAAGGTAGGAATATTAACAATGAAAGTTCTACCAGAGGTTAGGCTCTTCATGCGATAAGTGCCATGCATTTCACCAAGTTCGCTTCTCAAATCGCATGCGCTTTCGTAACTGTGCACTTGGCCTGGCTCTAGAACGGGTTGCTCTCCAATAACACCATCGCCTTTTACTTCACGCGTAACACCTATTGAGTCTGCTATGTACCAGTGCCTGCTAATAAGTTGAATAGATTCTTGCGTAGTGTTTTCTATAGTAATGTGGTAAGAAAAGATAAACAGGCCTTTATCTGCATTAGAGTATTCCTCTCTGTATTTATGTTCTACAGAGACTACAACTCCATGCGTTATTGCGGTAACACCTTTCACGTTTATTCTATCACTTGTTTTGAAACTTATCGATTTTAAATCCTATAAGTCGCTCGTAAATCTCTCCAATTTTTCTATGGTAAACAAGAAAAAGATATTCATTCTCTGCTTCAAAGTGATTTCCCTCAATAAGAGTAACGTCTCCTGCACCCTTTTCAAGGCTTGCTGCAGCGTACATGTAGTTGTAGTAACCTTGCTTCAGTAATACCTTCCCCGTGTACGCTTTCTGTTCTTTATTGTATTGAAGTTCGTATCTGGGGTCGAATCTCCAATTCGTGAATTCACCGTACAGAAACATTCCTGCATTCATAAGCGGAGCAGGATAGGGGAGTGTAAAGTTTACCCACACGTATTCAGCATCAATTAAAGCAATGTCGCGAGGATCTGTTTGGTGGATTAAGTATCTACCATTAATATCTCCATAATCTATGTACTGCCTTATACTGCGAACTTCATCAGGAATGATGAACACATTGAATGTATCATTGATAAGTCGGGTAGATGCTGTTCGCAATGCTTGATAATTAAGGTCTCTAGTGTCGAAAAAACGAAATTCATTGGTGCCATTAAACAGGTTACGATCATCGTACTCGTAGATTATCTCATTTTGCTTAACGAACGTTGGTGACAGATTGTACTTGGCGTTATCTGGTCTTTGGTTTTGGAACACATGTACCTCCAAGTCGCTGTAAGGATTGGTGATATTATAATCTAAAGAAAGAATATCAAAGTCAACCTCATGATGGGTGAAACGATAACGCGCTTGAGTGGCTTGTTTGATGCGTGGTTTTATTGCTACACGTTCTTCTACCACATAAAACCTGCGGGTTAGTACAGTTTTACCTGTAGCAGCATCCTCCACTTTTAAAATATAGTTTCCGCTTAAGGTAAGAGAGATGCGATTATTTGGGAAAAACAAGTCGTAATGAATAAAGCGCTGTCTTGCACCTCTAGAAAACACCATATCTCTTATAAGGTCATCATTAGGACCAACCTGATATTCGAGTAAATTTAAATCTGAGGGGTTCCAATCTGTGTCGCAGTGAACAAATGAGTACAGAAAGTCTCTGGGGTAGCCTGTTAAGTCATCAAAGCTGAGTTGGATTTGATGATCTGGATTATTCAAGGAAATTATCGGGTAAGAGTTAGACCAGCCCAGTCTAAAAAGTTGAACTGAAACAAGGGAGCTGTCATAGATTGCGTTCTCGTAATGTTCAATGTCTTCTTGGCCAAAACCATGAACAGGTAGGGTGCAAATGAGGATTATGAGAATCTTCAATCGTGTGTAAACCTTTGTGATAATAGTCTGTTTTTAGGTTGTGAAATGCTTGTAGAACGGGGTGTGAATAAAAATGTTGCGAGTGTGATAACATTCCTTTGGCAGGTAACTTAAATGTTTATTTTTGCCCATCCAATTTGGCGAATATATCAATAATAGCGCTATGTCTAACGTGATAAAGATCACTCAAGGTCTTGACATTAAACTTGAAGGAGTTGCCGATAAAGTGTTCGGTACTTCAAAAGATTCCAAAACTTATGCCGTTAAGCCAACCGACTTTCATGGGATTACTCCCAAGTTAGCTGTAAAAGCTGGAGACGAAGTTTTGGCTGGCGATACGCTCTTCTTCTCAAAAGACAACCCTGAAATAAAATTTGCATCTCCAGTGAGTGGAGAGATTGTTGAGGTTGTTAGAGGAGCAAAGCGTAAAATCCTAGAGGTTAAAATCTTGGCAGACACAGAAGTGCGCTTCAAGAGTTTTTCGCCAAAGATGAGCTCAGATTCTGATGTGAAAGAAAGCATGTTAGAGGCTGGTCTGTGGGGTTTTGTAAAGCAACGTCCATATGATGTTGTGGCAGATCACAGGAAAACACCAAAAGCCATCGTGGTTTCAGCTTTCAACAGTGAGCCCTTGGCAGGTGATATAGATTTTATCTTACACGGTCGAGAAGCTGATTTTCAAGCAGGAGTAGATGCGCTGGCTAAGTTGTCTTCCAACGTTCATGTGAATGTGCATGCAACAAGAACGGCTTCTGATGCATTGAAAAATGTGAAGAATGCTAAGGTGAATGTTTTTGATGGTCCACACCCATCTGGTCTTGTTGGGGTTCAAATAAATAAACTTGATCCTATTAATAAAGGTGAAATCGTTTGGACTGTAGAGCCCCAGCGTGTAGCTATGATTGGTAAGTTCTTTAGAGAAGGTGTGTACGATGCGTCTATTATAATCGCAATGGCTGGAAGTTTGGTTGAAAAGCCACGTTATTACAAAACCATTTTAGGTGCTGAAGTAAAGTCCATCGTTGAAGGAAATATAAAGCAAGGTGAAGAGCCAAGATATATTTCAGGTACTGTTCTAACTGGAGATCAAGTTACTGTTGATGGTTACATCGGTAGTACTCAAAATACATTAACTGTCATTACTGAAGGTAGAGAGCCACAGCCTTTTGGTTGGATTGCCCCTAACTTTGATAAATTCAGTCTCTCTCGATCTTATTTTAGCTGGTTAATGCCCGGTAAATCGTACAAGCTCAATACCTCAATGAATGGTGAGGAAAGAGCATTTGTTGTTACTGGTCAATACGAGCAAGTATTCCCTATGGATATCCTGCCTCAATTTTTGATTAAATCCATCATTACAAACGATATAGAGCGAATGGAGAATCTCGGGATTTACGAGGTTGCTCCTGAGGACTTTGCGCTATGTGAGTTCGTATGTACTTCTAAAATGGAATTGCAAAATATTGTTCGAGAAGGTTTAGACATGGCTCGAGCTGAATTAGGATAATCTTAAAAAGAGTAAAGAGAAGTGAAAGCACTAGAGAAATTAATGCAGAGCATTAAGCCAGAAGAGAATGCAAAATTCCCTTTAGCTTATTGGGTGTGGGATGGCATGTATACGTTCATGTTTGTTCCAGGTCATGTTACACATAAGGGTACTCACGTAAGAGACTCCATTGATCTAAAGCGTACCATGTTTATGGTAATCCTCGCTTTGGTACCAACCTTACTTTTCGGAGTATGGAATACTGGGCACCAGCATTTTTTAGCCTTGGGTCAACCCGATGCTGAGTTTATGGATAAGGTGATTTTCGGATTAATAAAAGTATTGCCACTGGTTGTGGTGTCCTATGGAGTAGGGCTAGGAGTCGAATTCATTTTTACAGCCATTAACAGACATCCAATCCAAGAAGGTTTTTTGGTGTCGGGAATGTTAATTCCATTGTGTATGCCTGTAGATGTTCCACTTTGGATGGTTGCTGTGGCAACAATCTTTGCAGTGGTTATCGGTAAAGAAGTTTTTGGAGGTACTGGAATGAACATATTGAATCCAGCACTAACAGCACGCGCTTTCTTATTCTTTGCCTATCCCACAAAAATGTCTGGTAATGAAGTTTGGGTTAACACTAGTACAGCAGAAGGAGAAACTGTAGTAGATTCGTTCACTGGAGCAACTGCACTTGGAGATTTAGCTACCACGGTAGGAACACAAGTTGGTTCAAACGCTCAGGTCATGTCATCTTTTGCGGATGGAGGTACTTACAGCTTTATGAACGCATTTATGGGATTCATACCAGGTTCGGTTGGAGAAACATCTGCACTAGCTTGTCTTATTGGAGCAGCATTCCTTATTATTTCAGGAATCGGCAGTTGGAGAATCATGTTGAGCATGACTTTGGGTGGTCTAGCGATGGGCTGGATCTTCAATATTTTCGCAGTAAATGACTTCATGACTATCGCCCCTTGGCATCAGTTAGTTCTAGGTGGCTTTATGTTCGGTATGGTATTTATGGCTACAGACCCTGTTTCTGCGGCACAAACAAATACAGGTAAATGGATATATGGTTTTGGAGCAGGATTCTTCGGTATTATGATACGTGTGTTTAACCCAGCGTACCCAGAAGGAATTATGCTTTCCATTTTATTCATGAATGTAATGGCTCCAATGATTGACCATTATGTGGTCCAAGCGAATATTAATAAACGAATGAAACGTGCTGCTGTAGCAGCCTAATCAAGATACAATGGCAATCAATAAAGACAGTAACGGATTTACGTTTGGCTTTGCAGCCATTATGGTAATTGTGGTTGGAGCCGTACTTTCAATTACGGCAATAAGCCTCAAGCCCAGACAAAAAGAGAACATGCGCCAAGAGAAGATGAAAAACATCATGATGGCAATTGGCGCCATGGATCGCTCTTCTAATATGGCAGATGCTCCAGGTTTGTTTGACAAGTTTGTTAAAGAACAAGTTGTTGTAAATGCTTCAGGAGAGGTTATAGATGGAAAAGCTTTTGAAGTAGATGTTAGAAAAGAGTATAAATCTCTTTCATTTGAAGAGAGAAGTTATCCGCTCTACATTTGCGAAAAAGATGGTGAAACGTACTATGTTGTTCCTATGGTTGGAACAGGTCTTTGGGGTCCAGTATGGGGGTTCATAGCTCTTGAGGGAGATATGAATACGGTATATGGTGCCAACTTTGATCACAAAACAGAAACACCGGGACTTGGAGCCGAAATCAATACAGCATCTTTCCAGTCACAGTTTCCGGGAGAAAGCATTTTTGATGAATCTGGTAATTTCGTCTCTATTGAAGTGGTAAAAGGTGGAGGTGGTGACGCTTCTGAGCATGCTGTTGATGGAATTACAGGAGGAACCATTACCTCAGTTGGTGTGGGTGAAATGATAGAGAGAACTTTAGGGGTATACGTACCTTACTTTAAAAACAAAAAAGCCTAAGCGATGAGTGAAGTTGCTGAAAAAGAAGTGAAAGCTCCATCTGAGCCCTTGTTTTCTAAGAAAAACAAGAAGCTTTTAACAGACCCTCTAGATGATGATAACCCTATTACTGTTCAGGTACTAGGAATTTGTTCTGCATTAGCAATTACTGTTCAGATACAGCAGGCGGTGATCATGTCACTATCCGTACTATTTGTAATGGTAGGTGGTAACCTGATAGTATCACTAATACGAAACGTGGTTCCAAGTAGAATCAGAATCATCGTGCAACTTGTTGTTGTAGCGGCATTGGTGATTTTGGTTGATCAGATTTTGAAGGCCTACGTGTACGATATCAGTAAAGCTCTATCTGTATTTGTTGGTTTGATTATCACCAATTGTATCATCATGGGGCGTCTTGAGGCTTTTGCCTTAGGAAACAAACCTTGGCCCAGTATTTTAGATGCATTGGGTAACGCTGCAGGGTACGGTGGCATTTTGATTTTGGTAGCTGTAGTTCGTGAAATTTTCGGGTCTGGAACATTAAGCTTTCCAGGAGTCGGTCAGTTCAAGATTATTCCAGAAGCGGCCTATGAATTTGGGTACATGAACAACAACATGATGATTCTTCCACCGATGGCCTTGGTCACTGTTGGATTAATCATTTGGGTTCAGCGCGCAAGAAACCAGAAATTAATTGAAGCTAACTAGAATCAATTACCTGAAAATATGCAAGATTTAGTAAACATATTTGTAAGAGCGATTTTCGTTGATAACATGATTTTCGCTTATTTCTTAGGAATGTGCTCGTATTTGGCCGTGTCTAAGACAGTTAAGACAGGTGTTGGATTGGGTGCTGCAGTTATCTTCGTATTGGGGATTACCGTTCCAATGAACTACTTGTTAGAGAACTACGTGTTAAAAGAAGGTGCACTAGCTTGGTTAGATCCTTCTTTTGCAGAAGTTGATTTGAGCTTTCTTAGCTTTATCATGTTCATTGCAGTTATTGCTTCAATCGTTCAGTTGGTTGAGATGATTGTAGAGAAGTTTGCTCCAGCTCTTTACGGTGCTTTGGGTATCTTCTTGCCACTAATTGCGGTAAACTGTTCAATCTTAGGTGGTGCACTGTTCATGCAAGAAAGGCAATATGCTAGTATAGCTGAAGCTACTTCTTTTGCACTTGGATCTGGTGTGGGTTGGTTTTTAGCCATTGTAGCCATTGCTGCCATTCGTGAGAAAATCAGATATTCTCATGTGCCAGCACCGCTCCGTGGATTGGGTATAACTTTTATTATTACAGGTCTCATGGGGATGGCCTTCATGAGCTTTATGGGAATTGAATTATAATCAAATCGAGATAAGAACTTAAGTATGACTACTACAGTAATTTTAACAATCGCGGTGTTTTTGCTGGTAATTGTTTTGCTAGTATCACTGTTATTGTTTGCAAAGGCAAAACTCTCTCCTTCCGGTTTGATGAAAATAGAAATCAATGGTGAGAAAACCATTGAAGTAGAAGCAGGCTCGTCCCTTCTTTCAACACTGGGTAATAACGGTATCTTTTTACCGTCTGCTTGTGGTGGAGGTGGTACTTGCGTGCAGTGTAAATGTCAGGTTCACGAAGGTGGCGGTGAGTTGCTCCCTACCGAGGCTCCGCACTTCACTAGAAAAGAGGCAGCGGCCAACTGGAGGTTAGGTTGTCAAGTCAAGGTGAAGAACGACATGAAAATCCAAATTCCTGAAGAGGTATTTGGGATTAAAAAGTGGGATGCGGTTGTTGTACGAAATTACAATGTGGCATCTTTCATCAAGGAATTCGTTGTTGAAATCCCTGAAGATATGGATTATAAGGCTGGTGGTTACATCCAAATTGAAATCCCACCTTGCGAAGTAAGTTACAAGGATATAGACATCACAGCTCACCCAGAAGAGCACCCAGGCGAACCTGATAAATTCAAGTTGGAATGGGATAAGTTTGGACTTTGGGATTTGAAAATGAAGAATGATGAGTCTGTTGAGCGTGCATACTCTATGGCTTCTTATCCTGCTGAAGGTCGCGAGATTATGTTGAACGTTCGTGTGGCTACCCCACCATGGGATAGGGCGAAAAACGCATGGATGGATGTTAACCCTGGTATTGCTTCTTCTTATATCTTCAATTGTAAGGAAGGCGATAAGGTAACAATCTCAGGTCCATATGGTGAGTTCTTCATCAAGGAAACAGATTCTGAAATGATTTACATAGGTGGTGGTGCAGGTATGGCACCGATGCGTTCGCATCTGTATCACTTATTCCGTACCATTAAGACTGGCAGAAAAGTTACTTATTGGTATGGTGGTCGTTCTAAGCGCGAACTATTCTACATTGATCACTTTAAGGCATTAGAGAAAGACTTCCCAAATTTCAAATTCTACATGGTTCTTTCGGAGCCGTTAGAAGAGGATAACTGGAAAGTGATGAAAGATATGAGTGATGAAGGTGATGGTTTTGTTGGTTTTGTTCACCAAGCAGTTATCGATCAGTATCTGAATAAGCATGATGCACCAGAAGAAATTGAATATTACTTCTGTGGTCCACCAATGATGAACCAAGCGGTACTCAAAATGTGTGACGAATGGGGTGTTCCAGAGGAGAATGTTTCGTTCGATGACTTCGGTGGATAAATACTAGCTAGTTTAAAATTATAAAGGCCCTCTTGTAGGGCCTTTTTTGTACACAATAACATGAGAAAGATATTTTTTTTAGGATTAATTGCAGTTCTAGTATTGTCTTGTGGCAATTCAGAAACGCCATCGCAACAGGAATCTTCTGCCAATGAAGTAACTCTATTGGAGGTGGTAGGTGAAGCTCAAGGCACAACCTACAGCATCAAGTATTCAGATGAAAGAGTCACTCAAAAAGAGTTAAAGTTATCAGTAGATAGCATATTGACAGATATTGATAATTCTCTTTCTACATGGGTGTCCACTAGTCTTATTTCTGAATTGAATAATGCAGATGATTTAGAGGTCATATTTGATGATCACTTCAATTATTTTACAGAAGTTTTTGCGAACTCCCGAAAGATTTACAAGGAAACAAATGGAGCTTTCAACCCTACCGTAGGTCCGTTGTCTAATGCTTGGGGTTTTGGATTTAAGAATAGGGAGCAAATGACATCCGAAAAGGTAGATTCTTTGCTTCCATTAGTAGGTTTTGAGTACGAAGATATTAGGCTTACAAGAAAGATGGAAGAGTCTCAAAGTTCTCCAGAACGCGTCTTAGTAAAACGAAATGTGAATATGGAGTTAGACTTTAATGCTATTGCTCAAGGCTATTCTGTTGACGTGTTAGGACGTATGCTCCAAAATATGGGCATCGAGTCTTTCATGATAGAACTAGGAGGTGAAGTGCTAATTCGTGGGTTAAAGCCTGATGGTACTAAGTGGCGTATAGGAATAGATGAACCCAAAGAAGCGCTTGAAGAACGCTCATTAAATGCAGTATTACAATTAACAGATATTGCCGTAGCTACTTCTGGAAACTACCGTAAATTCTATGAAATTGATGGCGTTAAATACGCCCATACATTGAATCCAAAAACAGGGTATCCAGTAAAGCACGGATTGCTATCTGCAACTGTATTGGCAGCAACCTGTTGGGAGGCAGATGCCATGGCTACGGCATTCATGGTAATGGGGCCAGAGAGTGCTATAGAATACATGAATCAAAAAAGTGAAATGGAGCTAGCAGCGTATTTCATCTACAATGATGAAGATGGAAATATGAAGACGTACCTGTCTAAAGGCATGGAGGCGTACCTCTTACCAGTAACTGATTAAGCTGCAGATTTTTCTGGGCTAGCACATTTATCTTCAGGAAGAGCACCACAGAGGCTACATGCTTCGCCCTCTTTGTTTAAAAATGGACTCTGACTGGCACATGTACCAGAGAATTTGCCATCTTTCTTAACAATTAATTTGATGGCAATGCCAGCAAATCCTAGTGCCAATAAACCTATCGCAAGAAGTGAAATTTTCAATACCATGGTGCAAATATCATAAATTAATTTATCGCTAGCTTCGTTCAATGGGTAGACTTTACGAGCATTTACGCAATGGTAACATCTTAACCCTTGTTGGGGGCTTAATGTTCTTATTCGCAGCTTGGCAATCAAGAGGCTTTATGGGCGGTGGAGATACGTTTGCTCACTTCCTAATTTCCAAATACGCTTTAATTCATCCTGAATTGTTTTTTGATCACTGGGGAAAGCCCCTTTTTACCATTGCATCCTCTCTTTTTGCTCAGCTTGGTATTAAGGGTATGGTGCTATTCAATGTTCTGTGTGCGGTTCTTACTGTTCTTGTTCTGTTGCTTGATGTAAGAACTAAGCAGGAAACAGCTTTAGGAGTATTTGCTTTAATTCTAGCACCATATTATACGTCATTGCATATTTCTGGATTAACAGAACCATTGTTTGCCTTGATGCTTTGTATTAGCGTTATATCATTAATAAATAAGCGCTATCTATTTTCTGCTTTACTCACGGGATCGCTACTCTTTGTGAGAACAGAAGGAATTTTATTTGTGGGAATGGCATCGCTTATCTTTCTTTTTTACAAGAAGTATTACGCGCTGCTATGTTTAATACTACCATTCTTAGCTTTTTCAATTGTAGGCGGAATTATAAAACAAGGTGAATTCTTTTGGTTCTTTACTGAGATGCCTTATGGCTTGAACTCTTCTTATGAATTAGGATCACTGTGGCACTTCGTACGCAAGGCAGACTTAATTTTCGGTTATCCATTGCTCATTTTGGGCAGCTTTGGAATGTTCTTGGTTTTGAAGGATAAAAGGCATGATTTTATCACTAAGGTCACTCTAGTTGGCTACCCCCTGGTATACTTCGGTTTCCATAGTGTATTATACGGATTAGGTTTAGGAGCTAGTGCGGGCCTTACCCGTGTAATGCTTGTAATTATGCCACTCTTAGCAATGACTACGGGTATAGGGCTAAGTGCACTTTTCCAGCAGTTTATCAAATGGAGAAATCCTACAGCAGGAGTTTTTATTTTAGCTGTTCTCGCTGGCTTTTTCACAAGTAGCAGAATGCCTGTTTCTGAGACAAATTCCCAAAAGTTAGTAAAGCAAGTAAGTACAGATCTTTCGTTATTAAACGAGGGTACGATATACTATTTTCACCCTGCTTTTGCCGTTTATATGAAATGTGACCCTTTTGAAGAGGTCAATTGTTTTTCTGGTTACCCTGATGCTGCTGTACCAGGAGACATTTTGATTTGGGATAGTCATTTTGGGCCTGGGGAGGGGGGTACACCTGTGGAGGTTGTAATCAATGATTTAACCTGGAATCAAGAGAAATCGTATACAGAAGGGAATGCTCAAGTTATTCTATTCCGAAAGGTTAAGGGAGAATAACCACATCGCCTTCGCCTTGTTGTTTGGTGATATTTACATTAGGGTTACCTGAAATGATTAAAGTACCGTAAGAATTGAAGTCTACTGTAGCTGTATCTTTAACCATTACGTGGCAATCACCTGTTCCACCTTTGTCTACATAGCAATTTTGAAGCGAGAGTTCATCTAGAAACATAAAACCAAAGCCGCGCTGGTATACATATCCAAAATCGCTTTTTCCTGTTACAGTAACATCTCCCGACCCCGCATGGATTCGGACAAACAAAGAGTCTGAAGAAACGGGTAGTATTACATCTCCGCCTCCTGCCCATTTATCAATGTCTAAAACTGCAGAGTTCAAAGGAGAATCAGAAGTAATGTGTTTTGAGCCGTAATGAGCAATCTCATTGAGTTGTACATAGTGAATATCCACAGAATATTCTCTGCTATACGATCTTACAAATTTGCATCCTATATTTTCTTTAACATACAGGGTACCATCCCTTACTTCTGTATGAATTTGTTGTAGAAAGTTTTTCCCACCAGTGACAGTTACTTTTGATTCTGTTCCAGGAATAAGCTGCACTGTAACAACACCTTCTACCTGCAGTTTTGTGAATGATGAGAGAGATCTAGTTTTGGAAGTTGTATCGCCATGTGACCTAAAGCAATCATCTGCCTTTTCTTTTTCGCAACTAAAGAGGAGGAGGAGTAAGCTCATAAGAAGTATACGTCTTGCTATTTTCTCCATATCCTATATCCCAATCCAAGTTCAAAGTAATCCGCCACAAAGAGGTGTGTTTTAACGGTTCCATTAATGAACCATCTTTCAGCCACATTGTACCTAAGCCCAATTCTGTTATAAATACTCAGCGATGGCAGTTCATGAGCGAAAACATATACTCCCATTCCCAAATAAACCGATAGATTACCAATTATTCTGGAATATCCTCCTGATAACCCCACTTGATATAAATCACCTGTTGTAAACGCTATCTGCTCTGCTTTGTAGAAGTCTTCTAACTCTTTGTTGTAGAACAGGTCAAAAGATGTGTGCAATCTGCTCCTACGAGAATTAGAATAAAAACCTGCCTCAAGCGCGGTAGTAAGTGCAAGACGTGGGGTGTTAAGCACATCAAATTGATTTACAAAGCCAGATGCGAGTAAAATCAACTCTCTTCTCTGTTCTACCAGCGTAATTTTTTGCTGCTCACTGTATTCTGGTGTCTCTTGTCCTGAAAATCGAATTCCTACAAACGAAGAAGGGATATTAACACCCAAGTTTGGCTTTTGAGTGCCAGCATTAGAAAAGTGGGTAAAGGCCAAGCCACCCATGAGTAGCCATCTTTTGGTAATGGCATAGCTGATATTCGTTTGTAGCGTAACGGCCAGGTTCAAATGAGAGCCAATCATTTCATTTTTTCTGTTTTCCGTTCTATTCCAAGGGTTATTTAAGTAGGCAAGCCCCATACCCCCTGAAGCCTCAAAAGTGAATTTGCCACGCTTTATATCTAAAAGGCTTAAATAGGGAATTGCTCCATATGCTTCGCCCAATTCGGCATAGCTTAAACGCATATGCAATAACGTAACACCAACATCAGGAAATCCTGAATAGGAGTGCCAATCGGCTTTGCCAGATGGCTTAAGAAGCAAGTCTAGTTGAATTCCAGAAACGCCCCGCTGTACAAGGTGTTCTACCCCTTGTCTGTGCATCCATACAAAACCTGCATGAATTTTCGTTTGGATACTTAAACCATGTTTCTGTTTAACACGTTGTTGACCCAATGCCGATGAGGCTTGGAGCCCAAGAAATATAAATGAGAGTAACAGTAGCCTCATGTGCTAAATATAGGAATAATACCTTTGGTCAAAATTGCAGGAAATGCCTCATAACTCAAGAGAAAAGAAGCTTGAAAACTTTGCCAGATTGTTAGATATAATGGATGATTTGCGTACAGGTTGTCCTTGGGACAAGAAACAGACGATGGAGTCTTTAAGGTACCTAACCATAGAAGAAACCTATGAATTGTCTGATGCAATTTTGGATAAGCAACTTGATGAAGTAAAAGGAGAAATTGGGGACTTAATGCTGCACCTAGTGTTTTATTCCAAAATAGGAGATGAAAAGAACGCTTTTGATGTAGCGGATGTCCTTGAAGCAGTTTGTGATAAACTCGTACACCGCCATCCGCATATTTACGGAGATACCGAGGCTAAAACAGAAGAAGAGGTAAAGCGCAATTGGGAAAAACTCAAATTAAAAGAAGGCAAAAAGAGTGTTCTTGAGGGAGTACCTAAATCGCTACCCGCAATGGTTAAGGCTAGCAGGATTCAAGAAAAGGCAAAAGGTGTTGGTTTTGATTGGGACAATAGAGAGCAAGTTTGGGGTAAAGTACAAGAAGAACTAGGCGAGTTACAAGAAGAGCTAGTTGCAGAGAGTGGTAAGGATAAGATAGAAAGTGAGTTTGGAGACGTACTTTTCAGTCTTATTAACTATGCTCGGTTTATTGGCATAAATCCAGAAGATGCTCTGGAAAGAACGAATAGAAAGTTCATCCATAGATTCCGTTACTTAGAATCTATGGCTGCTAAAAGTGGAAAAGCGCTAACCGATATGACATTAGAAGAAATGGATGTCTTTTGGGAGGATGCAAAAACACTTAAAAGCGATACGTAAGCCCAACACTTGTTTGGTTTCCACCAAATATAGGGAAGAACCTAAGAGATTGATTCTTGTGCAGTTTTACGGTGGCAGATGCAATTCCAAAGCCTAGTGCTGCCCCCCAGAAGATATCGCTACTCCAATGTTTGTTAAGGTATAACCTACTTAAACTAACAGCCGCAGCAGAGGTATAACAGATTGCCCCTAGCCATGGCTTATTTGGGTTTGAGCGAGCAATGGCAGTAGCTACAGCCCAACTTCCTGCGGCATGAAATGAAGGAAAAGACCAATGTGTTAAGGAGGGGCCTTCCCAGTAGTCTGAATTTTCGAAATCTTCTGGTCTACCTCTTCCAGTTAGCCCTTTAATTGCAAGGGTGATGATTCCTGTATGAACAAGACTCAGCCCTGCTACTTCTGAAGTGTGTGTGAGCTTTTGGTTTCCCGTTAACTTACCAATACTCCAGCCTACAATTGGGAGGGCTCCAAGTGTGATAGGGTCACCAGCATGCGTGACGTAAGTAATCCAATCGTCATGCGCATAAGAAGTATTCACTGCTTCAAACTTCACATTGATTTCGTCATCTAGAAAGAAGAGTGAAGTGCCAATTGCGGCAATGCCAACTAGTGGTACTAGGTCTTTCTTTGAAATCCTGTTAAAAGAGGAGAATAAACGGGCCTGACCTTGACCAAAGGCTTCAACATAACTTATAGTATCCTGGCATTGCGCATAAGAAGAACTTATAATTACCGCTAATGAAAGAATAAAATGAATTTGTCTACCCATGAAAACACCTACCCAAAGACCACGTTATATTTGTTGTAAACTTATAAGATATGGCAGTACAACTAGCAACGGATGCTGATTTTTCAGACATCATTAAAACGAACGATAAAGTAATTGTAAAGTATTTCGCAGATTGGTGTGGCTCATGCAAGTTGTTTGCACCAAAATTTAGAAGGCTATCTGAAAATCCCGATTATGATGGGGTGATTTTTTTAGAAGTGAATGCTGAAGAGAATGAAGAAGCAAGAAAAATGGCTGAAGTAAATAACCTTCCATTTTTAGCCACTTTTGAAAATGGAGCATTGAAAGCAGGAAAACCAACATCAAAAGAGGAGCGTGCTGTAGACTTGTTAAACGATTTGAAATAATGCAGGTACCTGTTATCAAAAAGATAGTTGCTGAATATACTATTGAGCAACTGGAAGCAGCAGAAGAAGCTTTATTGGAGGAGAACACGCCTTCCATTGAGGTAGATGGTGAAGATGAAGGAGAACAACTCACTCATGTTATGGCAGCAATATGGGTAAAAAGAACCATGGAAAGAGAAGGTATATCAATTGGCAAGGCTGTGCGTGAATATACTGTAAAGGTTAGGAATTCTATTTCTTAAATTATAGCAAGGGGTAGTTGTAACAATTACAACTACCCCTTTATCTAATAATGCCCTACCTTTACCCGCTGATTAACTCAGTGTGTATGCCTAAATCGGGAACAATAGTTTCCCTAAGCATTATTGCGTGTTTACTCAGTTTGTCTGTGATTGGTCAATCATTGGACTCCGCCAATGAAAACGCTTCATCTCATGACAAAGCGCTCTACTTTAAGGCTAAGGTAAAAGAAGTCTATCGTAAAAGTGGCCCTGAAGCTCTTCATGCCAGCCGGTCATTCTTAAAAGAAGCAATAGCAGCAGGTGATACGCTGTTACAAATAGACGCGCTTCATACAATGGGCAATGTACAACGCTTGATCAATGATTTGGATAGTTCATCCATTTACATGCAGCGTGCGTTGGATTTGTCTACAGTAGTAAACGATTCAACATCTATTGCAAATAACCTAAATGGATTGGGAGTTCTTGAAAGTAGAAGAGGCTATTTTGAAGAATCATTGATTAAGTATAAAAAAGCTCTTACTTACTGCGAAAAGAGTAAAAATAAAGACTTAATAGGTAAGTTATATAACAACATTGGACTCATATACCAGCGTAAAGGAAATGATGAACTGGCATTGGAGTATTTCATCAAGAGTTTAGAAATTAAAGAGGGTAATGTGAAGCCCGTTTCTCTGGTTCCAGCCTACAATAACATTGGGTTGGTTTACCTTAACATGCAGCATTTTGATAATGCCTTTACCTACTTTGAGAAAGGGCTTGCTATTGCAGACTCACTTGAAGACGACCCTAAGCGAGCAATTTTATTTACCAATTTGGGAGAGGTAAAGGCTGCTTTGAATCATACAGATGATGCTTTGCGCTACTTTAACCAGGCAATAAGTATTCGTAAGGCAAGAAACGATGAGATTGGTTTAGCTATTACCTACATGCATCTGGCAAACCTTTGGGCTAAGGTGGGAGAATCTTCTAAAGCCCTTAAATACTACAAAGAGTCACATTCACTGCTTGTTAAGAATAAAACAAAGGCTCATGTAGATCGAGTTTCTTTCCATTTAGGACGGCTTTTTTATGAGAGAAAGAATTATGCTGAGGCAAAGAAGTGGTTCAGTAAGGCTGTGCAAGTTTCCATGGATATTCAGTCAACTGCCTTCTTAATGAATTCGTATGGGTATTTATCCAAAATCAACTATTTAGAAGGGAATATTCAAGAAGCGTATCATTACCTTAAACTTGAGAAGGTAATTTCTGATTCTATAAAAGAAGTGGAGACCTCTAATCGGATTGCTGAACTCAGACTTAAATATGAATCTGAATACAACAGGAAGACAATTAGTAACCTTAGGCAAGTTGCAGAGATTCAGGAAAGAGAAAAAAGAAAGAATTTTTTGCTCTTCATTGTCTCCTTTTTTGCACTAATTGCCAGTGTAGTTGCCTCAGTGCTCATTTACAGTCAATATCATGTTGCACGACAAAATAGAGATGAGCTTGATTCATTGAATACTACCTTAGGTGATACCAAGAAGGAGTTAGAAGTAGCCATAGAGAAGGCGAATGAGGCACTCAAGATTAAATCAGAATTTATCGCATCTGTTAGTCATGAGATTAGAACACCCATAAATGCCATTATTGGTATGGGTAGACTTCTAGAAGATACGGGTTTATCTGAAGAACAATTCAAGTACGTAGATGCCATCAATCACAGCAGTGAGAACTTAATGATCTTGCTCAATGATATTCTAGACTTCTCCAAGATGGATGCAAATAAAATGGAGTTGAATCCCGAGCCAACTTCACTTTTTAATTTGTTAAATCGTGTTACAGATCTTTATAAGGAAGAAGCTTCTCGAAAATCCTTGAAGTTTGAAATTGATTTTGCTGGTAATCTACCAGATTGGGTCTATGCAGACGGGCCAAGGTTACGGCAGGTTTTAATCAACCTATTATCAAACGCCTTCAAATTCACCAAAGAAGGGGCTGTTAAATTGGAAGTATCAGTAATTAAACGAGAGGCTTCATTTAACGGTGATTTGATAGACATACGATTTGCTGTTATTGATTCAGGCATCGGGATTTCCCAGAAGAAAATGGAGAGAATATTTGAATCTTTTCAGCAGGCAGATGCTTCTATTTCAAGCTCATATGGCGGTGTAGGTCTAGGTCTTTCCATATCTCAACGCTTGGTTGATATGATGGGCTCATCGCTACATGTTGATTCAGAAGAAGATAAAGGTTCTGTTTTTCACTTTAACGTAAGGCTCAGAACAGCAAAACCGTTGAATGAACAAGACCCTAAAGGATTGGGTAGCGATAATACATTGAATATGCCAACTGCGAAATTGCTTATAGCAGAAGATAATGAGCTAAACTTAGATTTAATGCGGATTACACTCAACAAATTAGGCTATGAGCCTGATACCGCTGTGAACGGGCAAGAAGTATTAGATCTACTTGAAGCGGGTAATTCTTATGATTTAATTTTTATGGATGTGCAAATGCCTATTATGAATGGTATTGAAGCAACAAAGGCCATTTATGAAAAGTATGCAGATACTGCACCAGTAATTATTGCTTCTACTGCAGATGCTATGGGTAACAGCCGCGAAAACTATTTGTATGCAGGAATGAACGACTACATTTCTAAACCCTTTAAGGTAGAAGACCTCAAGAATATCATCAAAAAATGGATGGCAGATAGGTCTTAATTATTCTCACCATATCCACTAGCACTTTTCATACGAGTAGAGAAAGTGTTATCGTTCATCTCTGCTTCTTGTGTCAAATGTTAAGGCAGTATGTCTAGCTTCTTATAGTTCAGAAAGCAACAGATATCCAATAAATACATAGTATTCAGGTTGACGAAACCTTGATTCGCCTTTTATAGTGTCTTGTAGTTAGAGCTGAGTTGATTCATTTGTTATAAAAGCATCTAGCTACTTACTAGCCAATTCGTGCATGAGCCTCTTGTATGTGGTTTCCTTTAAGCTAAGAACCTGAATGAAGAATATGCGTCAAACAAAAAAGGCCTCCATATGGAAGCCTTTTTGTTGCGTTTGCATTTCGATATTCTCTCTATCTAGACAAGCTGTATAGCTGTCCTAATTCTTGGTAGGCTGCTTGCATTTCATCCTTCATTCCAGACTCAGGGAATTGTTGTGAAGTATACATCGTAAGCTGTTGCACAATTCCAAATGATTGATCTAGTCTTGATCTGAAAGTATTGTATTTAGATGGATCTTGTGATATGTAAAAGTTAATATACTCTCGCTCATGTTCTAGAAGCATTCTAGTAAGCTTATTACCTTCTTCGTAATCACCTAATCGATAATACTGCTGAATTAGTGGCAACATGGCTCCATTTAGCGGAGTGTTCTTATTTACAGATACTTCAACTGCACGTGCCAGTACATCTCTAGCTTTCTCTTTTTCACCATTGTCTACCAAAGCCTCTGCCAATCTTGAGAATGTGTAACGAATGTTCGTGATGAATCGTAAATTATTTTCATCCATCCATAGTGTGGTATCAGCGTAGCCACCCCATTCAAATTGATTGATCATACGATCATACATTTTATCTGAATCTACCACGCCATACGCACCAGGTTTCATTCCGCCAGTTTTAACAGGAACCAACTTATAAGCAAAACCTTCTTGAACGAAGTAATCTTCTAACCCAAAGAAAGCATCTCTACCCATGGTAATAGCAAAGTAGATAGGCCGGTCCCAATTGAAGTGGGCCAAAATATCCCAAACAGCAATTTCACTTTTTAGGATAAAGCGACCGTCTGCTTTCCATTTTATTTCATCTACTACTTGTTCTTTCAAGAAGTCGGGTACAGTTCCATTCGAAAGAACTTTCTCTTTAGGTACTTTCAGTTTTAGATTTTTGGTTGGAACAACATTGCTTCTAGAGCCGTCTTGTAAGGTTTGTTTGTTCTTATCAAGTGTAATAAAATCAACAATCTGGTCAATATCAACGTATGTATTTTTACCAATTCGCTTGTCTTCTGCAAAGCGAATGAAGTCACGCGTACCATTTCTATACTGATTTGGCTGCATTGAGATTGGAATACCATCGCTGTCGTATGCTTTACGCGCCATGCTTTCTATGTACCAATCTGTATTCAAAAGCATAAGGTTTACTACGCGTACGTCTGTTCTGTAACCTTCTACTTCTTGTAGATACCATAACGGGAAGGTGTCGTTATCTCCGTTTGTGAATAAGATGGCGTTAGGTTCACAGGAGTCTAGGTAATTTTTAGCTATTTCTCTAGCTGTGTAACGATTGCTTCTATCGTGGTCATCCCATCCTTCTGCTGCCATAATAGCAGGAACAGTAAATAAACACAGAGCCGTAACTCCAGATGCCAGTGCCGTGGCATTTACCTTTTCTCTAAAGTGCCTGTACAATCCCATCACACCTAACCCAATCCAAATGGTGAAGGTGAAAAAAGATCCTACGAATGCGTAATCACGTTCACGTGGTTGATATGGGTAGTTGTTGAGGTAAACGGCAATGGCAATACCCGTCATTACAAATAAGAGGGTAACAATCAATGTGTTTTTTGGATCGTATTTATACTGGAAAAAGATACCGATTAATCCAAGAATGAAGGGTAGTAGGTAGAATTTGTTGTAGGCTTTATGTTCAGCTAAGTCAGTTGGGTACTGGCTTAAGTCTCCTAAACGAGCCTCATCAATGAATGGAATACCGCTCATCCAGTTACCATCTGTAATCCAGCCAGCATCTATGCCATGACCTTGCAAATCATTCTGTCTACCGCCAAAGTTCCACATGAAGTAGCGACCCCACATCCACCATAGTTGGTAGCGCACAAAGAACCTAATATTCTCAGCAAAAGTGGGTTTGTAGATGGTTTCAATTTGACCTCCTGAAGTAAGCGTTCTGTATTGCATCGGCTTACCTTTAAATTCACTCCAAGCCTTGTAGGCTCTCACATGGTTTTGCTTATTACTCCACATCCTAGGAAAGAACATGGTGAACTCAGGAGCATAATTAGGCACCGAGCCTTTATTGTCTGCGGCAATTTCATACTTCCCTGTTTCTTCATCTGGGTAATAAACAGGGTCACCATCTGAGTATGGTTTACGGTTGTCTAGTGGTGTATCCCAAAATTGGCCAGAAAGTAGTGGTAAATCACCGTATTGCTCACGTTTCAAGTAAGACAATAGATTTACCATGTTCTCTGGATTATTTTCATCAATGGGTGGGTTGGCATTGGAACGTACCAAAATCATCCCAAAAGAGGTGTAACCAATCAACAATACAGTAAAACTGAGTAGTGCTGTGTTCAAAAGCACTTTATTCTTTTTCTGTGAATAGTATAACCCGTATACTAATCCAGCTACAATCAACAAGGCAAAAATCACTGAGCCAGTGTGGAATGGTAGCCCCATTCCATTTACGAACAACAATTCAAATTTGGCCGCGATATTCACTATTTGAGGAATAAGAACATTCTGCACAAATCCTAGTATCACGATACTGGATCCAAAAGCAATAGCCATTCCTTTTAAAGTAGCTTTATAGCGTTTGAAGTAGTAAATCATAACTATGGCAGGAATAGCCAACAAGTTCAATAAGTGAACCCCTATTGATAAACCAATCACATACCAGATGAAGATTAACCAACGGTTACTATGTGGCTCATCTGCAACCTCTTCCCAGCGAAGAATTGCCCAAAAAACGAGTGCCGTACAGAATGAAGACATGGCATATACCTCGCCTTCAACAGCAGAAAACCAAAATGTGTCTGAAAACGTGAAAGCTAGCGAACCTACTAGTGCACTTCCCAAAACAGCTATTAGGTTGGCACCTTCTAACTCTTCACCATGAACAAATTTTCGTGCGAGGTAAGAGATAATCCAAAACAAAAAGAGAATAGTTAACGCACTGGTTAATGCGGAAATCATGTTAACCATAAGAGCTACGTTTTCAACGTCTGCAAACATTGAAAAGAGTCTACCAATCATCATAAAGGTTGGGGCGCCAGGGGGATGACCAACTTCTAATTTATATGAAGTAGCAATGTATTCACCACAATCCCAAAAGCTTGCTGTAGGCTCAACGGTAGAGGCATAAGTAAAGAAGGCGATGGCAAATGCTACCCATCCGCCAATAATGTTTAATTTCTTAAAATCCATAACTCGGAAAACGCTTGTATGTCTTGATTTACGTTATTTTGAAGTGGGTCAAAGTAAGTTAAATTCATAGTAAAAGCATCTAATTTTAACGCTTTTTATAAAACGGAAGCCTTTGGTCTGAATGAAATAGCAATGCGATATGCGTAAAGCAGATTATGCAAAGACCAATAGAAGTAAGCGAAGAAATTGAAGAAGGGGCTTCTTTCAATATGCTTTAGTCAATGTTTCATGCTGTAGTAGTTGTACTCACGTACTTACGGCAAAAGCTACCTAATCATAACACTACTAACTCTTACCGAGGCTTACAGCCAAAGAATTCTCCTTAAAGGTTAACAACATGCGAGTAGGATAGAAACACGGATAGATCTCATACATGAACGAAAAGTGAGCTGTTGTGTTAAACCAATCTCCTTCAGTAAAAACTCAACAAGCCCAATGTAATAGCTAACTTTGGCATTCTTTATGCAAGAGGTACGGGGAAATCTACACTATTCATGATTCAGCGTAAACAACTTCTTTTAACCATACTTGGTTTCATCTTTGTGACATTGGGCTTTTCCCAAAAGTTCAGTGGTTCTAGAATAGGCTTCTTTACTGGGTTATCAACTCCAGTTGGTGCGTTCTCAGAAAAAGACAATCCTCTTGATGAGAGTAAAGGTTATGCAACTACTGGTTTGGATGCTGGTGCGTTTGGTGATTTGTTCTTAACCAAACATTTGTCTCTTGGAATTAGAGGAGGCTATACTATTTATGAGGTTAGCGAATCGGATATGTTATTGCGACTTCAAGAAGAGCGGGGAGATAATATATCGCTGAGAACCACACCGTATCAAAATCTGAATTTGAGTGGCGTTTTAGGCTACACGGCTTATTTAGTTCAAGACAAACTAGATATCAACCCTTATTTCTCAATAGGGCTTAGTGTTTTTAAAACGTCAGACAGACGCTATACACAATTAGATTCTCTTGGTCTTCAAACTTGGGATTATCATTTGAGCAGCGAAATAGACCCTGGACTGCAAATTATTCCAGGACTAGCAGTGAACTACGCATTGATGTCTTTTTTAGATTTAAGACTATACGGAGAGTATGCGTATGCCAATCATAGGTTAGAAGAAACATCTGTAACCACAACAGCAGAAGAAAATACAAGACTTGTGAAAACAAGAGCAGTAGATTATTACCTCAGAGCTTTTAGCATTGGAGGTGGACTCAGTTTACGATTCTAAGAATGTCTACGAATCAAGACCATATTAAAGAGGCCGTTGCTTCGGGTACAAGCCTACCTGTAATGGAGCACTTTTACACCATTCAAGGTGAAGGGGCAAATACGGGTCAAGCGGCATATTTTATCCGCTTGGCTGGTTGTGATGTGGGTTGTATATGGTGCGATGTTAAAGAAAGTTGGGAGGCAAGTAACCATCCAATAGTCTCAGTTGATGAAATGATTTCTTGGGTAGATAAATCTGGTGCTACTCAAGTTGTGGTAACCGGTGGAGAACCTGCTATGTATGATTTGAAAGAGTTAACACAGCGGCTTCAATTAATAGGTATTCAAACTTGGATAGAGACATCAGGAGCGCATGAAATAACTGGTGACTGGAATCATGTTTGCCTGTCTCCTAAAAAGTTTAAGAAGTGCTTAGAGAGCAGTTATCCACTTGCACATGAATTGAAGGTTGTCATAGCGAATCGCAACGATTTCAAATGGGCAGAAAGCCATGCCGAAAAAGTTGGAACTGGTTGCGTGCTATTTCTTCAACCAGAGTGGAGCAGAGAAGAAAAATTACTTCCTCTAATAATAGAGTATGTTAAAGAACATCCCCGCTGGAGAATTAGCCTACAAACTCATAAATACATGAATATTCCCTAATGAGAGCAATGAAATTTTTCCTTTTCTTCTTTCTCCTTTTTCCTTTTGTTGTTTTCTCTCAAGATTATAACACAAAGAATAGGTCTGCTATCAAGCATTTTGAAGAGGCACTTACTTCATACAAGTATAGATATACAGATAAAGCATTGGAAGAAATTAGTCTTTCATTAGATGCAGACTCTAATTTTATTGATCCTTATTTACTTAGGGCGCAACTCTACCAAGATTTAGGAAAAGAACAAGAGGCGCTTAATGATCTCAAACATGTACTGGTAATCAACCCAGATTACGACCAACGCTTATACTTTAATCTAGCTTCAACAGAAGCAGATTTGCTTATGCTTCAAGATGCCTTGCAACATGTAAATAAATACATGGAGTATGACCTGTCAGAAGTTTCAAAGAAGCGGGCAGCGTATCTGAAAGAACTAATTGAAGTAAGACTGGCGCTCGTGAATAACCTTGTGCCTTTTAATCCCTTAAACTTAGGGAAAGGAGTGAACGGCCCCTACACAGAGCACTCTCCTGGGCTCACTGCAGATGAACAGATTTTATATTTCACACGCAGGTATCCCACTAAACGAAAAGGGCCTGGGTCGTCAAAGTTTGACGAAGATTTACACATGAGTTACTTCCAGCCTGATGGCACTTGGGGAACAGCTATTGACTTGGGAGATGAGATTAACACCTCTTACCGAGAGGGAGCGGGATGTGTTTCTCCAGACGGTAAATACCTGTTTTTTACTTCATGTGATAGACCTAATGCAGAAGGCAGTTGTGATCTATACATAGCTTTCAAACAAGGTGATAAATGGGTGAAGCCAAGAAACTTGGGCTCTTCTGTAAATAGTCGGTTTTGGGAATCGCAACCTTCATTTTCTTCAGATGGAAGAACATTATTTTTTGTAAGCAATAGGCCCGGTAAAGGAGGGAGAGATATTTGGATGACCCACATTGATAACAATAGCGAGTGGACTAAGCCCATTAATATTTCGGTTAACACTAGAGGAAGCGATCAATCTCCATTTATTCATCCAGATGGTAAAACCTTGTATTTCGCATCAGACGGTATACCTGGTATTGGAAAGCACGATTTATTTAAAACAGAGCTTTTAGATAACGAAGGAAACTGCAGCGAGCCAGTTAATTTGGGCTACCCCATTAATTCACCAGATGAAGATGTAAGTTTAATGGTAAGTGCGAACGGCAGAACAGCATATTATGCTTCTGGTATGGAAGGCGGTTACGGAGAGTGGGATTTGTACAGTTTTGAGCTTCCTGAAAATGTGCGTCCTGTTAGGGTAACCTATACTAAAGGAGTTGTTTATGATAGAGATACGAAGGCTGCTGTTGGCGCAAAGTTTGAGCTGATTGATTTAGAAAGCGGAGAAACCGTAGTGGAGTCTTTTGCAGATAAGGTAAATGGTGAGTTTTTGGTAAGCATACCTCTTAATAGAGACTATGCTTTGAATGTTAGTGCTACAGGGTACCTTTTCTTTTCAGAGAATTTTACGTTGAGTTCAAAATCAGACACGGCTGCATACGCGTTTGATGTTCCTATGGTTCCTATTAAAAAGGGAGAGCGCGTTGTTTTAAAAAACATCTTTTTTGAAACGAATAAGTACAACTTAAAGCCGGTATCAAAAGTTGAACTAGATAAATTGGTGAAGTTTTTATCAGATAATCCAAAGCTGAATATTGAGATTGGAGGCCATACCGATAACGTTGGAAGCAATGCCTACAATTTAGAGCTCTCCAAAAACAGAGCTAAATCTGTTTACACGTATCTAGCAGAACAGGGAGTAGCCTCAGAGAGATTGTCATTTAAAGGGTATAGCTTCAGTTTGCCAATTGCAACAAACGATACTCCAGAGGGGAGAGCCCAAAACCGTAGAACAGAGTTTAAAATCATTTCAAATGAATAGTGAGAAGGTAAATGTATTAGCGATTGCTGCTCACCCTGATGATGCTGAGTTAAGTTGCTCTGGCACACTTATGAAGCATATTGCTAACGGTGATAAAGTGGCTATTGTAGACCTTACTCGCGGTGAGTTGGGTACCAGAGGTAGTGCGGAACTAAGAGATAAAGAGGCATCAGCTGCTTCAGAAATAATGGGTATTTCTTACAGAGAAAACCTCGGCATGGCCGATGGGTTTTTTGAGGTGAATCGTAGTCATATCTTACCACTCATTACCCAAATCAGGAGATTTCAACCAGATATAATACTTGCCAATGCTGTTTCGGACCGTCATCCAGACCATGGAAGAGGAGCAAAACTTACAACGGAAGCTTGTTTTTATGCAGGGTTAATAAAGATTAAAACTGAATACAGAGGTGCTAGTCAGGCTGCTTGGAGACCCAAAGCTGTTTACCATTACATTCAAGATAGATACATCCACCCAGATTTTGTAGTAGACATTACTCCGTTTTGGGAAAGAAAAGTAGAAGCTATTATGGCTTTTGGGTCACAATTCTATAATCCGGAAAGTAAGGAGCCTATTTCTCCCATTGCTACAAAAGATTTTAAAGATTTTTTAGAGGGTAGAGCAAGACAGTTTGGGCGAGAGGCCAACTGCACTTTTGGTGAAGGCTTTACGGTAGAGCGCGTTCCTCAATTAGACTTACTCACTGATTTGGCATAATTCATGTTGCACATGCAACCATAAGACTTCAAAATGTGTCTTATAAGCTGAATAACAAAGCATGAGTAACAAACAGTCTGAAGAAATTGCCTTGAGTTGGTTGGGAGCGAATTTCAACGAAGAAAATCTAGACACTCTAATAGATTTCACGATTGCTATGGTAGAAAATGGTGATGATGAGTTAGGCGAAGATGCTATATCTCATGCTCACTTTTTAGCCATACGCATGGGGTTTAACTCAGATCAAACACAACGCATTATCACTACAGTGGTTGAAAACGTTAGTCAAGCGCTAAGCATTTCTGGAGAGTCAGAATTTGTAAGAACTTCAGCTTAGATATATTTATTCGCATAATACCGCTCCCACACGAGTAGGTAGAGAAGCGCAACAGCAGCCAATACGGAACCCATCCAAAAGGCTAGATTGAAGTTTTCAGGTTTGTTATCGTAAACTAGAGCAGATAGAAATGCCCCTGAACCAATGCCAATCTCCAAAGCTATGTACATGGTGGCCATTGCTTTACCTCTGTGTTTTGTATCACTTAAGTCAATAGTCCAAGCAAAAATGGTTGGACTGTTCGTTCCAACTGCTAAACCGAATAATGCAGCTGCAAACAAGAAGTCTGCCTTAGAATCTGCCATTCCAATCGCAAGCATAGCAATTACAATGGCTAAGGAGCTAAATTTTAGAATAGTAACTCTACCGAAACGATCACTTGCCTTTCCCGCCAATAACCTTACTACCAAGGAAGCGATTACAAAAACGCTAAAAAACACCCCCTTATTATTGATTCCCAGATGCTTGCTCAAGTCTGGAACAATAGTTAATACTATACCAAAAGAAAATGCAGTGAGTAAAAAGGTGATACTAGGGCCAACTACTCTAGGTTCGTAAAACTCTTTTGGATTTACCCTTAAAAGCGCTGGAGAGAAAGTTTGCTTTTGCCCTAAAGTTTCTTTCATTCCTACAATTACCAGAATGCTAACTGCTCCCATTGCAGAGGCGGCATAGAATACTAGGTTAATTGATGTTTCTGCAGCAATCCATCCACCAAGTGCAGGGCCAAAAGCCATACCAGCTGATGTAAATACTCCCAATACGCCCATTGCCTCACCACGCTTGTGGTCGGGTACAATATCAGCAATATATGCCGCAGTAGCGGTAGGCTTAAATCCAGTGCTCATACCATGCAAAAAACGCAATACAAGGAATCCAGAAACCGATGCAAGAACAGGGTACAAAAGGCTAACTACCACACATACTGCTGAGCCAAATACCATTACAGGTATTCTACCTATTGTATCTGTTAGTTTGCCAGAGAACGGCCTTGAAGCCATTGCTGTTAGTGTAAATAAAGAGATGATAAGTCCTTTATAATCTTCACCGCCCAGAGAGGTTAAATAATCGGGCAGCTCGGGTATAATCATGTTGAAACTAGCGAAAAACAATGCACTACCTAAACAGAGCAACCAAAATTGACGGGTTAAATACGTAGTTGTTTTTTGCATTTTGCAAAGGTGAGTCATAGAAGTAGAACAGCCTCTTAAAAGGTCCTAAAGTTGTACTTTCGATTCACAAGATTGATAAGTACATATGAACTCACATGAAGTAGATTATCGCATCATTGGTGAAGAAATGCAATGCGTAGAAATAGAGTTAGACCCGCAAGAAGCTGTTGTGGCAGAACCTGGAAGTCTAATGTTTATGAATTCAGATATTAAAATGGATACCATTTTAGGAGATGGATCTGCGGAGCATAAAGGCGTATTAGGTTCTTTATTTTCAGCGGGAAAACGCGTTCTTACCGGTGAGAATCTTTTTATGACAGTATACTCTAATCAGGGGTACGGTAAGAGTCATTGCACGTTTGCCTCTCCTTACCCAGGTAAAATTATTCCCATGGACTTGAGCGAGATGGGTGGAAAAGTGATTTGCCAGAAGAATGCATTTCTCTGTGCTGCTAAAGGTGTTTCTGTGGGTATTGAGTTTAGCAAGCGGTTAGGTGTTGGCTTTTTTGGTGGAGAAGGGTTTATTATGCAAAAGCTAGAGGGAGACGGAATGGCTTTTGTGCACGCAGGAGGTACTATTGTAGAGCGTACATTAAAAATAGGTGAAACCATTCAGATTGATACAGGTTGTTTGGTTGCATTTACACGAGATGTCAATTATGATATCAAGTTTATTGGCGGAATCAGGAATACTTTTTTTGGTGGAGAGGGAGTATTCTTAGCCCAGCTTACAGGACCTGGAAAGGTTTGGATTCAATCTTTACCATTTAGTCGTTTAGCCGAACGCGTAATTTCTTCTGCTCCTAGCATGGGGGGTAAGCGTAGAGGAGAGGGCAGCATACTTGGTGGCATAGGTGGTATGCTAGATGGCGATAATCGTTTCTAGCTTGGAGAGAGAGAAGTTGAAAATTTCCGTTCCTAAAACCGCGCGTTATTACGTTGCAGGAAATCTAGACAAGAATACCAGAAAGTTGTGGTTGGTCTTGCATGGTTACGGGATGCTGGCAAACTACTTCATTAGAAAGTTTGATAACCTCGTTGACACAGATTCTGTTGTAATTGCGCCTGAAGGTTCGCATAGGTTTTACCTAGAGGGTACAACGGGTAGGGTAGGTGCATCCTGGATGACCAAGGATGATCGATCAGTAGATATAGAGGACAATATGAATTACCTCAATTCGCTTATGGAGTCTGTTTACGCAAAGCTACATCCAGAGGCGGAAGTATATGTTTTGGGTTTTTCGCAGGGGTGTCCTACAGCGGCCAGGTATGTCATGCAAGCACCATCTTTACCTAAAGCTTTTATCGGCTATGCCTCTGATATTCCTAAGGATACTTTTGAAACAAAAGAGCAGCTTAGTAAGTGGGAGTCCATGAAGGTTTGTTTGGCCATTGGCAATGATGATCCATACATTCCTCAAAACCGAATTGAACCCCATCTACAAGAGCTAAAAACGGCTATTCCACATCTTTTGTACCTTCCCTATGACGGAGATCATCGCATTTTATCTGAACCTTTGAACAAAATAAAGCAGGCATGTCTTTCAACGTGAAACGAATTATTGGAGTAATTGGCACTTTGGGCCTATTTGTACTTATGTGGTACGTAAGTAATATCGTGGTGTACTTACTCATTAGTATTGTAATATCACTTGTTTGCGCGCCACTACTGCATGTATTGGGTAAGATTAGAATAAAGAACAAACCCTTCCCTAATTGGGCTAGTTCGTTACTTGCGCTACTTACGGTTTACACAGCTCTAATCTCTTTTTTAAGCGTGTTTACCCCAGTATTGGCAGAGGAAGTTCGCATTATATCTACTCTGAACATGGATGATGTGTACACAGCTTTTTCAGAACCAGTGAACTACTTAGAACGTAAAGCTGGTGAATACAACATTCAGCCAGATCCTGCCATGTCTAATCGCGAGTATGTAAAGACTAAAGTGTTGGGCTTAATGGACCTATCACAAATACCAGATTTTTTTGCGGGATTGGTTTCAGGATTGGGTAATGTGCTCATCGCCTTTTTCAGTATTTCTTTCATCTCTTTTTTCTTGATGAAAGATCGTTGGATAGTGGGAGGAATGATTGAGGCTCTTACCCCAGATCAGTACATGGAACAAGTAAAGGAAGTGCTATTTAAATCTAAGAAAACGCTAACCCGATATTTTGTTGGTCTCATTATTCAAGTTACGTTAATAACCACCTTATTGAGTATTACCCTTTCAATGTTTGGAGTGCGAAATGCCCTAGTGATAGGCTTTTTTGGTGGAATGATTAATGTGATTCCTTACATCGGACCACTTATAGGAGCTGCATTTGGTCTTGTAATAGGTATAACAACCAATTTAGATTCTGAAACTGCAATAGGTATTTTATCTTTTCAAATTATAGGTACTTTCTTAGCTGTTCAAATGCTGGATAACTTCATTTTTCAGCCGTTGATTTTCAGTAATAGTATAGATGCTCACCCCTTAGAAATTTTTCTTGTGATCATGATTGCGGGTCAGTTGGCTGGTATAACTGGTATGGTACTAGCTGTTCCAGCCTACTCTTTTTTACGAATAGTTGGTGCTGCTTTTTTCTCAGAATTCAAATTGATTAAGCATCTAACAAAAGACATTTGATCATTGCTTTATGATTTGCTTGATAGTCTCATTTCCTTCGCTATCAGTTGCTTTCATAATGTAAATGCCTGCGGGAAACCAGCTGATGTCTATGCTTCCATTTTGAGGAATATACGTTCCCATCATTTGTCCTGATAGGCTGTAGATATTTACTGTTTTTGGTGAACCATTGTTTGAAAAAGAAATGGTTTCAATAACAGGATTGGGGTATACCTCAAAACCTTCTGTAAGCTTCTCTTTAAGGTCATTTACGGATGTTGGTGAAGCACATAGAACTTTGAGACTATCGAAATAAATGGCTGCTGCCTCTAAGGCGGGGGTCACGCAGCCGCCATGATCTAGGTTGCCTCTATTGATGGCTTTGATATCTGTGGCTCCATTTGAGAGCATGGTAGATTCTGCCAATAGGCTATTTTGGAAGAATACTTGTTCATCTGCGGTGCAGTAATACATACGTACGGGTCTCTCTGGAGTCCAGTCATAATTGTCATTATCTTCTAAGGCTACCCATAGCGGATGGGTTCTTCCACTGGAATCGCTTCTGAAGTTGAGCAAGAATGTATCTACCAAAAAAGAGTCCAAATATGGAGGCAAAAGAGCATTTACTGCATCCATATCACTATTCCCATCAAATAAAGGTGGAATAAGCGTATCGTACGGAGACTTTAACACATCACTGATGTTGTTGTAAATGTTACCGTACGCCAACTCATAACTCATGAGCAAATAAACCACGTAGCCAGGCGTATTATACGGATTACCGGATAGTAAAGGGTCACTTTGAGCCCCAGACATATTGAAAGGTCCGCTACATGGTGCAGATGCTACAACATTAAACTCGCTATACAGGCTATTATCCTGAATGTATTTGTGGGTTGCCATTGCTGCGTGTCCGCCTTGTGAGTAACCGGTTAAGAATACTTGCCCATTATGCTCAAAATTGCCAAGCTGGTCTAGCAGCTCTTTTGCGGCTCGCATGGCGTCTATAGTTGCTGTAGCTTGAGATTGTGCGTGTACATAAGGATGTATACCAGCATGATCTCCCAACCCTAAATAATCTGGCATTACCGTTACATAGCCTATGCCGCTGAATAGCTTACCAAGTATAGATTCAAAGTTATTTCTGCTTGGTACATTATCATCTTCAAGAACAGTACCATGGCAATATGCAATCATGGGTAAGCTGTCGCAATTCTGTGTTCCTGTAATTTCTTGAGGAAAAACAACCATACCCGATGCTACTGTTGGTGTACCGTCAACATCTACTGTATTGTAGGTTATTCTGTAGAACTCAATGTCATACTCTACTGGAAAAGGAGAAAACAAGTTCAAAGCAGTTGCGGGTGTGTTAGCTATAAAACTTGAACTAACCAAGCTTGTTTGTGAAAAACCAATTGTGGTAGCTAGTACCAAAACAAGACTTATGAACGGATGTAAATAACGTTGTGCCATGATTACGAAATTGTTAAGGACGAAATTAACATCAAAAATGAATTGAAACCTAATTATCAACAGGTCATTTTGAATAACTGTTACTTGGCATAATCAACTTAACTGTTATATCCGATTAGTTTAGTGAAGCATTTGAACAGAATGCAGTCAATTTATAAATCACTCATAAACAGGAGAAAGTCATGGAAGAGCAGCTTAAAAATCGAATTTTGGAGTTACGAGGTAAACTAACTGGAGACATGTTTCAAGATATGGAGGTACGTGATGAGATACACAACCTTGAAATGAAGCTGAACGGTACCAAGCCTACGGATTCTCATTTTGATTGTATAGGCTGCGGGAGTTAGTCTTCTATTCCAATAAGATTCAATAGATAAGAGCCAATTCAATTAGGATTGGCTTTTTTTATGCGTCAATTTGCATTTTTTAATTCTCCAGAACCTGAACCAGTCCTGTTTAAAATAGGTGCACCTTTGTAAAAGATATCTCCAGAGCCTGTAATTGATGCACTCAACACGTGCAGCACTCTTACTTGAGCATTTCCAGACGAAATAATATTTAATACCGCTGTATCTGTTGCCAATTCAAAGCCGTAAAAGTCTGCTGATGTTGTAAGCACTACATCGGCTTTGCCCGTGTAACCAGCAAAGCGTAGTTCACCCGCACCAAAAGACTGCACGTTTAACTCATTAAGCTCAACCAATAAATCACAATCTCCAGAGGCATTAGATTGTATGGTTAGTTTCTCCTGAGTTATTTTCTCTGTGCTTCTAATAGCTCCAGGCCCGCTTAGAACAATAGACTCAATAGAAGGCGTTTTTACATTTATACGAATGGCTTCATGTTTTTCAACACAACCGTTAAATTCTAAACGTAATATGCTGTCTGAAACCAGGGTTCTGATTTCTTCTTGAATGTTTGCCTGAGCAATTACGTCTACTATGGGAAGGGATAATGAAGTATCTACCTCAAAGTATACAGCCGCAGATAGTCCTACTTCAACTGTATTAAATTGGGCTACGGCTCTGCTTTGTAGCAACCTGTCACCAGAGGCTTGAATACAATCTCCATTTTGGCTGCAAGACGCAGCTATAATTATAACAAATATGAAAATGACGAATCTTTTCATGTGCCGCGAAAATAACGTAACGATTTCGCTTTATTGGGTGTGGACTGCTATTTTTGCTACATGAGCAAGCGGATGTTGAAACTGAGGTTACCCACAGACCCAAGGTGGGTAAACATGGCAGAGAAAGATTTAGAAGAAATTCTTACAGACCATGCGTATTGCGAACAGAAAGCCGCTTCAACAGCAATTAGCCTGATTGTACAATTTCCTGAGTATCCGGATTTGGTAAGTAAAATGGCAGATTTGGTCCAAGAAGAGATGGACCACTTTAAGCGGGTACACGACTTCATACAGGAAAGAGGACTAAAGCTTGGAAGAGAGCGAAAAGACGAATACGTGAATCAACTCGCTGTATACTTCAAAAAGTCAGGAAAAAGCCGAATAGACCAGTTGGTTGATAAGTTACTTTTTTGTGCCATGATTGAGGCGCGTAGTTGTGAGCGTTTTCGAGTGCTCTCAGAAAACATTTCAGATCAAGAACTATCTGATTTTTACTTTGAGCTCATGAAATCAGAAGCGGCTCACTACAGCATGTTTCTTTTGCTTGCTAAAGATTTTCAGCCTGCCGATGTGGTAGATGAGAAATGGAATGCATTGCTCGATTTTGAGGGCGAACTCATACAGTCTTTCGGGAAATCAGTTGGGATTCACGGGTAGCGTGTCTCTTGTAGTATTAAAGTGTTCAACTTTTTCCCGCCAATCTATTGGAACAGGAGCCGTTTTCATTTGTGTGTTATCAAAGCACACCAATACATTCTTTCCTTTGGCGCAGAGCTTATCTCCTTTAGCCGATCGAACCACAAGTTCAAAATGTACCTCAAAGCTTTTCTCCCCTAGCTTAACGATTTCAACGTCACAATATAACTCATCATGAAGTAGAATAGGATGAAGGTAATCAATTGAGGTGTGGGCGAGTAGCGTGCCAAACTTACTCCAGTCGTGCTCGCGGCCAATTACCTTTCTGAAATAGCCAATTCTACCTTGTTCAACATAGGTGATGAAAACAGCATTGTTCACATGATTCATCGCATCTAAGTCTCTGAATCTGATTGTGATGGGGGTTCTGTGCTTCATTTTATATTACGATGTAATTATCAGGGGTCTAGTTTAGAGTAAACAGAATTCTTACTCAGGTACTCAGGTACTAGTTCCTTCATTTTTTTAACAATGGCCATGTTGTCTTGCGAATCATGAAGGCTTATCAGGTTATTGATTTGGGTAGACATTAAATCAAAAGAAAAAGCACGCACCTTAGCAATCATAATTTGCGGATGATGGGTTTTTAGCGTATTCTCTTCGTTCGCCAAAAGTTCTTCATAGAGCTTTTCGCCAGGACGTAATCCACTAAATTTAATTTGAATATCTCTGCCTAATTCCAGTCCAGATAGCCTAATCATCTTTTTGGCTAAGTCGATGATTTTAACGCTTTTACCCATATCAAAAATGAAGATTTCACCACCTTCACCCATCATGCCGGCTTCCAAAACTAATTGACAAGCCTCTGGAATGGTCATAAAGAATCGAGTAATATCTGGGTGGGTAACCGTTACGGGTCCACCTTTTTCTATCTGTTTTCTAAAGAGTGGAATAACAGATCCGTTAGAGCCCAGCACATTACCAAAACGAGTGGTTATATATTGGGTGTTACTTACACCATTTTTACTTTGAGCATATATTTCTGCAATACGTTTGCTAGCTCCCATTACATTCGTGGGATTCACAGCTTTATCCGTACTAACCATTACAAATCGCTCAACTTGATATTTGTCTGCTAAGTCTACAAGTGTTTTGGTACCGTTAACATTGGTTCTAATAGCTTCGGCTGGATTGTCTTCCATTAAAGGAACATGTTTGTACGCAGCCGCGTGATAAACCACTTGTGGTTTAAACGTACTAAATACGTTCTCCATACGATGCGCATCACGAATATCCCCCATCACAACTTCTGCAATAGAGTTACCGTAAGCCTCCTTAATTTCTAAGTCTATTTCGTAAATAGGAGATTCTGCTTGATCTAACATTAAGATGCGCTCGGGGTTGAACTTGGCTATTTGCCTAACCAACCCACTTCCAATAGAACCAGCGGCACCAGTAACTAAAACAATTTTTCCGCTGAGTTGACTACTTATTTGGTCTAAATCTAGTTGAATTTGTTTTCTGCCCAATAAGTCTTCAATGCTAACATCCTTAATCTGCTTAATATTAATTTCACCATTAATCCAATCGGCAACAGGAGGTACATTTAAAGGCTTAACCTTGTAGTTTAAGGCAAGCTCAACAATCTCAGATTTCTTTTCGTTTTCAATATTCTGAACGGCAATAATTAACTGATCTGGCTTATCTGAGATTAAAAAATCTTCCAACTCATTTCCTGAGAGGATGGGAGTTCCCTCGAGTCGTTTACCCACCTTGGATTTATCATCGTCAAAAAAAGCAGCTACATTGTATTTACTGTCTATCAACCTATCCAATGCGCGTTTTGCTGTAAGGCCAGATTGCCCGGCCCCGTATATGGCAACTCTTGTTTTTGACTTACTCGTTCTTTGTATTTCATGGTAAACTAGTTTTACAGTAACTCTAACCGAGCCCATGATGAATACAGCGAGTAAGAAATCAATAACAATTACAGAGTAGGGAATAAGAAAGTAGCCACCTGTGAAAAAGCGAGCCACATTTATGAAAGCATAAGTGATTGATGAAATAACTACTGCCATGAATATGCGCATGAAGTCATTTAGTCCAGTATGTCTAATAACTCCTGCATATGGCTTAAAAATGTAGAATGCCACCAGCTTTACAAACAATGCTAAAGAGAAGGTGACTGGAAAATGCCTGTACTCCTCTTCTGGAATAGAAAAGTTAAACCTGAGTAAATAAGCTAGAAGTAACGCCAATAAGACCGCGGCCATATCAATGCCTAAGATGATCCATCGGGGTGCGTTTTTATCTAGGTAAAAGCCTTTCATTCTACTTTTAGGAATAGCCTGCAAATATAAGCGGTTCCTTGGTGTAAGCCTAAGTGCTCTCTTGAAAATAGCAACCACCTTGAATACTATATTTGCGCCACAATATTCGTATAATGAAAGATATAGCTTTAAAGAATAAGCACATAGAGGCTGGTGCTAAAATGGTACCTTTTGCAGGGTACAATATGCCGCTACAGTATGCGGGTTTGAGTGTAGAGCATGAGGCCGTAAGAGAAGCGTTAGGTGTATTTGATGTCTCTCATATGGGAGAATTTTATGTACGTGGTCCTAAAGCACTAGAGCTGGTACAAAAAGTTACTTCAAATGATGTTACCAAACTGGTTGATGGTAAAGTTCAGTACAGCTGTTTCCCCAATAGCACAGGAGGAATAGTTGATGATCTGCTGGTTTATCGGGTGAGCGAAGAGGAGTACATGTTGGTTGTTAATGCCAGCAACATAGAGAAAGATTGGGACTGGATTTCTAGTCATAACAGTGTTGGGGCAGAACTTGAAAATGCTTCAGATTCTATTTCTCTACTCGCTGTACAGGGCCCGAAGGCAGCAGAAGCTATGCAATCGCTTACGTCTGTGAATTTATCGGATATGACCTACTATACATTCGAGATAGGAACATTTGCTGGAGTAGAAAATGTGATTATTTCTGCAACCGGATATACGGGTTCAGGAGGTTTTGAAATCTACTTTAGCAATGCTGATGCTGATGCGATTTGGGATGCAGTTCTAAAAGCGGGTGAAGGCTTTGGAATTCAGCCTGCAGGACTAGGCTCTAGAGACACATTAAGATTAGAAATGGGGTTCTGCTTGTATGGAAATGATATAGATGAAAACACTTCTCCATTAGAAGCAGGTTTAGGATGGATTACCAAATTTACAGAGGGTAATAACTTTGTGAATCGCGATAGCTTGGCGGCTCAAAAAGATGCTGGTGTAACACGCAAATTGGTAGCCCTAGAAATGATAGAAAAGGGAATCCCAAGGCAAGGGTATGATGTGTTAGACAGCCAGGGTGTGAGTATTGGTAAGGTAACATCTGGAACGATGTCGCCATCTATGAAAATAGGCATTGGATTGGCTTACATTGATTTACCGCATAATGCTTTGGACACAGAGGTGCTCGTACAAATTAGAAAGAAACAGCTAAAAGCTAAGGTGGTTAAACTACCTTTTTACAAAAAATAAGGATTGATTGGTCCACAGGAAAGCCTTCTGAAAAGAGGGCTTTTTTTTATATTGATAGGAACACAAAAGTAAACTTATACGAATTAAAAGCGTTTGAATCATTACTAAAAGTTTGGATTATGCGCAAAGACTACCATGATTATGTAATTAAAGACGGAAAGTTTATTCGCGAGTTTGAAGAAATGTACCAAGCATGCGATGACCCTTGGTCACAATCTTCACAACCCAACCCCTATTCCAGAAGCGCGGGTATAATGCACATTAAGAAGTTCAAGATGGAGTCTATATTGGAATGTGGTTGTGGATTAGGATACTATTCTCAATGGATATATGAAGAAACGGGAATTATTCCCAAAGGGTTAGATATCTCTGCAACAGCTGTAGAAAGAGGGCAACAGATCTTTCCTCATTTAGATTTCAATCAGTATAATCTGGTAGACGGTCTCGCACGCTTTTCGAGTTTTGATTGTGTGATGTTTAGCGAAATCATGTGGTATATTTTAGATGATTTAGAAACTATTCTCAAAGATTTAGCCACGAATTTCAAAGGCAAGTATTTGATGATTAATCAGGTGTTTTACAAAGGTTCTCAGAAATATGGAACTGAGTACTTTACCAGTAGGGCTGAATTAATAGATTACATGCCTTTTGAAGTGGTTTGTTATACTGAAGCTACTTGTGAAGAAGATAGTACTATCGAAACATCTGTTCTTTTTAAAATTTAAAAAAGCTAAATTGAAGAAATAAAAAAGCCTCTAACAATAAACATGTTAGAGGGTTTTTATTGTAGCTCCGCTAGGAATCGAACCTAGATCTTGGGTACCGGAAACCCACATACTATCCATTGTACTACGGAGCCAAAAGGCATGCATTGAATGCAGTTTGGCGAAATTATTAAATAGCAGGATATAGCAGAATAAATAGTTGTGTTTGCTAAAGGGTAGATAAGGTTCATTAATTCCATGCGGGTAAATGATGTTCTGCTATTTTAGTTTCATGAAAATATTTGGTCACATCTGTGTCATAGCAATCCTCTTGTTGGGTTTTAGTTCAGCTTCAGCTAATGATGAGAGTCAAATTTTATCCAATGATTCGCTTAGATCTATGGATATCATTCCACTTGTGGATTTAACAATAGAGCTATCAGCTACTGTTGACCTAATAGATAGGAATGCAGTTCAGCTTCAAGGAGATACTGCCACAAGGAATGAGAGGTATAACCAAGTTTTAGATCAAGGGAAGGGGCTTAAGCAAGTAGCTGAATACCTCATGAATAAGGTGGTAAATAAAAATCTCTTACAATTAGAATACAATCGCTTGATAGCGTATGAAGATAAAGTAGAAGGAGTATTAGGATCTTTAGATGAAGACATCATAAAGTTTACTGAGGATATAGATAGAGTAAATAAGAAGAAGCGAAAATGGGATAAGACCATAGCGTATTATAAATCAGTTGATTTATCAGAAGGCTTAAACAGGGTTGTTGCTATTAGAAGTAAATTAGATAGCGTAGGGATGGCATTAAATGTAGGGCTCAACAAATACCTCTCTAAGCAAGATGTGTTTTTGGCAGAAAAATCACAAGTTGCAGAATTGGTGAAGTCACTTTCTGACCTACAGAATAACTACCTCTACAACTTACTTGAACCTTCAGAACCAGTTATTTGGAAGGGTAGTTCTAATCAAGACTCCACTGACTCTACAATTGTTGATGAAAGCTTTGTTTACTCTGTTTTGGGTCTCAACTCTTGGAGCAATCAGCTTAAAGGGTTTGTAGACGAAAATCCATCCAATACCAGAGGACACGTATTGTTTAGTGTAGTTATTCTGGTTCTCCTTTTCTCTTTTAAAAACGCTGTTAAAGAAATAAATATTGAGCCAGAGCAACAGCGAGTAATTGCGACTTTATTCAGTATGCCATTACTCTCAGGTCTGTTGGTAAGTGTGATCATGGTTTTCATTTTTTACCCAGTAATACCTCTTGGTCTTAGACCTATACTTCTTCTAGCAGTATTATTTCCCACGCTCTTTCTTGGTATTAGGATAGTGGAGCAATACTTAAGAATACCACTAATAATAATCTTGGTGATTTATTTATTAGATCAAATGATTGTAATCTACGGAGATGGATCTGTTTTCTACAGAATTTTGATGATGCTTGAAGCCTTGGGAGGCATGGCAGCCATGTATTTTGGCTACAAAAATAGGTTGCAGAAAACACGGAATAAGGTTTGGGAAGTGGCTTTGTCTTTGACGCCACTTTTGGGTGCATTATTTGCTGTTTCTTTTGTACTCAATGTCTTTGGATACGTGCGTTTGGCCAATGTAATCACAACAGTGATTTCTTATGGATTTCTAATGGCTTTGGTTTTGGTCATTCTCTACAAAACTTCCATTGGGCTTTTACATATGTTGATTTTCCACTCTGTACTTACCAGAGTAAACGTGATTGCAAACTATGGCAGTCTATTGTACAAACGCCTGCTACAGGCGGTTGGTGTTTTATTGGTATACATGTGGTTCGTGGGCTTTTTACGTAAATCAATGCTTTCCCAGTCCGTTTCGCAATTTTGGGAAAGTTTTTACACAACCGAGTTTGTATACGGGGCATTAAGCATCTCTGTTCAAGCTATTACAGAATTCTTCTTAGTTCTTGCAGGTTCTGTAATAATTGCAAATACTATTCGAGCGATTCTTCAAGAAGATTTACTCATTCGCTTAAACCTCAAAAGAGGCGTACCCAAGGCAATTGCAATGATCACGAAGTACACCTTACTTGTAATTGGTTTCTTTTTGGCAATATCATCTATGGGAGTAGATATAGATAAGCTTGGATTCTTGGCAGGTGGCTTAGGCGTGGGTATTGGTTTTGGATTGCAAAATATTGTTGGAAATTTCATTAGTGGATTGATTCTCATATTCGAGAGACCCATTCATGAGGGAGACGTTATTGTAGCTGGTGAGACTGAAGGAGAAGTTAAAGAAATAGGTTTAAGGAGCTGTACCGTTCGTTCTTGGGATGGCGCAGAGGTAATTATGCCCAACCAAGAGTTCATTACAGGTAAAGTTACCAATTGGACCCTTTCAGATGCAAATCGTAGAAAAGAACTCCTTATAAAAACCAAGTTGAGCGCCAATCCAAATGAAGTTGTAGAAAATATAGCTGCTGCTATTGAAAAGAGGGGGGATGTTTTAAAAAATCCTGCTCCTATGGTTTTATATCAAGGTTATTCTGAGTACTCTCATGATTTTAGAGTGCTTTTTTGGCTAGATAGAAATTTGTTAGCGGCATCAAGTGAAGTAGCCTTAGCTATTTATGAGAGGTTAACTGATATGGGAATTGCTAACCCTATTCCAATTCGTGAGATAAGAGAGCAAAAAAAAGCCGAATAAGAAAATCTCAATCGGCTTAAAGTGTTGTGTTTAGAGTTTTAATGCCAATAGCTAATACCTACATTGAACCCAAGCCAAGAATGATCCCAAGAAGCATCCCCAGCTTGGAACGCATAATTGTACCTGGCAGAAAAGAATATATCAGCTCCCCCATATGTTGGTAAAATAATACCTACCTCAGGATACAAGCCAAAATGCCAATTCTTTTCTTCTAACAAAAACGCACCAAATTCATTTCGTTGAATGATGCGGTACGTTCCTGCACCAATAGTTCCAAAGGGAATAACAGTTGCATCTGGATCCAAATAATAGGTTACGTTGGCTAATACAGGAAATGCATTCACATATCTGTATTGGTTTGCTGTAACGGTACGTGTACCTTCTGAATAACTTCCTTTTTCCACAAAGTCATTGAAGACATTCCAACCCATGGTTAGACCAATGCCTACATTCTCTGTTTTCATTTTCTTCCACTCCAAGTTCATACCCCTCCAGCTGTAATTTGATACAAAATCGGCAGTCTTGGCTGTAGGCATACCCATGCCATAGGTTACAGAGAAGAAATTATCTTGAGCTTGTGCTGTGCCTACAAAGGCAAAAAGAATGATTAAAAGCTTTTTCATCGGAACTATTTTTTAAGGTATTTGGATTGGTCAAAGGCTAAGTCAACATTTCGCTCAATTCTAGAGCGGTTGCTACTTGTATTGCTAGAGAGCAATCCACCTATGGTAGCAGTCCATATGACAGGAATTTCCTCTTCTTCATTTGATTTGCCAAAAGGATCGAGCATGTCTACCTGAATACTGCCCACTCTGTAATCTTCTTTATAGGTGCCGCCATAAGAAGGGTAGTATGGGTAGCCAGGATAATAACAACATCCACCGTATCCTGGGTAATATCCCCATCCTGGGTAATACCCCCACGTTGGCCAGTAAATGGTGTAATAAGCCGAGAACTCAGCTCTAATAGTAGTAGCGGTTAGGATAACATCTGCCAAATTGTTTGAATCCAAAGAATCTACTTCTACCCAACCGTAATCCAAAAAGTTCTTGCGAATGGCATCTAGTAAATCATTTTGCTCTCCAGGTGTAAGCGGACTTAGTTTCCTGTCAGTAGAGTCAAAAATATCAACAACCGTATCTGGCAAATGAAAAGTTACATAACTATTGAAGTCAGCAGACTCATCATAGTTGGTAATAACCATATCGTAATCGCTGTAAGAACGGTATTGATCTGGGTAACATCCAAAAAGCAGTGCAAAAACTAACGAGGCTGCAGAAACTCGTGAAAAAAGCTTTTTCATGAAAGAATATTTTGGCAAAGATAGCTGAATAGTAAAAGTTGTGCCGCTTTAAAAATTGATTTGTGTCAGTTTGTCAGAATTGCTGAAGTGGCACGCCAATTGACATATAAAAAGCAAAAAAACAGATAAAATGGCTACAGGAAAAATTGACGTACAAACGGAGAATAT
>CBFIHE010000001.1:93162-210190 GCA_965662345.1 Salibacteraceae bacterium
ATTCCCGATTATCAAGAAATTCCTTTATTCAGATCACGAGATATTTTTACGCGAGTTGGTATCCAACGCAGTGGATGCTACCTCCAAAATAAAAGCACTTTCCAAAATGGGTGAGTACTCTGGAGAGTTAGGTGATTTGCGTGTAAATGTGTCTTTAGATGAAGAGAATAAAACACTTACCATTTCAGATAATGGTGTGGGAATGTCTGAAGAAGAAGTGGGTAAGTACTTGAATCAAGTAGCTTTCTCAGGTGCAGAGGAGTTCTTGAAAAAGTATGAAGGCAAGGCAGAAGATTCTGGAATCATTGGTCACTTTGGTCTTGGATTCTACTCAGCCTTTATGGTTGCAAGCAAGGTTGAGGTCATTACTAAATCATTTACAGATACTCCTGCTGTAAAGTGGGAGTGTGATGGCTCTCCTGAATACACTATTTCAAAGGCGCAGCGCGATACCAGAGGAACCGACATCGTTTTACATATTGATGAAGATTCTAAAGAGTTTTTAGAGAAAAGTCGAGTTCAAGGTATATTAGATAAATACTGTAAGTTTTTACCTGTTGAGATTCAGTTTGGCACTAAAACTGAGTGGGAAGATGATGCCAATGGTGAAAAAGACGATGATGGCAATGTGAAGCGCGTTGAGAAGGAAGTTGATAACGTTATCAATAACCCATCTCCAGCTTGGACAAAGAAGCCGGCAGACTTGGAGGATAAAGATTACAAAGACTTCTACCGTGAGCTATATCCTATGACTTTTGAGGAGCCTATGTTCCATATTCATTTGAATGTAGATTATCCTTTCAAGCTAACGGGTATATTGTATTTCCCTCGTTTGAAGAATAACATCCAGCTTCAGAAGAACAAAATTCAACTATACAGCAATCAGGTCTTTATTACAGATTCTGTAGAAAACATAGTTCCTGAGTTTTTGACTTTGCTTCATGGGGTTATAGACTCTCCAGATATTCCTCTTAATGTATCTCGCTCATACTTACAAGAAGATGGTAATGTGAAGAAAATCTCTTCTCACATTACTAAGAAAGTGGCAGATAAGTTATCTCGCATGTTTAAGAACAATCGAGAAGACTTTGAGAAAAAATGGGACGATACCAAGGTGTTTATTGAATACGGCATGTTAACAGATGAAAAGTTTGCCGATAAAATAAAACCTGCTGTACTCTTTAAAAATACCGAGGGTAAATATGCTACAATTGATGAGCATCGCGATGCGGTAAAAGAGAAACAAACAGATAAAGATGGTAATACCATATTCCTTTACGCTACAAATGAAGATGAGCAGTATGCATACATTGATGCTGCTAAGAATAGAGGATATGAAGTGTTGATTTTAGATTCTCCGTTAACCAGTCATTGGGTTCAGCAATTGGAGATGAAAGAAGAGAAATTATCTTTCAAACGTGTTGATGCAGATACGTTGGATAAGTTGATTCAAAAGGAAGAAAAAATTGAATCTAACTTAACAGAAGACCAAGAGAAAGAGTTGAAGCCATTGTTTGAAGGTGTTGTTGATGCCCAATCTTTTACAGTGCAGTTTGAGAGCTTGACTGAAAATGACGAACCTGTTGTAATTACTCAGCCAGAATTCATGCGCAGAATGAAAGAACAACAAGAAGTTGGTGGTGGTATGACGGGTATGGGTTCAATGCCAGATATGTACAACTTGGTTGTAAATGCCAATCATCCGCTCACAAGTAAAATCTTAACGGAGCAAGATGAAGAAAAGCGTAAATCACTGAGTAAACAAGCTGTTGATTTAGCAAAACTATCTCAGGGAATGTTGAAAGGAAAAGAGCTCACCAGCTTTATCAAAAGAAGTGTTACCTTGATTGACTAAGACATAGAGAATGAGAATATTAAAATGGATTCTTCCTTTAATCGCAGCTACAACTTTAAGTAGCTGCGGTTATAACACCATGGTTTCGCAGCGCGAAACGGTGAAAGAGCAATGGAGTCAGGTTGAAACGCAGTACCAACGCAGAAGTGATTTAATTCCAAATTTGGTGAACACGGTTAAAGGTGCTGCCGATTTTGAGAAAGAAACACTCACAGGTGTAATAGAAGCACGTTCAAAAGCTACTCAAATAACTGTAGATCCTAATAAGTTAACGCAGGAGAATATTCAGAACTTTCAAAAAGCGCAAGGCCAAGTGAGTTCAGCTTTAAGCAGGTTACTGGTAACTGTAGAGCGTTATCCAGATCTTAAAGCGAACCAAAACTTTAGAGATTTGCAGGCACAGTTAGAGGGCACGGAGAACCGAATTTCAGTAGCTAGAAAGAATTACAACACCGCTGTAAAGGTGTACAATACGTCTGTCCAGCAATTCCCTAGAAACCTTGTTGCGGGTATGTTCAATTTTGAGCAAATGCCTTATTACGAAGCAGAGGAAGGTGCGGAGAAAGCTCCTGAAGTATCATTCTAGTGAGCTTTAGTTAATCCCATTTGAAATTGGAGGAAGTCCTTAGTGTCTTCCTCTACTTTTTTATAGTTATCTGAAATCACATCGCAAGCAATCACATGACTGTTCGCATCAGGATAGGCAATACGTTGTTTTACACTTTTTGGTGTGCCAAGCGCATCGTACATTTTTAACATGGCATCTACTTTAACCACGTCATCTTGTACTTCTTCATTCTTGTAAAAGTATCCTAAGAAAACAGGTTGCTCGATGCGTGAAAAGTTTTCCAGAGTCATGGTCTCCTCCACAAATTCTTGCAGCTCTGCCACAGCCTCCAATCTATACTTGGTGGTCCAATACTTGTTGCGTTCTTCATCAGCATCCCACTCATGGTAGTCGCTGCCCTTTATCAATCTCGCTAACTGAACACCGTACGGGTCATTAATGAGCTTGGCATTTTCGTCTTTAATTTCAATATTCGGTGAATAAAGAATGAGGCCGCGTACAATCTCTGGATATTTAGCAGCTAAGAGTAGAGAGAGAGAACCACCCGTTGAGTGGCTCATTAGAATAACTTTTTTACCCAATTTAGAGCCTACGGCTAAAGCTTCTTGAGCAGATCTTAGTAGACCAGATGCGGTTAATTCAACCATTGGCTCGTCTTCAATAACTCCGTGATGCGACAAGCGAGATAGGTAAACATTCATACCAAAGGCTTTTCCCAAGTTCACATGAACAGGGTTACCTTCCATATGAGAGGCAGAAAATCCATGTAGGTAAACCAAGGCATACTCGGTTTCTGTTTTTAGGGAGTCGTCAAACCAAACTACTTTGGCCTCGTTTCCTGGTTTAACAGAAACTTGTTTTTCCAAACCTTCAACAAATGAGTCTAATTGCTCGCGTTCAGCTACTGGCGGAAGCTTTGGATTAAACTCTAACTCACTAGGAGTAGGGCCAAGCATAAATAAGCATATGCCCAGAAGCACAAATAAGGATATGTATTTGAAGGATTTAAGTCTTTGAACAGGTCCGAACATGTTGCGAATATAATCTCAAATAGAGCCATCTGGTTTAGGAGTTGAAAAATTTTCTTTTCTTTTGTAAGGTTCCATCGGGAGTTTAACCCTTTGATTCACACCATAAATATTAACTCAGTTTAACCTCATTAGATAAGACGAGACTCATTCCACCCAACTAAATCATTCAAGCTTTTCAAGCAAACTGTATACCCTCCTTATCGGCTTAATGCTTACTAGCTTAAGCACCTTACAAGCCCAAACGTTTAGATATAACGCACCCGATTTTAATGGTAGAGTAAGCAAGATTTTGCCTATTTCTGGTGATTGTGTTCTGGTTTTCGGATATTTTAACGCTGAGGTAACTCCGCCTCAAACGGTATGGAAAACCGGAGCGCAAGGCTCTGTGGGTGCCTACAGCGGAATGATTTCTCGTATTTATTATCCGATTGTGGAAACCCCAGGAAAATTCCACTTTGTAGCGAATCACGCAGACCAGTCATACAATTGGATGAATAGTGTTATTCTGTACACTTACGATGCGCAAAGCAATACGATGACTGATACTGTTTTGCCTGGTTATGGGCGTGTACTGCAAATAGATGAGAACTATGTTTATCCTGATACCGAGGGCAGCACTTTTTCAAGGTTAGCGGTTCCTTCATTAACTCCGGATACGTCTTGGGTGGGCACATCCATTAATAATCAGGGAACCATTGGGCTTAGCGTTTCAGACAGCCTAATGGCCTACACGCAAGTGGGGCAGGTAGTATACAATTTCACGGTGGTAGATAATCAATCGGGTAACGTACTGCATTCCTATACCGTGCCGAGTATACTGGGATCACAATCTAACTCTGAGCTACTTTCCATAGGTGATTCACTTTTTCTTCAACTCACCACCAAATTTGCACATGAAACTAGGGTTCACGTTTTGGATACCGGAGGACTTAGAAGCGATTTGGTACTGCAAGGCGCGTATGCTGATGTGGTATTCTTAAACGGTGAACTTTTTTGGTAGGAGACTTCCCAGGATATTCAAATGTTATTTCAATACACCCGCAAACGAAGGCCGTTACGGATAGAAATATTCAGATTTCTGGAAGGATAGCCGTGATGGATACCACGGGTCAACACCTCAAGGTTGCGGGAGTTTTTGACACCATCAATGGAACTTCTGTATCAAATTACGCAGAAATAGATGTAAACGGTAACCTGTTGTACAGTCCTACGGGTGCATGGGCTAAAATGAGTCAATTCTATCACAGGGCAGCAACTGCGACTGATTCGGTTTTTGTGGGCATTAACTTGAAAAAGAAAACTCAGCCTGTGAGTTCACCTGTAATATATGATGCCGCTCAAAACAGTTTACAAGCCTTTCCACATACACTTGACCCAAGGTTCAAGCCGATTGAAATTCACAATGGAGAGTTGCTTTGCAGGTTTAAAAACCAAAGTGAAGATATAGTTGCAGCGCTAGAACTACAAACCGGAAACTTAGACACCATTCTTACATCTGTTGGTAGATACGGTGTTTCACACTTGCGTAACGACCGTGTATTTCTTTATGAATCGCGATATACCGGTAATAGTGTAATTGGCATTCACAGAAGCAATGGCGATACCTTGTATTATGATCATGGTAACGAAGAAAAAGTTTTGGATATAGCACCAATGAACGATAGCTTGCTGATTCTGTGCGCATCTGCTACGGGCATGTATGGCGAAGAGGTTTTCTTAAGGTCTGCAGATGTTTCTTCAGGAGCGCTAAATCATACGTTACATTCTTTCACCACAGATCAAAGTGACGAGACTCTTGCTAAAGTTTCTAATGGATTAATTGCGACTTACGCGGATGGCATTTCTTTTATGGTTCAAGTGAATCAAGCAATGCAGTCTCATATAAGTATTCTTTTCAGTAGGGTATCTAGTTTCAATTCATGGAGCCAAACAGGTAGTTTCTCTTACGTTGATAATGATGGTGACTTGGTAAGTGTAACAGGCTTATTGGTTTCTTCATCGGGCAATTTGGTTCTTAATTCACGATACTACAAGCAGTATCATCTCTCTAAGGCAATTTGGCTTTTAAACGATAGTACTTTACCGTTTGGGCATTCACAGAGCCCTTCGTTTGTGGATACGGTGAACGGGTTTTTTAGCGTAAGCACTTTTACCAATGGTTATCTCATGCTAGGCGGAAAACCCTATGGAAAGTCAATGGAGTATAATTTTGAAACAGGCGGTAGAGCCTTTGCCGTATTCACCAATCCTGCAATTCAAGGTCCGCCTTTGGCTATTGAGGAGCGTGTTCAGGAAACTCCTGAAATTGAGAGTATCCTGTACCCTAACCCAGCAAGTGATCAGGTTTGGGTTCATCCAAAGGTTGAACAAGGCGAAATTGCTATACATTCTATTACGGGTCGGCTTGTTTTCACCATGAATGCATCGGCTAGGAGCGTAGGCCTACCAGAGCTTCCAAAAGGAGTTTATCTGGTAACTGCGCAGTTGCCTGATGGAGAACAATTAATTCAGAAACTAATTATCCAATAATCATGATTAGAGCTACCTTGACAGAAATAGTTCTGTTCATCAGGTACACGTTCCATCTCCGTAATGCGAGATTCATTTAAGGTAAGTTCCCAAAGTGCTTCTTGCGAAACCAGAAGTCCTTTACCAAGGAAGAAAGAAAAGCAGGCAAAGAGCAGTGTGTGTTTTAACATAGGTTAAAGTTAACATAATGGGTGCTATTTTTCAAAAGCACCCATTCCAAAAAGGGCAAAGTCGTATTTCACGGGGTCTTCAGGGTCCATCTTTCGCAGAGCTGATGTGAGTTCTTCCACAGCCTGCCAATCATTTTGCTTTCGTTTGAGTAAGCCTAATTTTCTGCCCACATTGCCTGTGTGTACATCCAGCGGAATCATCAACCTATCGGGAGAGAGCCTCTTCCAGAGTCCAAAATCCACTCCGTAATCTGCCGGCCGAACCATCCAACGCAAAAACATATTCATCCGCTTTGCGCTAGATTTCTTCAATGGATTTGGAAGATGTTTTTCTGATCGTTTTAAATGTTCATCCGCAAAGAATTGCTCTTTGAAAGATGCTAAGTTGGTGGCCATATCTTTGGGTGATTTGCTCATCCATGATTCAAGTCCATCATGGTTTTTGTAGCAGTTGTTTAAGGCTGAAATGAAATATAGAAGATCATCTGCATTAAATGTTCTGTGAACAAAAGAGGTAAATGGTATGAGGTCGTTCTCGGAATGATTCAGAATAAAATCATGCGGAGCATTGTCCATGAGCTCCACGAGTTTGGTTGCGTTGTTAATAATGGTTTTACGTTGCCCCCACGCAATCACCGCGGTAAGGAATCCGCTAATCTCAATGTCTTCTTTCTTCGTAAACCGATGAGGTATTTGAACGGGGTCATGCTCTATGAAAAATGCTTTTTCATAGTACGCTGCACGCTCATCAAGTAGGCCCTTTAATTCTTTTGTAATTGTCATTTAATAATAAGCACCTTACGCGAATAGGCTTTACTCTCCGTTTCAACTAGGAGGATGTATGAGCCAGCAGGCAGATCGCTAGCATTTAACTTATGCATGGTGTTGTTAGGAGCAGACGATCGTACTAATTGACCAGATTCATCAAACAGACTCACGTATTCAACAGACGTTGAGAAATTTATGTTAAGCTCTGTTTTTGCTGGTATAGGGAAAATCTTCAAAGCTTCTTCCGAGCTAATGTCTTCAATGGCTAAAGGCAGTTGGTTAAAAGAAGAGGCCCTAACGTATTTAAAGGCATTTCCTGTTGGGATGTAAAGACCAAACAAGTTTTCTTCATTAATGGTGAGGCGCATTACGGGTATAGGACTTCCTTTTACGAACCAAAAATACCTTGTGCTGCGCAGCGTTCTTGGTATGGGGAACTCCTCAATATCAATAACTACTTTAACCCTGTAAACATCGTTGTATGTCGCATCTGGAAGTTCAAGTGTACCAAATCCATCATAGGTACTTTGGGTACCGCCATTTCTGAAGGAAATAGGACTCAACCCACCTTGAACGGTTCCTGCAAAGGAGCCTGTTACCAATTGTCCAAAATTCATTGGGAATTGGGCGATTTCAATTGGTAATGTATACCGAGTATCTTGTTGACCAGCTGTTGTACCTACAAGGGAGAATACATCATCTGTAGAAACGTAGAAAGAACTTCCACTTTCTGACTTAATACGTTTGTTTGCAGGAAATCTTGAAAAAGGAACATCGCCAGAAATAGTTTCAGTAGAAGAAGTGCCATTTAGTCCTCTGAAACTCCAAATTACTCCAGCGCCTTCATCGCCAGGTGAAGGAAAAAATGAACTTCCTTTTACTACCTCATAAGTACCGTTAGTCAGCCGATGTTCATTGCCGTAGAGAATGGGCTGGGCCAGCGTCATAGTAGCATGTAGACACACAACTATGATGAACAAAGTAACCGTAAGGATGTATCTCATCTCTGCCAAAGATAGTATTCAATAAGTGAAATATTGAAGAATATTCAATAACCTAGTTTCCATATCACTACTTTAGAAGCCTCAAGTGTTATGGTTTTAATTGCTGCATATTGGATCGTATTAGCTGGTTTCTTCCATAGAATGGCTAAGTGGCTTGGCTTCTATATAGAATCACCATTTAAATCATCTTTAGCCTTTTTGGGCGTGTATGGAGTTGGTTCCGTACTATTGCTGATTTGATAAAGAATAAGAATTGCTGGATTAGCTTCATTAGAGACTATAAATTCTGGTTTGTTCTGGTCCTTTTTTTGGGGTGGTCTAGTTTACCTCCAAAACTACCAGATGAAGGTCTTTACTACAATCAAGCGGTACATTGGTTTGATCAACTTGGATTGGTTCGGGGTCTTGCGAATTTTGACTTCTTTCTAATACAAGGTTCTTCTTTCCATGCTTGGATGGCTTTATTGAACTATGATGAGTTCTTTCACTTTAATGATTTAGGAGGCTTTTTTGGTTTGTTATTTTTTCTAGAAGCTTCAAGTACTACTGATAGATCTTCATTAGGATTTCGATTTGCTGCTTATGCTTCTCTTCCAATAATTCTTCTACTTATTACTTCATCCTCTGCTGATGTCATCATACTGGTTGGTTGCTTGGTGGCAACATATGAATTGTTAGCAAGGAAGAAAAATACAGGTCCTCTTGGTTGGCTTCTTGCAGGCATGCTTTTAACTAAAATAAGTGCGATTGTATTCTGTGGTTTTATTGGGTTAATCAACCTTTATAAACGTGATACACGATTAATTACGTTTATTCCAGTTTTGGGCTTGGTAATTCATTTTGTAAAAAGTTTTAAGGTCTCTGGACACTTATTGGCTCCATTCTATACAAACACAATGATTCAATCGAATCATCAAGTTCCTGAGAGTGTTATCAACTATGCTAAACTCTCAGGTATCCAAAAAGGGTTCAACTACCCTGACTTGGAAGCATTATCAGAGTGGGGACTATTTGAGAGGCTTTTTCATTTTGGAAGTATGGGTGCACTGGAAATAGCATCGGTCTTATCAACGCTTATTGTTGTAGGGATTTTAATTCAGAAAAAGGATTATTTCTACAGGATATATGCCTTTGGACTCTTTGCTTTTTTAGTTATCTGGTTTTGGACCTCTCCTCAGTTTAGATTGCTGTATCCTTTCGCAATAAGTGCCATTTCATTAGTCTTAGGAATACTTCATATTCCGGTAAAAACGAAAGTTGAAGGGTTCTTTGGAGTCTCTTCAATCGTTTTCATGTTTATGCTCCTGGTAACTCCTTTAGGACATTTAAAATTCTTACCAGAAAGTCCGTCAATTGCTTCGTTTGAGGGGTATTCCATTGATTACTTAGTGAAACCTTATCCTGTTTTTATTGACCAAGAATATGTTGAAGTAAGCTTTAACAAATTACAATATAGTAGACCTGTAAAAAGGGCATTTTGCTTTTATGGAGGTTTTCCGTGTAACGCCTCTATGTTAAGGACTTATGAAACTGATTCAGTCTTTTATCCCATAATGCTTGGTGAGTCTTACAAAGACGGTTTTGGATATGCGTCCATACCATTGAGCGAGTTTGATACATCGCTCATCGCTAAGTACAATGCATACAGCATAAATAGATGGTAAGTAGGTGGGTTAATCAACAATAACTCCATCTTGCATGATAAGCTTTCGGTCTGCCATATCTGCCAACGAAGTATTATGAGTTACTATGATGAATGTCTGATTAAGCTCATCACGAAGGTTAAAGAAAAGCTCATGGAGTTCTTTGGCCCCTGCTGAATCAAGATTTCCAGAGGGCTCGTCTGCTAATACTACGGCAGGTTTATTCATTAATGCTCTAGCAACCGCAACGCGTTGTTGCTCTCCACCAGATAACTCGGCAGGCTTGTGCTCTAATCTATGACTTAAGCCTAAAAACTCTAAATTCCTCTTGGCTTCAGCTTCAGCATCTTTTACAGATACGCCCTTTATGAATGCAGGCATACACGCATTTTCTAATGCTGTAAATTCTGGTAGTAAATGATGAAACTGAAACACAAAACCGATGTGTGCATTTCTGAATGCGGCAAGTTTTCTCGCGCTCAATTTATTGACTTCTGTATTGCGTATGAAAAGCTGTCCAGAAGTAGGTGGTTCAAGTATGCCTAAAATCTGGAGTAACGTTGTTTTTCCAGCACCTGAAGCACCAACAATGCTTACAATCTCACCTTCTTTAATCTCTAGCTCAACGCCTTTGAGAACTTCTAGGTCACCGTATTTTTTGGTTATGTTACTCGCTTTAATCATCGCTCTGCGAAAGACAACGAAAATAGGTATTTCAAGCTGCGTTTTTAGGTTTTAGCCTTTGGATTATTGTCTTACTTTTGGCGCGTTTCGACTTAGCTAATTCTAACGAAAGAAACTCATGAATTTACACGAATATCAAGGGAAATCCATCCTCGCAAATTACGGAGTACGCGTGCAGCGTGGTGTAGTGGCAGAAACTGCCGAAGAGGCTTTGGAAAAAGCAAAGAAATTAAAAGAAGAAACTGGAACGGGATGGTTTGTGGTTAAGGCACAAATTCATGCAGGTGGTAGAGGTAAAGGTACAGTTACCGAAACAGGCTCCCACGGAGTGGTATTGGCTAAAAGCCTGGAAGAAGTTCCAGAAAAAGCAAAAGGCATTTTAGGTGGACACCTAGTTACTGCTCAAACTTCTAAAGAGGGTAAGAAAGTGAGTAAAATCTTCATAGCAGAAGATGTATATTACCCAGGTGATAGCGAACCTAGTGAGATCTACATGAGTGTGCTTCTCAATCGCCAAAAGGGGAGAAACATGATTATGTACTCAACCGAAGGTGGTATGAATATCGAAGAAGTTGCAGAAAAAACTCCAGAGAAAATTTTCTTTGAGGAAATAGATCCTAAAGTAGGTATTACTGGTTTTCAAGCGCGCAAGGTGGCATTCAACCTAGGTCTTCAAGGTGGTGCTTTTAAGGAAATGACAAAATTTGTAACTGCTTTGTACAAGGCATACGAAGGTGCTGACGCGTCATTGTTTGAAATCAATCCAGTACTTAAAACTTCTGATGACAAAATCATGGCTGTTGATGCCAAGGTTACAATAGATGATAATTCACTATTTCGTCACAAAGACATTGCTGAAATGCGTGATAAGTCTGAAGAAGACCCAACTGAAGTTGAAGCGGGTGAGATTGGCTTAAACTACGTTAAGTTAGATGGAAACGTTGGCTGTATGGTTAACGGTGCAGGTTTGGCAATGGCAACCATGGATATTATCAAACTTTCAGGTGGTAATCCTGCTAACTTTCTAGATGTTGGTGGAACTGCAGATGCTGCTCGCGTAGAGCAAGCTTTCAGGATTATTATGAGAGATGATAATGTGAAAGCCATTTTGGTAAATATCTTCGGTGGTATTGTAAGATGCGATCGAGTGGCACAAGGTGTAGTTGATGCTTACAAGAATATTGGTGATATCAACATTCCAATTATTGTTCGTTTGCAAGGAACTAATGCAGAAGAAGCTAAAAAGCTGATAGATGAATCAGGTTTAGCTGTGCACTCGGCTATCACTCTGCAACAAGCAGCAGATAAAGTGAAAGAAGTATTGGCTTAAGCCAAATACAAATAAATAAGAGAAGCCTCGAAGATAATTTCGGGGCTTTTTTTGTCTAATACAATTATGACGGGAAACAGGTGTTAGCTAAAAATGGATTTTAAACAATCTCATTTCCAATATGTTATAATAGCATGATACACAATAAAAATACAACACCAAGAAGACAACGCATTAGAAAATATCTCATTAGGCTTGCAGTAGTAATTGCTGCTGTTAGTGTTTCCAGTTTAGCTGTTATTTACGCAGCAAATGGTTCGTTCATGTAGACCTAATCTTACATACTTTAAGAGCTTCCATCAATCAACAGGCCCTCTTGAATCCACTGATTAACTTGAAGGTCATCAATCTGATCGATTTGAGTAAATACAACCCGGTAAACTTCTTTTCTTCCTTCGGCCTTTAATAGTCCTTCTTCATTGAAGAGTAAATGCCCTCATGTAAACCCTAGTGCCACGCCTTTTTTCAGATTACCCCATGGAATACTTGCTTGCCAAATGAATGCAATCCGATGCTTGGCATAATAAAAGGGTGCGCCAAAAGCCTTTTTCTCTGTAATATGAGGCCGAGATTCCAACAGAAGGTGGCGTAGCCTTAGAGCAATTTTCTTTTCGTTTTGCGGGAGTCCGTCAAATAAATAGTCTAGTTCGGTCATAAGAAAAGTTCAGGCTATCTTGTTCTATGCTAAATTAGAACAAGATGAAATTATTTCTTCCCGTGATATTGTTTTTGACTCTTTTATTCGGTTGTTCAGATAAGGAAGAGGTAAAAAATGTTGTGGTACAAATACCTCCTGTTGAAGATTCAACTCAAACGCCTAAATACGATTCGGTCATCAATTACCTCGCATTGGGTGATTCGTATACCATAGGAGAAAGTGTTGATTCTGTAAACAGATGGCCTGCCAAGTTGGCTGCTGCACTCACAGATTCTTTAGGTAGTGAAGTTGATTTGCAGTTTATTGCTAAAACGGGCTGGACAACAGATGAGCTCAATGCAGGTATTGATAATGCTATTTTGAATGAGTCTTACAACTTGGTTTCCTTATTAATTGGTGTAAATAATCAATATAGAGGGAGGTCGGTATCTACATTCATCCCAGAGTTTGAAGGACTTTTAAAACGTGCCATTGATTTTGTCAAATCCGATAGTAACCGTGTATTTGTAGTGAGTATTCCAGATTATGGTTACACCCCTTTCGGCCAATCAAATCAAACCAACATTTCAGCAGACTTAGCTTTGTACAATCAAGCCATTGATAGTGTTTGCGCTTCTTATGGAATTAGTTATGTGTATATTACAGATATATCAGAAGCAGGCATTGAGGAGCCAACCTTGGTAGCCCCAGACGGGTTGCACCCATCAGGTGATCAATACAGCCTATGGGTAGAACGCATATTTCCTGTGGTAAAGGAAAAACTTACCCTTTAAGTTTGGCGAAGTCTGCTCCAGTTGGAGATTCAAATAATTCCAATTCGAAATAAGGAATACTGGCCAAAGCGTGGTCAAAAATATCTGCTATAATATATTCATAACTAACCCAGCGTTTGTCTGAGCTAAAACAATAAATCTCAACGGGAATACCTTTATCCGTTGGCTCAAGTTGGCGTACCATAAGAGTCATCTCTTTATTTAGGGCAGAATGGTTCTCTAAGTATTCTGTCATATACTTTCTGAAAAGACCTAGGTTCGTAAGGTTTCTACCGTTTATAGATAAGGTTTTATCAGCCCCTATTTTCTCATTGTAGGCGTCAATGTCTTGTTGCCGATCTGTAATGTATTGATTCAAGTATTGAATTTGCTTGAATTTGGGTAAATCTTCTTTGTTTAGAAACCGAACGCTTCTTTGTTTTACATGCAAAGCTCGTTTTATGCGTCTCCCACCGCTGCTTTGCATACCGCGCCAATTCTTGAAAGAATTGCTTATTAATGCATAAGTAGGAATGGTGGTAATAGTCATATCCCAGTTTTGAACTTTCACAGTGGTTAAGTTAATTTCCATAACATCACCATCTGCACCATAAGATGGCATAGAAATCCAGTCGCCCACTCTAACCATGTCAAATGAGCTCATTTGGATACTCGCTACAAAGCCCATGATCGTATCTCTGAAAATCAATAAAAGCACAGCCGATGCTGCCCCCAAAGCAGTGAAGAAGGTCCATACATCTTTTCCTGTAAGCTCAGAGAAAATAAGAATGCCTCCAATAAAGTACAGTATAATATTTACAACTTGTACATAGCTGTCTATGGGCTTGTCTTTAAAGCTTTCACGCGTTTTCAAGAAAGCTTTGGTGCCGTTTAAACCTGAGCGAATAAGTAATATAACCAGGATAATGATATACACATCCATTATCTCTACGGCTATAGGAATTAGTCTTGGAAAGTCTTCAAAGACAAACGGAACACCCTGTAGAATGATAATGCTAGGTATAATGTGACTTAAGTTATTTGTAGCCTTGCTTTGAATGAGATAATCATCCCATTTAGATTTTGTGGTAGCCGCAAAACGATGTAGTGTATTGATTAAGATACTGCGTGTGATAAAGTCTACCAGCACTACTGCTAGGGTGAGGAGAGCAACAAGAAGAATAAGCTTAACGTAAATAGCAATGTCTTTAGGAACGCCTATGCCTATGAGAAAATCGAGAATGTATGTTGCTGTTTGTTGTTGAATCTCCATGTTAATACGATAAATCTTAATTACTCGAAACTATTTTGGGGGCCGCAAAGTTATATTAGTCAAACGTTTCTAAACGCTACCTTAGAAGAATGATTGGATACCAATTCTCAAAGTATACATCAGAGAAAGATGAGCGGTCGCTTTTTGACCAATTACTAGATATTTTCATGGAAATGCTCGTTTACACCAACGGAGATGTAGACGAAGCAATAGATTGGTTGAAGGAGGTAGATAGAGAACACAATCTAACCAATGAAGATTATTCAATAGATGATTTTATTGAAGAGCTCAAGCAAAAAGGATTTATAGATGATGGCTCAGGCAAAGGTCAAGGCCCAGGCAAACGAAAGATCACCGCCAAAAGCGAACAAGTTATTCGGCAACGTGCGCTGGATCAGGTGTTTGGCAAAATGAAAAGAGCAGCTTCTGGAAAGCATCGTTCTAAAGAAGCCGGAGCAGGAGATGAGCGCACTACAGATCGAAGGCCGTTTAGATTTGGAGATAAGTCTGAACAAATAGATTTTACACAGAGCTTCAAAAACGCTCAAGTGAGGCATGGGATAGGAAACTTTAACCTCTCTGAAGATGACTTAGAAGTTGTTGAGAATCAACAGCAGACCAGGGCTTCTACTGTGCTAATGATAGATATATCACACTCTATGATTTTGTATGGAGAAGATCGAATTACTCCTGCGAAAAAAGTAGCTATGGCCCTTAGTGAGCTAATCACCAAACGTTACCCAAATGATACGCTGGATATCGTGGTTTTTGGTAATGATGCCTGGCAAGTAAGCATCAAAGATTTACCGTATTTATCGGTTGGTCCATACCATACCAACACCGTAGCTGGACTGGAATTAGCAATGGATTTATTGCGTAGAAGACGGAATCCAAATAAGCAAATTTTCATGATTACAGATGGTAAACCCTCTTGCTTAAAAATAGATGGAGAATACTACAAAAATAGTTTTGGGCTAGATCCAAAAATCGTGAATAAGACTTTGAATTTAGCGGTTCAGTGTAAAAAAATTCATATTCCTATTACCACCTTTATGATTGCGAGAGACCCATATTTACAGCAGTTTGTAGAAGAGTTTACTCAGGCAAATCAAGGCAAAGCCTTCTACACAAGTCTCAAAGGATTGGGAAATTTCATTTTTGAAGATTACGAAAACAATAGAAGAAGAAATACGAGATGAGCATACCATCAAAACCTCAGATTAAGACACTTGGCGAACTAAAACAATCTGGTTACATATCCAAATCAGTAAAAGAAGAACTGCGTTCAAACCTCATGGATAAAATGAGAATGAGAGAATCTGTTTTTCATGATGTGCTTGGTTATGAGCATACCGTAATTCCCGACATAGAGCGCGCCATTCTATCAATGCATAACATCAATCTATTGGGGCTTCGAGGTCAAGCTAAAACGAGTATCGCAAGGGCGATGGTACGTTTGCTAGATGAATGGATTCCTATTTTGACTGATGGAGACTTGAATGACGATCCACTGCAACCGTTGAGCAGACGAGGAAGAGCGTCTGTAGAAGAAAATGGAGACAAAGCGGCAGTAGATTGGATACACAGAGATGAGCGGTACACAGAAAAGTTAGCTACACCAGATGTAACCATAGCAGATCTCATTGGCGATGTTGACCCCATAAAAGCCGCTAACCTTAAGTTAAGTTACAACGATGAACGTGTGATTCATTTTGGTTTGGTTCCAAATGCAAACAGAGGAATCTTTGTGATTAATGAATTGCCAGATTTACAAGCTAGAATTCAGGTAGCGCTGTTTAATATTCTCCAAGAAGGAGACATTCAAATTAGAGGATTTAAGCTGAGGTTACCGCTTGATGTGCAGTTTGTGTTTACGGCAAATCCTGAAGATTACACCAATAGAGGAGCAATTATCACTCCTTTAAAAGATCGTATTCAGAGCCAAATTATTACCCACTATCCAAAATCTATAGAGGTGAGCAAGAAAATCACCTTACAAGAAGCTAAGCTCACAGAGCATCAAGAGAAGAAAGTACATGTTGCAGATATATTGCATGACATGATAGAGCTACTTGCCTTTGAAGCTAGAGACAGTGAGTTTATAGATCAAAAATCTGGGGTTTCTGCTCGCTTAACCATTAGTGCTTATGAAAGCTTAGTAAGTGCAGCAGAGCGCAGAGCGATTATCAATAATGAAAAGCGAACTACGGCAAGACTAAGTGATTTAGTAGGTATAATACCTGCCATTACAGGTAAGGTGGAGTTGGTTTACGAAGGTGAGCAAGAAGGAGCTATTGGTGTTTCGTACCGTCTCATCTCAAAAGTGATAAGAAAGACATTTCCACAGTTCTTTCCAGATCCTGAAATGATTAAACGTAGAAAAGAAGAAAATCCGTTTGAAGGAATCATTCGCTGGTTTAACACTCATGAAATTGAGTTGTTGAACGACTTACCAGATGCTAAGTATCATTCTGTATTGATTGAGATTCCTGGATTATTAGACCTAGTTAAGAAATATCACCCAAAGGCAGATGCTTCTGAACAATTCCTGTTTATGGAACTCATACTGCATGGTTTAGCAGAATTTAGCCTTCTCTCTAAACATCAAATGGACACAGGATTGAACTTTAAAGATATCATGAATTCTATGTTCTCTTTTGATGACGAGGATGATGAGTACACGAACTAGTTGCATCTTTTAGGGTGATATATCCGTATAGAAATCATGCAATTGCTCCAAAAGCCAGATGGTAGAAGACTGATAACCTCTTTATGGTTTCCAGCTTTGTTTGTGGCCATAATGTGGACAGTTCATGTGTCCAGTATATTCTTGGATAAGAGTTTTGTAACCTATGGTGTGCATCCAAGAGATTGGATTGGCCTTAGAGGTATTCTTTTGAGTCCTTTTATTCATGGAGACTGGAAGCATTTAATAAATAATTCCGCCCCCATATTTCTGTTAGGCACTGCTCTTTTTTACTACTATAAAAAGGCCTCATGGTCTATTTGGCTGTATGGGGTGCTCATATCTGGTTTGTGGGTTTGGGTAGGAGGAAGGCCTTCTTTCCACATAGGAGCTAGCGGATTGGTTTATGTGTTTGCCTTTTTCCTGTTTTTTGGCGGAGTATTTAATCGGAATACGCATATGATGGGTATTTCATTGCTTATTGCCTTTTTATACGGAAGCTTGGTTTGGGGAATATTTCCTATTAAAGACGGTATAAGTTGGGAGTCGCACTTATTTGGAGCAGTACTTGGTCTAATTATGGCATTTGTATATCGAAAAGAAGGACCACAACGCAAACGCTTTCATTTAGATGATGGCTTAGAAAATCTGGAAGAAAAATATGGAGAGCAATACTGGAAAGGAGAGCAAAATCTAACCCCCAAGGCAAGGCCACTATTCATTCGATATGTGTTTAAGCCTTCAAAATCCCAAGAAAAAGTAGAGGAACAAAAAAGCCCGAAGGGCAATTCCTCCGGGCATAAGTCGTAAAATAAACTGCTCCTAGCTATTTAGCATAACCGGCATAACTAGCATCAATACTTCTTCTTCATCTTCAGATACTTCAGGTAACAACAGACCAGCTCTATTTGGGGCACTCATTTCTAATACCACATTATCAGACTCTAGGTTATTCAACATCTCCATTAGGAAACGAGAGTTAAACCCGATCTCCATATCTTCTCCATTGTATTCACAAGTAAGACGTTCAGCAGCTTCATTTGAGAAATCTAGATCTTCTGCAGATATATTTAATTCGCTACCCGCAATTTTTAAGCGTACCTGGTGTGTAGTCTTATTTGAGAAAATAGACACACGCTTGATTGAACTTAAGAATGCTGTTCTACTGATCGTAAGTTTATTAGGGTTTTCTTTTGGAATGACCGCATCATAGTTGGGGTATTTACCGTCTATTAAGCGACAAATCAACTCAACGTTATCCATTTTAAAGTAGGCATTTGTTTCGTTGTATTCAATATCAACAGAAGCGTTCAATCCGCTAGTGATGCTCTTCAATAAGTTTAGTGGCTTTTTTGGCATAATGAACGTGGCATTCTTATCGCCTTTAGCATCTAACCTGCGGTAGCGCACCAATTTATGAGCATCTGTAGCAACAAACGTGATATTATCTGTACCTAACTCTAAGTAAACACCAGACATCACAGGTCTTAACTCATCGTTACCTGTAGCAAATATGGTTTTATTGATTGCATTGAATAATGCACCTGCTTCTATCGTTAACTTGCTTGGATCTTCAACTGTTGGAAGTTTTGGGAATTCCTCACCGTTGAAACCGCTAAGCTTGTATTTACCGTTATCAGACGAAATTTCAATGCCATGAGATTCCTCATCTACTGTAAATGTTAAGGGTTGATCTGGAAATGTTTTTAAAACATCTACCAACTTACGTGCTTCCACGCAAACAATACCGTCTTTCTCAGCTTTATCTAGCTTGATAGTGGTGGTCATGGTTGTTTCCAAATCAGAACCAGAAGCCACGAGCTCCTCACCTTTGATTTCGAACAAAAAATTATCTAGAATAGGCAGGGTGTTGTTATTATTTAATACACCGCTAATTGCCTGTAATTGCTTGAGCAATGATGAACTTGAGACAATGAATTTCATGTAATCTGTAGCTTTTGCGTTCTCAAAGAGACAAATATAGCCCATAGCAATAGGTAATTGCTTTAAGCCTTAGTGATTTGCATCCTTTTTTTCAACAGGTTTTCAGGATTCCCGCAAAAGAAATTGCTTAAACTCTGCATCTATTTTATCAAATACAAAGTATTGACCAATTACAAATCTCTCGTTGTCAATTAGAATGTACATACGGTCTGCATCGTAATACAGTGGATTGTAATCAAAGTCAACGCTACCTGGAGGCATCGGTTTTTTGAAGAATTTAGCTTCTCGCTTGCCACCAGATTTATCCAACACAGTTATTACCTTATACGGCACACTGCTCTTGACAGAGTCTATAAACTGTTCACTCTTAGTCTCTTCGAATCCTTCAAAGTTAAGATCGTCAAATAAAGCAAGATGCCCTGCAACAGCCCCTGCGTTAAACTCTTCTACAGCATCGCCTTTGGCTGTGTAAAAACCATACTTAACACTGTCAATCGCTTTTATTTGGTACCCGCGTTCTTCTTCAATGGGGTATTGAACGTTCAATACATTTATATCTCCGTACTCATAGTTGAATACTCCATTGTTTTGCCACTGTTGGGCATTTACAAAGAAGCGAGGAGTGAGGAATCCAAAGAAACCTTCAATATGCATCACAAAAGGTTTGGACGCGCCTTCTAACAGCATATAAGTTCCTGTATGTTCTTGTGTGGGTCCGCCTACGTAAAATACTTTTGAGGGCTTTTCGTCTCCCATGTAAATTTCAACTTTGGTAGAATTAGAAGCCAGGTTACGAATTACTCGATCATATGCTGATTTTGATACGGGAGCTTTCACTCTCAACGCGTTAATGGTTTCCAAGAGAAGATTGACCGCATCTGGCCTAGCCTTAGCTTTATCGTTTACTACCCAATTTTTTGTCTCTGAACGCGAAAGAGAGACGTTATTACCTTTTTTATCAGCCATGAAGATACGCGTTATGCTAGCTGTATCTTCTAAACTAAAGTTGCGTTCATCTGCTTCTAACGTAGAGCCAGTTTTAGTTTGAGTTAAGAAGTATGCTCCTACAGCCAATATGGCAAGAATGAGCAAAGAAATTCCTGTTTTCTTCATGTTCTTTTATCGTTTCGCAAATCTTCTTCTGCGTAAGTAGGCGTGTACAAATCCAAAGATTAGTACCATAGTGATAGGTATAGCTGTATTGAATATTTGCCAGCGAGTCCGTTCTTTATCTATTCGTTGCTTATCCAATAATCGAATAGTGAATTCCTTGGAACGCGCGAGTATAAGACCGTCATCATCCAACAGATAACTCATACAATTGCTCAAAAACTCTTTGTTTCCGTATGTTCTTTTTGTGTATCGATCGAACCCTAATGCGTAAAATTCTTTCGTTTCAGGATTGGCTCTGTTTCTTATAATATCTGCATCTGAGATAACAATCATAGCGGTGGGTTCACTGCTCTCTAAATAGCGGAATTCAGGGTTTTGGGTAACTGCTGGACTCAAACGATTCTTGAAAACCGATTCAAATTCACCTTCTAATAATACGGCACCAATTCTGTTTCCCTTGTTGTATTGTCTTTCGTCTGGTGCTTCTCTCAGTATATTTAATGATATGCGATGGGGTGCATTAGCAATCTTACTATACTGCGATGACACTAATAACGGTGTTTTCGTTACAGTGTGAGCACCAACTGTATCAATAGAACTGATAAAGTTGGTCATAACCGCATCTATGTTGTTTACAATGGGGTGATTGCTCTTGCTCATGAGTAACGGGTAGTAATACCAAGGAAAGAACTCTTGCTTAGGTTGGTTTCCAATCATACCCGTGACTATAGGAATGGGAAGAGCCTGCAAATCCAAAATGAAATCTCTATTTATTCGAACTCCATATTTGAATAACTGATCATCTAAGTTTAACTCCCTTGGTAGGCCCAGTGTTATACCCGTTTTGCGAATGCTATCCATGTTAGCAACAACTGGCTCAACAAGCCATAATGCTTTGCCACCGCGCATGATGAATTGATCAATCATGTACTTATCTTTCTCTGAGAAAGCAGAGTCTGGTCCCGCGATTAAGACGGCATCAAAAAGCTTCAAAGCATCTAACCTACCATCAATTTCTACACGTTCTACGGCATAAAACTGGTCTAATTCTTCTGTGATATCTGCTATTTCTAACTCACCTATTTCACCGTGACCTTCCAGAATAGCGATACGCTTTTCGTAAGTTGAAGTTGCTCGTTTTATGGCGCTCATAAGTTCATACTCCAGTTGCTGGATGCTGTTATTTAGCATCACTTCTGGGTCGGAACCAATTTGGCTTTTTAGAAGCTGAACAGGGATTTCTTTACCACGGTAGCTGATGATAGCTCCAGGGAAAATGATTTGCTCTGAGCGCTTATCGCCCTCATTCATTCGAATGTTGGTATACTGCAACCCCTTCTCTGAAAGTTCGCGGTATACGGCTTGACGCTTCTCAGGGTCTTGATTTTCTGAAGGGTCTACGAATTCATATTGAATATTATCACCACCAAATGCTCTAAACTCATCCAACATTTCACGTGTTGAACTTTGTAAACGTTTAAAGTTAGCAGGTAACTCTCCAGACAAATAAACACGCACAAAAACAATATCTTCAAGCTCTTCTAGCTGAAGTTCTGTGGCTGAGGTAAGCGAAAATCGTCCTTCTCTTGTTAGGTCGAACCGCTCAAAAATGAATTGCCCTATGTAATTTAAGAGCACAATAGTGGCAACACTAGCAATTAGCCGAATAGTATCTGCAGTTTTTCGCTTGCTCGATGCCGATAATCTTTTCTTCATTACCACTTTCTGCTTTGAAGTTTATACTGTGTGAGTAACAAGAAAAAAGCCATGAGCCCAGCGAAGTAAAACAAGTCGCGTGTATCAATAACGCCTCTGCTCATAGAGATATAGTGTTCGTTAATACCTAAGTTTAAGATAACTCCATCAAAGGTTCCGAATAAGTCAAAAGCAGCAATTTGCTCAAAACCAATGTAACAGAAGAAGCTGAGGAAAACACCGATAATGAATGATATCAACTGGTTATTGCTGAGGGCACTAGCAAAAATACCAATGGCTACGAAACCACCAGATAAAAAGAGTAAGCCAAGGTAAGAACCCCACATGGCACCCGTATCAATATTCCCAGGAGGAAAACCTAAATCACTTACTGTGTAATAGTATACCAGCGTTGGTAATAAAGAAAAAAGCATTAGCAGAAAACCAGCAAAAAATTTAGCTAGAATAATTTGCGCATCACTCAGTGGCTTAGTGAGCAGAAGCTCAAGAGTACCTGTTCTTTGTTCTTCAGAAAAACTCCTCATAGTAATTGCTGGCCCTAGAAAAATGAATACCCAAGGGGCAATAATGAACAGCGTATCAATATTAGCGTATCCAGCATCCAATACATTCATATTGCCTGGAAATACCCACATAAAAAGGGAAATGGCAGCCAAGAATACGGCTATCACCACATATCCGATTAATGAACTTAAAAACGCGTTTATTTCTTTAAGAAGTAACGTTCGCATAGTCTTATTTAAGGCCGCCAAATTTAGGGTTTTTGATAGGAGTGAGTCAAGTTTGGCAATACCGATGTAGGAATGGATTAAATTTCCCAGAATTGCCCATTCTCATAGATTTGTAGCCTATTTCAACAAGCATATGATAGTAATGAAGTTTGGAGGCACCTCTGTTGGGTCTCCTGAAAATATGAAGCGAGTAGCTGACCTTATTCGCAAAGGGGGTAGAAAAATTGTTGTTCTTTCTGCGCTCTCAGGAACAACCAATGTATTAGAAGAGCTTTCAAAACATCTCTACGCCAAGGAATCTGTGCTTTTTAAGTCAAAGATCAACGAGTTGTGGAGTCATTACAAGACTTTCATAGATGGGTTACATGTCTCAAATACTTTCAAAGCAACCGCTTATGATTTTATAGAGGCTCACATGAACCACATGCAAGCCTTTGGTAAAGACATGTTCACCATTTATGAAGAACAAGCCATTTTATCTCAAGGAGAGCTAATGAGTACAGCACTGTTTAACTTATACTGTGAAGAACAAGGTATATCATGCACACTTCTTCCTGCTTTAGACTTCATGCGAACCAATACAAACGGAGATCCAGATGAGTACTTCATTAAAGTCAACTTAGAAAGGTTACTTGCAGAAAAGCCAAACACCGATGTTTTTGTAACCCAAGGATACATTTGCAGAAATACATACGGAGAAATAGACAACCTGAAACGTGGGGGAAGCGATTTTACGGCTTCATTAGTAGGTGCAGCAATTCAATCTAGAGAAATTCAAATTTGGACGGATATTGATGGTATGCACAATAACGACCCTCGCGTTGTGGCTAGAACTAAACCTATCAAAAACCTTTCGTTTGAAGAGGCGGCCGAGTTGGCCTATTTCGGAGCTAAAATTTTGCATCCTTCCAGTGTTCGTCCAGCTCAAGACAAGAATATTCCGGTTAGACTCAAGAATACCATGGCTCCTGAAGCCTACGGAACGCTAATTTCCAATGAGTCTAATAGAGATAGTATTAAAGCCATAGCGGCTAAAGACGGAATTACAGCCATAAAAATTCGATCTGGCCGGATGCTCATGGCTTATGGGTTTTTGCGCTCGGTCTTTGAAGTGTTTGAATGGTACAAAACACCCATAGATATGATTACCACTTCTGAAGTAGCCGTATCGCTTACCATAGATGACGTTTCTAACCTTGAAAAAATTGTGAAAGACTTAGAGAAATTTGGTGCTGTTGAGGTAGACCATGACCTAAGCATTGTTTGCATTGTAGGCGACTTTATTAATGAGAAGGCAGGATTTGCCGCTGCGATTACATCGGCTCTGCGCGCAATTCCTTTGCGCATGATTTCGTATGGCGGAAGTAAGAACAATGTTTCTGTTCTCATTAGAAGTGAGCATAAGAAAGAGGCGCTTGAAGTGTTGAATAACGAATTATTCGAGTGGTGATGGCGGTGAAGTTACCATGGAGCAATCAAGAGGTGCCAGCAACACCTTTTTATTTATACAATTTAGGTGTGCTTAGAAATACGCTTTCTGCCTGTTTGTCTGCTGCAAAACCATTTGGCTATCACGTACATTACGCAGTTAAGGCAAATGCCAATGAGGAGGTTTTAAGAATCATTTCAGACGCGGGATTCGGTGCAGACTGTGTAAGCGGGCAGGAAGTTGAAAGGGCTATAGAAACTGGTTTTTCTTCCAATAAAATTGCTTTTGCAGGAGTTGGTAAATCAGACCACGAAATTCAAATCGGACTAAGGCACGATATATTCACCTTTAATGTTGAGTCACTACCAGAGCTGGAAATAATCAATACATTAGCAAAGAATTACGGAAAGAAAGCCCAGGTTGCCATTCGTGTGAACCCAGATGTAAAAGCCAATACCCACAAGTATATCACTACTGGCTTAGAAGAAAATAAGTTTGGAATTAATCCTTGGGAGTTTTCAAGATTGATTGATTTGATAAATTCTTTGGATTATATAAAAGTGGTTGGACTCCATGTTCATATAGGCTCTCAAATCACAGACTTATCTGCCTTTAAGCATATGTGTTTGCGCGTAAATGAAATACAGAGTTGGTTCATTGAACACCGTGTACGCTTTGAGCATATTAACTTGGGTGGAGGATTGGGAGTAAACTACGGTAACCCTTCTGAGATACCAGATTTTGAAGCATTCTTTTCTACAATTAATGAGTTTTTAGAACCTAGACCTAATCAAGAGATTCACTTTGAGCTTGGCAGAGCACTTGTTGCGCATATGGGAGATTTGGTTACACGGGTCTTGTACGTTAAAGAAGGGCTTAAGAAAAAGTTTGCCATTGTAGATGGAGGAATGACTGAATTGATAAGACCAGCTTTGTATCAAGCTTATCATCGTATTGATGCTCTTAATAACCAAGTTGAGACCGATAAGTATGATGTTGTTGGTCCTATTTGTGAGTCGAGCGATATTTTTGGAAAGGAAGTTGAATTGCCCAAATTAAAGCGAGGGGATTTAATTGCTATTCGCTCTGCTGGCGCATACGGTGAGGTTATGGCCAGCAAATATAATTTGCGACCTTTCGCACCAGTATATCTGAATCATGAATAATCGATTAATACTTTTTCTTTTATTTCTCCTTTCCTATCAACATATAATAGCACAAGAATTACAGTGTAGAATTCATGATGATAAGTCCATCCCACGTGAGCGTTGGGTAGATTTTGAAAAAGCAATCATCAGTATTGATATTGATCCGTTTGAAAAATCAATTCAAGGGTCTGTAGCACTTTCGTTTACTGTTATTAGAGAAGAGTTGGATTCTCTTTGGATAGATGGACCAAGAATTCCGGTGGATTCTATTTTATTAGATGATAAAGAGATAGCGTTCAAGGTTTTTGACAAAGGAGTAGCCATATTTCCAGATATACCATGGAAAAGACTTGATAGTCATCATATGAAGGTGTTCTACAAAGCCTACCCTAAGAAGGGGATGTACTTTACGGGCTGGCATGATCCTTCAGGAAAAACACCCAAGCAGGTCTGGACTCAGGGGCAAGGAATTGATAACAGACATTGGTTTCCTCACTTTGACGATTTGAGTGATAAATTACTCACAGAAACCATCATCACATTTGATACTGGTTTCAGCATTTTATCTAACGGTACCTTGTTATCTAAGGAGGTTGTAGGTTCAAAACAACGCGTACACTACGCCATGCAGAAACCACATAGCTCTTACTTGGTGATGATTGCCATAGGAGATTACGGAATTGATTCTGTGATGACTTCTGCGGGAACACCCATTAGAAATTGGTACTACAACTCCGCACCCGAGAATATGGGGCCTACATTTAGGGGAACCACTGAGCTCATGGAGTTTTTGGAGGATTATACGGGCATTCCATATCCATGGGAAAGCTATTCTCAAGTTCCTGTGCACGATTTTTTATACGGAGCTATGGAGAATACGACAGCCACTATTTTTTCAGATAAATACTACATAAACTCAACCGAATACAGAACGAATAACTACATCTACGTAAACGCTCATGAAATGGCCCATCAATGGTTTGGGAACCTGATCACCTCTGGCTCTGTTGAAGGACATTGGTTGCACGAGGGATTTGCTACGTATTTTCATACCTTATGGCAAGGAGAATATTTAGGCGAGGAAGAGGGGGTGCTATTGGCAGAGTCAAATAGAATAATGGCGCTCCAAGCGGGCAAAGCCGATGATTATCCCATTACGGATAGCAGAGCAGGTTCCTCCAGGCATTACATGAAAGCTGCTACGGTGCTACGCATGCTAAAAGATGAAGTTGGAGAGGATTGTTTCAAAGCAACAATCAAGCACTTTTTGAAAAAGCATGCCTTTCAAACGATTTACACCCACGATTTTCTGAGAAGTTTTCATGAAGTGTGTGGTAAGTCCATGGATAACTTTTTCAGTCAATGGGTATATAAAGGTAGCGAGCCAAGTATCACCATGGAGTTGTTGAACAGTTACTCAGGAAAAAATGGTACATACCTGTCTTTCAAGTACGATTCTGGTTCCGTTGATTTACCCTTTACACTGAGTGTACCTGTGGCAATAAAGGAGAAAGGGACATACCAAGAGTGTGTTTACAAGATTACGGGAGATACGGTAATTGCATTGAGTGAAGTTTCTCCAGAGAAATTAGACTGGGTAGAAGTTGATATGCATCGACACCTACTTGTAAATTGGAAATGGAAAAGCAGAAGTGAAGAGCATTTGGCTGATTTGGCTTCGTCAGGGAGTTCCATTCTTAGCAGAGCAGATGCTCTGGAGCAACTTGGAAAGAGAGGTGCACTATCAGGTAAGCTGGTTAAAGAGGTGATTGAGTCGGAGCAATCTGATTACGTTGTGTCCAAATTGATAGAACAAAGACCCAAATCCGTGTCATTAAAGGATTTAGAAGGTCTCATGATTAGAGCAGCTTTTTCTAGCACGAAACAGGCGGTTTTGCTGAGGTATCCTGAACATACATATTCTTTGGTTGAAACAACGGAGTTGGAGTCGTTAGACAATCGCTCTGTTCAATGGTATTTGGTGGCTCTAATTAAAGAAAGAGTGGTTTTAGAAGCTAGTGAAGTTAAAAAGCTTGAAGCGCGAGTGAAATCCTATCCTGAACTTCAGCTTTATTTTTATCAATATCAACTTCAGCAGGGGCAAAAGGAAGCCTTTACAGGATTGGTAGAGCTCACCCATGAGAGCGTAGATTTCAACGTTCGGATTGACGCGTTAGACGTTCTTCTAACCTTAGGATACCGAGATATTGAATTATATAGAAACTTACATCAGGCGCTTAACTCTTTCAATAGAAGGTTGAAATCTGGTGCCAAAGCAGCTCTTAATAAAACACTTACTGTTGATATTGCCAACTACCTGCATGTAGAAGGGGAGACAGAATTATCACTTTTCTATAAGAAACTTTAAGAATGGAGTAAGTTGTAATTTACGTTCCTGGAATTTATACTTTTGCACCCCGCGAAATGCTGTGGGTTGTTTTAGGTTAAAATTAGGTTAGGTTAAAAGAAAAAGCCTCTGAGTAATCAGAGGCTTTTTCTTTTAACAAATAATATAATACTTAACTGTTCCTAAACTTCTTTCCAATCGCAAGCGTAACTCCCACTACCAGCAAACAACTTAAACCTCCATCTATTGGGGTGAATCCACCACCTGGACCGTTTGGTGTAGGAATAGCTGGTGGAGCTAACACATCCATCGGGCTCAAACAAATAAGGGCAAGAGAGACTACCAAAAGGGTACATAGTCTTTTCATCATAAAAGGTTTTAAAAGGACTACAAAGATACAGTTTTATCTAAAACCTGCAATAGAATAAGAAGCCAGACGGTTTAAGGTTACTCAAAGCCGTTGATGTCTTCAACGCTCCATGCTAGGGGTTTAGCGTTAAAGCCCTTTTTCGTTAGCCTCCACGTTTCTTGGAAAAGCTCACTTTGTTTATATATTTCCAAAGAAGCTGGTCTGTCCCATTTACTGTAGGTGAAGAAAATACCTGGGTTTGCTTTGTCTTGAAGTAAGCGAACACCTGAGCACCCTGGAAATGAGCCTATTTTATGCTTTCTTTCATTAAAAAGTTGCTTGAACGTTTCAATATATTCAGGATTGAAAGACATTTTTACAATGCGAATCATAGCTAATTACCAAATTGGATTAGAATACTATCGTTAACACTTTGACCTAATAATTGAGCTGCACTTCCAGAGCGTATGACAACTTCCAAGAATCCGCTACCACCAAAAAAACAAGCCAAATCTCCTTGTGCAACTTGTTCATTGGCATCACAAACTTTGCGTATGGTATACTGGGCGCTTCGCAATGAAATTTGAACGGGTTTATTGCCTGCTATTCGAGCGTATAACTCATTGGGTATATTAGAAATTAAGTTTCCAAATCCATCAATGTGCCTAATGATGCCTCTAATGCTATCTTGTTGAATAATTGGCTCAAAGGGCATCATTTGTTTTATGCTATTCAATTTGGGTCCAAGAAGTTCAGGTGCGCCACCACGTGCAAGGTGACACGCTGCTTTTGCAAATACATCCCGCATGGGGAACGCATGTGCATCGCTATCTGGAGTTCTAATCTCAAATACTTGTTCAGGTTCACCGTTGATCAAAAGTGAGAAGAACCCATTATCTGTTCCAATAAAGAAGGACCCTTTATGCTTTACCACAACATATGGCGAGTCTTCGGATGTCGTTGGATTAACACTGATGATATGGATTGAGCCTTCAGGAAATGATTTTGTAGCTTGTTTAACCGTAAATGCTCCACCAGCAATGTCATCTCTTTTTACTCCATGCGAAAGATCTATCAAATTAACAACTGGTAACTCACTATAAATAAATCCTTTAACGCTCGAAACGTAGTAGTCTGAAACACCAAAATCAGAAGTGAGCGTAATCAATGCCATATTGAGAAAAAACTATCGGATTAAGTCGGTTAATTTTACTTTTGCAAAAGTAGCAATTGTTTAACCCTCCACCATCAATAGATTCGAATGTGCAAGAGATATCATTTCGGTTTGATACCGCCAACCCCGTTGAAGTATTTGGAGTAAATAATTCACATGTAGACATTATCAAGTCTCACTTTTCAAAGCTCAAAATTATAGCTAGAGGCAATGAGCTAAAGGCAAATGGCACGGCTAGGGAGTTACAGCTCTTTAAATCAAAAATGGAGCTTTTATTAGCTTTGCACAAGCAAAAGAATTTCCTGAGTGCCGGAATTATAGAACGTGTGCTTACCCAAGAATCTTTACACAACGGCACTGCTTCAGAAAATCAAGTTTTGATTCATGGAACAGGTGGGTTGATCATTAAGGCTAAAACTCCCAATCAGCAAAAAATAGTTGACGCTTCTTTTAGAAATGACCTTGTCTTTGCAATTGGGCCTGCAGGTACTGGTAAAACTTATACCGCTGTGGCCTTAGCTGTACGAGCTCTTAAGAACAAAGAAGTGCGGAGAATTATTTTAACACGCCCTGCAGTAGAGGCAGGGGAGCACTTGGGCTTTCTCCCCGGTGATTTGAAAGAAAAGCTAGACCCATATTTACAACCTCTTTATGATGCGCTAAGAGATATGATTCCAGCAGAGCGACTAGATGATTTCTTGGAGAGGGGAGTAATACAGATTGCACCTCTTGCTTTTATGAGAGGTAGAACATTAGATCACGCATTCGTTATTTTGGATGAAGCCCAGAATGCTACAAAGGCGCAAATGAAAATGTTTCTTACGCGAATGGGCGCAAATGCTAAGTTTTTAATAACTGGTGATCGTTCTCAAATAGATCTCCCCAAAAGAACCCAATCTGGCCTAATACATGCGGTTAAGATTTTAGAGGGTGTGAATGGAGTAGGCTGTATTAGGTTGGATGAACGCGATGTGATAAGACACACATTGGTAAAACGAATTATAGATGCATACGACTCCGATTCGGAGGAAAAGCCAAAGAATAATGAATAAAGCGCTTGTTAACACAAATTTTCATTTCCCCAGTCAATCTAAAGCTTACCACGGAAAGGTTAGAGATGTTTATTTTCTAGAGAACCAGAAGCTTGCCGTTGTGGCATCTGATAGAATAAGTGCATTTGATGTTATTCTAACGAAAGGAATTCCGTTTAAAGGTCAAGTGCTTAACCAGATTGCCTCTCACTTTCTGGATGCTACATCTGATATTGTACCTAATTGGAAAGAAGCCTTAATAGATCCCAATGTATCTATAGGTAAGCATTGCCAACCCATTAAATTGGAGATGGTTGTAAGGGGTTATTTGGTTGGCCATGCGTGGCGAACGTATAAATCTGGACTAAGGAGTTTGTGTGGTGTAGCCCTGCCAGAGGGAATGAGAGAGAATCAGAAGTTTGAATCTCCAATAATTACACCAGCCACTAAGGCAGATGAAGGTCATGATGAAGATATCTCAGAAGGTGAGATATTGTCTAAAGAAATCGTTTCTGTTGAGGTTTGGCAAAAACTCAAAGCATATACTTTAGCGTTGTTTGAACGAGGTACACAAATGGCTGCTGATCGTGGACTTATTCTCGTAGATACCAAATATGAATTTGGAATTGATGAGAACGGAGAAATCACGCTGATAGATGAGATTCACACTCCAGATTCATCACGATACTTTTATGCAGATGGCTATGCTAAACGCTTTGCCGATGGAAAGAAGCAAAAGCAGCTATCTAAGGAGTTCGTAAGAGAGTGGCTCATGGATAATGGCTTTCAAGGTAAAGAGGGAGAGGAGATACCAGAAATGCCCGATGAATTTGTTCAGGAAGTTTCTAATCGGTACATAGAACTTTACGAGCAAATTACAGGCAAAACATTTGTAAAAGCAGATTATTCCAACCCTCAAGAAAGAATAGAAAAAGCGGTTACAGATTACTTAGCCAATTAGTTGTTCGCTTAAAGATCTGGAAATAGTAACCCAAAGTCCAGCCCTTTCATCTTTCGGTGCCTCACCTAGGTGCTCTTGAATTATAGCTAATGCCTGTTCAATTTGTTCAGCAGAAGCCGCCCCTTCCGTGTTATCTATGATTGTCATGATTTCTAACAAGGATTCATAGTTTGCAGTTAGCGATCGCTTTACTAGCGGAATTAAATAAGGACCAGAGTTTATTCCGCTTTCCCATATAGCAGATAGTAAAAGTGCATGGATGGTATCGTATTTCTCAATCTCAGATAATCGAATTAGTTCGCCTACGGCAGCATCGTCTTTTAATGAGTGAAGTAACTTGATAATGGCACTTCTAATTTCAAGATCGTCTATTCTAAGGTAAGTATCAGCTAAGTCCTCTAGAATACTTGAGTCGCCATGCTTTCTAATTTCTGAGATAGCTTTTAGAACAACAGATTCATCATCGCTTTGCAACGCTTTCTGAGCTTCTGCAAGTTTTTTAACACGCATTTTTTCTTGCGTTGCTGTTAGTTTCTTCATGCCTTCTATTTATTGTATTCTCTAGCTCCAAAAATGGAACTGCCTACTCTTATCATGTTGCTTCCTGTTTTAACAGCTAATGGATAATCTCCGCTCATACCCATTGATAAAACTGTAAAAGCATCTGGTTCATTAAAATAGTCTGACGCATTCTTTTTGATTGTTTCAAAAAGTGTTCTCAAGCTGCTAAACTCACCTTCAACTTGAGTTTTATCATCCGTATTTGTAGCCATGCCCATTAAGCCCGTTATGCGAACATGTGAATAGCTCCGTAAGGTTTCAGAAGCCAAGAAGGCTAATACATCACTCACAGGAACTCCGAATTTAGATTCTTCCTTAGCTATATGCACCTGGAGTAAACAGTCTATTTTTCTGTCGTTTTGTTTTGCCCTTTTATTGATCTCTTTGGCTAGCTTCAGGGAATCCAAAGATTGAATGAGCGATACAAAAGGGGCAATATATTTTACTTTATTACTCTGCAGGTGACCAACAAAATGCCAGGCAATATCTTTGGGTAGCTGTTCGTATTTATCTGTTAATTCTTGAACTTTATTCTCGCCAAAGATGCGTTGCCCAATTTCATAAGCTGATGAAATATCGGTATTGGGCTTGGTTTTTGAAACTGCTACAATTTGAACATCATCTGGCAGTGAATTCTGGAGTTCTTTTAAGCGTTTTTGAATCATAGTTCAAAGGTACAAAACACCTATGCGCTACTAAAATTCATAGACAACCAATCCGCTTCTTAATTTGGGTTCAACCCAGGTACTTTTCGGAGGCATAATGTTATTCGTATCTGCTACTTGTTTTAATTGGTTCATTGTTACAGAATATAGGGTAAAGCCAACATCAAACCTTCCTGAATTCACCAGCTGTTCAACCATACCCATAGATACCTCGCCCCCACGATACGCAATCCTACTATCTGTTTTGGCATCTACTATTCCCAAAAGTGGCGTAAGCACCAAGTCATTAAGAATGCTACAATCTAAATGGGCTACTGGGTGTGCTTCGTTAAAGCTTCCTGTTTTAGGTGTTAATTTAAACCACTTGTGGTCTAAATACATACCAAATTCATGCACGTTGCTAGGTTCCACAGGTTCATGACTGTGCATCACTTCAAATTGATTGGAGAGTGCATCTGGAAAGGTTGCAGGCGTATATCCGTTTAATCCTTTTACGAATCTATGAAACGGCAATATATGCATTTGGCTTTCTGGCAGTAGATAGCACATAAAATACTGTGCATTACTATTTTGGTAAAGGTCTTTTGCTAGCAATGCTGATGATGCAGACCTATGGTGTCCGTCTGCAATATAGAATGCATTCATTTCTGAATAAGCATTCTGTAGAGTAGCAACATCATTTTTATCTGTAACTAACCATAAGTAGTGAGTTGCCGTATCTGTGGTGGTAAATTCATACTCCGCACGTGAGCCAGTAACTTTGTTTAAAATTGAATCTATTGAATCATTGTCTGGATGTGCTAATAAAACAGGCTCTGCATTAATGGAAGTTTGTTTAAGGTACTCCTTAAACATCTCCTTTCTTGCGGTAATGGTATGTTCATGAACTTTGATACTTCCGTTTTCATAGTCTTCTACAGAAACACCAGCAATAACGCCCGTAAACACGTGGTTACCTTTAACTTGTCTGTAGATATACATGCTCGAATCATTATCTCTCATGAAAACTTCATGACTAACAAATTCATCAAACTTTTCCCGTACCCTTAAGAAGCGTTCTTTCGCCATATTGGGTTTATATCCAGGAGTACCAAAATCTGGATAAATTACGTGAAGAAAAGTGTAGGGGTTATTGATGAGCTTATCATTTAAATCAGTTTCACTGTATTCAATGAAAGATCTAGAGCCTACCAACCCTGCTTTATCGCGTGTGGGTCTACACGCCTTAAAGGGAACTACCTTTGGCATACATTCTGTTTCGGATGCCCAAAGATAAGCGCACTATCTATTTTGCAAAGGATTAAACAATACGCAGAGCTTTTTTTACTTTGGTTTTAAGCAATGCTTTTTCAAGTACTTCTTTCATTTCTGAAACATAATGGAAGGTCAAACCTTTCAAGTACCTCTCGTCTATGTCTTCTACATCTTTGCGGTTTTGCTCACAAAGAATAATCTCAGAAATCTTAGCTCGTTTGGCAGCAAGAATTTTTTCCTTGATTCCACCAACTGGAAGAACTTTACCACGTAGGGTGATTTCTCCAGTCATTGCCAGCTTATTCTTTACTTTTCTTTGGGTAAAGGCACTAGAAATAGCCGTGAGCATGGTTATCCCAGCAGAGGGACCGTCTTTTGGAATAGCTCCTTCTGGTACGTGAATATGGATGTTGTATTTATCAAAAAGTGCTGCATTTAATCCCAATTCTGGTGAGTGTGCTTTTAGGTATTCCATTGCCACTACAGCACTCTCTTTCATTACAGAACCTAAGCTACCTGTAAGCGTAAGCTTTCCTTTACCTGGGGTTATTGAAGATTCTATGTATAAGATATCTCCACCAACAGCGGTCCAAGCTAAGCCCGTTACAACACCAGCAACTTCATTACCTTCGTAAATGTCTCGCTCTCTACCAGGGCCTAAAATTTGTGTTAGTTCGCTAGGTTTGATTTCTGAAGAGTGCTCTTCTTCCATGGCAATACGCTTAGCTGTTTGCCTAATGAGCTTGGTTATACGTTTTTCAAGTCCGCGTACTCCAGACTCCCTTGTGTACGCTTCTACCAACTTTTCAATGGTTTTTTTTGGGAGTTTAAATTCTGTTTTGGTTAACCCATGTTCTTTGAGCTGTTTAGGAACCAAGTGTCTTTTTGCAATTTCAGCTTTCTCTTCTAAGGTGTAGCCGTTTACTTCAATGATTTCTAATCGATCTCTCAACGCTGGTTGAATGGCAGCAAGGTTATTGGCAGTTGCAATGAACATTACCTTAGACAAGTCGTACTTAATCTCTAAGAAGTTGTCGTAGAATGTATCATTCTGCTCTGGGTCTAATACTTCTAGCAAAGCCGATGACGGATCACCCTGCGGTCCTGCAGAAACTTTGTCTATTTCATCTAAAATGAAAACAGGATTACTACTTCCCGCTTTTTTTAGGCTTTGAATTACTCTTCCTGGCATAGCGCCTATGTAGGTCTTACGGTGGCCTCTAATTTCAGCCTCATCTCGAAGTCCACCCAAGCTCATTCGTGTATACTTTCTTCCAAGTGCCTCTGCAATGCTCTTACCTAGGCTTGTTTTACCAACTCCTGGAGGTCCAGCAAGACATATGATAGGAGACTTCATGTCATTCTTGAGCTTCAAAACAGCAAGCTGCTCTATGATTCGCTCTTTTACTTTTTCCAAGCCAAAATGCTCTCTATCTAAAATACGTTGAGCACGCTTAAGATCAAAGTTGTCTTTGGTAAATTGATTCCATGGAAGTTCTATGAGGGTTTCCAAGTAATTAGCCTGAATAGAATACTCTACTCCAGTTGGATTCATTCGCTCCAATTTACTCAGCTCCTTTTCAAAGGTTTCTTTTACCTCTTTAGACCACTTTTTCTTTTTTGCTTTTTTCTTAAACTCTTCAACTTCTTGATCCAATGGACTTCCGCCCAGCTCCTCTTGAATCTGCTTCATTTGCTGATGCAAGAAGTACTCACGTTGTTGTTGATTGATATCGTGTTGCACCTTGCTCTGGATATCGTTTTTCAATTCTAATAACTGGATATCCTCATTCAAGTACTCAAGTACTTTTTCTGCTCTTTTGTAGGGGTCGGTCATCTCCAGAAGACCTTGCTTTTCTGAAGCATCGCGGTTCATATTGCTGGAAATGAAGTTGATTAAGAAAGAGGCGCTTTCTATATTCTTAATAGCAACTTGAGCTTCTGAAGGAATATTTGGCGATTCTTGAATAATTCGTAAAGCCAATTCCCGAATTCCTGATTCTAGTGCTTTGAATCGTTGATCTTCTGGATCAGGAGCCTCTTCAGTAAGCTGGTGAGTTTTTCCTGTAAAATAGGGTTCAGAAGAAATAATTTCATCAAGAATAAAGCGTCTCTTGCCCTGGATTATAATGGTGATACTTCCATCGGGCATTTTGAGCTTCTTCATAATTCGAGCTACAGTACCAACGGATTGTAAGTTATTCGCATCAGGGTCTTCTATCTCACTGTCTTTTTGGGCAACAACACCAATGGTTTTGGTAGTTGCATAAGCATCATCTACCAGCTTGATAGATTTATCTCTCCCTACAGTTATTGGTATTACTACACCTGGGAAGAGTACGTTGTACCTAATCGGTAATATTGGCAGTTGCTCAGGAACGGCTTCTCCAGCCATTTGGGCTTCATCATCTTTGGATAATAGAGGTATGAATTCCGCATCATCATTAAGCATATCACTCATTCCCATCCAGTTATGTTCGAAATCTAAGTTTTTCATGTAGTGTTTGTGAATCGGCCAACAACTATATCGCCCGTGTTCAAAGAGAATGACTTCAAGCCTTATGCCAAGATGTAGCTGCTGTCTTTTCGTCAGCTATTTCTAATGGATTCAAAGATTCGTACGTCTACTTCGGTAAAGTCCATACTCCTTCGTTCCATCATCCGCTTTGCTACTTCTTCTGCTTTTTCGGCTTTGAATTCAACAAAGCCTTCTGCCCCTCCCCAAGAGAAAGAAGGAATGTATTTTGGCGGAAATCCACCTCCGTAAATATTAGAACTAACACCTACTACTGTTCCTGTATTAAACATGGTGTTAATTCCTGATTTTGAGTGGTCGCCCATAATTAATCCACAGAATTGAAGATTGGTGTTAATGTAATCTTTAGCGGTATAATTATATGCCTTTACTAAGCCGTAGTTATTCTTTAGGTTGCTATTATTGGTATCTGCTCCAAGGTTGCACCATTCACCAATTACAGAATTCCCTAAGAAGCCGTCATGGCCTTTGTTTGAATACCCTGTGAGTACAGAATTATTTACTTCTCCACCCACCTTGCAGTAAGGGCCGAGCGTTGTGGCACCATAAATTTTAGTAGCCAGCTTTAGTACGCTATGGTCTAGCATGGCAAACGGACCTCTAATTACGGAGTTTTCCATAACCTCTGCATCCTTACCAATGTAAATTGGACCCGTTGTGCTGTTAAGTACACTGCACATTACCTTGGCTCCGGGTTCAATGAATACTTCATTTCCCAAGGCTGTATTAGATTGATCTAAGCGGGCAGAGTTTCTCCCTTCTGTAAGCAATTTGTAATCTGTTGTTAACTCTCTTCCGTTGTTTGTGAAAATATCCCACGGATAGCGAAGTAGAGTATAGTCTGTAGGCTCTATTTTTTTCGTTTGGGATGACGAAAGATCCTCTGGATTTTTATCATCTAGGCAGTGATGCGCAATCACACGACTACCCCAAACAACAGCCTCTCCAAGGGATAAGCTTTTAATTTTATTGACTAAGGAAGGCGATGGACAGGCCGCTGCATTGATAAAAATAACCTCTTCGCCAGTAGAGTTAGTCGCTTCGTATTTAGAGCTGAGGTAACCTGCAGTTCTAATAAATGTTGATGTAGCTAATGATTTCTCCCATTTCTCTTTAATGGTAAGTATGCCAATTCGAATATCGGCAATAGAACGTGTAAGCGCAATAGGGTAGAGGTCTGATGTATAAGAATCGTCAAATAAAATAAACTTCATGTGCGAGAATTAGGGGTAAAAAATACAAAAGCCCTGACGGATACCGACAGGGCTTTGCATATGATTGAAGCCGAGGCTTATTTTTTCTTTGCGAACTTACCGTACTTGTTCTTAAACTTATCAATACGACCTGCAGTATCAACGTACTGTATTTTACCAGTGTAGAAAGGGTGAGACTTGTGTGAAATCTCCAACTTTACCAGTGGGTACTCGTTGCCATCTTCCCACGTTACTGTATCTTTTGTAGCCGCACAAGACTTACAAAGGAACGAATAATCGTTACTCATGTCTTTGAATACAACTAATCTATAATCTTCGGGATGAATACCTTGTTTCATATCTTGCCTACTTAAAATTGGAGCGCAAATATAAGAATATGAATCATATCAAAAAGTTGAATAGCGTTAAAATAATTTCATCGAACTTTCGTACTCTTGTTTTAGAAGCTAAACCATGGTCCTAAAGCAATATTTCTTATTCCTTCTTGTAGGTTCGCTCGCTATTCTTTCATGCAAGAAAGAAAATGACTTGCTAACTGATACTGGTGCAAGGTTAAGTTTTTCTACAGATACCCTTACGTTTGATACTGTATTTACACAGATAGGTTCTGCTACAAGAAGATTTACCATCCGCAACTTCAATGAGGGTACTATTAACATTTCTCGCATTGAGTTAGTAAACGGCTCAAGTTCAAATTTTAGATTCAATGTTGATGGCATAGCAGGTCCTGAGGTTGAAAACCTGGAAATACGTTCTGGAGATAGCGCTTTTGTTTTTGTAGAAGTCACAGTAGACCCTACTAATCAAAACGCCCCATTAGTAATTTATGATGCTCTGCGCTTTTTAACCAATGGTAATATTCAAGATGTGACTCTTGAAGCGTGGGGACAAGATGCATACTATTACAGGCCAACTCAAACCCCATCAGGGTTTCCAGCACTTTCTTTTTTGAGTGAATATGGCGAGTATTTCCCCATTGGTGTGAATATGGAATTACCAGCAGACAAGCCACATGTGATTTTTGGATACCTTGTTATTGATTCATTAATAAATCTCAAAATAAATGCGGGTGCCCAAATTCATTTTTATGAGAATGCAGGGTTATGGGCTTACAGAGGAAGTAACTTAAATGTACAAGGCGAACTGGGTAATGAAGTTGTCTTTCGTGGTTATCGATTAGAAGATTATTACAATGAGCTTCCTGGGCAGTGGGATAGAATCATTTTAAATGAGAGTCCGAATGATCACATTTTCAATCACGCGCGGATTGAGAATAGCTTCATTGGCATTTCCGCAGAGTATTATTTTTTGAGTGGAACGCCACAGGTAGCATCGAATAAATTGAAATTTACTAATTCAACAATCACCAATACGGAAGGTGTTGGGATGTTGGTGAGGAATTACAACGTAGAGGGAACTAACTCTCTAATAGCCAATTCGCAAAACCAGCTTTTTGCATCTACAGGTGGTGGGGAGCAGCGTTTTGTACATTGCACATTCGCCAATTATTGGCAATACGGAAGCAGGCAAGAGGGTTCTTTGTATGCTGCCAATGGCGTTCAAATACAAATAAGTTCATCTGAGGCAATTGAATACATAGGAGATCAGTCTGTATTTTTTGGCAACTGTATTTTTTATGGACCCAACGATGAAGAATTAGAAGTAGATTCTATTCAAGGTGGAGATTTGGATGTGGTGTTTGATCATTGTGTACTTAAAACCGAACTTACGCAGGTTGACCCTGGTCTTTCCTTTTTGAACTGTATCATCAATCCTGGATCTCAACCAGGGTACTTTAATCCGCTTTTTGAAGATACAGGAGAAAATGATTTTACGCTTCATGCAGGATCCGTTGCCATAGATGAGGGAAATAGTGTGATTACAGATACTTTATCTGTAGACTTAAAAGGAGATATGCGCGATGCATTACCAGATATAGGATGCTATGAGTATACTCCTTAATAGTGAACATGACCTTACTGAAGTCGTTTAATACGTATGGTTACCATTCGCGTAGTGTTTACTTCAGGACAAAGTGAGATCATAAAAACGAATCAAGGAGAGACCATTAGAGACGCACTGCTCGTAAATGGTATAAACCCTCATGGTAAATGGGCTAAGCGGCTTAATTGTGGAGGAAATGGACTCTGTGCTACATGTGGAATCAAGCTACTAAGTAACCCGATAGATGCCAATCATTTGCATGATAAACTAGCTCACAGATATGGGTATCTAAGGCTGTCTTGTCAACTTACAGTAGAGACAGATATGGTGATATTAGTTGATGATAACAAATCACTTTGGGGCAAGAAAAGCAACGAATATCCTACATGAACTTGGTGTTCACCTTGCGTGTAGTTCTGCCTTTTCCAAAACCACCTTTGTAGACTAATGTGAATTCTGGACCACCGAGACCACCGTTAGCGCGTGGAATGCCTCCAATGTTGATATCATATGAAATACCAATGTTAAACCCACCAGTAGCAATTTTAACCATAGGAATAAACGCACTTCCAAACCGATGGTAGACTCCCAAGGCTAGTGATGAAGAGCTTAAAAAACCAGTTGTTTTGGCTCCGCCTTTCAACAAAAATCTAATATCACCTCCAACAATAGTATTTCTTGAAGTTCCTTGATTAAAGTGCACAAAGTTTGGGAAAAACTTAATTGGAGTTCCCTGTCTTCCAAATTCAAGACCACCATTTACGACAACACGAGTATCAAGTTTTTCCTCTTGTCCTAAAAAAGTGATGTCTGGTCTGTTTAGGTGAAAAGCTGCCAATCCTAAATAACCCTTAACCGTTTCTTCAGAATTCCCGAAGTAATAGTTGATACCACCGCCAAAATCTACATGCGTGGTTGCATCAGACAAGTTGTCTTCATTAGGGTCTATGGATGTATCAAAACCTGTACTGGTCCATTGATTATCCCATCTTAAATCTGTTAAAGTGAGGGCCTTTTGAGCAAACCCAACGTTAAACCCAAGTGAAAGGTAATGGTTTGCATATCGATCTAAAATTTTAGTGTATGAAACACTCAGGTTCGCATTCAAGTTTGTAGCCTCAGAAATACCAGCTTGGTCTTGTACTATATTAACACCAACACCAAATAAATCTTGATCAAATACATTCTGCGCTAATTGGAAATCACCAGAAGCACCTATAGTTTGGAAGGCACTACCAATGTTCTCCCATTGCCTACGATAATTAATGATTCCTCTGAACTTTCCTTGAAATAGCCCCGCATTCGCAGGATTTAATTCTAACGGATTATTCATGTACTGAGAAAAATGTGGGTCTTGTGCTTCAGCCGTTAGTGAAAAGCACAAAAACGCTACAACCGAATAGATGTAATATATTTTCTTCATAGTGCTTATCTAACGAGGGTTACATCGCCTTTTATGATTTCTTCAAAGCCATTGAGATAGGTGACTTTGGCAAAGTACATGAATACGCCTGGATTCAAATCTTGACTTTTCTGCTTACCGTCCCATCCCAACTCTTGGTTGAAGCTTTGGAATACGAGCTCTCCAGCTCTGCTGTACACGTAGAACTCTACATCTGTGATACCGTTTCCTTTAACGTATAGCACATCATTGTTTCCGTCATCGTTAGGCGAAAAAATATCTGGAACGCCAGCATAATACTCCTGTCTAACCAATACTCGCAAGGAGTCTGTTGCGCTACACCCGTGAGAATTAATGTTTGTTACATAATACACGGTGTTTTCAAGTGGATTTACGGTAGGTGTCCTAGAGTTTACATCATTAATCATATAGTCTGGTGACCATACAAAATTAGGTGCTGTTCCAAAAGCTTCAATTCGTGTTGGTAAATCTATAATGATAGTCTCATCTGTACCCGCATCCACCTCAGGATAACTTGCTACAGAAATAAAGTTACTTCTCAATTCTACATCTACACCGTAATCATTTACAGCAACCAACTGAACATTAAATCTTCCAGTATCGCTGTAGCATACTATAGGATTTCGCTCTATGCTTTCACGGTAAGGTAAGTCAGCTCCGTCAAATTGCCAATTCAGCGAATCTTCTCTAATACCTGTGCTAAAGAATTGAACACAAGTATTTTGACAGATTGAGTCTTTTTCAACTTCATATTTAGCAATTGGTGCTAGACATGAGTCTACCTGGATATAACCTGTTCTAACTCGTGTATCAGATCCATTAATATTACTTGCTGTTAGAATAACCTCATACAAACCTGGGGTTTGGTAGCAAATGTTTTGTGGGTTTTGAGACGTTGATGTAGCTGAGTCTGCTCCTGGAAATTGCCAGAACCAAGTTGAACCTGCACCATTCATATTGGTACTTTGGTCTATAAAACCAATACAGTCTGCTGGGCAAAGTCTAGTAGCAGTAGCAATAAACTCTGCATTTGGCGGAGGGCATACTAAGACATTAATGTAGTTACTAGCCAGCGTATCGTAAATGCCATTACTATCATAAATAATCAATTCAACTCCATAGCTTCCAGATGTGCCATAGGTAACAGTTGGATTGTTTTGTGTACTGGTAACAGGTGTTCCTCCAGGGAAATTCCATCGGATACTGTCGATAGGAGCAGAACCAGCAATGGTATTATTGGTAAACGTTACTTGAGAGCCTTCACAAATAGATGTTGGTGAACCGTTGAAATCAAGAGTAGGGTCGTTACAAGGGTTAACGGTTACCTGAAATTGCTGTACGTCTTGAGTTATACCATCACTCACGATTAATTCAAAGGTAAAGGTAGTTGGTGTAGCTACCAGTGCAGCTTCAAAGATTACAGTTGACCCAATTAAAGCTTGCGGACCATTATTTGCTCCGTTGAAATTCCATTGGTACGAATTAATAGCTGGACTGGTTTGAGCGCTAAAGTGAATAGTATCTCCAGTACACAATAGGGTTGGAAGCGGGTTAGGATAAGTAACATTTGCAATTACATTCGAAGGGGCTGTTATAGACATGTTGTCTATACTAAAAGAGGGTTGATCAGAACCTGTGGTGCTGTTCACAAATCTAAAACCTATGTATATATCGGCCATGCCGTCTAATACACTTCCTTGGTAAGTCGTTTGTGTCCAAGTTGGGACAAGTCCTAAACTGGTGGTGAAATCTGCATTGGCCAATAAAGTCCAAGTACCAGTAGCTCCGTCTTTTGCATAAACCTCCGCTTGCGAGGCTGGCGAATTATTCAGAAACCAAAAGTCTAATGTTACACCTGTTAAAGCAGATGCATCAACAGCAGTGTAGATTTCTGAAAAATAAGTTTCTCCATTGGGTGCAGAAGTATCTATATGAGCATTCTCAATGGGTGGTACTAATACCTGGCCAGCCTGACTTACAATGTGCATGTAGTTTTGGCTGTTAGGTGTAATAGCAGCAGGTTGTGCTGGAGTTGCTGGCACTGTAATTGGACCTACAACTCCACCAGTGTAGGCTGAGTTGATTATCCATTCATTCTGCCCTGCTGTACCTACACCACCTAAATTTGTAGTATTCAATGATACGTTTGCATTTGTGCCTTCAAAATCCGTTGACCAAAGCTGTGCTTGGAGGTTGGCCACTGAAAAGACAACAAGCAATACTGTTCCCAAAAACGCGGAGAGTCCCTGTTCCGTCATGTTTTTCCCTAGATTACTGATGGCGGCAAATTAAGCGCAATAATCAAAATAAGCAAATTCGCGGCCTATTAATGCAGAGACGAGATAAAATCCAAAACGTTTACTTTATCTGCATAATCTTTTAAATCTGGCTGCTGCGCTACTCCAAAAGGCAGATATTCTTTACCAACTACACACTGTATATTTTTCTCTTCTCGCTCCAAAAGCTCATTTATTTCTTTCGTTGAGTCGTAATAGTGGTAAAACAATGTGCCTATTGGTGAACCAATGCTTTGTTGAGGCTTAATAATTAAGAAATTATTGTCTAGCAACCCTTCTTCACTATTGAGTAGCCAAACTGTGCGATTGTACTCGTAATTATTAGCATATTTTTTATTTTGACTCACCTCATTTAATGGTTCTATGGCCTCAAAAAACTTGGAAAAATCATATCCTGAAGGCACAAACAAATTGGTTACATTTCTACATCCTAGCCCATAGAAAGTGAGGATATCTTCCCCTAACAACTGAAGTTCTTCTTTACTCTCTGTGCCATTAAGTATGGCAATACTATTTCGATTTCCACGCAGTATATGTGGGTATTTTCCAAAGTAGTGCTCAAAGTAGCGCATGGAGTTGTTACTTCCTGTAGCTATAACGGCATCAATGGAGCTGAACCTTTCTGCGGTTAACTCTATGTAGTCTGAAAATTTTGGTTCAATAGCTACTAAAATGTCAAGTACAAGTTTTGGCAGCAGTGGGTCTTTAGAAGAAGTTTTTGCTAGCACACGATTTCCAGAGATTAAAACACTTAGTAAATCATGAAATCCAACCAAAGGGATGTTACCAGCCATGATTATTCCAATTGTTTTAGACTCTTTGGGCTCAAAGTTCTCACGGTAGCTTTTTGTCCAAGCAAATAATGACTCTTGATTGAGCCAAGGCAGTAAGTGCGAAATCGCTGTATGAACAGAGGTTTGATCAAACCAGCCATTGTGGTGAAACGCTACTTGCGTATCTGCGGAAAAACGCTCTCCAAATGCAATACTCAACTCATGGTGCAATTCTCCGTTTAGTAATTCGTTTAAAACTACACCCAATTCAGTGAAAGAGTGAATTCGTTCCTCAAGTGTCATCTGTGTCATTTATCTTGCCCTCTTACCTTTGCAAAGCTACATCGCAAAATGAAATCAATGTTCAAGTTTATATCAGCTCTGCTTTTTTGCTTTATGTTTCACGGCAGTTTTGCCCAAAAAGCCGAATTTGATTCGGTTTTACAGAGTATGCATGCTATTCGCAAAGCGATGTTGGTTGAAGAAGGCATTCCTCAACGTCAAAAGCTCAATGATGATTTTAAAGTAGCTCTTGAATGCTTCTTAAACCTTAAGGGTTCTTTTGAAGAAAGTACAGATAGCCTGTCTTATTTTGGAGATTTATACAGCCCAGACCAGTCATTTCGGTTACTCACATGGAACTTGCCTTTAGAAGCGGGAAGGTTTTCCTATTTCTGTTATTTGCAAAAGAAAGATGAGACTTGGTATGAGCTTGTAGACACTAAGCATGAGGGTAGGAGGCTAGAGAATAAGTCATTTGAACACGATGAGTGGCTTGGAGCTCTCTATTACGAGATACTTCCAGTAAAGCACAAAAAGGAGAGGTTCTACTTCTTGATGGGTTGGGATGGGTATACAGACATGAGTAATCGAAAAATTCTGGAGACCATGTATTTTGACAGCAAGGGCTTTCCAAAATTTGGTAAGCCTGTTTTGAAAACCAATCGTTTTACGAAAAGACGACTCATTTTAGAATACACAGAAGACGCATACGCTACCTTACGCTATAATGCTGGCAAGAAGATGATTGTGTTTAGTCATTTAATGCCATTAAGGCCTGAATTAGAGGGCGTTTTTGAGTTTTATGCTCCAGATTTGAGCTATGATGGCTTCAAGCAAAAAGGGAAAGTTTGGGAGTTGGTAGAAGATGTTGATGTTCGCTCAGAAAAGACAGGTAAACCGTACAAAGACCCAAGAAAAGATAAGGATGTACCGGTAAAGCCAGAAAAACCTTAAACATTCCTTTAAGTTCACACGGTCTACTTTTTGTTTCTTCGTGCTAGAATTCTAAAACAAACAGAAATGGCCAAAGTGCACAATTTCAGCGCAGGACCGTGTATCCTGCCACAAGAGGTTTTTCACCAAGCAGCAGCTGCGGTAATCAACTTTGATAATCTTAACCTATCTATTCTTGAAATTAGTCATCGCAGTCCAAGCTTTGTTAAAGTAATGGATGAGGCACAAGCCTTAGTGAAAGAAATGCTGAGCGTGCCAGAAGGCTATTCAGTACTATTTTTACAAGGAGGGGCAAGTACAGGGTTTCTTATGTCAGCATATAACATGCTGTCTGAAAATGGAACAGCAGCTTATGTAAACACAGGGACTTGGTCTAAGAAAGCCATTAAAGAAGCCAAGAAACTGGGGAACGTAAATGTGGTAGCATCCTCAGAAGACACCAATTTCAATTACATTCCTAAGGGATATGATATCCCTGCAAATGCTGATTACCTGCATTTAACAAGTAACAACACCATTTTTGGTACCCAAATAAAGTCGTTTCCAACTACGCAAGTTCCAGTAGTTTGTGATATGTCATCAGATATTTTCTCAAGAAAGGTGAATGTTGAAAATTTTGACGTTATTTATGCAGGAGCACAGAAAAACCTTGGCCCAGCAGGTGCAACTCTTTACATCGTAAAAGATGAGGTCTTTGGAAAGAGCGGAAGAGATATTCCTAGCATGTTAGACTTTAAGATACATGCAGAAAAGGAGTCTATGTTCAACACGCCTCCTGTTTATAGCACCTATGTTAGTATGCTCAACTTACGCTACATGTTGCAGAATGGTGGACTAGAGGCTGTGGAGAAAAAAGCTGAAGAAAGAGCTGGACTACTTTACAATGAGATAGACAGCAACCCATTGTTTGAAGGAGTAGCTGCCAAAGAAGACCGTTCAAACATGAACGCTACGTTTGTGCTTACAGATGAGTCCAAAAAAGATGCTTTTGATGCAATGTGGAACGCTGCTGGTATTTCTGGTATCAAAGGTCACCGCTCCGTTGGCGGATATAGAGCAAGCATGTACAATGCCCTGGAAATAGAGAGTGTTGAGACTCTCGTGAACGTAATGAAGAAATTGAATAGCTAAAACATAAAAGCATGTCAGTAAAGATTTTAGCCAATGATGGCATAGCCGATGATGCTGTAGCACGCTTAGAAGCTGCAGGTTTTACGGTAGATACCAATAAACGCGAACAAGAAAACTTGGTGGATGCCATCAACAATGAAGATTTCAAAGTAGTGTTGGTAAGAAGTGCAACCAAGATTCGTAAAGAGTTGATTGATTCTTGTCCTGGACTTGAAATGATTGGTAGAGGTGGTGTAGGAATGGACAATATTGATGTTGCCTATGCAAGAGAAAAAGGTCTAACGGTATTCAATACTCCTGCAAGCTCATCTCAGGCAGTAGCTGAATTGGTAATGGCTTGTATGTTCAGCTTGGCGAGAGGTGTTTACGATGCAGATAGAGTAATGCCAAAAACAGGTGCTGCCGAGTTTAAAGCTTTAAAGAAGAAATACGGTAAAGGCATTGAGCTAAGAGGCAAGAAGTTAGCTGTAATTGGTTTTGGAAGAATAGGTCAATTTGCAGCACGTTACGCTATGGGAGCAGGAATGGAGATTTTAGCTGTAGATGCGTTCATTAATGAACCAGTTGAAATAGACTTGCAAATACCTGGAGTAGAGGCTAAAGTAAAAGTTTCTACTGTTGGAATGGATGATGCATTGAAGCAAGCAGATTTCATTACCCTGCACGTTCCTGCTCAGGCCGATGGTTCTGCAGTAATCGGAGCTTCGGAGTTCAACAAGATGAAGGACGGAGTACGTTTGGTGAACCTGGCTAGAGGTGGTGTAGTAGATGAAGATGCACTTTTGGCAGCGTTAGAAAGCGGAAAAGTTGTCGCAGCGGCATTAGACGTTTTTGAGAATGAGCCAACGCCAAGAGAAGATTTACTTACTCATCCCAATATTTTGAGCACTCCACATATAGGTGCGGCAACGGTTGAAGCTCAAGCCAGAATAGGTGGTGAGATTGCTGAGAATATAGAAGCTGAATACGCTTAATAAAACAAGTTGAGTTTGTAGTTATTTACCCCTCTTTCCGATTAAATCGGTTAGAGGGCTTTTTTATTTAAGCCTGTCGCATTTTTATCGGTTAAACCGCTAAAAGAAGCTAAAACTCTTTTATGCTCCAGCTGTTCTTTCTCCAATATCTGGTTTCATACATTTGACTATCTAATGAAGTATTTCAAAATAGCCAAGATTACCTTGGTAATTATAGGGGTTCTCACACTGGGAGCTCTAGGAGTAAGTACCCAACTTAAGTTTGATTACAACTTCGAAAGCTTTTTTCCTATAGATGACCCAGAGTTGGAGTTCTACAACGTGTTTCGTGAGTACTTTGAAAGTGACAATGACTTTGTGCTCATTGGCATTGAAAATGATAATGGGGTGTTTGAGCCTGCTTTTCTACAACGTGTAGATTCTCTCACAAAAGCACTCAAAGCATTACCAGATGTACAAACCATTCAATCACCTACCTCGGCATCACAACTTATTGTAGGCCCCTTAGGTCCCATGGAAGTGCCTTACGTTCATCCAAATGATGAAGGCAAAAGAGAAAAAGATTCTTTACGTGTATATGGTTCAGCTCATTTGGTGGGCTCTTTATTCTCTGAAGACGGAAAGGCGGTTTCCGTATTGGTTGAAACCACACCTTTTCTGAGTAAACTCAAAAGTGATTCATTGGTAGAGCAACTAGATGCGGTTATTGAATCGTATTCTTTTGATGAACTTCACCTTGCAGGTCGACTCCATGGCCAGAAATATTACGTAAACAAAATGCAATGGGAGCTGGCAACGTTCACTGCATTGGGCATTTTTTTACTTGTTGTTTTTCTCACTCTCTCTTTTCGGTCTTGGTGGGGTGTTTGGGTACCTCTTGTTGTTGTGTTACTAGCTGTTATTTGGTTGTTGGCTGTAATGGTATTGCTGGGTAAACCATTAGATATAATGTCTATCCTATTACCAACGATACTTTTTGTTGTAGGTATGAGTGATGTAGTTCATATCATCACGCGGTATTTGGAAGAACTCAGGAACGGAGAAACACAATTAGAAGCCATTAAGATTGCGTTCAAGCATATCGGAATGGCCACTTTTCTAACTTCAATTACCACAGCAATAGGCTTCTTGACATTGCTAACGGCAAACATAATGCCTGTACGAGAGTTTGGGCTGTATACAGCTATTGGTGTATTTGTGGCATTTGCTTTAGCATTCACTTTGTTACCTGCTATTCTCTTGTTAAACCGAAAGCCAGAAACGGCCAAGACTCCGAATGAAGTACTTTTCTGGAACAGAAGAATGCACGCTACATTCCTGTTTGTATTGAAGCAACGCAAAGCTATTTTGGGCGCTGGTCTAGCTATTTTGCTCCTATCTCTTTGGAGTATATCCAACATTAAGGTAGATAACTATTTACTTGAAGATCTTGCGGATGACGATCCCCACAGAGCAGATTTTGAATTTTTTGAAAATCATTTTGCTGGAGTTAGACCTTTTGATATGGCGGTTTGGACACCCGATTCAACATCGTTATTGCGTTATGAGACCATCACCCAACTGGATACCTTGGAGAAATATTTGAGCAATCATTACGGAATTGGGTTTATTGCTTCGCCCGTAACTTTTGTTCGCATGGCCAATCAAGCTCTTCATGGTGGTAACCCCGATTTTTATAACACCCCCAAGACAGAGGCAGAATATGCGAAGATTTATAAGATGTATAAGTCATTTAGCAAGCGACCTGAGTTCAGGAAGTTCTTGTCTGAAGATGCTGACTTTGGAAGAATTAGCGCCAAGGTTACCGATTATGGTGGCTATAAAATGAAGCGTCTAAATGCTCAAATGATAGAAGACACCAAGAAGTTTATAGACCCTTCTATTATTCAATTTAGGTTGACAGGAATGGCCTTGCTTATTGATTTGAATAATGAATCATTAGCCTCTAATATGATGTTCGGACTCCTTATTGCATTTGGAGTAATCGGTCTGATTATGGGGATCTTATTCAAATCTTTGAAGATTGTTGTACTTACGCTCATTCCCAATGTACTTCCCCTAGTAATGATTGGAGGGTTTATGGGGGTAATGGGCTATGATTTGAAGGTGGCAACTTCTATCATATTCACAATAGCCTTTGGTATAGCCGTTGATGATACGATACACTACATGAGTAAGTTGAGATTGGAATTGAACAAGGGAAAAAGTCTGCTCTATGCTCTCAAAAGAACTGGTATTTCTACAGGTAAAGCCATTACCGTTACCTCATTGATTTTGATGAGTGGTTTTGTAACTCTTATTCTAAGTACGTTCACCAGCACCTACTACATTGGGTTGTTGGTAAGCTTAACATTGCTCTTTGCTGTGGTATCTGATTTGTTATTGCTTCCTGCGCTGATAATTACCTTCTATAAGCTAAAGAAGTAACATTAGGGAGCAAAGGTGATTTCAATATCTTGAATTGAAACAACCGTGAATATGCCAAGCGCCCTTTCACCTCCAGAGGTATTGGTGATATTACTGCGCACTTCTGCAGGTGGTGGAGAAAAAGGACCACCTGAAATGGCAGTTTGGGAAAATACGTCAGATAAAAAGTTGTAGTGATTTTGAGATATTCCCGTTTGTTCTATTCGAACGTTTATAGAATCAGAAAGAGAAGTGTAAAAGAGAATATCTTCTTCATTTAAACCATAGATATCAAACTCCTCAATATAATTGCCATCTACAAACTGATCTTCTGCAAAAATCATATCAAAGGGTTCATCTTGATATTCTCCGTTAATGTAGACTTTCCATTGGTAGTAGTTACCCAAGCCAGGAATCTCTTCTGTTTCAATGTAAATCACCTGTTCGGTTTCACCAAAATTCACTTCTTCAGCTACCCAAATGGTATCTATAGGTGTAACTTCAGGAAGAACTTCTTTTGACGAAGCATAAGACTGCCCGTCTGCCGTAGTAATATCAATGTAATAGCTATTACCCCTTGTTCCTTTAAAGTAACTTTCAAACCTAGCTGTGTTTGGGTTAAACCTCATAGTATCTAATAACACCTCATTTTCAAACAACTCAACAATAGCGTTATTTTCTGCTGTGTAATCTGGTGGTACATTGTTAAAATAGTCTGTTGTATAACTCAACTGGACCCATTGTACCGAGTCAACATCATTAACTTCACCCTCTACTACTAAGAGTATTTCAGTATCGTTTAAGTCTAAATCAATCACATCTGTGCAGCTAGATATGCTTACAGATACAAGTAGAAAGAATATGTATGTGAATTTTTTCATGGTTCTTAGAACTTAAAATTCCAGGTTACTGAAGGAACAGGTATTCCCACAATACTTAGACGTACTGCTTCAGATTGAACGGGATTATATTCGTTTTGTCTCAAGAAGATAGAGTAGGGGTTGCGTCTTCCATAAAGGTTATATACTCCAAAAGCCAAAGAAGATTGGAATCGCTTTCCTTTGTTCGGTAACTTGTATATCGCGCTTATATCTAGACGGTGAAACGCTGGAATACGATCGTTATTTCTGTATCTAAAATTGGGGATAATTTTACCATCAAACACATATCTACCTTGCGGGTAAGTTATTGGTCTCCCAGTCATAAAACTGAAAGAACCAGAAAGGTCCCATTTTTCATTGAGCTCGTAGTTTCCGACCAAGGTTAAGTCGTGGGTTTTATCCCAATTACTAGGGTACCACTCACCTAAATTAATGCCATCAGCCGATGCGGTATAGTCTCCAACTACGTATCCTTTAACTTGTATCTCTGAACGAGCAAGGGTGTAGGCTATCCATCCTGTGAACTTGCCTTTGCGCTTCTCTATCATTAATTCTAATCCGTATGCGCGACCGTCTCCAGATAGAAATTCAGTTTCAACGTTGCTGTTCAGCAAGAGTTCTGCTCCGTTTTTATAATCCAGAAGGTTGCTCATTTCTTTGTAGTAAGCTTCTGCAGAGAATTCAAAGACGTTGTTTTTAAAGTTTCTAAAATACCCTACGGCTACTTGGTCTGCAGTAGCAGGTTCAACATATTTTCCTGCTGGTTTCCACACGTCTATTGGCGTAGCTGAAGTTGTATTACTTACTAAATGAAGATATTGTCTTGTACGCATGTAGCTGGCTTTAACACTACTGCGCTCGTTGAGTAGGTAGTTCACAGCAAGCCTGGGTTCAAAACCACCATAATCTGCAACGTTTTCCCAATCACCTATTTCTTCTGAAGAAACGATATCCCCTGGATCTGTTGGAATACCGTATTCATAGGAATTAAGGGTGGTTGGTCCTACGTTAAAGAAGTGACTATACCTAAGACCGTATTTCAAAGTAAACGGACCAATTACTTGCTCGTTACTCACATAAATTGCTGGTTCTATAGCTCGTTCAATTGGAACTTGAAATACGTTAAAGAAGGAGTTATCTCCAATACCCTCAGCTCTTCCAGGCTGAAAACGGTACAACAAGCCATTCACTCCAAATTCAAGTGTGTTAGACGGGTTAAGATAGAAGGTAAAGTCTGCTTTTAGATTATAGTTTTCAATATTGGAGGTCCACTCAAACGCATTAGTTCCTTCTGGTACTCCTAGCGCATAGCTGTAGTTACTGTAAAAAGCTGTAAAGTTAGAGAACAGTTTATCGTTGAATAAATGATTCCATCTACCGCTTACGCTTACATTACCCCAATAGGTGTTAAACTCTTCTCCAAACCCGAATACGTCTCTTCCAAAGTAACCAGATAGGTAAACTCTGTTCTTTTCGTTTACTCTCCAGTTGATTTTGGCATTCAAATCATAAAAGAAGGCTTCGTTTTCTTTAAAGTCCTCGGTGAGTCGTAAAAATAGATCGGCATATGAACGTCTACCAGACACTAAAAAAGAAGCTTTATTCTTTGCAATAGGCCCTTCTAAAGTCAACCTGCTAAACAACACTCCTAAACCTCCTTGGCCATGAAACTCTTTCATGTTTCCTTCTCGCTGGCGTACATCAAAAACAGAAGAAAGTCTACCGCCATATCTGGCTGGAATACCTCCTTTAAAGAGTTGAGCATCTTTTATGGCATCTGGGTTAAACGTGGAAAAGAATCCGAATAGGTGAGAAGAATTGAAAATAGGAGCTTCATCTAACAATATGAGATTCTGATCTATATTTCCTCCCCGTACATTAAAACCCGCTGCTCCTTCTCCAACCGTACTCACCCCAGGGCGCAGTTGTATAGATTTTATAACATCGGCTTCACCCAGTAATTGAGGTATTTTTTGGATGGTTTCCATAGAGATGCTCTCTACGCTCATTTGAACATCTGTAACGTTCTTGTCTTCACGCTCACCTGTTACTACTACCTCTTGTAAAACTTCTGCATTTGTGCCTAACTCTAACGAAAGTTGAGTGTCTTTATCTAGCACAACTTCTTTAGTCTCTTTCTTATAACCAATAAAGGAGAAATCAACAGAGTAAGTACCAGCCGGTATGGTTAATGAGTAAAACCCATAAACATTTGCAGTGGTTCCCAAACCAAGTTCAGGTACAAACACCGCAGCGCCAATGAGGTCTTCACCAGAATCTTTATCTTTTAAATAACCACTTAGCGTATACTTCTGCCCGAAAACGGTAGAATTAAATAGGAGAAGTACTGCAGTGATAAAATTAACTCTAACGCGTGTCATACAATGGTTATAAAATACAGTGCAAAAATTGGTTATTAAACACTAGTATTGAGTAATTAATCTGCTGAAATTCATGATTATGTGATGAGTAGAAAATAATTGGGATAAACGGAAGATACCCTAAATATTTACTAATCTATTTAACAGAGACAGCTAACAGGACTCTATTGTTCAAGTACCCTTTCAATTCATCTCCTGGTTTAACAGGACCCACGCCTGCAGGGGTTCCGGTATAGATTAAATCTCCTACTTTGAGCGTAACATATTTAGATACATGAGCTATGATCTCTTCAACAGAAAAAAGCATGTCTGTTGTATTGCCAGATTGAACGAGTTCCCCATTCTTCTCTAGTTTAAGCTCTGCATTATTGAGGTCTACACTTTCTTTGTTGATATATGCGCCAATGGGAGCGCTTCCGTCAAAAGCTTTTGCTTTTTCCCAAGGAAGTCCTTTCGATTTGCAATCTTGTTGAATATCCCTGGCTGTAAAGTCAATCCCCAAGCTAACTTCTGAGAAATACTTGTGTGCAAACTTTGATTCAATGTGTTTTCCAACACGGTTGATGCGAATCACCAACTCTAATTCGTGATGGACATCTTTTGTGAACTCTGGAATGTAAAAAGGCTTGCCATCGGGTAGAAAGGCAGTATCTGGTTTCATGAAAATGACGGGTTCATCAGGAACAGCATTGTTGAGTTCTTTGGCGTGGTCTGCATAGTTTCTACCAATACAAATGATTTTCATAGTGCATAAAATTTACAGAGAGTGTTTAATCTGTTTAAGAAGTGATTTGGTTGTTTGTGCGAAATCGCCTTTCATCATCCAAGCGTAGTAAGACGGTTCTTCTCTAAGCACCTCTTTTACACGTTTTCCTTTGTGTTTACCAAAATTGAAGATCACCTCTTTTTGTTCATCATATCCGAACCTACCAGCCAGGTCTGCGTGGTTACCTCTTCTACTGAATTCGTGAAGAAATTCTACATCATTCTCTAAATCTGGATAGCGTTGTAACTGCGCAAGTAATACTTCATAAGTAGCCCTAATATCTGCTTCCGCGCTATGGGCATTCTCCAAGTCTTTTTGGCAATAAAATTTGTATGCAGCAACTAGGGTACGCTGTTCCATTTTATGAAAGATGTTCTGCACATCAACCCATTTCCTATCCATTACATCAAACTCGTATCCAACTCTGTAAAATTCCTCAACCAACATGGGGATGTCAAATTTATTGGAGTTGAACCCTGCCAAATCACAGTTATTTAGAAACAGATATAAATTGGGAGCCAACTCTTTAAAGGTAGGCTCATTGGCTACATCCAGGTCAGATATTCCATGAATTTCCGTTACGAATGCAGGTATCGGCATTTCTGGGTTTACCCTAAATGATTTCACTTCTTCCTTACCATCGGGGTAAATTTTAAGGATAGCGATTTCAACAATACGATCTGCACCAACAGTGACTCCGGTAGTTTCCAGATCAAAAAAGGCAATGGGTCTTTCTAGCTTTAATTGCATAATCTTACAAAAGTAAAAAGCTCCTTCTCAAACGAGAAGGAGCTTGAAATATTCAATGGATATCAAATTACTTAGTGGGTTTTTCCTCAGTAGATTTTTCTTCTTCGTTTTCTTCTGGAATAACCACTTCTATTTCTACGCGTCTATTTTTCTCCGCTTCAATGTCTAGGTAGTTGCCTTCACTATCATAATCAGCAACTAATGGCTTTTCTTCTCCGTAATATTCTACGGTTATGTTGTTCTTATCAACTCCTTTATCAAAAAGATCTGCTGCAACGGCATTTGCTCTTCGCTTAGACAATTGTTTGTTATACCACTTAGATCCTTTGGTATCGGTATGTCCGCGCAATACCAATGTAACCATTTCAAAATCATCTAGATAAGCTGATACGTTATTTAAAATAGCGTCAGCTGTACCAGCTAATTCATCGCTATCAAATCCAAAGCGTACATCTTTGAACTGTTCTGCTGCAAGAAGAATAGGAGACTCTATAACGGTCTCGTCTTTGATTGTTTTGGGCTTCAAACGATGGTCTTCTGGGAGGCTTGCTAAGAACGTATCAGGACTCTGATCTTCTCTGTATTTATCTACCTCGTAGAAGGCGTTAGACATTTCGCCCGTTTGAGCTACAGGTAATCCATCTGCATCTTCTTTGATATCCAAAGCAAGCGTTTGATAAACTGGGTATTCAGTGCATTGTTCTGGTACATCAAAAGCAAATACCTGATTCAAATAGTTGTTAGCTGATACCTCTACAATGTAAGAAGCTTTGGTTTGAACGGTTAATGAATAGGACCCGTCTTCTCCAGGCTTAACAGTTTCAAGTTGATTGCTGTCTGCATCCTTTAAATAAAGAGTAGCATCTTTAAGTGGACTTCCTTCTGCTAGAAGATTCCCTTTGATTGTTGTTTTATCAATGTCGTAACAGGTGTAGATACGGTAGATATCGAAACTACCATACGTGCCTTTTCTATTTGAGGCTAAGTAGAACACATCTGTTTTGTCATCTGCTATTGAAAAGTGAATATCATCTCCTGGAGAGTTAAATGGCATGCCTAAATTCTCTGGGTTATCCCATGATTCTCCAGATTTCGATGCTTTGAAAATGTCTTGTCCGCCAATAGACGAATGTCCAGCTGAACTGAAGTAGAGAGAACCGTCAGCCGCTAAGAAAGGTGAATCTTCATTGTAAGGGGTATTCAGTTTCTCAAGATTCAACCAGTCGCCCCAAGTATCATTTTCTTTTTTGGAGTAGAAAATATCCAAACCGCCTTTTCCCGGGAAAATATCTGTGACCAAGAAACGATACATACCATTCTTGCTTTGGTAAATTGCAGTGATATCATCAGAAGTTAAATCCACTATATCAACGGATTGAGCTTCTGGAGCACCTTTTGCTTTGGATATGTATAGATCTGCATCGCGATAAATTGTAAGAACATCATTGGTAGCATCATAGGCAATTGGAGATTCATTCATTTCTGTATTTACGCCAGTATTCATGAATTCACCGTCAGGACCTTTACGGGCACCCCATTCATCATCTAAGAGTGTGTATTTTGAAAAGAAGATGTTTTCATTCGCTAGGGCTTGATCATCTTCTTTCTGCAGCTCACCTTCATTGTGATCCGTAGTAGCAAAAATAACTTCAGACTGGTCTGCAAAAACAACGGGTGAGTATTCACGTGCACTCGTGTTTACAGATGCTCCCAAGTTTTGTTCATGTAACATGCCATTGGCTGATGCCGATGCAGCTTTGGCGTTGTTACACTGTTCAATGAAACGCTCTATTTGAGCTTTAAACTCTTGGCCTTTTTCGTTATCTAGGGCAAGTGGAAGCATAGTATTGAACTTCTTGATGGCTTCATCATACTGACCATCATAGTGCAATGCTTGACCATAGAAATAATCACGTTGAGGTATAGTACCAGCATTCACTTTTTCAAAATAACTAATGGCTTTCTCACGTTCTAATCCAGACTTAAAGTAAGCGAGACCCATGTAAAAGTTGTAGTCGCTATTACCAGGCTCTTGACTAAGAAGATCTTTGTAAACTTCTTTAGCAGACTCCCAATCTCCAGAGTCAATAGCTTTTTCACCTGCACGTTCTTTTTTTCGAACGCTTGTTTCTTCGGTGGTTTCTTGTGCTGTGGAAGCATACGCAAAAAGGATGAAGAAAAGGAAAGGAAGGAATTTAATGCGTTTTTGATTCATGAATCAATGGTTAAATTTTGATGATATCATTCACTGCGAAAGTAGCTAATTAACATAGAAACAGCTTGATACGTATAGAGAATACTATACACATCAAACTGTTGACTATTTTTAAAAATATGCTCTTGGTATTAAATCTCTCTGTTCACATCCCAAGCCTCTAAATAATCGGCAACTTTTCGTACAAACATTCCACCTAGTGCACCATCTACAACACGGTGATCATAAGAGTGAGATAAGTACATGAAATGACGTATTCCAAGTGTATCTCCAGTTGGAGTCTCAATAACAGCGGGCTTCTTACGTATAGCTCCAACGGCCATTATTGCCACTTGAGGTTGCGGTATAATTGGTGTGCCAAACACATTTCCAAATGATCCAACATTAGATACGCTGTAGGTACCTCCTGAAATTTCATCTGGGGTTAATTTATTGCTCTTTGCCCGTTTTGCTAGGTCATTCACTTTTTTGGCGATTCCAACCAAGTTTAATTGATCTGCATTGTGAATAACAGGAACAATCAAGTTGCCATCTGGCCTTGCAGCAGCCATTCCGATGTTGATGTTCTTTTTGCGAATAATGGTATCTCCGTCTACAGAAATATTAATCATTGGGAAGTCTTTAATCGCTTTGATGATGGCCTCAATAAAGATTGGCGTGAAGGTTATTTTTTCACCCTCGCGTTTTTCAAAATCTTTTTTAACACTGTTTCTCCAGTTTACAATATTGGTTACATCTGCCTCAACAAACGAGGTAACGTGTGGCGAAATATGCTTGCTCTCCACCATGTTTTTGGCGATGATTTTTCGCATGCGATCCATTTCTATAACTTCTACATCGTCACCATAAGATTTAGCAGGAGTTACTGGTGCAGGTTTTGAAGCAACTGCTGGCGTAGGTTTAGCAGGTGATGCAGGAGCAGTCGCAGGCTGGGTGCTTCTGTTTTTCAAATAGCCTAAAATATCAGCTTTGGTCACTCTTCCATTTTGACCTGTACCAGCGATAGTATTCAGTTCCTCTAATGAAATACCTTCTTCTTTAGCAATGGTTTTGACTAAAGGAGAATAGAACCTATCAGCATCTGAGAAATCAACAGGGTTGTTCGTTGCAACTGGTTGAGTTGCTGCAGGAGCAGATGTTGGTTCAGCAGCAGGTGCAGGAGTAGATTCAGTTTGAGGTGCAGGTGCTGTTCCAGTGGCTTCACCTTCTGTTGAAATAATGGCAATTACATCGCCAACTTGTGCCACTTCACCTTCGCTCACCATTATTTTTGCGACAATTCCGTCTACGGGAGCAGGAACCTCTGAGTCAACTTTATCTGTTGCAATTTCAACAATAGATTCTTCTGCCTCAATGGCTTCGCCTTCGCTCTTTAACCAAGTAGTAATGGTTGCTTCGGCAACGCTCTCGCCCATTTTCGGGAGGATAACCTCAATTTCTGCCATAATTCTGTTCGTCTTTTGAGGTGGCAAAAATAACCGAATAAATCGGTTGAGCAATGTGGTGTATTCTTACGGAACCCCGCAGTTTATGTGTAGTTTCTATGGATTTTGAAATAAGCTTTGGCGCTCTCTCCAAATTTGTTGTAAGTCTGTGCGAATGCTGTATCTATTTGCATAATTAAAATTGGTTCTATGGGCCAATTCCTTTGTTTTATTTTGACTTAACTCTTGTTTGTGAACAGTAAGAACCGATTTTTTTATTTTAGGTAGAATATTCTTTTGATTATCGGTATTGTCATAACCTACCCATGTCAACTTCCCTGTAAACACATGGATGAGGGTTTTTAAATGAGAGAGTGGTTTTTTCTGTAGCCACATCAATGCAGGCGATAAGAAGAGTAAGACAAAAGCAATGGATACATCCAATAATCTCTTTTGACGCTTATTGGCTGCTGTTCCAATGTTATTGACTGCAAGAAAGGAGTAGAACTCCCCCGGATTATTAACGGAGTTACTGCCTATGATAAAGGAGCTCTCTGGCGGGGCTATTTTATATTCTAAGTTGTAGTGGTTCATTCTTGTCATCTGAGAAATGATACGATCACCAGTGAGATCTTTTAGGCAGAAGATTAACTCATTTAATTTAAATGCTTCCACAATCTCAGGCAAGTCCGATATTTTCCCCAAGTATGTGTCTCGTTTTTCGGGCTTCTCATTTGGGCTTATTTCCAACACAAAGTCGGGGTGAATTCCAGTGTCTGATAGCAGAGAGCTAACTCGTTTAAATTCATCGGCACTGCCAATTATTCCGAATCTTTTTTTGATTCTGTTGAATAGGTCATAGCCCTCAATATTGAGCATTTGAAGCAGTAGGCGAATTCCAAAAGAAGCTCCTAGGGTTATGAAACCTGCTGCAAAAACAATTAACCGAGAAAATCGCCATTCTTGAGAGAATAATCCATAGATAAGGAGTAATGCAATTGTGCCTAATCCAACACCTTTAACTAAGCTTCTTGGATTCAACGGTTTATCATATCCACCGTTTAGGTAGACAGATCCCAAAAGAACGAGTACATAAGAGGGCAGGGCAATTTTCACAAGGTCTTCTGGGTAGACTGTTCCTACATAAACTTGGTATCCTTGGGTAAAGAAAAAAAGTGCTGTGGTTGCTAGCAAGGTATCGGCAAGAGGAAGTGCAATGGCTTCAATGGCCCTTCTGGTGATGGCTATTGTGGCTCTGAAATAGATAGCTAGATTGATGAGAAACCTGAAAGTGCCTGCTCTGGATTTGGTGAAATGCTTTTCAGCAAAAATGATCATGGCGTTGTAGAAAACGAATACGTAGTTCAAACTACCTTTCTTGGTGCTTTCACCCTTGTAATGTATGATTCGTGTATCGGATAGGTAGTAGTTATCATATCCCGCAAGGCGAATACGATGAGACAAATCAATGTCTTCACCATACATAAAAAAGGTCTCGTCTAAAAGACCTACTTCATCAAGTACAGATTTACGCATCCACATGAATGCTCCAGCCAGAATATCCACTTTGTGGTTTTCATGCTCTTCTAGGTAGCCTAAATGATAAGCTCCAAAGCGCTTACTTTTTGGGAATAGAGCGCTAAGGCCAAAAATCTTGTAGAATGCAACTTCAGGAGTAGGTAACCCACGTTTTGACTCAGGTAGAAAGTTTCCTTTTCCATCAACCATTCGTACACCTAGTCCACCTGCATTCTGGTGTGCATCCATGAAGTCTATGCAAGTCTTGAATGTGTCTTCCTCAACAATAGTATCAGGGTTTAGGAGTAGTACGTATTCTCCAATACTTTCTCGTATAGCTTGGTTGTTTGCAATAGAAAACCCGGGATTGTCTTTGTTTGCGATAAGCTTTACCCATGGGAAACGCGCTTTTACCATGGCTACAGAGCCATCTGCGCTGTTATTGTCAACTACAAAAGTTTCTACGTCCATTCCTACAGAAGCACGCTGCACAGAAATCAAGCATTGCTCTAAGAAGTACTTGACGTTATAATTGACTATGATTACTGAAAGCTTCACGAATATTATCGCTTCAAAGATGATTCGTAGGGTGTTCTGTTAACGATACTTCTACCCAGGGTGATTTCATCTATATATTCAAGTTCATCTCCAATTGCCACACCTCTGGCTAAGGTTGTTACGTTAACGTCTAGATTACTGAGTTTGCGGTAAAGGTAAAAATTGGTTGTGTCGCCCTCCATGGTTGTAGACAGTGCTAAAATTACTTCAGAAACCCTTTCGTTTTGTACGCGTTCTATCAATGAATCAATTGTTAAGTCGGCTGGTCCAATTCCATCTAGAGGAGAGATGTTTCCACCCAAAACGTGATAGGTTCCAGTGTATTGTCCTGTGTTTTCTAGAGCTAGAACATCTCTTAAGTCTTCAACTACACAAACGGTTTCGCTAGAACGCTTGGGGTTAGAACATATACTGCAAACCGGGGAGTCACTAACGTTATGACATCTTTCGCAAAAGCGAACTTCTTTTTTCAATTTTAAAAAAGCGTGGCTAAAAGACTCTACAGCTTCGGGTTCTTGTTTGAGCATGAATAGCGCGAGTCTGAGTGCGGTCTTTCTACCAATTCCTGGTAACGATGCAAACTGGTCTACTGCTTCCTGCAAATGTGATGAAGGCACTTCCATGGCGCCAAAGTTAATCGCTAGATTGGGTAAAGCTGCATTCCTTGGTAATGCATTTCTTTGCATGAATGTCTCCAGTTACGGTTATACTTATTCTCGCAGGTTATTTTGCTCTGCTGCTGCTCGTGGCACGCTTTACAAAAGATGATTCTAACACGGCATTTTTTACAGGAAAGAAGGAGTCTCCTTGGTATGTTGTAGCCTTTGGTATGATTGGGGCAAGCTTGAGCGGGGTGACCTTTATATCTGTGCCTGGCTGGGTAGGAGAAAGTCAGTTCTCTTATTTTCAAATGGTATTGGGGTATCTACCAGGTTATTGGATCATAGCAGGCGTGTTGTTACCCTTGTACTACAAGTTAAACCTAACTTCTATTTATACCTACTTGAGAGACAGGTTAGGTAATCAGGCCTATAAATCTGGTGCAGTTTATTTCCTTCTAAGCAGAGTGATTGGGGCTTCTTTCAGGTTATATCTTGTTGCTATTGTATTGGATTACGCGGTTTTTCAGAAAATGGGGTGGGATGTTCCTTTTACTTTTATTGTAACACTAACCATTGCCTTAATTTGGTTGTATACGTATCAAGGGGGTATTAAAACAATTATCTGGACAGATACTTTACAAACCTTCTTTATGCTTGCGGCTGTTATTCTTACCATTATTGGAATAGCTGATTATATGAGTCTAGACTTCCCTAATTTATTGGAGGTAGTTAGCGAAAGTGAGTATGCGCAGGTATTCTTCTTTGAAGATTTTCATAGTAGTAAGCACTTTATCAAGAACTTTTTGGCTGGTATGTTTATGGCTATCGCCATGACGGGTTTAGACCAAGACATGATGCAGAAGAATTTGAGTTGCAAGAGCTTAGGCGAAGCGCAAAAGAATATGTATTGGTTTAGTTCATCTTTAGTAGTTGTGAACTTGCTTTTTCTTGGACTTGGGGCCTTATTGTTTCTTTTCGCAGAATCAAAATCTATAGTTATACCAGAGCAAAAGGATTATCTATTTCCTATGATTACTATGGACGGATATTTGGGAGGTGCCGTTGGTGTAATGTTTATTCTTGGGTTAGTTGCAGCTGCATATTCTAGTGCAGATTCTGCCTTAACAAGTCTTACTACTGGTTTTAGCATTGATATTTTGAATATTGAACAATACGATGAGAAGAAACAACGCTCCATAAGAAAGTGGGTGCATGTAGGAATGAGTCTAGTGCTCATCATTGTAATATCAATCTTTAAAAAACTGAATAACGATAGTGTTGTTAGTGAGTTATTTACCGCTGCAGGCTACACCTATGGGCCTTTGCTAGGAATGTTCGCTTTTGGTTTATTTACCAAGTGGAAAGTGAACGATAAGTTGATACTTCTTGTCGTATTAGGTGCTCCAATTTTGAGTTACTTCTTCAAACTGAATAGCGCAGAATGGCTAGGAGGATATGAACCTGGTTTTGAAATATTATTAATCAATGGGCTTCTTACGTTTTTGGGTTTACTGGTGATTCGGGTTACAGCTAGGCAACCTTTATAGAATTTGCAGAGTCTTTATAGCAGCGACTTTCTTCTATATTCGCCCATTGTGAGAAAGTAAAAAGCTCCGAATTTCGGAGCTTTTTTTGTGTTCTAATTTTGGGAACACGTTCTAAAAAAGAGCTTTCACTTTACAAAGTTGAAAATCAAAGCTACATACACTATGGTAAAGGAGCTGTTGTGTTGTATGCCCTTCAAGATTATACAGGTGAAGACAGTGTTAATGCAGCTTTGTCTAGTTTTTTGGAAGAGTACAGATATGCAGAGCCACCCTATCCTAATTCATATGACTTTTTGAGACATTTGAATCCAAGGGTTCCAGATAGTCTTAAGTATTTGGTAGATGATATGATCATGAATATCACACTGTATGATCTAAGGTTGTCTGAAGCAGAGTTATATTCGTCTGATTTAGGCTATACCACTACCCTAAAACTAAGTGCTACAAAATTTGACGCAGATAGCATTGGGAACGAGACAGAAATTCCAATGAATGATTGGATAGATATTGGTATTTATGGCGATGAAGAAGAGGCAGAGTTGATAGCTGTAAAACGTGTGCAAATGAAGTCTGGAGAGGCTGAATCTGTAATACAAAGCGATGAGAAGCCAGTAAAAGCAGTCATTGACCCCAAGCGGCTTTTAATAGAGCGGGTTATTGATGATAATGTGAAAGGTGTAGCAACTCCTTAAAGCCAAGTCCAACCTTTCATTGATTTAACCGTTTAACATAGTAAACCAATCAATATGAAAATACGATACGCTTTATTTTCTGCAGTTGCTATAGGCAGTGCAGCTTTGTTTATGGCCAATAGTAACGGTAGTACGCTACAAGATTTAACTGGTGCACCAGGTAGCTCTGGAACTTGTGCGAATTGCCACGGCAACTTAAATGCAAATACGGGCATTACTATTTCAGGTTTGCCGTCTGCGTATTTACCAGGGCAAACGTATACCCTAACCTTGAGCCTAGATAACGCAACATCGGCCAATGGTTTTCAACTAACCATTAGAGATGCAGTTAACAATACACCAGGTACCTTTACGCAAGGTGCTGGAAGTAATGTTAAGAGTGCAGGTTCGCGCTCGTCTATCCAACATTCATCTCCAAGTACAACTGGTAGTTGGACCTTTGATTGGACAGCGCCTTCCACAGATGCAGGAAACTTAACTGTTTATGCAACTGGAAATGCAACCGATGGAAATGGAAATACTTCAGGAGACCAAGTGTATTCCGTATCACTAGATTTGAATAACGACCAGGCTAACACGGTGGGTGAAGTTAACAAGCAACAACTATTGATTTACCCTGTGAATAATCATAATGGAATACAGGTTGAAGGTTTAACAGAGGCTACTTCTTTTCAAGTTGTAGACATGAACGGTCGTTTAGTGAAAGAAGGTACGTTTAATCCAGGCACATTAATAGATGTAAGTGGTCTTACTTCTGGTTACTTCTTTTTGAGGCTGCAAGATGATTATGGTATGCAAGCCTTGCCATTTGTGAAGCCTTAATATTTGTGCTTGAATAGTTTTAGTGGGAATTGGCCACTATTTGTTAATTAGATACTTTTAATCCCTCGACCTAGTCGAGGGATTTTTAGTTAAATACAACTATTTTGAGGCAACCAATCGTCTCTACATTAGTTTTGTAAGTAACAAAATACTATGAATAAGCACATATTATTCACCTTTCTGATTTCTTTAGTTGCTAATTGGGCGCAAGCACAATGCAATGTAACCATACAAAATACTACATTAGATACGCTTGAAGTGCCTTGTGGATCGCAAGTAATGCTTGAGCGAGATACTCTAGGCGCTTATGCCATTTACAACGATTTTAATAATGGAAACGTTGGTTTGGGTTGGCAAACAACTTCAAGTGCTGCACTGAATAACCCCTGTGGTTCTAATGGAAGTACCTATTTATGGTTTGGAAATACCTCTACAGCACCTAGAAACTTAACTACGGTACCTCTAGATCTTTCGTGTGGAGGTCAGATTTGTTTTGAGTTAAGATTCTCTGTTCAAGGTAGCGGTGGTTTTGGTGGTTCGCCATGTGAAGGTCCAGATTTAGCTGGCGAGGGAGTTACCTTTGAATGGAGACAAGGAACAGGAACTTGGAACTCTATTTTTTACTTTCAGCCAAATACCTCAGGTTCATTTAACTCGTTATCTCCTGGATCTGGAGATTACACAGGTTGGGCAACGTATTGTTATCCTATTCCACTAGCGGCTCAAGCCCCAAATATCCAAATTCGCTGGCAGCAATATGCCTCAACAGCATCGGGTAACGACCATTGGGGCTTAGATTCCATTACCGTATCTACTAATTGCGGAGCTGTTGACAATATTTGGAGTACGGGTGATTCTACACAAACAACCGTTACACCACCTGCATTTGGTGATTCTTTGTATTGGACACAACGAATTGTAGGGGTAGGTTCCGCTAGCCCTGATACGTGTTATGATTCTGTAGTGGTTTCTGCTCAATTACCTCGTGTTAACATAAATCCACAATTTGTTCCTTTCTGCACGGGGAATGATGCAATAGCGGGTATAAACCCCAATCAGATTCAATTTGCAGACCCCTCTGTAACGTACAGCACCCAGTGGTATCCACAAACGGGTGTTTTTGATTCAACCTCTCAGTACTATGCACGGGTAGATGATATTATGAACCCTACCATGATTTGGTACACCTTTGAACATCCCCAATATCCGCAATGTAGTACAGCAGACACCGTTACATTGCAAGTAGGAGGTGTGGAGTTTGATTCAATTACGGTGTTCAATCCCGATTGTTTTAGAGACCAAAACTCAGGTAGCGTTTCCTTTACTTGGAAAAATCAACTCACTCCACCCATTTCAACAGTTTTTCGTAACGGTACCTGGTTTAATGCCTCTGCTGGTAATCAATACAATAATCTACCTAATGATACATTTACACTTACCATTAGAGATGCGCGCTGTTTTGATACCATTGGGTTTAGATTGGAGACCCCAGATACCCTCTTGGTTGATACATCGCAATTGGTACTTGATATTTGCCAAACTATTACCAAGGCCCAATTGGCTACAGGAATTAACGGTATAGCACCTTATACTGCTCACTGGAATGGAAATCCTGTTTCAACAGCTCCGCTTGCGCTAAAGGCCAATAATGACACTACATTGGCTTTACATGTTGAAGATGCAGTGGGTTGTATAAGCGATACGCTAAACATTACGTTTGAAGTTCCAGACCCCATCGTGATTCAGCCTATTGATACGGCTGTTTGTCCGGGCGATACACTTGCGTTAGAAGCTATAGCTTCTGGTGGGCTAGGGCAGAACGCTTACCGCTATCGCTGGCATAACAATGTGAGGGATTCTATAGTAACTGTGGTACCCCAACCAGGTAATTCTTATAGTGTTCGCGTTGAAGACGGATGCACGTTTTACGCAAGTATTATTCCAGATGTTTTCATAAACCCAGTACCTGATGATGGTTTGGAGATTACTCCTAGTACTTGCTTAGGAAATGACGTTGAAATAAAAGGTCCTGCGGGAATGGCTTTTTATGAAATAGTGGTAAATGATTCAGATACACTTATCAACCAAAGAAATACGTACACTGCTTCTGATACAGGTGAATACATCGTTCGTTTGTATACTGAAACCACTGACGGCTGTTTGAAGTATGATACAAGTGGTTTTGAGATTATTCCATTACCAAAAGCTGAATTCTCTTTTGATTCAACGAAGTTCTACAGAGTTAGAGAAAATGCAGAAGTTTTATTTACCAACGAAAGTTCATTTGCTTCTAATTACCTCTGGTTTACGCTAGATGCAGAAAGCAATGATGTTGACTTCTTACATGAATTCACTCAACCAGGAACCCATAGAATAGATTTGGTGGCGTACAACTCTCTTGGTTGTGCAGATTCAACTTTTGCAATGATTGATATAGCTCCAGATAACCCCGTTATGGCACCCAACTCTTTTACACCAAATGGTGATGGACTCAACGATGTTTGGGAGATTCTACTTCCTAGCTATGTAGATGAGTTTGATATTTGGGTATACAACCGTTGGGGGAATTTGGTCTGGGAAAGCCATGATGTTTCTCAAAACAAATGGGACGGTAAAGATAAAACGTCAGGTACCTTTGTTCCTCAAGGGGTTTACGTTTACCGTATTTACATTGCTGCTCCTGAAAATGAGTTAGACTTCAAAGAGGAATACAATGGTACCGTTAACGTAATTAATTCTGGTCAAGGGAATTAACGGTAAGTGATAATCATCATTTTCGCTGGGGTTTTGATTGGGTAGTTTTGATCAAAATCCAAATCATGAGATTACTTGGTCTAATTGGTGGAACCTCCTGGCACGCCACCCAAATGTATTATCACCTCATCAATACCAAAGCTTCTGAAGTTTTAGGAACGGCTTCAAACCCCACACTATTGCTATATAGCCAAAACATTGCAATTATGAAGTCGGGAGATTTAGATGTAATCATTCCGTCATACATAGAAATTGCGAAAAAACTGAAAGCAGCTGGCGCAGAAAAGCTTATGCTATTGGCAAATACTCCCCACTTAGTAGTAGATGCAGTGGAGAATGAAACAGGACTTTCATTTATTCACATTGCAGATAGTGCGGCTAAAAAAGCCAAAGAATTGGGGGTTACTAAATTGGGTTTATTAGGAACTCAAACCACTATGACCAAACCTTTTTTAATAGAAAGACTTGAAAAGAGACACAACCTACAGGTTATTGTACCAACTAATAACAATATACCTCTAGTGCATGCGCGAATAGCAGGTGAGCTTACACAAGGTACTTTTACTGATGATTCACGTAACTTTTTTCTAAACCAAATGGATTATTTGGTTCAGCAAGGTGCAGAAACCATTGTGCTAGGATGCACGGAGCTTCCTATTCTTATGCAAGGTGTGTCTTATAAAGTACCATTTCTAGACACAACTAAGCTTCATGCCTATGATGCAGTTGAATTTATTTTAGGGGAAGCGTAACCGTAAATATTGACCCCTTACCCACTTCACTTTCGGCTGTAATTGTACCGCCCAGTGCATCTACTTGATTTTTAACTAAAAATAGGCCTATTCCTCTAGCTTTAGGGTGCTTGTGGAATGTTTGATTCATTCCAAACAACCGATCTTTATACCGCTCAATATCAAAGCCAAGCCCATTATCTTCAACGCTAAATACCCACTCTGTTTTATGCTTCTTACATGGAATGGTAACTCTACACTGCTTTTGTTTAGGGTTTCTGTACTTAACAGCATTGCTCATTAAATTCAAGGCGATGCTTTCAAAATAGGGTTTGTAAGCCTCAATCTTTTCAGCACATTCAATTTACTTTTTGATTTGAATGAGCGAAGCTTCTATTTCAGGTCTTAGTATCTGTAAAACGCTATTTACTTCTGCCTTAATATCTAGCGGAGTAAAATCTAGGCTATGACTCTCCTTTATTTGAATAACATCATTAAGGTTTTCTAGTGTTTCAAGTTGTTTCTTACTTACTTCATTAAGAAGTTGGGTATAGCTCTCTTTGGTCTCAGTGGATACTCCAAAAAGCTCTATTTGCTTAATTGCCATGGTGCGAAAGATGAAGTCATCATCAATAAGTAGAAAAGACATAGTTGCATTAGGTTTTACTCAAAATTAAGTCTCGAGCATTAACTAAAACCTGACTTTTCTTAGGTCGAAAAAAGTTTAATGCATGATACTCTCTGGGTTTTTACCCACATACTTTACCAGTAACCACAATACAGGTAGCGCTACCATAAACGCCAACAAAGAAGGCGTGCCTAAAGAGGTAGCCATTGTGCCAAAGGTTATACTAACAGCCCCAACTGAAATGGCATAGGGAAGTTGGGTACGTACATGATCTATGTGATTACAGCCTGCTGCTAGTGAGCTTAATATGGTAGTGTCTGAAATAGGCGAACAATGGTCTCCAAGAACAGAACCTGCCAAAACGCTACTTACCACATTGTAAAACAGGGGTAAAATAAGTGCGGTTTCATACCCCGCTTCTAGTCCAATATTGAAGCTCGTTGGCAAGAGCAAAGGGTATAGAATAGCCATGGTTCCCCAACTAGACCCAGTTGAAAATGAGACTAAGGCACTCAACAGAAAAGTTATGGCAGGTAACCAAATGGGGCTCAAAGATTCATGCCACAATCCTTTTAAGAAAACTGCGGTTTCCATGCTATCTGTAATTCCAGCCAGAGACCAAGCAAGAACTAGAATGAGCATAGCTGTAACCATTGTTTTATAGCCTGAAACAACTACATGCATTGTGCGCTCAAGGGATAAAATGCGCTGAGATACGGTAAGAATAATAGCAGCTGCCAACCCAGCAGAGGATGCCCAAAGAAGCGCGGTGTAGCTATCGCTATCACCTATTATTATGCTAATTTTTCTGAGCACGCTTGCATCATTGTGCCACACGTGATCACTAAAGCCAGTGAAGATTAAACCCAGCAAGGTTCCAGCCACTATAATCACTATTGGAACAATAGCGTTCAAAGCTCTAATTGGAGCTCCTTGAGCTACACTGAATAATGCTAATTCTTCATCATTTGGGCCCTTGGTTAAACCAGCATCTGCTTTGCCAGAGCGTGCTTTCCGCTCTGCCTTTAGCATGGGGCCATAATCTTTGCCTTGAAGAATAAGCATAAGAATAAATACGAGTGTTAGAATGGGGTAGAAGCTGTAGGCTAGAGAATTTAGAAATACAGAATAAGCACCTTCTTCAAAACCAGGTATCTGACTAATACCTTCTTCAATGTAGCCTAGTTCTGCACCAATCCATGTGGTGACAAAGGCTAGGGCAGCAATGGGTGCAGCAGTAGAATCAACCAAATAGGCCAATTTCTCTCGTGAAATTTTGAGCCTATCCGTTACCGCTCGCATGGTATTTCCCACTACGAGTGTATTGGCATAATCATCAAAGAAAATGGCGAAGCCCAAAGTGTAAGTGGCTAATTGTCCAGACTTTGCGTCTTTCGCATATTTGCCAATGTAATTCACTACTCCTTGCATTCCACCGTTCTTAGAAATGAGAGCTACAACGGCACCAATAGTCATTGAGAACACGATGATGCTGAGATGCCCTGGGTCTGCCAATGATTCAATGATTCGGACTTCAAAGATGTTTAGAAAGCCACCGAATATGCCTGTTATTCCCTTGGCGTACCAGCCTAAAATGGCGGTTCCTGAAAAGATGCCAAGGAACAATGAGGTAAGTACTTCACGAGTAAGGAGTGCCAGAACTATGGCGAGAAGGGGGGGGATAACAGATAGTGGAAGCGGTATTGGATTTACTTCTAGAACCGTGGAGGGGGCATTGCTTCCTACAGATAACTGTTTAACTCCAGACTCAAACGTGTAGGTGATATACCTTCCTTCATCACTTGTTAGTACAGGGTATATTTTACCATTAATGAAGATTTGCGACTCTTGAAAATCAAGTACGGGTATGGTATACTCCACTCCAGATATTGGGTGCTCAGGTAGCTCTAGTTCAAAGGCCTTTCCAGTGAAAGAAAGCAATAGCAGAAGCAACAAATACAGCGGTTTTAGCGCAAATACCCTCATGGCGGTAAAGATAACAAAGCCAATGAATGGCTAATGAACAAAACGCACTTATAAACCCAAGTTGATCTGTGTTTTCATAAGCGGGTTGAATGCACATTTGCTACAATTTAGTACAAGAGCAGTTGTTTCCTGTGATTTGAGTGTACAAACTAGGATGAATGAGGTTCATCTACAAATTTACCCAACGAAGTAGCTCTGCAACAGAAGAATAGCTAAATAGGCGTGTATAGAATGGTTGCTTAGGCTTAATCCCTACTTGGGGTTGGCACGTGAATTATCCTATTTAAAGCTCCATTTAGAGGCAATTCACCACAGTTGAAATGCTACTTTTGAAAGACTGATTAATTAAAGAAATACATGCAATTCAATACAAATTCCTACCAACCTGATGAGCTTAAGCATCTCTATCGCCTATTGCTAAAACCCAGACTAATTGAGGAGAAAATGCTCATTCTCTTGCGCCAGGGTAAAATTAGTAAGTGGTTTTCTGGGTGGGGCCAAGAGGCTATTTCTGTGGGAGTTTCGTATTGCATGAAAGAAGAAGAGTACTTGCTTCCAATGCACCGCAATTTGGGATTGTTCACCACAAGGGGTGTAGCCCTTAACCATTTGTTTGCTCAGTTTCAAGGTAAAATGAGTGGTTTCACAAAAGGAAGAGACCGTAGCTTTCACTTTGGTTCCAAAGAGCATAGAATTGTAGGTATGATTTCGCACTTAGGTCCGCAGCTTGGCGTTGCAGATGGTATAGCCCTAGCCAACAAGCTTAAAAAGAACAATGAAGCTGTAGCAGTCTTTACAGGAGACGGTGGTGCTTCTGAAGGCGATTTTCATGAAGCCATGAACACAGCTGCAGTTTGGGACTTAGCCGTAATGTTTGTGATTGAGAATAATCAGTGGGGGCTTTCAACACCTAGTGTGGAGCAGTTTCGCTGTAAACAGTTTATTGATAAAGGCATAGGCTACGGTATGGATGCTGTTCAAATAGACGGTAACAACATTATAGAAGTGATTGAGGGGGTAAAGAGAGTCTTAAATCGCATTCGTGAAACTGGTAAACCTGTGCTAGTAGAGATGATCACTTTTCGCATGCGCGGCCATGAAGAAGCTTCTGGTACCAAATACTATCCAGAAGGTTTGAAAGAGGAGTGGGAAGACAAAGATCCAGTAACCTTGTTTGAAAACCATTTGAGAGATAAAGGTATTTTGAATGAAGATGATGTGGTTTCTATGGTCAATGAAATCAAAAAAGAAATCAACGATTCACTGGCACAAGCCGATGCAGAACCAGAACCTGAGTTTTCTGCAGATCGCGAACTAGCAGATGTGTATGCACCTTTTGAGTTGGTTGAGGTAAAGCCCTCAGAAACCAAAGAGAAAATGCGCTTGATAGACGCAATCCACAACGGGTTAGATTTAGCCATGGAGAGCCATCCAGGTTTAGTGCTTATGGGGCAGGATATTGCAGATTACGGTGGTGTTTTTAAAGCTACAGAAGGCTTTACCACAAAGTTTGGTAAAGAGCGCGTAAGGAATACACCATTGTGTGAGTCGGCCATTTTAGGAGCTGGACTAGGACTAAGCATTAGGGGTTACAAAGCAATGGTAGAAATGCAATTTGCTGATTTTGTATCAGAAGGAATGACGCAAATCTGCAATAACCTAGCAAAAGTGCACTGGCGCTGGGGGCAACAAGCAGATGTGGTTGTGCGCATGCCTACTGGTGCGGGTGTAGCGGCAGGTCCGTATCACTCTCAGAGTAATGAAGCTTGGTTTGCACATATTCCTGGCCTTAAAATTGCCTACCCTGCTTTTCCTTCAGATGCCAAAGGCTTGTTGCTAACAGCTTTTGAAGATCCAAACCCCGTAATGTTCTTTGAACACAAAGCCCTTTACAGAAGCTTAGACGAAGAGGTATCTAAAGGCTACTATACAATACCTTTTGGCAAAGCCAATGTGGTTAAGGAAGGTGTGAAGTTGAGTATTATAACGTATGGAATGGGCGTGCATTGGGGATTGAAAATTGCCGAGCAACATCCAACTGAAACTATTGAAGTTGTAGACCTGCGTACGCTGGTACCGTTAGATGTGGAAACTGTACTTAATAGTGTTAAGAAAACGGGTAAGGCCCTTGTTTTGCATGAAGATGTAGCCTTTGGCGGTTTTGGTGGTGAATTGGTTTCCATTATTGCTGATCAAGCATTTGAGCACCTTGATGCTCCCGTAAAACGTATTGGTAGTATGAATACTGCTGTACCGTTTGCTCCTAACTTAGAAAAAGGCTTCTTGGCAAATGCACAATTAGAAGAGGCTGTAAATGACCTTTTAGCGTATTGATTATGCCATTCAGCTTTTGGGAAAGAGAATCGTTAAGAGAAATTGATGTACTCATAGCAGGAGGAGGGTTGGTTGGTCTAAGTACCGCTGCTTCTCTTCTGGAACGAAACCCTAAACTGAATGTAGTCTTGATAGAGCGAAATACGTTTCCGCTGGGAGCAAGTACTAAGAATGCTGGTTTTGCTTGTTTTGGAAGTGTTACCGAGTTGCTGAGCGATGCACAAACGATGTCTCAAGCCCAATTGATTGATTTAGTTGCCTTTAGATATACAGGTTTACAAAGGCTACGAACACGTTTGGGTGATGCGGCATTAAACTATGAACCTACAGGTGGGTATGAACTAATTACAGAAAAAGAGGCTCATGCTCTTGATCGCATTGAAGAAGTGAACGATTGGCTTTTCCCTATATTCAAGGCACCTGTTTTTGCGCAATCTGTACAGAAACTGAAAACATTTGGATGGGAGGGAAGTACTAAGGTAAAAGCGTTAATCCAAAACGATTTTGAAGGTGCTTTGAACCCTGTGAAAACGCTGAATGCGTTAAGACAATATGCCATCTCTCTTGGCCTGATTTACCTTACTGGAGAGGTAGGTGGTTTTGAAGAAGGTGCTAGTGGCTGCCGTGTGCTTTGCAAAAGCAGTACAGGAGAAGATTTTGAAATTCAATGCAGAAAATTGGTGGTATGTACCAATGCATTCGCTTCTGAGCTTTTAGGTGATGATTCACCCAAGCCTGGTAGAGGGCAAGTGGTGATATCCAAGCCATTGAATAATAATCAGCTACGAGGTGTTTTTCACTACGATGAAGGCTATTTTTATTTCAGAAACGTAGGTTCACGCTTATTGGTAGGTGGTGGTAGACATTTAGATTTCGAAAACGAAGAAACAACGAGCTTTCAAGGCTCTAGAATAATCAAAGAGAGTCTGGTGAATTTGATACAGGAGGTTATTTTGCCTAATGTGCCCGTTGAAATAGAGATGCATTGGACAGGAATAATGGCGTTTGCAAAGAATAGGATTCCTAAGGTGCGAAAGCACGGAAATCACTGCTTATCTGCTGTAGGTTTAGGCGGTATGGGAGTTGCGGTAGCATCTGCCATAGGCGATGAAGTAGCAGATAATATAGTGTAAGCACTTTTGTAAAAGAGAAAAATAGTGATTGCCATAAGGATATGACTTACATCGTCTTTGTTCATCCAAGGATGTGGATTGATTTTACCTAGAAAAAGAATAGCGGCTGGAATTAATAGCGATACACCCACCCAAATATTTCTGTACTCTGTTAATCCACTTCTATAGAATTTCATAGCTATTGGAGCCACAATAAGCAAAAGACCTACAACGGCATTCACAGCAACGGGTAAAAAAAACTCTCCAGAAAAGGCCAAAGTAAGAACAGTGGTGGCTTTAATTACGCTAAAGCTCGATAGAAGTTTATTGCCAGGCTTCAGTTTGTATAGCATAATCAACTCAAGTACCATAACGCTGAGTACACCAAATCCCCATGCTGGTATTTTACTCGCAAATCCTAAATAGTTATACAGTCCATGACTAATAGCGCTATTCAATCCCGCTAGGGAATAAAGTAAGAAGAATGATCGCCAGGCTGTTTCAGTTCCAGATTTTCCACCTCTATTTTTAAGCTGTATAAAGGCGAATAGTGCTACAGAACCCATCAGTAGATTGGTAAGAACGGCCATCGGCTCAAGCCACTCCAAACCAAGGAATTCAAAGGAAATTTTATCGTAATCTGCCCCAATTAACATGGCGACAAAAATAAACTCTTTTGTATTTGGAATGCGTATAAAAAGAATGCCTCGAATCTTTTCAGAATCGAGGCACTCGGTAATCAGAGCTCTGAATATACCACTCAGTGCGTCTTTAATTTTGAAACGGTCTTCTTTTCATAGACATAGATAAACTTACCAGCTTCTTGGCTTAAGGATGCAACCGCATCTTTTTTCCCTTTGTAAGTACGGAGGGAGCAGTCGTTTAAGTTGTACGCTGCATAATCTCCTTTGCCAGCATCCATAATCAAGATGTCTCCTACCACTGCCATCAGCTCTGCGGATTTATACTTATTGGCTTTTTTGGTTTTTCCAGATATTGGGTCTTTAAGGGCAATTCCTTTTTCTCCTACTACAACTACGTTTTCATTATGCTCTAGCACTGCAGTAGCCAAGCCGTTACCGTCTTTATTGGCATCTTCTTCCATATTCACATCACCCGTTTTGTAATTGATGTTGTAAATGGATTTACCGCTACACACAATAAGTTGATTCTCTTTTTGGATCATATTCGTTACCCCTTTTTTGAAACGCTCACTATCCCAAACCAAGGAGCCAGAGTTAATGTCAAAAGCTTGGAGTCCGTTAGGCTTAATGTTCTTGTATTTGATGCTCCAAGTTTGATCAGAACCCGTGGTGCTATTTGGGTTATACTGTCTTGAATAGTAGTGCTGCTCACACATTCCACCAATTTGGGCAATAACCACACCGTCTATCACTTCTAGTGAAGGAATTGCTTTAGCACCTTTGATTTCAGGAGACGTCTACAGTAATTCACCTGTGTGCACATTGTACTTCTTAATGTACTGCTTCTTTGCGTTGCTCATATCAGCCACATACAAGTCATCACCAACAATGAGTGGATCTGCTACAGCGCCATATGTTTGAACTACTTGCGTGTTCATAGCTCCCCCTCTAGAATAAGATAATTTACCGTCTGGTGTATAGTCAAACGCAGCACTGTAAATAGACTTACCTGTTTTGTAGTCATATACTTGCAAGCCATTCAATCGTAAGAATACTTTATCTCCTCTAAGGTCTAAATCAAATAGGAACTCTCTGTAGCCTTTTAATCGGGGTGAGTTCATTTTTTGTTCTGCACGACCTATGTAACTCTGTTCCCAAAGAATATTTCCATTCTCTGAATTTACGCGTACAATTTGGTTTTTAAAACCACTGAAAAGCGCTGCCAAAGAGCCTGGCTTAAAATTCATGAGTAAAATGGAGCCATCATCTTTGTTGTAAATGTATTGACCAACAGAGCCTTTAAAGAGGGTGGTTTCCCACTTTTCTTCACCTGTACGTGCATCAATAAAAATCATTCTATCTTTTAATGAAAGTGCAAAGCCTTGTAAATCTGCTATGTACACTACATTATCTTCTGTAAGGTTTTTATAGAGCTCGCTTGTCCAAAGGAGCGCACCAGATTCAAGGTCAATACAAGCGATAACATCTTTACCCGTTCGCTTGTCAAACAAAAACACGGTAGAAGATTCCCAGAAGGGAATGAGCTCATCTATTTTTAAGCCTTGGAGCCATGTCTTTAAAGGCCTTTGACCAAAGAATCGATCCGTCATCATTCTTAAAGACAGACATTTCTTTCTCATTGGCAGCGTAGCTAACATTGCCTTCCAAACCTGTTCCAGTGTGAATGATTTTGTGTTCAAGCTCTACGGTCCAAGCAGCATCCATTTCTGCTTGTCCAAAGCTAATTAGAGGGAATAGGGCGAATAAAAGCGCTGAGATTTTCGCGTTCATCTTTTTATTTATTTAGGATTAGAAAATTCAAACGTGTGTCTAACCTTGTGAAAGGCATTCTTAGGAAGTTTTACTGGGGCTTTAAGTGTAGCGAGTGCGCTTTTGAAATGATTTTGATCGGAAACGGACCCACCCTCTCTTGATTGAATAAAAACAGAACGCACTTTTCCTTTCTTATGAAAGGTTAGGTCAACAACGTAAGTACCAGCTAGGCCTGTTTCTGCAGCGTATTCTGTTAATGCGCCATCGGGTTTCATTAAGTCGTTCAAGTAGGTGTGAATGTCTTGTTCTAAAGCCTCCTCTGCACTTTGGAGTGTGGTAGCCTTAATTCCTTGACCAGCTTGAACGTTTTTTTTGAGCTAAACCGCTAAGACTAGTTGTAATAAATGCTAGTAAGAGTACAATCGCTTTCATGTGTACAAAGCAATAGCAAGCGGGGTGCTCTTGGAATACAGGGAAATACTTAGAAGTAGGGCAGTGAACTACGGTAAATACCGTAAATAAAAAGCCCCGAGCAAAAGCTCGGGGTTAAACGGAGTTAAGAACTTACAAATCCCTCATTTGTGAGAATCTCCGTTAGGTGCTAAATTCGGATTCTCTCTGTCGCTTCTGTGGTTAACCAGGTAATAGTTGGGTTTATAAAGTTTGAGTTAAAAACTAACTAGCTTTTAAGAATGACCGGATAGCTTCTGCCATGTAATCAAAGTGTGCTTGATCTAACCCAGGCCAAATACCCAACCAGAATGAATCATTCATAATTTTATCTGTATTGGTGAGGTCGCCTACTACCCGATGCTCAAGACCTTGATAGGCTGGTTGCCTCAATAGATTACCAGCAAAGAGGAGTCGGGTTCCTATTTTTTGATCTTCTAAATGTTTAATGAGTTTTTTACGCTCTATGCCCGCACCTTCACGAATGGTAAGCATGAAACCAAACCAAGATGGGTTGCTGTTTTCAGTAGCCTCAGGTAATATGAAGTATTCTTCAAACTCTTTCATAGTGGCTCTGAGCGCGGCATGGTTTGCCCTTCGCTTTTCAACAAATGAATCTGCTTTTTTTAGCTGACTCAAACCTATTGCCGCTTGCATGTCTGTTACCTTAAGGTTGTAGCCAATATGTGAGTAGGTGTATTTATGGTCGTATCCTTTGGGTAGCTCTCCCAATTGCCATCTAAATCGTTTTCCGCATGTATTATCTGTTCCAGGTTCACAGTAGCAGTCTCTACCCCAGTCTCTAAATGACTCTGCTGGTTTTTTAAGCCACGGATTATTTACCAACACCGCACCGCCTTCACCCATGGTGATGTGATGAGCAGGATAAAAGCTCACCGTTGCCAAATCGCCAAAGCTTCCAGTTTTTTGACCGTTATACGTTGCACCTAAACTATCACAATCATCTTCTATAAGCCATAGGTCATGCTTCTTACAAATGGCTGTAATTACCCCTAGGTTGAAAGGATTCCCCAAGGTATGGGCAAGCATTATTCCTTTGGTTTTAGGAGTGATGGCTTCTTCTATTCGAGTTACATCAATGTTATAATTAGGGATATCAACGTCTAAAAATACAGGTATACAGCCATACTGTATCATAGGGTTTACGGTAGTGGGGAACCCAGCAGCTACTGTTATAATTTCATCTCCTGGCTTGATTTGGCGTTCACCCAATTTTGGGGAGGTAAGGGCATTAAATGCGACCAAGTTGGCAGAAGAACCAGAGTTGACCAAAAGTGAAAATGGTGAGCCAAAATAATCGGCAAATTCACGTTCGAATTTAGGTCCAAATCTACCTGTGGTAAGCCACCCGTCCATAACGGCATCAATGCCAAAGAGCAAATCTTCTTCATCAATAACTTTACCCGTTACAGCGATGTAATCTTCACCAGGTATAGCACGCTTAAAAGTCTTTTCCTGAAGTTTTGGTAGTAGTAGCGACTTTAGTTCTTCGTTTATATTTTCCAGCATCGGATTTTCCTTTTCTTGCTTGGTTTAGCGATTGATTTCAGATAGCTTTTTACGCAGGTAGTCATCCACATTGGTGAAGTGGAAATTTGGATACTCATCCAAAAATTTTCTGGTTATTAACCCTCCGATTAACGGTCTGGGGGCGGGTTGGTTCATTTCTTTGGTAAAAATAGGCGTAATAGATATGTTGTGCTCTGGGAAATGTTTCAATATTAGTTCTGTGAGTTGAACACGATTTACAAAATCTGTTGAGGCGATATTGTAAATGCCAGTTTTATTGTCTTTGAGAAGCAAGTATAAGCTGCGTGCTATATCTGCTGCATTCACTGGTGTGGCATATTGGTCTACGGGTAGCTTGATTTCCATGGGCTCATCCTTTAGAACGTTATCTAGCATTCTAGAAATAAAGTTCTTGTTACGCTCCTCATCTCCATAAACGTTGGTAATGCGTAATACTAAATGGCTAGATGGTAGTGCTTTCACTACTTCTTGCTCTGCCTCAAGTTTATGTTTTCCGTAAAGACTAATTGGGTTAACCGTATCTGATTCTGTATAAGGTCCGTTCTCACCGTCAAAAACGTAATCAGACGATATGTAGACTAGTTTAGCGTTGTATTTCTTAGCTAACTCAATGGCGTTTAAAGTACTTTGAACCGTTTTTTGATAACTTTCATCTGGATTTTGCTCACAATAGTCTACCCAAGTGAGGGCGCCACAATGAAGGATAACATCTGGATTGTATGTGTGAATATCAAAGTTCTCTGAATCGGATAAATCTAATGTGTTGAACTTAACGGTGTCTTTTGCTTCATAGCTAAAGTAGGTGCCGATTACATCTATATCTTCTTTGATTTGGAAATAACGCATGCAATTTCCGCCTACTAAACCGGATGCTCCTAAAATCAGAATTTTCATTGAGATTGGTTTTTAATTGAAGGGTGATTCAAAGGTATCCAAGCTTTCAAAAGCCTTGTCTCTTTCAGAAATAATAGGCTGTGTAGCCTGCCACTCATGGTCTATGCTACGATAATGTATGCCAGCATCGGCATGTGGGTCGTATGCCGTAGAGGTTAAATAAGTCATGAGGGTTCTATCTTGAAGGGTTTCAAAGCCATGTGCTAGTCCTTTAGGAATGTAGAGACCTTGATGGGTAGATTCATTCAATTCAACATGAAAAGTTTTGCCAAAAGATGCTGATGATTTTCTCAAGTCTACTACTACGTCTATGAGCGAACCAGCATTGCAGAAAACAATTTTCACGTGTTCCGAGGGCGGTTTCTGGAAGTGCACTCCTCTAATCACACCTTTGTGGTTCATAGAATAGAAGCTTTCTTCAAAAGTGTCTTCTAACCCTGCTTCCCGCAAGGTTGGCGCATGCAAAGTTTTGGTGAAGTTTCCGCGTTGGTCTTCAGCCCTAAAAAAATCAAGTATGTAACACCCATCTATGGGAGTTTCAATCAGCTTCATGAAACCGTTTTAAAGTACGTTTTGATCTGGTTTGTAGTGAGTGCTGCAGGGTCTTGGTGGTAATTCTTGTACCATGATAGGGTAAGCTCAATAGCTTCTTTAGCTCGTAGAGAAGGATGCCATTTCAATTCTTCTTGAGCTTTGTTTATGGCTAGCTTTAGCAACCCTGCTTCATGCGGTTTATCAGTAATCTCGGGCTTTTCATAACTTCCTTGTCCCCAGTATTCTAGCGCAGTTTTAACCAGCTGCTCAACGGTCAACTCATCTTCTGGAATAGGGCCAAAATTGTACCCTGTAGCGTACCTTACAGGTGATTCAGCTTGCTTGGCTCCCAAGAGTAAGTAGCCGTACAATGGATCTAAGACATGTTGCCAAGGCCTTACTGCCAATGGATTTCTAACAGTAAGTTTCTCGTTGTTCTGCATGGCTTTTACCAAGTCTGGTAAAATGCGATTCTCGCTCCAATCTCCACCACCAATAACATTTCCTGATCGTGCGGTTGAAATACTTTGTTGATGCTCTTGATAATTGACAGGATTAAAGAATGAGTTTCTGTAGGAGGAAACGGCTAATTCTGCACAGGCTTTAGAGTTGGAGTAGGGGTCGTAACCGCCTAACCGTTCGTCTTCACGATAAGGTTCTATACGCTCCAAGTTCTCATACACTTTATCTGTTGTGATGATTACCGAGGTGCAAGATTTGTTGTATCCCCTGAGTGCATCTAGTACGTGGATGGTTCCCATTACGTTGGTGGCGTATGTTTCTACAGGAGTTTGGTAAGATTCTATTACCAAAGCTTGTGCAGCCAAGTGGAAAATGAAATCAGGTTGAAAGTCTCGAATAGCTACTTTTAAAGTTTGGGCTTCACGAATGTCAGCCTCGTGATGGATGCAAAGTGATTTGCCATCAATTAGATTGAATAAATCATTCTCATATTTTGTAGGTAATGAGTATCCGTAGACTTCAGCTCCAAGTTCACTCAAAACAGAAAGCATCCAAGAGCCTTTAAAACCAGTGTGCCCTGTTAAGAAAACCCGCTTACCAGAGTAGGTTAATCTCAAGTAATCTATTACTCCCACGTTTTCCATTTTGGTTGGGTTTCCCACATGGTATTAAGGTCTTTGTTATCTCTCAACGTATCCATGCACTTCCAGAATCCTTGGTGCTTGTAGGCGACTAATTCACCAGCGGCAGTAATATCTTCAAGAGGTTGTCTTTCCCACATGATATCATCTGCATCGCTATGCAAGTAATTGAAAACTTCTGGTTTTAGAATGAAGAAGCCACCGTTAATCCAGGCCCCGTCTTCCTTTGGTTTTTCCATAAATGAGTTGACAACGCCATTGCTGTTTATATCAAGCATTCCGAACCTACTGCCTGGTTGAACAATAGACATGGTGGCTAGTTTTCCGTGTGATTTATGAAATTCCAATTGCTTATTCATATCAATATCACAAACTCCATCACCATAGGTTAGCATGAAGTCTTCATCACCAATATATGATTGTACTCTTTTGAGTCTACCTGCAGTCATTGTTTCTAGGCCAGTATCAACCAAAGTAATTTTAAAGTTCTCTGCTTTGTTTTTATGCACTTCAACTTGGTTGTTACTGAGGTCTACAGTAACATCTGCATTGTGGTAATAATAATTGAGGAAATACTCTTTAATCATGTACCCTTTGTAGCCCAAACAAATTATGAATTCATTGTGACCATAAGAAGCGTACATTTTCATTATGTGCCAGATCATGGGTTTGCCACCCACTTCAATCATAGGTTTTGGCCTTAAGTGAGATTCTTCTGATATTCTGGTGCCTTTACCACCTGCAAACAGTACTACTTTCATCTGCGTTACCGGTTTTTTTTTGACCGGTCACGCAAATATAGCCAAAGGCAGTACCCTGCAAAGTAGAGTTATATGCGTATTTAATGTGTTTTGAAGGTCTTTTCACCTGCTTCTATGCGAATGGATAGCGAATTTTCCAAAGGCGGAATGGGGCAAGAGAAATTTGTGTTGTAAGCGCAATAGGGATTGTAGGCCCTATTGAAATCTAAGTGAACAGGTGGTTCAATAGATTCTAAGTCTAAATATCTGCCTCCCCCGTATGTTTCAAAACCATTCGTTTCATCTAAAAAAGGAACGAAAAAAACATCATCCTCATGGTCTTCTTCATTTTTGTAAATCGCCAAGGTATCTATTACTCCGTGTAGTGAAAAAACACCAAGAGCGATTTTTCTGTATATGGGTTTCCGTTCTGTGGTAGTGGGCATGGCAAATGGTTGAGCTGTGTCTATAGGTATGACTTTGCAGGTCACGCGATACATGGTGTCTACAGGAAAATAATTTAGCGAAACGAATGATGCGACTTGTTCTTTGGGCAGGGGGGACTTGCCTGGAGATGCAAAGTGTTTATTGGTTTCTTTTCTATCTTTCACCAATTGATCTGTGTAAGACAGTGATTCGTTTTGGCTAGTGCAGCCGAACACGAAAGCTGTGAGAAGAACATAGATACTGATACGCATTTTGCAAAATTAAAAAAGCCGAATCTAAACGATTCGGCTTTTCTTCCAATAGTTGCAAAAAAATGAGGGATTTGGAGGAGCTTCTCCTAAAACGCTAACACAAAGATGAGATAATAAAGTCCTGCAATGGCTCTTTTTTGGGAAAAACATCTATAAAATGGAGAAATTACGCATTTTTCATAACTTATCAAATAGTGTGCCGTAATTATAATTCGTGCTTTAGAAATTTACCCGTATGTGATTGTATTACGGTACATAACTCTTCTGGTGTGCCTGTTGCAATTATATCTCCACCTCCTTTGCCACCTTCGGGACCTAGATCAATAACATGATCTGCCACTTTAACGATATCTAAGTTGTGCTCAATCACTATTACTGTGTTACCTAAGTCTACCAAACGCTGAAGAACGCCCAATAAAATGCGAATATCTTCAAAGTGAAGTCCTGTTGTGGGTTCATCTAAAATATAAACGGTTTGCCCAGTATTGCGTTTAGCTAGTTCTGTGGCCAACTTAACGCGTTGAGCTTCACCACCTGAAAGTGTAATAGAAGACTGCCCCAGTGTAATGTAGCCAAGTCCTACCTCTTCTAGCGTCTTAATTTTTTGATAGATAGATGGAATGTGTTCAAAAAAAGGTACCGCATCTTCTACGGTCATGTTTAACACATCACTTATGCTTTTTCCTTTGTAGCGAACCTCAAGTGTTTCTCTATTGTAGCGTTTGCCGTTGCATGCTTCACAGGAGACATAAACATCTGGCAAGAAATTCATTTCAATGGTTTTGACTCCTGCACCTTGACAGGTTTCGCACCTTCCACCTTTAACATTAAAGGAGAACCTACCGGGTTTGTAGCCTCTAATTTTAGCTTCTGGAAGTTGGGTGAATAATTGTCTAATGTCTGTGAAAACACCCGTGTAAGTTGCTGGGTTAGAACGAGGCGTTCTACCAATTGGTGCCTGGTCGATATCAATTACCTTGTCTACTTCGTCAATTCCCTTTACCTTTTTGTAAGGCATGGGTTTCTTGTTGGAACCGTAAAAATATTGCGATAAAATAGGGTAAAGGGTTTCATTTATTAATGTGGACTTTCCGCTGCCAGAAACTCCAGTTACACACGTGAAGGTGCCAAGTGGAATTTTTAAGTCTACATTTTTAAGATTGTTACCTGTAGCTCCTGTAACTTCTATGAACTTGCCATTTCCTGGTCTGCGAATACCAGGAACCTCAATGCGCATGTCACCGTTGAGGTAATCAGCAGTCATAGTGTGCTGTTTTTGAATTTCATCAGGGGTTCCTGCAGCAACAATTGCTCCTCCGTGAACTCCTGCTTTAGGGCCAATATCTAAGACATAATCGGCTTCTAGAATCATGTCTTTATCATGCTCAACTACGAGTACGCTATTGCCTACATCGCGCAGCTCTTTTAGTGCCTCAATTAGTCTGTGATTATCTCGTTGGTGAAGGCCAATACTTGGCTCATCTAATATGTACATTACACCAACCAGTTTGCTTCCTATTTGAGTAGCCAAGCGAATGCGTTGAGCCTCACCGCCAGATAGAGATTTTGCACTTCTATGAAGTGTTAAGTAGTCTAATCCAACATCTAGAAGAAAGCCTAATCGTGCGCGAATTTCTTTTAAAATTTCTCCGCCAATTTTTAGCTGATAATCGTTTAGCCTGCTTTCTAAACCATTGAACCATTTGCTCAATTCTACAATGTCTTTACTAGCAAGCTCTGCAATATTTGTGTTGTCTATTTTAAAGTAGAGAGACTCTTTTTTTAGCCTACTTCCATGGCACTTAGGGCACTCCACCTTATTCATGAAACTCTGTGCCCACCTGGAAAAACCTTTGGTTGGGTTCTCATTGTATTGATTCACAATCCAGTTTACGACCCCTTCAAACTTTACTTGGTAGTTATCTGAAACCCCTAGGTAGTTGTTCTTAACGCTTATGGCTTCATCTGTTCCATAAAGAATTACCTGCAAGGCTTCTTCAGAGATTTCTTTTATGGGGGTTGTTAGTTTGAAGCTATACTTTTCTCCAATGGCTTGTATCTGCTTAAAAATCCAAGTTTTCTTTGCTTCACCAAGAGGGGCTATACCTCCTTGTTTGATGGATAGCGAATCATTGGGAATAATTTTATTCAAATCAATCTCAGAGATTTCTCCAATTCCGTTACACTTTTTACATGCCCCATAAGGAGAATTGAAAGAGAAGAGGTTAGGCTCTGGTTCGCTGTAGGAAATGCCAGAGGTTGGGCACATGAGTTTGCGGCTGAAGTACCTTGGTGTATCCGATCCTTCTTCAAGCACCATCATCATGCCATCGCCTTGTTTAAGTGCGGTTTTTAAGCTGTCTAGGAGTCTGTGTTTATTATCTTCCATTACAGCCAGCCGGTCAACTACCATTTCAATATCATGCACCTTGTAGCGGTCAACCTTCATGCCGCTGGTGATTTCGCGCATATCTCCGTCTACACGAACTTTCAAGTAGCCCTTTTTGGCTATGCTTTCAAAGAGATCTCTGTAATGCCCTTTTCTTGCTCTAACTAAAGGGGCCAATATATTGACGCGCTTACGTGGAAAGTTTTCTGTGATGAGGTCCAGGATTTTTTCATCGCTGTATTTCACCATTTTTTCACCCGTCTTGTAGCTGTATGCTTCTCCAGCACGAGCGAATAGAAGTCGCATAAAGTCATAAACTTCAGTGATGGTTCCTACCGTTGAGCGTGGACTTCTGTTTACGGTTTTTTGTTCTATGGATATAACAGGTGCTAGCCCTGTAATCTTGTCTACATCGGGTCGTTCCATTTTACCCAAGAACTGCCTCGCGTATGCAGAGAAGCTCTCAACATACCTTCGTTGTCCTTCTGCATAAATGGTGTCAAAGGCTAAAGAAGATTTGCCGGAGCCACTAAGCCCAGTTATAACCACCAATTCATTACGAGGCATGGTGGCGTCCACGTTTTTCAAGTTGTGTACCCGTGCACCAAATACCTCTAATTTCTCATCCTCAGACTGAACCAATAAGTCGGATTGTTCCGCTGTTTTTCCCATACCGCAAAGCAAAGCTGCAAAGGTAACTTAAATGCAGGCTGAATTGTTTTTTACGCGGGTCAATCTATCTTGTGAATAACAGCTCAAGAAGCGGATTGAATAAGATTTTTCTTTGCTTCATCTGTAGGAATTTTCACCTTGTACGTGGTGCCAGCCGTATTCTTAAGGTAACTCTGCCTTAGCCAAGGATTTAGGTATTTAAGAACCTTATAGTTAATTCCTTGATCTTTAGCGAAATCTGCCCAATTGTTTACGGATGAGTCTACTGGCAGCGATGTGGTGGCAATGGGTACCCAGAGGTCTTTATTTCTGTACGTAAAGCCATAGGTAGCAGGTTGGTTGAGTATTTCTTTGGCAGCTAAAATTCTAAAAACGTATCGGGCGGTTTCTTCATTTAGGAGTAGATCATAATAGTTATTTACTTGTTGGCGCTCAAGTTGTTTGTCTAGGCCGTGCATGCCCATGTTATAAGAAGCTGCAGCTAATGTCCAGCTACCATATTTATCATAAGCTTCTTGTAAATACCTACAGGCCGCTTTGGTGGCTTTTTCAACATGGTACCTCTCGTCAACTTCTGTATTAATCTCCAAGCCATATTCTTTACCTGTTGCTTTCATAAACTGCCAAAACCCTGTTGCGCCCGCAGGAGAAACTACTTGGGTAAGTCCACTTTCTATAAGAGCTAGGTATTTAAAATCATCAGGTATATTATTCTCCTTTAAAATCGGTTCTATAACGGGAAACCACTTATTAGATCGCTTTAAGTAGAGTAGTGTGTTAGACTGCCAGTAGGTATTTACGTGCATTTCGCGATCTAACTTCTCATTTACATCAACCAGTTGCAATGGTACTTGCTCATCAGCGAAGGTTAGTTCATCAGGCATTACCAAACTGTAGACGCGGTAATCTTCTAAAAAGGAACCCTTGTAGGTATTGTCTTCTGCTTTTACTGATGAGGTAGCTTGGAATAATTGACTAATTCCTGCCCCTGCCAGTAAGAATATGGCAGCAAAGCCGATGTATTTGTGAAAAGAATTACCCTGCATAGGTAAATGGAGAATTAAATGATTTGAAAGTTTCGTTTTGTAGGTCTTTTTCAGATAGCACTGGATTCTCAAGATGCCAGTCTATATTTAAATCAGAATCGTTGTACATGATTCCGCCTTCAGACTCTTTATGATAGAGATTTGTGCATTTGTAATTAAATACGGTTCCATCTTTCAGTGTGGCAAAACCATGTGCAAAACCTGGTGGAACCCAAAGTAAATGTTTGTTATCTTCATTTAACTCGCAGCCAAACCATTGGCCGTATGTTGGTGATCCTTTGCGTATATCTACAGCTACGTCAAATACAGCTCCCACTACCACACGAACTAGTTTTCCTTGAACATGATCGCCTTTCTGAAAGTGTAACCCTCTAAGCACACCTTTATTACTCATGCTTTGGTTGTCTTGAACGAATTTTTCAAAAATACCAAGCTTGTGAAAAACTTCTGTACTGTACGATTCGTAAAAATACCCTCTGTGATCACCAAAAACTGCTGGCTCTAGCAGTTTTAAATCTGGGATAGGTTCTTTTAGAATTTTCATTGTTTGGATGCTTTGTTCAAAGCTAACAAAACGCGGGGCAAGCGAAATATTAGATGAAAAAAGGTATCAACAAAAAAGCCCGCATAAAGCGGGCTTTTGTAATAAGTTGACAATGCTTACTTAGAAGCAAATGCAAAATTATAAGCGTTTAATTCGTCTTTGGTAGTCTCTAGTGACTGATTCGCGTCAAGCGCCAATTGACTCCCGTCAGGATAGTTTACCACATACTCGTGTGTTTCTGCATTGAAAGATGCTAGTTCAACTTGTTGTTCTTCATTTTCAAAACTCCAGCTATTGTTCTGAGGATTGAAGACGAACGCATAGGTATTTCCTGCGTTCTCACCATCCAATTGCTTAATGTCAAAGCGATTCTTAGAAGCAGTAATGCTATAGTTGTTCCCATCTTCTCCTTTAACCAATTGAGTTTCTGTTTCGCCTTCTTTCATGGCTACGGGGTTTGAACCTGTCCAAAACTCAATAGAGTTAAGAATCACAACATCTAAGAACAAGGCTATACCGTAAACTGGTAGAATCCAAAATACCAAGAATACGAGTTCGCCTACCCACTTATTCATGCCTTTGTTCCATTCCAATACTTTGTTGAAGAGTGAGAAAGAACCAATACAGCTCGTTTGAGTTAAACTAACGCCTAACATAAGAGCGGCCAAGGAAAAGATTTTTGCTTTTTTCATGATTTAAATTTTAGAATTATAAGAGAAAAGTAAAGAATCTTTGCACATAAACCTTAACTCTTTAATCGGTTACGTAAAAATCTTTTTCAACAAACTGTGCTTGGTTACCAGCAGCGTCAATTGCATACATAATTAAATGGTGCTTGCCTGTATCTGCTTCTAGAGGTATATCGATGTGCTCATGAAACTTCCATGATGTTCCTGAGATGGTGAATACTTCTTCATATTCAAATTCCATAGATGTTTTACCTCCATGGCCATGACCGTCACCAGCATAGTGAATATCTATCTTCATTTGTGCTAATCCACGATCGTCTGTTACCTCACCTTCAATGTGCAATTCATCTCCTTTGGAAATGGATTCATCATCATGCGGCTCTGTAAGCATTACTATGGGGGGAGTTGTGTCAGGTGCTACAGTGTCGTTATCATCGTCATCTTTGTCACATGCAATAAATGCCATTGAAATAAATAAAGCAGAAATTAGCTTTTTCATTGGTTGATATTTTAGTTGATTAAATTTAAATGCAATAATATTGCATTTGCAGGTGATAAAACAAGTAAATGCAACAAAACTTCATTTAGGATGGATAATTCTTCACTTTTAAAGAAACATGGTCTTAAAAAGACCCCAACGCGAATGCAGGTGTTGGCCGTTTACGAAAATCACGAACATGCGCTTTCTATTGCAGACGTAGAAGGTAAGCTTGGTGAAGATTTCGATAGGGTAACCCTGTATAGGACCTTATCTACTTTTGAAGAAAAAGGCTTACTGCATAAAGTCTTTGATGATGAGGGCAAGGTTAAGTACAGTTTATGTGGTACTACTTGTGATGAGCACACTCATCATGACAATCATTTACATTTTCATTGTAGAAATTGTGGTCAAACTACATGTGTAGATAGTGTTCCTGTTCCTACGCCTGAAGATTTAAGAGGGTTTATCATACATGACGTTTACATGGTAGCTAATGGCATATGCAAAACATGTGCTTAAGTTAAGCACATTCCTGTTCTTTACCCTTTGCTCGTCTTTTTTAGTTGCACAAGATGCCGTGTATGGTGAGGTAAGAGATGGTATGGGAAATGCCCTACCGGGAGCACATGTAATCATACAATCAAATTCAAGTGTAGCGGTTACAGATGCCTTGGGTAGGTTTGAGTTATCACTTTCAGAAGGGGAGTACCGCTTACAAGTTACCGCTGTTGGTTTTGATACGCTTAACGCTACATTCAAAGTTCCTTTAAATAAAAAGCTCAGGTATAGCCTTACTAGTTCTGCTATTTCTATGGCAATGGTAACGGTAGAAGAACATAAAAGCATTACCGATGCGTCAACAGGAACAATACATGTTACACGCAGTGATATGCAATTGCAAACTGAGTCTTCTTTATCGGGTATACTATCGGCAAATCCTGGTGTACGTACCATGAATACTGGTGCAGGAATTGGTAAACCTGTGATTCGAGGAATGTCTGGCAATAGAATTCAGGTTATTTCACAAGGAGTAAAGCAAGAAGGTCAACAATGGGGGAATGATCACGGTTTAGAAATAGATGCATTTGAGCCTGAGCAGGTTGAGATTATTAAAGGAGCTGCTGCATTACGCTATGGGTCAGATGCTACAGCTGGTGTTATTCGCATTTTACCAGGTGCACCAGTAGAAGAGGGTCAAACTTCTGTCTCTCCAGAGGTCATCTTCAAATCAAATAACAACCTCTATGGTGGCAGCATCGGCTTTGCCAAAGGTTTTTCTAAGGTTTATGTAAGAGCGAGGTATACACAAACCTCTGCAGCAGACTTCACCGTTCCAACAGACTCGTTCACCTACAACACCTACGTCTTACCTATTTACAATCAAAGATTGAAGAACACGGCCTTTAGAGAGCAACACTTTTCTGCAGCATTGGGATTAAAAGGTTACAGAGCCTCAGGCGAACTATCCTACACCATGTATGGCCTTAACTCAGGCCTTTTCTCTGGTGCTATGGGAATACCTCGTTCTTATGATTTACAACACGATGGTAATTACCGGGCTGTTTCATTGCCTTATCAAGATATTACTCATCACAAGTTTGCGGGTAGAGGAGTAGTAGATGTTGGAGATAATCATATTCACTTTACGGTGGGGCATCAGTTAAACAGGCGAGAAGAGCACGCGCAGCCACACAATCATGGACTTACTTTCTTGGATACAACAAATACGTTGGCGCTAGGATTGGATTTGGAAACAACAACAGCTTCTTTATTCATGGAGACTGAACTGAGTAAATCCATTCGTTTAGAGTACGGAGTAAATGGGTCTTTTCTAACAAACACAACAAGTGGGTATGAGTATTTAATACCCAATTATAACCGGTGGAATTCTGGAGCCTTTGTACTTGGAAGTTGGACGCCAGCTGAAACTTGGGAAATTACCGGTGGAATGCGTTATGATATTTCGAACACCGATGCAGGTGGGGCGCCCTCTAGGCTTAGAAATATATCTGGTGGAATAACAGAGGTATTGCCTCCTGCCAATGGGTTTACGCGGTTGTTTACAGGAATGTCTGGCGCAGTGGGAGTATCAAAACGATTTGGGGGTTACACGCAAAAGGTATTGGTTTCAAACACCTTTAGGGTACCAAATATTGCTGAGTTAGCTGGTGATGGTATTCATCATGGAACATATAGGCATGAGCGTGGAGATTCTACACTTAGTCCAGAGAGAGGATGGCAGTTTGATTGGACACATACCTACGAAGAGAAAAGGTTTTTTATAGAGTTGAACGCTTTTGCTTACAGATTTAGCAACTATATCTATCTGAATCCATCTCCGTTTTTCTCTGAGTTACCCGATGGAGGTCAGGTTTATCAATACACGCAAAGTGCCGCATGGTTTATTGGTGGGGAGTTAAATGCAGAATTGAGGCTCACCAAGCGGATTAGACTAAGAGAAGGTTTTGAGTACGTTAGAGCACAAAACACAGTAACAACACTCCCGCTGCCTTTTATTCCTCCAGTTAGAAATCAATTGGAAATACGCTATGAGGTAGGCCCTCTCAGTGCATTCTTGAAATGGGAGCATGTTTTTGCTCAAGATAGGGTAGAGCGAAATGAAAGGGAGACTCCTCAAGCCTCTTTGCTTCATGCGGGCATCACAGGTAGCTTTAGCTTGGGTAAGGTGCCCATACAAGCAACTGTAGCAGCTAATAATTTACTGAACACGCCATTTTACGATCACCTAAGCAGATATAGGCAGTTAAATATACCAGAGCCTGGCAGGAATATCATGGTGAGATTCAAGGTTCCGCTTAAGTGGGAAAACTGATTATAGAATTTATAGTTATTTTCCGCGAAAGACATCTTTTATGACCTATACTGCAGAACAATCGGGTACAATTAAATGGACAGAAGTAATCAGTTTGGTTTTTCTCAATGTAGCAGTCCACATAAGTTGGCTCGCTTACTATGAGTATTCTCCAGAGCTTTTGAGTGCTTTTTCGCTAGAGCACTATGTGGGTCCGTTGTATTGGGCAAAGCTTATTGCTTTAGTTGTTGTTCCTGCTCTTGCGGGTTTTGCTTTAGATAGGTTTATTAAAGTATCACAACGTGCACTATTAGTAGGTACACTAGGTGTAATTTTTACGGGAATCATATTTATGATGGTCACATCAACTATGGTTGTAGGCGCAGGTACTGTTCTGGCATCGGCTTTGCCCATATTGATTGTGCTTTGGTTATTGGGTATGAATGTTTTTGTAGCTCCTGCTCATTCCTATTTGAGAGAGTTTAGTGCCTTGGATAAACTGCCGATTGCTATGGCCGTGATTGTTTTTACGGCAGATGTAATTTATGCTTTGGAGTCTGTTATTGTTGACTTCATTGTTTGGATGGGTCCTGTGGTAACCTTTTCTGTTGGAGGCGGCTCGGTACTTTTTAGTGGATTGCTTTTTCAGTACTTCGTAAGAAATGAGGCAGAAGAGCGGCAGGCCCAAGAATTGGTAGATGAAGGTACGCAGGATATGAAAGTGGTTTTTTCTGCGCTTTTTATTGGTCTAGTTGTGGGTATCTGCCATGCGGTGATCTTACATCTGTATCCTTTTTTGTTGGGGCATGATCAACATGAGTTTTTTGGTTTACCAGATAGCTTCTTTCCTGCGGCCATGTTCGGCCTATCGGCTCTATTAGCTTTTGTTGCCTCACGCTTCGTTATGGTTGTGGAGCCTGCTCCTTCATATATTACAGGAGTTGTGCTTTTGATGCTCAGTATTGTTGTGTTGTTTTTTGGTCAATCTTTTGGTTTTATAATGATCTCGGGCATCATCTGCTCCGCAGCTTTTTCACTTTTAAGTGTGGCTGCTTTACCTTACCTATTTGCAAGAACGAATATTCGTGCGCTTGGCCTAGTTACAGGTATATATCTAGGCTTTACTGAGCTGGCTGATGCTGCTATTGAGCTATTACAAGCAATAAGCTAGACGTGATTTATATCATTTTACGCACCATTTAGTCGTACCAACTTCGCGTTAACAAAACATGACGGAAACGAGAGAAGTGCACGAACATCCTAAATGCTACCACTGCGGTGACATTTGTGATCCTGAAATTATTCGGATAGAAGAGAAAACCTTTTGCTGTGAGGGATGCAGAACTGTGTACGAATTGTTAGATGATAACGATTTATGCACGTACTACGATTTAGAGCAGAGCCCGGGAGTTAAAATGAAGAAGAACTTGGGCAACAAGTTCGCTTACCTAGAAAACGAAGAGGTTATAGATTCTCTCGTGGAATTCTCAGATGGAAAGCTTACGAAGGTGAGGTTCTATATTCCACAGATGCATTGTAGCTCTTGTATTTGGTTGCTAGAGAATTTGTACAGAATGCGCCTTGGTATCATAGAGTCGCGTGTGAATTTTGTGAAAAAAGAGGCGTATGTAACGTATGAGCATGATGAGGTTTCATTACGCACCTTGGTAGAGCTAATGGCATCTATTGGCTATGAACCCGCCATTAATTTACAGAGTGGAACCAAAGAAGCTAAAAAAGCTGTAGATCGGTCATTGTACTACAAACTTGGAATAGCTGGGTTTGCCTTTGGTAATATCATGCTCCTAAGCTTTCCAGAGTATTTAGATGTACAAGACTTCCTTCAGGCTGAATTCAAAAGGCTCTTTGGTTATCTTAACTTGGCACTAGCATTACCCGTGTTTTTCTATTCGGCTTCTGAGTATTTTATCTCTGCATTTAAAGGCCTACGCGCCAAATACGTGAATATAGATGTACCCGTTAGCCTTGGAATCATTGTGTTATTCTTACGAAGTGCATTTGAGATTATTTCAGAAACAGGTCCGGGCTTTATGGACTCGTTCAGCATGTTCGTATTCCTTTTACTCGTTGGAAAATGGTATCAAAACAAGACATATGGCGCTCTGAGTTTCGATAGAGATTACAAATCATACTTCCCCATTGCCATTACAAAATTGGTTGATGGAGCAGAGGTGGCTACTGCGCTTTCTGCTTTAGATGTTAACGATATTATTCTAGTGAGAAATGGTGAGATTGTACCCGCAGATAGTACGCTTTTATCTAATGAGGCAAAAATAGATTACAGTTTTGTTACGGGAGAATCTGACCCTGTTTCCAAAAAATCTGCCGATGCCATATATGCAGGTGGCAGGCAGACAGGGGGAGTAATAAAGTTGCGGGTAGATAAACCTGTTTCTCAATCTTATTTGACCAGACTATGGAATAAGGAAGCATTCTCAAGAGATAAGACGGCTATGAACAGACTCATAGATAAGGTGAGTAGAAACTTCACTTTCGCTGTTTTGTTCCTCGCCATTGCATCCCTTGGGTATTGGTTAACTGTTGGTGTAACAGAAGCTGTTTATGTGTTTACAGCAGTACTGATTATAGCTTGCCCTTGTGCATTGGCGCTTACTGTACCTTTCACTTTCGGAAATGTAATGCGCATCTTTGGAAAACACGGGTTTTACCTAAAGAATACAGACTCCATAGAGCGTTTAGCTAAGGTTGATACGTTGGTCTTTGATAAGACTGGTACGCTTACCACTGGCAAAGCCGATGCTGTTTCATATGCGGGTCATGAACTTAGTTTGAATGAGCTGAAAGCAATAAAAGCAGTGGTTAAACAGAGCAGTCACCCCATTAGTGCTGCACTATACAAGTATTTAACGGGTACTGTTTCTGCTGTTAGAAGGTTTAATGAAGTTACCGGAGAGGGGGTAGAAGCAGAAACCGAAGAGGGTTTTATTCGAATTGGATCTCATGCGTGGGCAGGAGCTCTACCGTTAGACGAAAAGGAGATGCGTTCAAGTATAGCTCACGTTACCATTAACGGTACGTATAAAGGTTACTTCATGCTCAGAAAAGACTACCGCCCAGGGCTAGAAGAAGTATTGAAAGAGCTTGGGAGTAAGTACGAGTTGTATTTGTTAAGCGGAGATAATGCTGCAGAATTTGATAGGTTAAGGCCTCTTTTTCAATCAGATGAGCACCTTAAGTTTAATCAAAAGCCTGATGATAAGTTGGCATTCATTCGCACGTTGCGTGAGCATGGCAAGAATGTTTTAATGGTGGGTGATGGATTAAATGATGCTGGCGCTTTACAAGAAGCAGATGTAGGTATAAGTATTGCTGATGATATCTTTAAATTTTCACCTGCTTGTGACGCTATCTTAAAAGCACTCAGGTTTGATGAATTGACCAAGATTATTGACTTTTCGCGTAAGTCTATGCAAATAGTAAAGGCAAGCTTTTTAATTAGCATCACCTACAATACCATAGGAATGATTTTCGCTCTACAAGGTCTTGTAACTCCGTTGTTTGCAGCAATACTAATGCCTCTTTCTAGTGTAACTGTAGTGACCTTCGTTACTGTTGCTAGTAATTTTAAAGCAAGGCGTATGGGTTTCAAAGCTCCAGAAACTGAACGCAATGAGATGTTTGTCTAATGTAAAAGACTGATAATTAAACACTTTGACATAAAACTGACAAAAGTCATACTGTTGTGTGACTGCACTCATGTTTTATAGGCTTCTAGTCTGTCACCTTTGTTTACAAATCAGCAAAACGCATTGCAATGAGTGCAATTTATGTTCTAATCGGTTTCAGTTTGCTAGCAGCAGTTGGCTTTCTTGGAGCCTTCATTTGGTCTATAAAAGACGGTCAGTACGATGATGATTATACCCCAGGGGTACGCATTTTATTTGACGACACAACCCAATCAAACAAGTCTAATTCGAATCCTAAATAATCCATAGATGGCAGAAAATCAACACGATGGTTCTGTAGAGCGTAAAGAAACGAGCGCAGACCGAGTAGAAGAAATCAAGCAGAAAGTTGAGGCCAAACCAAAAGCCAATATTGAGCACTTTGAGTATGACAATACAATGGTGCGAAACTTTGCATTCGCCTCCATTATTTTTGGAGTTGTCGGAATGCTTGTTGGTTTAATTGTGGCACTCCAATTTGTGTATCCAGAATTAAACGGAGGTATTCCCTATATCACCTTTGGAAGAATAAGACCTCTGCACACCAATGCAGTAATTTTCGCGTTTGTGGGTAATGCCATTTTCTCTGGTGTATATTATTCGCTTCCAAGACTATTGAAAGCGCCAATGGCCAGTAAGTTCTTATCTAATGTGAACTTTTGGGGTTGGCAATTGATTATTCTAGCAGCAGCTATTACGCTTCCTTTAGGTTACACGTCAAGTAAAGAATATGCTGAGCTTGAATGGCCTATTGATATTGCAATAGCAGTAGTGTGGGTGGCCTTTGGTTTGAATATGATTCTAACCATTCTAAAGCGTAGAGAACGTCATTTGTACGTAGCCATATGGTTTTACATTGCTACGTTTCTTACGGTTGCGATGCTGCATATTGTAAATAATATAGAGTTACCCGTTACGCTTACTAAATCTTATTCGTGGTACGCGGGAGTGCAAGATGCCCTGATTCAATGGTGGTATGGACACAACGCAGTAGCATTCTTCTTAACCACTCCAGTTTTGGGATTGATGTACTACTTTGTTCCTAAAGCAGCCAACAGACCTGTATACTCTTATCGCTTGTCTATTATTCACTTCTGGGCATTGATATTTATCTACATCTGGGCAGGTCCTCACCACTTGTTATACACCGCTTTACCAGATTGGGCTCAGTCTTTAGGTACTGTATTCTCTGTAATGTTGATTTTCCCTTCATGGGGTGGTATGATCAACGGACTCTTAACATTGAGAGGTGCTTGGGATAGAGTAAGGGAGGATCCTATTCTAAAATTCTTTGTAGTAGCAATTACAGCTTATGGTATGAGCACCTTTGAAGGGCCAATGCTTTCAACCAAGAACTTAAATGCCATTGCTCACTATACAGATTGGATTCCTGCTCACGTTCACGTAGGAGCATTGGGGTGGAACGGGTTCATGGCATTCGGGATGTTCTACTGGCTAATGCCTAGGATTTTCAATACAAAGTTGTGGAGTATGAAGTTAGCGAATACTCATTTTTGGATTGGTACTTTGGGTATTCTTTTCTGGACTTTGCCGATGTATTGGGCAGGGTGGACTCAAGCTTCTATGTGGAAGCAGTTTACAGATGAAGGTATGTTAGCTTACCCTAACTTCTTGGAAACAGTAACTCAATTGGCGCCTATGTACAAATTGAGAGCAGTTGGTGGGCTATTGTACTTCACTGGAATGATATTGGCTTTTGTAAATCTTTTTGCCACGGCTTCCCAAGGTAAATTGATTAAAACAGAAGCGGCAAGTGCTCCTCCATTGGCTAAAACATTCCGTAAATCTAAAGGTGAGCACTGGCACCGTTGGATTGAGCGTAAGCCTGTACCATTCTTGGTTTGGACATTGATTGCAGTAGCCATTGGTGGAGTCATAGAAATAGTACCTACGTTCATGGTAGAATCAAATGTGCCTACCATTGCAAGTGTGCAGCCTTACACACCACTAGAATTGGAAGGCCGTGATATCTACATCCGCGAAGGGTGTAATAACTGTCACTCACAAATGATTCGTCCATTCCGTTCTGAGGTTGTTCGTTACGGAGATTACTCTAAAGCTGGTGAGTTTGTATACGATCACCCATTCCTTTGGGGATCAAAACGAACAGGTCCAGACTTACACCGCCTTGGTGGTAAATATCCAAATGCATGGCACTACAGACATATGTTAGACCCTGAGTTAACATCGCCAGGTTCTATTATGCCACCTTACCCATGGTTGTTGGAAGATGCTTTGGATGTGTCAACCACTGAAGCTAAAATCAATGCCATGAGAACATTAGGTGTTCCATATGCAGAAGGTTACGAAGCACAAGCCTTGGCAGATTTGAATGCGCAAGCAGAAGAAATAGCCCTAGACTTGGGTGAGCAAGGATACGAAGTGACTAGCGATAAAGAAATTGTAGCGTTAATTGCTTACCTGCAAAGACTAGGAACAGATATTAAAGGAGAAGATGCCATGGAAATGGCAGAGAACAGATAAACCCGAATGAAATTGGTAGGAGGGTATGAGCCCTTCTGCCAATTCCTAAAAACACAAAAGATGCTAAAGTTTATCAAATTTCATATGGCAAGTATTCAGGATATAGAAATCTTCCCGATTATCTCTTTCCTGTTATTCTTCACCTTGTTCATCACCATCATTGTACAAGTAGTTATGATGAGAAAAAATACAGTTTCAGAGATCTCATCTCTACCATTAAACGATGCTACAGATAACGAGCACATTAGTTAAAGCCCAAATCCTGAATTATGAAAACAACTCAAAATAGATTGAAGCAAATAGCGGGTAAAGTTATGGCACTTGCCCTTGTTATGCTTGCACCCGTAACGCTTATGGCACAAGATGGTGTTTCAGAAGCGGCAATGTCTGATACTACAAAAGCCTCCATTTTGGTGGGAATGCTTGTTTTTCAAGTTATTCTTCTTTTTACCGTATCAGGAATCATCAGAAGCTTAACGGGTAGTAAAGAGCTTTGGAAAAACTTTAATATGCCAAAAGCTTCAGGTTTGTCAGCTACATTGGTATTGGTTGTGTTTACAGGGGCGAAAGCTTTTGCCCAAGATGTAGCTTCCGCTGAACAAGGCTTTGTTCTTGACTCTGGTTTAGAGAATCTATTACTGGTCTTGAATGGCGTATTACTCTTAGCCATCATTTATTTGTTAAGCACCTTACGCGGCCTAGTTTCTACATTAACAGATGCTGAGAAATCTGCTGAAGAGTTAGTAGAAGACAAGAGTTGGTTAGGTAGTATTATGCACGGTATGACCGATGCCGTTCCCGTTGAAGAAGAAGAAGATATTCTTACAGATCACGATTATGATGGTATTCAAGAGCTAGATAACAACTTACCACCATGGTGGATCTTGGGTTTTTATATCACTATAGGATGTGCCGTATTATACATTGGGTATTATGAGTTTTACCTTGGTGGAAATATTTCTCAGCAGGAATATAGAGCAGAGGTTGTAGCTGCGGAAGAGGCGAAAGAGGCCTACTTAGCTACGCTTGGAAATTCAATAGATGAGAGTAATGTGGAGTACATCACAGATGCATCTGCATTAGCTGAAGGAAAATCAATTTATGATGCAAACTGTGTTGCCTGTCATGGTGGTGGCGGTGAAGGAGGGGTAGGTCCTAACTTAACCGATCAGTACTGGTTGCATGGTGGTGGTATTACTGATGTATTTAAAACCATTAAATATGGTGTGCCTGCTAAAGGTATGATTCCATGGGAAGATCAACTGACTCCTCCTCAAATGCAACAGGTAGCAAGCTATGTTCTCACTCTTAAAGGAACAAATCCACCTAATCCTAAAGAACCTCAAGGAGAGATTTGGGAAGAAGAAGCTGCTGCTCCAGTAGAAGAAACTCAGGCAGATTCAGCCAATACAGCTGAAGAGACTGCAAATCAAGATATGGCTGCTCTTGCGCAATAGCAGCCATATCTTCTATCTTTTTTTAAAAACATTCCGAGATACCGCAAAGTAAAACCATGTTACTATGGGCTTAGAAGAAGAAGTGAATAGAGATTCGTTCAGAGATAGCATAGCTACTATTGACGAATCTGGAAATAGAAATTACATCTACCCCAAAAAGCCTTCTGGTAAGTTTTATCAATGGCGGACTTACGTAAGCTATTTCCTTTTAACGGTGCTTTTTGGTGCACCTTGGATTAAAATAGATGGTGAGCCGCTACTTATGCTCAATGTTCTAGAGCGTAAGTTTGTCATCTTTGGACAAATATTTTGGCCCCAAGACTTTTATCTGTTCGTAATCGGTATGATTACGATGGCAGTTTTCGTAATACTATTTACCGTAGTATATGGGAGAATTTTTTGTGGATGGATGTGTCCGCAAACCATCTTCTTGGAAATGGTTTTCCGCAAAATTGAGTATTGGATAGATGGTGACTTCCAAAGACAGAAGAAGCTTGCCAATATGCCCTGGAATGCAGAGAAAATAAGAAAAAGGGTAGCCAAATTGAGTATTTTCCTTGCCATTTCATTTTTTATAGCCAACACCTTTTTACTCTACATTATTGGTTCAGATGATTGGATACAGTTAGTAACAGATGATCCGGCAGACCATGCTGGAGGGCTAACCGCAATGGTATTATTCACCCTCGTGTTTTTTGGGGTGTTCAGTAAATTTAGAGAGCAAGCTTGTATTGTTGTTTGTCCTTACGGTAGATTACAAGGAGTTCTTTTAGATACCAAAAGTATTGTGGTGGCTTATGACTTTGTTCGCGGAGAGAACAGAGGTCGCTTCAAAAGGAGAGAAGATCGCCAAGAGGCGGATAAAGGTGATTGTATCGACTGTCATGCATGTGTAGATGTTTGTCCTACAGGTATAGACATTAGAAATGGTACCCAATTAGAATGTGTGAATTGTACTGCGTGTATAGATGCGTGTGATGCAATCATGGATAAGGTGGGTTTTGAAAAAGGACTCATCCGCTATGCGAGTGAAGATCAGATTAAGAACAAGCGAAAAGAGGTTACCCTAACTCCTAGAATGATTGCTTATTCATCTGTTTTGGGAGTATTGTTATCCTTGCTGATTGTGTTGTTGACATTGAGGAATGATGTAGAAACAAGTATGCTACGTGCACCTGGTACAACATATCAAGAGCAAGAAGATGGTAGATTAAGCAATCTATATCAATACAAGGTAATCAACAAGACGAATGACGCTCTACCTATTCATTTTGAGGTGCTTGAAGGTAACGCAGAGATTAAGATTGTGGGTAAAGAACTTACGCTACAAAAAGGTGAGAACATTGAAGGAGCATTGTTCATTATGCTAGATCGTTCTGAGCTAACAGGTATGAAAACCGATATCAAAATTGGAGTGTTTAGTGAAGGAAGACAGTTGGAATCTTTAGAGACCGTATTTTTGGGTCCAATCTAAAAGTAGGTTCATGAAATTTCATTGGGGTCACGGCATACTGATTGCGCTTCTTTTAATTGTTGTTACGTTTAGTACCGCTTTGGTATTAAGTTTTAGTGATGAGAAAAATCATGAGCTCGTAACGGAAGATTATTACGCAAAAGAGCTCGCTTTTCAAGAACAAATAGATCGTTCAGATAATGCGAAAAAAGCCGGATATAGTCTGGTTACAGAACAAAATGAAGGTGGACTCTCCGTGTCTATTACTGGCTTAAAGGCTGCTGGCGTAAATGGCACAGCCAAATTGATGCGCCCAAGTGATGAAGCACTAGATTTAACTGTTCCATTATCAACTGACGGTGCTTGTTTATTTAAAGCTATAGAGTTAAAGCGCGGCAAATATGCACTTACCGTTTCTTGGGAAGAAAACGATACTTCTTATTTACTGGAGAAACAGGTTTTTGTACAATAAGTATGATTGAATTCTGGGCAGCCATATCATTGGGGTTGGTGTCTAGCTTGCACTGTGCAAGCATGTGCGGTCCCATTGCATTCGCTTTGCCCTTAGATAGGAGTTCTTGGTTGGCAAAAACATCTGGTGCTATAGTTTATAATGGTGGCAGGATTCTAACCTATGCTACTCTTGGAGGTCTTTTTGGCTTACTTGGGAAGGCCTTTTTTACTGCGGGCTTTCAAAGGGCATTATCTATTGGTGTTGGTGTATTCTTTTTGATAGCTGTAATAGTTCCTGTAATTACCAAAGAAGGACTTTTTCTAGAGAAATGGGGCTTTCAATTCATAGGTAAGTTCAAAGGAATTTTTCAAAGACAGTTTAAGAAGAAGAATGCGCAAGCACTGCTAACCATAGGACTTATAAACGGGCTTTTACCATGCGGTATGGTTTATTTAGGACTTGCAGGAAGCGTGGCTACTGGGAATTTTTCCGATGGATTTTTATTCATGGTATTTTTTGGAATAGGCACATTACCTATGATGCTAGCAGCCAGTATGCTTTCTGATATGCTTTCTGTTTCTGTTCGCAGTAAAATGAGAAAGGCGGTTCCTTATTTCATTGCAGTAATGGGCATCTTGTTTATCCTAAGAGGTATGAACTTAGGTATTCACTACATAAGTCCTGAAATAGACAGGGTAGAACCTGGAGTGACAACCTGTGATTAGCTAATTCTATCCATTCCTTCTTGAATGACTTTGCAGGCAGACCTTAACTCTTCTTCAGATATGGTTAAAGGAGGTGCCAGTCTAAACGCGTAATCTGTGCTTAAGAACCAAAAAGTAAGTACACCATTATCTAGGCAGTAGTCAACCACTTGTTTTACTTGTTCAAATGATGCTAAATCTATCGCTAGCATCAATCCCGATCTGCGAATTGCTTTAACTCTGTAATGAGCCAACAATTCTTCTAAAAGCTTTCCTTTTCTCTCTATAGCTTCTGTAGAAACCTCTTTGTTTAAAGCCCTAATATTCGCAGTAGCGGCAGCACAAATTAGCGGATTACCGCCAAAAGTGGTAATGTGACCCAGCATGGGGTTGTGGCTGAATAGGTTCATTAATTCTTTAGGTGCTACCATGCACCCCATGGGTAATCCTCCTGCTATAGCTTTCCCCAAAGTGAGTATATCTGGTACGATTCCGTATTTCTCAAAAGCAAAGGCATGCCCTGTACGGTAAAACCCGGTTTGAATCTCATCAATAATCAATAGTGTATTGGTTTCATCACAGCGCTTTCGTAGAGCTTGCATGTAACAAAGCTCTGGAATGCGAACTCCGGCATCTCCTTGAATGGTTTCAGTTATGACCGCAGCAGTTTTTTCAGTTATTTCATTTAGACTTTCCAGTACATTAAATGGGATGAATTTTACATCGGGAAGCAATGGTCTGTAGGCATACTTTTTCTTTTCGTTGCCAGATACGCTTAGCGAGCCATGCGTACTACCATGATACGAAGCACGCATTGAAATAATCTCTGTTCTTCCTGTAGCCCGCTTAGCCAGTTTTAAGGCAGCTTCGTTGGCCTCTGTTCCAGAGTTTACGAAGTAGTAGTTATTCAATTTTTTAGGAAGTAAGTTGCGCAATTCAATCGCCAAGGTATTTAGAGGCTCTTGCACATATTCTCCGTAAACCATAACATGCAGGTATTGATCTGCTTGACTCTTAATGGCCTTTACAACATCTGGATGGCGATGACCTAAGTTATTTACGGCTACTCCAGAAATCATATCTAAATATGTCTTGCCAGAGCTGGAGATGATTTTGCTGCCCTCAGCAGAAGCAACTTCTATACCTATGGGAGTAGGTGTGGTTTGCGCCAAGTATTCTGAAAATATGCGTACCGCTTCACTCATGAGGCAATATTATAGAACTGCACCTTATGGTCTACTTCCTTGATTACCTTGTTTTAGGCGTATTAATAACTCCCTTCTAAAATCGTGCTCGGCTTCGTATAAGGCTGCAACCTGTTGTGGAGTCAAGATCTTCATGAATTTGGAGTGATATTCACGTTTAATTTGGAGCACTTCTTCTTCTTTTGAAAAGCGTTCTTCAAAAAAATTAGTCAGCTCTTCATCGCTCATTTGAGAAAAATCAGGTCTCTTTTTATTGTTAGTGCCAGGCCCTCCCTCTTTTTTTAACGTGAACATTTTAGACTCAAACTCATTGTAAACAGGCCAAAATACTTGTGATTCTTCAACCGTAAGATTGAGTCTTTGAGTAATGTATGCAGACTTCTGTGCCCGAATACGATTCATCCGTTCTTCTTGGTTTTGAGCATGAACAGATATGACCGCAATAAATGCCAATAAAATTAAAATGATCTTTTTCATATGCTAATTCTAATAGTGTTCTTCTAATTCATAGGTTGAAATCTCGCTTTGAGATAGATAGTTGATTATGTCTTCGGCTTCGTAGCCGTTCAAAGTAACACCTGCAGTTTGTATTTGGGAAGTCGCTTCTGAGAGTTCTGATATCTCTAGTTTGTTTAGTTCGAAATCTTCAAATTGTTTCGCTTCAATTTCTGCAATAGGCGAACTGCTGTAAAAGTCAACATCTAGATTCATTCTACTCAAAAAAGAAAACAGACCTGTTATGATGATAATTCCGGCAGCTGCTGCATATATAACTCGTTTGCTCTGCTTTGTTTCTGGCTTTTCATTCATCGCTTTGCTGATTCCATCTTTAATACGTTGCGCATCTCCAGCTCGTTTAGGAAATGGATTATTCCTCAGACCTTCATTTGATATGTTAAAATTTTCTTTCATCGTTTCATTTGATGTTCGGGTTACCTATCGGTTTAATGCGTCTTTGGCATATTCTTCAATTTTTTTCACAGCATGATGGTAACTTGCTTTAAGCGCACCAACAGAAGTATCTGTTATTTGGGCAATGTCATCGTATTTCATCTCATCAAAATACTTAAGCTGGAATACAATACGCTGCTTTTCAGGTAGTTTTAGAACTGCTTCATGAAGTATACGTTGATAATCATCTCCATTGAAATAGACATCACTTTGAAGTTTTTGTGTGAGAGTAGATTCGTAATTCTCTAAACGTAGCAATCCTCTGCGCTTTTTCTTGCGAATAAATTGTAAGCATTCATTTGTCGCAATTCGATAGATCCATGTATACAGCGAGCTTTTCCCTTTGAAATCTTCTCGGTTCTGCCAAACCTTTATGAAGACATCTTGGGTAATGTCAGTCGCATCATCAGGATCTATTACCATCCGTTGCGCTAAGAAAAAAATACGCTCTTGATACTCCTCTAAAATGAGGTTAAACTCAGCTTCATCAGCAGGTTTGCTAGATATAGCTTTCAGATATGGAGTACTCTTCTTCAAGTGCATACAAGATAAGAGATGCCTCAAAAGGTAAAAGGTTTAGTGAGGAAAGAAATTTTTGTGCTTGACAATTAGAGGGCATCGACTCTGCTCTGCACTCAGAATACACAGAGAACAAGGTGTTTCCAAGTATCTAATTACAGATAGCTACGAGCTCATATTTACAAGAACGGAGAGTTAAGCTAATGATTACCTTCTTTTCTTTCTTGGATTTCCATCTCGGCCAGCTCTTTTTTTATTTCTATTGGCAAAAAATTCCTGCTTTTTCCTTTGCTTTTCCTTTTCGTGCTCCTTCTTCTCGGCCGCGTTCATGGGTTTATCTGTTTGAGGAAAGGGGTTGTCTTTTACCAATGGTATTTTTTGAGAGATAAGTTTTTCAATGCTTCTGACGTAAACATTTTCTTCTGGTTCGCAAAGTGAAATGGAAATACCTTCTTCCTGAGCTCTACCACATCTGCCTATTCTATGAACATAGGTCTCAGGCTCATTGGGTATATCATAATTAATCACATAGCGCAGTTTGTCTATATCTATACCTCGTGCAGCTATGTCTGTTGCTACTAATACCCTTACACTACCCGTTTTAAAGTCTTGAAGGGCACGCTGCCGTTGGTTTTGATTCTTATCGCCATGAATAGCGGCACATTCAATTTTCTTCTTTTTGAGGTTTCTCACAATGCGATCTGCACCATGCTTTGTTCTTGAAAACACGAGAACTTGCTCAAGATCTGGGTTTTTAAGAATATGAAAGAGCAAGTCTTTTTTATTAGACTTATTGGTGGTATACAGATACTGTTGAATAGTTTCTGCGGTAGAAGAAACTGCTGCAGCAGATACTCTTGTTGGTTTGCGTAAAATTTGCTGTGATAGATCTAATATATTTTTGGGCAAGGTTGCTGAGAAAAACAGTGACTGCCTCTCTTTAGGTAGCTTAGACAAGACTTTCTTAATGTCATGAATAAAACCCATATCAAGCATTCTATCTGCTTCATCTAGTACAAAGTATTTTACATCTTTCAGCGAAAGATGTCCCTGGTCCATTAAATCTAAAAGTCTGCCAGGGGTGGCAACCAATACATCTACGCCCTTTCGTAGAGCACTAACTTGGCTTCCTTGCGTAACGCCTCCAAAAATGACCGTATTCGTTATTGAGGTATATTTGGCATAGGTTGTAAAGCTATCTCCTATTTGGATGGCTAACTCACGTGTTGGTGTAAGTACTAAAGTTGATATTTTTCTTTTTCCATTGGAGTTGCTGTCTTCATTGGAAAGGTGCTGTATAATGGGTATGGCAAAAGCTGCTGTTTTACCCGTACCTGTTTGAGCACTTGCGAGAACATCTTCTCGGTTTAATAGCGGAGGAATAGATTTAGCTTGGATTGGGGTAGGTTCTGTGTAATTCTCTTCTTTTAAAGCTCTGAGAATGGTAGGGATTAATTTTAAATCTTCAAATTTCATGTTGTGTTCTGTATGTTGCATAGGGAGCAGTAATACTAAGATTGAGGTTTTTATGGGCTTAACCCTCAACAAATGCGTGCTAACTGTGCACTGATTCTGTGGGTCAAACGTACTATAACTTCTAGAGTTGGTGATTCTAACAAGCAATTATCAATTGAAACAGATTGAACGTGTGTTCATCAAACGTATGCTATAAGGATATAGGTATTGGTTTTGTAGATACGGATTTAGGTTTAATGGGTTACAAAAAAAGCTCCTTGTTGGGGAGCTTTTTCTATTTAAATAAGATGAGTTTACTTCCTTTTTAGAACGCTTTCTGCTGCATTCACTACATCAGGCGTATCCAAACCGTACTTTTTCATCAGTTGATCTGGTGTTCCTGATTCGCCAAATGAATCGTTAACAGCAACAAATTCTTGAGGAGTGGGTGTGTTTTTTGCTAGAAGTCTTGCAATGCTTTCTCCCAATCCTCCATTGGCTTGATGTTCCTCTGCAGTCACGATACAGCCCGTTTTCGCGACAGATTCTAGAATAGCAGCTTCATCTAGCGGCTTGATTGTGTGAATGTTGATGATTTCTGCATCTATTCCTTTCTCTCGTAAAATTTCTTCTGCTTCTACTGCTTTCCAAACCAAGTGACCCGTGGCTACTATGGTAACGTCTTTTCCTTCTTTAATTTTCCATGCCTTACCAATTTCAAATTCTTGATCTGGTGCGGTAAATACAGGAACTTTTGGTCTTCCAAAACGGAGATATACGGGTCCTTCAAAGTTCGCTATGGCCTTGGTAGCAGCTTTGGTTTGGTTGAAGTCACAAGGGTTAATTACGGTCATGTGTGGGAGCATTTTCATCATCCCTATATCTTCTAAAATCTGGTGAGTAGCTCCATCTTCACCTAAGGTTAAACCTGCATGTGAGGCACAAATTTTCACATTCTTACCGCTGTAAGCCACACTTTGGCGAATCTGATCATAAACTCTACCCGTGGAAAAGTTGGCGAAGGTACCTGTGAACGGAATTTTTCCTCCAATTGTAAGTCCAGCTGCTACACCAATCATATTGGCTTCTGCAATTCCAACCTGAAAAAATCTATCGGGATTGGCATCGGCAAACGCATTCATTTTTAGAGATCCCGTAAGATCTGCACAAAGGGCAACCACATTTTCATTTTCTTGGCCCAATTCAGCCAATCCAGCTCCAAATCCTGAGCGCGTATCTTTTTTCTCCGTGGTTTCGAAAATCTTCATGTCTAAAATAGTTTGATGGGAACCGATGCTCCCGGTGTAATCGTAAATTCCTTTTCTCGGGTAAACTTGCTATCAGCAGATGATTTAGGCCTAAAAGTGACCATATACCTCCCAGGTTGCAAGCGAATACTCTCATTCTTTGAGTTTGGATTGAGGTTGTATACCCATTCTAACTTGTCTCCATTGAGCTTAAAAAGTGCTCCAAAGCCGTATTGGCCGCGCATTACTGTTGCAATACCAGGGGGCGGCAACTCAATGGTAGTGGTTGTACTTTGTTCCACTTTAACATCGTATAAATAAGTGCGAGGAAGGGTAAGAATCTCTAAGTCGTAACTACCAGTAAGGTAACGCTCCATGCTACCCATTTGCTGAGCATTAATGGTTTTCATTTCTCCGCTCTTGCGAACGATAGCCATAGGTTGATTATTTTGAATCTTTCCTGTTGGTTTTAAATGAAGTGTTCCTTGAGCAGCTTTTATCCCAATGATGTTGTGGGTACCTGGTGTTAGGGTAATAGAGTCTTTAGAAACAGTAGGAATTGTATGCACCGTAAGGTCAAAGGCAGTGCTTGGGTCTAGGTAAATAGTATCAGGTACTCCATAATTATTTAGGGTATGTACATAGTTTACCTCAGCATCTCCAAATGTTCTATTGTAGAACGTGTAACTTACATTGGTTTCTGTTGGGTCGTTACCCTCATCCAATAAATTTAATTGAGCTGTAGTGCTATTTAGGGCTTGCGAAATCACAATGTTGAGTACGTTCTTAAAGATGGTCTCGTTACTCGCATCAAAGTAGTTTCCAACGCACTTGAAGGTTTGCATGAAAGACTCATCTAATCCCACGCCAATAACAAATGGTTTAAGCACTATACCGCGTTTTTGAAGGGCTCTAGATACCGCACATGGGTCACCATCGCACTCCTCAATTCCATCTGTTATTAAAATGATAATGTTTCTACATTCTGAACAATCTGGAAAGTCATCTCCTGCCTTTTCTAGTGTCATGGCAATAGGAGTGGTACCCTTGGGCTGCACACCTTTTAATGCATTCTGAATGGCTTGGGCGTTGTTGCCACCAAATCGTACTTCTAATTTGGTATCGTTACAGTCTTGGCCTTTGTTGTAGTAGCTCTGGTGGCCGTAAACACGCAAAGCCATTTCAAGGTTTGGAACATTCTTAAGGCTGTCCATGGCCTGCGTCAATAACCTTTTTGCTACGGCATGCTTTGTGCCGCTCTCCCATTTACCGTTCATGCTATTTGAACCATCGTAAATGAACAGCACACGGGTTAATTTCTTGCCTGCTTGCGCTTGTACCGGCAAAGCCGATATAGAACCAACAAGAAAGAGTGCGACTAGAAGTATGTTTCTTTTAGTAATCACCTAATGTTTCTTCCAATTGGTTCAAAGCTTGTGCCAATTGTTCATCGTTAGGCGCAACCCCGTGCCAGGCGTGGGTTCCCATCATGTAATCTACACCAGCACCCATTTCAGTTTTCATGAGAATAATTACTGGTTTGCCATTACCTGATTTTGATTTTGCAAGAGCTAAACCTTGCAACACAGATTCCATGTCGTTTCCATCCATTTGAAGGGTTTCCCATCCGAATGCGCGGTACTTGGCTTCCAAGCTGTCAATATTCATCACTTGGTCTACATCACCGTCTATTTGCCTGTTGTTGTAGTCTATTACAGCAATGAGGTTATCAATTTTATGATGCGCAGCAAACATGGCAGCTTCCCAAACCTGTCCTTCTTGCTGTTCACCATCTCCCATCAAGCAATAAACGGTTTTGTGGTCTTTGTTAAGTTTTTTGGTTAACGCTGCACCAGATGCTGCTGAGAGCCCTTGCCCCAAAGAACCACTCGCTATACGGATACCTTCTAAGCCTTCTTCCGTGGCTGGGTGCCCTTGAAGACGAGTATCTATAAATCGAAAGGTTTTTAACTCAGAAACATCAAAGAACCCTCTACGCGCCAAAGTGGAGTACCAAACAGGAGAAATATGTCCGTTTGAAAGAAAGAATAAATCTTCGCCCACTCCATCCACATTGAATGGCTTTGGAGAGATATCCATTACTTCAAAATAGAGCGCTACAAATAAATCAGCGCAACCTAATGAACCTCCAGGATGCCCAGAAGCAGGTGCGTGAACCATTCTAACAATATCTCTTCTTACTTGGGTAGCTGTGCGTTGAAGTTCTTGTGTAGTTGCCATGAATACTTTCACTTAATCTTAGACGAAAGTAGCCCAAACGTATAGCATGACCTTATAAGTGTTAATAAGTAGGGGATATCGTTCATAAACGAAACAAACGTTGACCGCTCAAGAAAGAACTAAGACTTTTCAAGTACGTAATACCCAGCTGTAATTACGTAATTCCTTAGGTATGGAATCCAAGTAAACAGCGGACTCTGTACCTTGGGTTTTAATCCGAATTTGATTTCATAATTGGGATTAAACAGATACCACGTTTTTTTGGCAATCTTATACCCGCTTTGTCTAGAAATTCGTTCGAATCGTTCCAAAGAAATTCGAGTGTCTTTGATTTCGCAGAGGTTTCTGACCTTAACATCTGTTTCACCAAAGGCTTTCAATATTCCAGCATAAATTGGCTTTGGCAAAATGTGGAAGTAGGGGAGTTTTGACAAAATTTTACTCTTACACATTTGTTGATGGCCACCAAAAGGATTTTGCCATGGTGGAAAGCCTAAGAAAAATTTACCGCCTGGTTTTAAGAAACGTTTCACAAAGTCCATAAACCGTTCTTGATCATGAATGTGCTCAATTACATCTCGCATGATGATTAAGTCAAACGTGCCTAGGTCTTCAATTTTGTAAATGTCTTCAGCTATAAAAGTGAGCTCATTCTTATGCGAATGGTCTTGAAAAAAGATATTGGCTTTCTCAATTTTGTTTGGAAGAATATCAACCCCTACAATACGCTCGCACCCCATGTCTGCAAATGGTTTAAGGTTTCCACCTTCACCACATCCAATTTCTAGTACGTGTGTGTTACTTGTAACTTGTTGAACATCTTTGAGATACGGAATTACATATTTCTCCGTGGTATAAGCCTGTTCGTTGAAGTATTTCTGTCTATTGGTATGCCTTTCGTACATAGCTTCAATGATACAGAATTCCGTTTAATAGAGGCTTCACTAAGCGCATTTCAGAACCAAATTGCAGTGATTTAAGTTATACTGTTCTAAACAACTTGTCATGAACAATCTCTTACGCTTGTTTGCAGCAATATCAGTTGCTTCTGTGATTATTCCCGCTTTTTTATCAAATTCCAATGGTCCTGGAACAGATGCAACTGGTTCACCAGTTTCAAGCTATGGCATACAGGGATGTAGGGGATGTCATAGTTCTGGTGGTTCGTTTAACCCTTTAACTGGTATTACGGTTACGGGGTTACCTACATCGTATTATCCAGGAAATACCTACACCTTAACACTAAACATCACAAACCCAACTGCTAAAAATGGATTTCAATTGGCGGCCTTAAATAGTTCAAATGGCCAGGCAGGAAGCTGGACAACTGGAACGGGTACAAAAACCATTACTCAAGGTGGGCGCTCATACATTGAACACAATGCGGGATCTTCTTCTGGTTCATGGACCTTTAATTGGACAGCGCCTGCTACAAATAGTGGAGCTGTAAATTTTTATGCTTCTGCCAATGCTTCCAATAACAACGGTGGAACCTCAGGAGATGCGATTTACACATACACATCCTCAGTTTCGGGAATCAATTCTATAGCTGCTAGTGAAACTATATCAAATGCCTCATGCGCAACAGCTACTGATGGGAGTATACAAATAAACCTTACAGGTGGTGTACCGGGCTACACATCTGCCTGGAGCAACGGAAGCAACTTCACATCTTCATCATACACGCTTAGCGGTTTGTCAGCGGGTGCTTATTCGGTGACAATCACGGATGCAGCTGGAAATTCCGAAACAGAGGATTATACAGTTGGAGCCGATATTCCATTTGCAATAAACGGAACATCAACAGGGGCGCTATGTGTTTTAAATAACGGTACCATATCTACAAACGTGACTGGAGCCTCGTTCCCATTATCATTTGCATGGAGCACTGGTGCAGCTACTTCTAGCATTTCTCAACTAGCGGCTGGAATATATGGGCTAACCGTTACAGACGGCACAGGATGCAGCGTAGACACAACTATTGTGGTGCCTGATTTGGGAAGTGGTATGGTGGCAAATTGGCAATCTACTGATGCGAGCTGTGGCAATGCCGATGGTGCCTTGAGTTTTGTCTCTTCTAATGCACAAAGCCCTGTAACAGCACTTTGGAGCACGGGAGATACTTCTTTGAGTTTAACGGGCTTACAGTCAGGAGTATACACGGTTACACTTACAGATGTGAATGGGTGTACAGAAAGTTTCTCAGATACAGTGGCTAACCAAGATGCGCCAACGGTAACAATTGTTGATTTACTTAATGTAGACTGTTTTGGTGAAGCAACAGGTGAAATTTCCTTAGCAACATCTGGAGGAACGGGAAGTAAAACGGTTTCTTGGTTAGGGCCAAATGGTTTTTCCTCTGGAGACAGTGTTTTAACTGGACTGAAAGCGGGAATTTACACCTATTCCGTAACCGATGCCAATCAATGTGAGGTAGAGGATTCTGTAGAGGTTTCTCAACCCGATAGCGCATTAGAGATAGTAATTGATAGTTTGTTGTTTCCCACTGGTTCTTGTAACGGTTATATAGCTGTTTCAGTTGTGGGTGGAAATGCAGCTAATGGCTACCAGTTGAATTGGATTGGACCAACTCCCTCGGCTACAGAAATAGTTCTAAATGCATGTTCAGGCACTTATCTTGCCACGGCAATTGATGATGTGGGTTGTTTAGATACATTGGAAATTGAATTATCGGAGAATACGGGATTGTGGTCACTATCCGCAACGAATTTGCGTGTTTATCCAAATCCTGCTACAGAAAAACTTACCATAGCAGTGGAAGGGAATCCGCTCAACGCTATTGTAAGTATCCTAGACCATTCTGGTAGAGTTGTATTGAACGCAACGCAAAGTCAACCCATGCAGGTATTGGATATTTCCGAATTAAATCCGGGTAATTATCTCCTGCGTGTGGAAACTTCTGCAGGTAGGGTAATGCAAACGGTAATTGGTAAACTTTAGTGGTCGTGACCTGCCTCTGCATCTTGCATGAGGTAGGCGCCTTTTACCACAACAGTTTTGTTCTTCCAACTTCTGGGCTTGGAAATAACGGCCAAACCATTGTTTACTCTGTCTATTTCAATAGAGGTAAGGTCTGCATGATCGCCCATCTTTTCATACACCATATAACCTTTACCCCTTAAGAGCAAAGCTTCTTCTGGTAGGGTAAGTACGGTGTCTTTAGCTGTCTCAATGTAGGCCCTAACAAACATACCTGGCTTTAAATTAGGCATTTCTTTGGCCAAATGTCCGTGTACCATAATGCTTCTGGTTTCCGCATTTAACTCCTCACCAATGAGATGTACATCTCCTTCATATTCTTCATCACTGCCTTGAACTTTGAATCGGATGGGAGCATCTACCTTAATGGAGGCAATGTCTTTTTCAAACACGGTTAACTCTAAGTGCATATGCTCTTTATTAATGATGCGCAACAGCGGAGAATTGGGATCTACAGATTTACCAGGGTTTGCGAAAACTTCTGTCACATATCCGTTTGTGGGAGATAAGATGCGAAGCGTTTCTGAAATGCCGTTTTCTGCTAACGAGGTAGGATTAATTCCACAGTATCTCAGCTTGGCGCTTAGGCCTTTTTCCGCTGCTCTCGCTTGCTTCACAGCCCGTTCTGCTTCTTGAAAGGTGCGTTCTGCCGTGGCATCTGCCTCCAAGAGAGTTCTTTTTCTGGCATATTCGGCCTCTGCAAATTCCAGATTTGCCAATGCATTCAAATAATCTTGTTGAAGGGTTAGGTAAGCTTCACCAGATAATTCTGCAAGCAACATCCCCTTGGTAACGGGAGTAGTGGGGTATACCCGTATGGATGAGACAATACCTCCCAGCGGGGCCACTACATCAGCTCTGTTTTGCGGAGGTACATCTAGAATTCCGTTACAAGAAACGGTTAAAGGCACAACTTTCAACTCGGGTTTACCAAAGGCAACGCCTGTGGGTAGTTCGTGCGATACGGGTGCTTCGCTATCGGGAATTGATGTTGTTTCCGGAGCTTGGGCACAGCCGATGATGGTTAAGGCTATAATTAGGGTGTATACAATTGAATTACTCATGGTTGGTAACTTTCTAGTTCGTAAATAACTTCATAGGTACGTCTTAGTGAGTTGAAGTAGTCTGCATAGGTTTGGTTGATGCTTCTGTAAACTGTGATGGTTTCTACGGGACTCATTTCGCCAGATTGCAACATCAGCTCCATTTGAGCGGATAGTCTTTCTGCTCTTGGTAGCTCCGTCTCTTCATAAATGCGCAAGCGTTCAAGCAGAAACTCAAACTCTGCCTTCAAAACCGTTATGCGGGCATCCAGGCTTTTTTCTACAAGTTGTACTTGGTTTTTTTGAATTTCCAGTTCCAGTCCTGCTTGCTTGGTTGCACCTGCTTGGGGTCTAAACCAAAGCGGTATAGCAACACCCACATTAAAGCCTTGGAAACCGTTAACACCATCTAGCTGCTGATTGAAGTAGCCCGCTGAAAAACGCGGAGCATACCCCGATTTGGCCATTTTTAACGCTTTTTCAGACTGTTTGAGTCGCTCTCGTTCCAATACAACTTGCAAAGCCCCAGCGGCATCAGGATTCAAGGTGTCATCCAGAATGCTGAGTCCAGGTTTTAACGGAATGTAACGTATGGTGTCTTCATTCAACAATACGTTAAAACGAATGAGCGAGGCCTGTACCCATCGCTCTGCGGAAAGAATATTCAGCTTTAATGCAGAAGCTTGTTGTTCAATCATTAGGGCTTCCACTCCTGTGATTTCGCCTGCATCTGCTCTAACCTTACCCAAGCGTGAGAGCTTGTCTAATGCGGCTTCTTGCTCTTGTAATAGATGCATTTGCTCCATCCACAAAACAGATTGAACGTAGGTTGTCTTCATAGCGGCCAATAGCTCTTTCTCTGTAAGCTGCTTTTCCGCCTCTAAGGTAACTCCCGTTTGTTTGGCCAATGCCGTTGCAGAAATGTCTTGGAACGGGTTACCGAAATCTTGCTGAACGGAAAAGTTATTGTCAATAGTAGCGGTGTTCATTTGTCCGCGTTGCCAATTGAATTGGGTAAGTCCCAATTGAAAACCTTGTTGCTTCAGCGCTTTAGTTTGTTTCACCTTTAACTCTGCCTGAGTAATACGCAAGTTTTGTTTAAAGAGCATTGCAGATGCACTATCTAATGAGATACTGTCTTGCGCATTTGCCAATGATGGAAAGAGAAAAAGAGGGGTTACAATAGATAAAAGCCCCGTTTTTATTCCTCTTTTGCCCTCTACCCATGCGTACAAAGAAGGCAGAACGAATAGGGTGAGGAAAGAGGCGGAAATGAGTCCAGCTATAACCACGGTGGCTAGTGGCTGCTGCACCTCCGCTCCATCTGAGGTACTAAACGCCATGGGAACAAATCCCAATGCCGCTACAGAGGCCGTCATTAGAATAGGGCGTAATCGTCCACCTGCTCCTCTCATAATTCGCTCATTGAGGTTGGCAACTCCTTGCTTTTTAAGGTTATTGAATCCAGCAATCATTACAATACCATTTAGCACCGCAACACCAAAAAGTGCGATAAAACCAATACCTGCTGAAATGGAAAAAGGCATATCCCTCAGCCATAAACCCAAAATACCTCCAACAGAAGAGAGGGGAACACCCACAAAAATGAGTATAGCTTGAATGAAGGAGTCGAAAGCAAAGTAGAGAAGGATAAAAATCAATAGTAGGGCCACCGGAACGGCTATCAAGAGTCTGTCTGTAGCAGATTGCAAGTTCTCAAAAGTACCCCCATAGGTGATTCGGTAGCCTGGGGGTAAATCTAGATTGGCCTCCAATACTGCATGGGCTTCCTCAACCAGTGTTTTTACATCGCGTTCGCGCACATTCACCCCAATGGTAACCCTTCGTTTGGTGTCGTCTCTTGAAATCTGCATAGGCCCCTCTTCATACGTGATTTGAGCCACTTCAGAAACCGGGATAAGTCTGTCCTCCGCTGTTTTAAGATAAAGGTTGTTGAAAATAGCTTCATCTGCCTTGGCTTGCTCATTCAACCGTACCACTAGGTCGAATCGCTTTTCTTGTTCGTAAACTACAGAGGCTTTAGAGCCTGCAAATGCCGTCTTTATGGTTCTGTTTACGTCATCTACAGTTAAGCCATACTTCGCAAGAGCGCTGCGGTTTATACGAATAACCAATTGAGGCAGCCCAGTTAATTGCTCAGCTTTCACATCGGCTGCGCCTTGGATTTCAGAGAGAAGCTTCTCAGACTTCTCTCCAAATAGGGCTAAGATCTCCAAATCATCTCCGTAAATTTTAACCGCCAAGTCAGATTTACTTCCAGTGATTAATTCATTGAACCGGAGTTGAATAGGTTGCGTAAACTCGAAAACGGCTCCTGGTATGTCTTCCAATGATTCTTTCATGAGAGCCACCAGTTCATCTCTGCTTTGAGCTGATGTCCATTCGCTGCTAGGCTTTAGAATAATCATTATATCGCTGTTTTCCATAGCCATGGGGTCTGTAGGCACCTCTGCGGTTCCTATTTTAGACACTACCTGTTTAACCTCTGGGAAGCGTTCTATGAGTCTTTTTTCTGCCAGTGTAGCGGTATGAATGCTTTGTTGCAGACTTCCTCCGGGAGGTATGGTTAATTGCATAGCCAAATCTCCTTCGCCAAGGGTGGGTATAAACACGGCTCCCAAGTGTGTGAAAAGAATTAAAGAACCAACGAATAGCGCAAGCGCTCCAGAAATGACAAAGGCTTTTTTGTTGAGCGCTACCTCCAACAGGGTGATATACACCTTTCGGAGTCGAGTCATTAAGCGATCTGCAAAAGTTTCTTTTACCGTGATGTTCCGATTGAGTACCAAAGCACTCATCATGGGAACGTAAGTCATTGAAAGAAGAAAGGCCCCAAAAATGGCAAAGCTCACCGTTTGCGCCATTGGGGTAAAGGTTTTTCCTTCAATACCACCCAAAACCAAGATGGGTAAGTAAACCACCAAGATGATGATTTCTGCAAATGCGGCTGAGTTTCTGATTCGCTTAGAAGCATCAATCACTTCATTTTGAAACACTTTTTTAGAGAGCTTTTTTCCAGCATGGTTTTGATGTAAAGCATGTAAAATTGCTTCCACAATAATCACCGAGCCGTCTACCACAATGCCGAAATCAACTGCACCTAAGCTCATGAGGTTGGCAGAGACTCCAAAGAGATTCATCATCCCAAAGGCGAAAAGCATAGAGAGCGGAATTACGCTCGATACCAATAGCCCTGCTCGCAAGTTACCTAAGAGAAGAATGAGAATAAAGATCACTATTAAACCACCCTCCAGCAGGTTGTTTCTCACGGTTGCGATTACACGGTCTACCAAATCGGCACGGTTGAGGTATGGTTCAATATGAACACCCTCAGGCAAAGTAGATGCTATTTCCGCTACTCTGGCTTCAATGGACTTTACCACTGCATAAGCGTTTTCACCTTTGAGCATCATGATGATTCCACCTACGGCTTCTCCCTCTCCATTTTTAGTCATTGCCCCGAATCGGGGAGCACTGCCTCCTCTAACTTGAGCTACTTGTGCAATGGTTACAGGAATGCCATTTACATGTTTAATGACTATTTCTTCAATGTCTTCTGCAGATTGCGCAAGTCCTTCCGTGCGTATGTAGAAAGCTCCTTGATTTTTTTTCAAATAGCTTCCGCCCGTATTGCCATTACCCGTTGCCACCGCTTCAAAGAGCTCGTTCAAGGTTAAATTATACGAGGTAAGCGCATCGGGGTTAACGGCAATTTCATACTGTTTCAAGTACCCTCCGAAGCTATTGATTTCTACTACTCCAGGTATGCCTGATAATTGGCGTTTCACTAACCAGTCTTGCATGGTTCTTAGCTCCATGGCAGAGTACGAATAGCTAGTATCTACTTCCAAGGTGTATTGATAAACTTCTCCCAACCCTGTACTGATGGGCATTAATTCGGGTTTTCCCATTTCTGGTGGGATGATATCTGATAAGTTAGCGAGCTGTTCACTCACGAGTTGCCTAGCGTCTAAGAGCGGAAAGTCTTCATCAAAGACGATGGTCACGATTGACAAGCCATACCTTGAGATACTTCTAATTTCTTCGACCGACTGTAGATTGGCCATTTCCAATTCAACTGGATAGGTGATGAATTGCTCTACCTCTTGTGCTGCAAGGGCAGGTGAGGAGGTAACCACCTGAACTTGGTTGGTGGTTATATCTGGCACGGCATCTAATTTTACCGTGTAGGCAGAGTATAGGCCCCATCCGATGAGAGCTACTATACCCAAAGCTATTTGCAAGGGATTGCGTACTGAAAACGCAATGATTCTATCGAACATATGTATCCGATTTTCGAATGATAAAAAATGGAGAATAGAGGTGTTAGCTTATCCTTGAGAAGGGGGACCTCTAAGCGAAGAAAGGGTGAGGTAACCACCTGAAAGTCGAGCAGGTAAATAACCGAAATTGCCCGGTTCACTCGAAATTATGATTACGCATCGGCTGAAGTTTAGTGGAGGGTTTGGCTCAATATGAAGCGTGGGTGCTTGAATACTTTGAGAGCCGGGTAGAACCGAGTCTACTTCTTCATTGCCCATTTCAACATGAAAGAGTAGTGCCAAGACTTCTGCAAGTGTACTTGCATTCTCATGCAACTCTTCGTGAGAAATTTCATCAAGTTCTTCATGGTGATGATGTGGAACAATGGCATGCAACTGCATAACCCCTAGGGCCATCCATATGAATACATATGCCATGAAATTTCGCATAGGTGCAAAGCTAGCGTTTTAATGTGAGTTGCTTTTTACACCGCATACTCCTTTTCATTTCTGCGAAGTATTCACTCAAGCAAGCTTGGCTCATGGATTGATTTGTAGGATTATTTCATGATCCCAAGTGGGGGTTAGCTTTCAAATGAAGACCATGCTTCGCATACTCCTTTTCATTTCTACGAAGTATTCACCCAAGCAAGCTTGGCTCATGAATTGATTTGTAGGATTATTTCATGATCCCCAAATGGGGGTTAGCTTTCAAATGAAGACCATGCTTCGCATACTCCTTTTCATTTCTACGAAGTATTCACCCAAGCAAGCT
>CBFIHE010000002.1:0-181668 GCA_965662345.1 Salibacteraceae bacterium
TTCAGGAGATAAGGTTGCTATATCTATCAGGCATCAAGTTGAGATAGAGCATATTCTTGAAAAGTCTAATGAATATGGTTCTTGGATAGAAACCGTAGACAATGAAGTGCCTCTCATGGGGCTGAGCGAAGACACTGCTATTCGCTTGCGGTCTGTACTTTCAGATACCAACTATGAAGACATATACATGCATTCCAAGTATGTTTTGCTGTTTTCATCTATAGGTGTGTTACTTCTACTCTTTATGGTTGGGCTAGAAGTCAGAATTGAGGATATGCTTAAACTAGGCAAAGTCTCTTTTTCAGTAGCCTTTCTGGGAGTGCTATTCCCCTTCTTGTTTGGCTATCTAATTACAAAGTTTTTACTCCCCGCAGTCTCTGAACATACGGCCATATTCATTGGTGCCACGCTAGCAGCAACTAGCATAGGTATTACAGCTAGAGTTTTTAAAGATGCACATGTGCTCCATTTAAAAGAAGTAAGACTCGTACTTGGAGCGGCTGTAATCGATGATATATTAGGCCTCATACTATTAGCTATTGTAACTGGAATTGTCACTACTGGTAGTCTAGAGTTCTACAGTGTAGCCATCATACTCTTTAAAGCCATAATCTTTCTGCTTTTCATTTACTTTCTTGAGATTAAACTACTTCGTAAGCTCATCAATGGGTTCAGCGTTATAGCGGGAAAGAAGACATTCTTATATTTTCCATTTGTATTACTAATGCTTCTATCGTACACTGCAGATGCCATCGGCTTAGCAACTATAGTAGGTGCATTTTCTGCAGGGCTCGTATTGCGTGAGTCTTATTTTGATGACATTAAACTAGAGCACCAAAGCATTGAAGATTTAATTAGTCCCATTGAAGGCATATTTGCCCCAGTTTTCTTTGTTATGATGGGGTTTCAAGTAGATATGGCAGCCTTTATGGAATGGGAAGTCCTATCATTGGGACTAATCATTACTGTAGTTGCCATAATTGGTAAAATGGCAGCAGGATTCTTTATAGGCAAGGGTTACAATAAATGGCTAGTAGGTGTAGGGGTGATTCCAAGGGGTGAAGTTGGATTAATTTTCGCTAGCATTGGTAAGAGCATTGGAGTTTTAGACAGTCATTTATTTGCTGTGGTTATTGTAGTGGTTATTCTAACAACATTGGTAACTCCACCTATGTTAACTAAGATTATAGCCCGTATGAAAGAGGATGGCAATAGCGCTCTTTCCTCTCAACCAGAAGACTGAATGCCTAATTGTCTTCTTGCTGACACACTTCGCGTTGATTAATCCCGTTCTTGTTATACCAATTCAGAACTATGAAAAAGATTGTTTGGCTACTGCTGTTCACTTTTGTTTTAGCCTGTTCTAAAGATGAAGATACTGGAACCCCTGGGAATACTCAGCCCATAGATCCAGGAATAGTAGCTGATACCTTTAGTATAGGGTTTGAAAATAGGTATGAGCCTTTTGTTGGACTAATCACCAGAAATACATGCGGCATATGCGGACAATCTGGGCATCCACTTTTTGATGGTTATCTATCAGCCACTCCTCAGGTAAATGGCGTTTCATTCAACTATGCTTCTTCTGATCCACTTTATCACCCAGAAGCACGAGATTATGTAGACTTTGTTCAAATATCTGGAACGCCCAACTACGTTTTTAACACCCAGAATTTCTCCTCTTCACTAGACCCTTGGAAAGACGCAGTGAATCAAAGCTTGAGTAGAAGCGCTTTGGCCGCAATGGCTATGGATGGTAAAATGCTATCTCAAGACTCTGTTGATCTTACTGTTTACATAGCGCCAAATACCAACTTCAATAGCTCTGATATTCAATTGGCAATCTATGTTTTAGAGAACAATGTAATTTCTCCACAACAAGATTATGGTGCATCTCCAACGCTTGTAGAAAATTATGTGCACAACCATGTGTATCGCGGCAGCGTATCGGGTGTTTTTGGAGAGCCAATCAATGGATTAATCAATTCCAGTGATACATTAAGCATTCAAAGAAGCTTAGCCATTCCTGCCGATGCAGATGCTCGCAACGTCTACTTCATGGCCGTACTTCTTCAAGTAAATGCTTCTGGTGAACCTACAGAAGTCATTCAGAGTCAGAGATTAAACCGTTAATTCATAGGCTACCACATGTCTGTTAGGAGACTATGAGCTAATAACTATGTTCATCTAACTCTACTTTTCCTTTAAACGTTAGATACACAAAGCCCGTGTAGAATAGCACCAAAGGAGCCCCTATTGCGGCAATTGTTAGCATAATTCCTAATGACCTCTCACTAGAGGCCGCATTGTAAATGGTAATATCATAAGCAGAGTCTATTGTTGACAAGAGCAATGTTGGATAGAGTTCAATAGCTACTAATACCAAGAGAAGACTCATTGTTAAGCTGGAGAAGAAAAAAGCCCGTTTAAACCTCTTTTTAGATGCCAATCTAGGAACATTCGCAATACTTAAAAAAGCCAAAACTGGCACAATAAAAAGTACTGGATTTGAAGAAAATGAATCGCTTAAGTGAGGAATATAGATGAGCGTATATAAGCTTGTGAGTGCAAAAGTCACCAAGAAAAAAATCATCGCCTTTTTCAACAGAATGGTGAGCTTAGCAAATAATCTACCTTCCGTTTTAATCAAAAGATAAATGGCTCCGTGTGTCATGAACAAAGCCAAGGTAGTTAACCCTACCATTAGGGCGTACGGATTCAAGAACTCGAATAGCATCCCTCCTGTATATTCAAAATCTGGTCCGATTGCGATGCCTTGAAGAACGTTACCAAGAACCACACCTAGTAAAAATGCAAGCATTATACTGGATACGGAGTAACTAATATCCCACATTCTTCTCCACCACATCATAGGTTCTTTACTTCTGAACTCAATGGAGACTGCTCTAAAAATGATGAATACCAAAAACAAAATAAAGGGTATATACATGGCAGAAAACAGAGAGGCATAAAGAACCGGGAAGCCGGCAAAAAGCGCGCCTCCACCAATAACTAGCCACACTTCGTTTCCATCCCAAACAGGACCAACTGCATTTAGAGCAATGCGCCTACTTTCTTCTTTTTTGAAGAAGAGGTGCCACGCTCCCGCCCCAAAATCGAACCCATCTAAGATAGCGTATCCAGAGAATAACCCTCCTACTACTAAAAACCATAACGTAGGATAATCTAAACCCAAAAACGTTTCCATATCTAATTATTTTCAGGAATTAAGTTCACCATATCTCTTTGTAGTTGACGCTGTTCATCATCGGGAACATTTCCTGGTCCGTGCTTAATTTTTTTATTCAGCAAGTAGATAAATAGTCCAAACAAAATGCTGTAAATGGTGAAAAAGAGAATGAGTGAAAAAAGAACTTGGTTCGCTTGAACTGCCTTAGACAAAGCATTTGAGGTTCTCAACAGACCATATACTACCCAAGGTTGCCTACCCATTTCTGCAGCAAACCAGCCTACTTGATTAGCAATCTGTGGCAGAAAGACAGCCCAAGCAAATAGCGTAAGCAACCACCTCTGTTTAAATAGAGTTCCACGCCATAGAAAAAACGACCCCAATAATGTGAGTCCAATCAATGCCATACCTATAGCAACCATGATATGATAAAACTGAAAGACGGCATTCACTTGCCCAGGAATCTCATCTTCTGGAAATGCATCCAAACCAGTAACTGGTTCTTCAAAGTCTTGATGAAGTAAAAAAGATAATCCACCAGGTAATCCAATCCCCGTAACTTCCTTTGTTTCTTCATTGACCCATCCAAATAGGTATAAATCCGCAGGAGCACTTGCTTTGTAATGTCCTTCCAAAGCAGCCAATTTCGCAGGTTGGTTTACGGCAACTCCATCGGCACTATGATGCCCTGTGAATAACTGACCCAACGAGAAAACGGTGGCAACCAACAATGCTATTCTAAATGCCTTTTTGGAAACCTCTACGTGCTTGTTTCTTAATAGATAATATGCATGAACACTTAACACCAAAAACGCTCCAGCCAGAAATGCACCTAGCCAAACATGTGTTAACCGATCTACACTACTTGGGTTGAATACCATTGCCCAGAAATCTGTTATCTCAGCCCGTGCATTTAACCCTTCACCCACTATGTGAAAACCAGCAGGAGTTTGCTGCCAACTATTGGCCACTACAATCCAAACAGCCGAAAACATTGACCCAAAGAATACTCCAATGGTGCTTACTAGATGCACCCAGGGCTTTACCCTATTCCATCCGAACAATAAAATTCCCAAAAAGCCACTCTCCAATGCAAAAGCAAAAATACCCTCAGCCGCTAGGGCACTTCCAAAAACATCTCCAACAAACCTTGAGTAAGTGGCCCAATTAGTGCCAAACTCAAACTCCATTACTATACCTGTTGCAACACCTATACCAAAGGTGAGTGCAAAGATCTTGGTCCAGAAACGAGCTAGTATCTCGTATTCCTTATTTTTAGTTCTGAGGTAAATGCTTTCAAAAATGACCATCAATAGGCCTATTCCGATGCTAAGGGGTGGGTATATGTAGTGAAATGCAACAGTAAACGCGAATTGTATTCGCGCTAAAATTTCTACGTCCATGAATATTGAATATTAGTTGAATGATTGAATAGTTAATAGGTCATGTAGGGATCTATCAACTAATATTCAAGAGGAGTTACGCTCAGCCAATACAACATGGTTCTTATCGTGGTTACCATGACAAAAGCCTGATAAAAAATTGTGCCGATGCATTTTTTCTGTTAGGTATAAAAACAGGAAAAGGCCCTGTTAGGCCTTTCCTCTCAACATAAAGTCCCAATACATTTTGGGTAGTCCGTACTTTTTGAGTAACCACATGCTCCATTGTTCTTTGGTAGTATCAAAGAAGGTTGAAAGCAATGGATCGCTCATTCTTTTATTCTCATAACCGAACTCAGCAAGAACCATTTTACCATATCCTGTTACTAGTGGGCAGGAGCTATATCCTGTGTAAGCATCACTAAGTTTTGATTCGTTATTCATCACATGAAAGAGGTTCTCAACCACAACGGGAGCCTGCTTTCTAATTGCTGCTCCTGTTTTTGCCGTAGGTAGAGCCGCTGAGTCTCCCAAACCGAAAACATTAGCATAATCAGGACTCTGAAGTGTGTTGATGTCTACGTTCATCCACCCTTTATTAGGTCCGTCTTGGTAAGCCAATTTGGTCTTCTTCAAGAAATCGGGTGCAGATTGCGGAGGAGGCGTATGCAAGAAATCATATTTAATGGCCATGGTTGCATCACCAACAATCTCTTCACCAATTTTTCCTTCATCATCATTCACGCTAATACACTGGCTGTCATCTGTAGCCGTTAAGCGGTAATAAGCCTTTTTCTCTTTGTGATCTATTCGTTCAAGCTTGTGAAAGTATTTCAGAATAATTCTGTGCCTGTGTACTACTTCCATCAATGTATTTGCAAACTCTTTAACTCCAAATATCACCGAACCAGGAGTTGCAAAAACAATATTTGTTTTGTCTTTCACACCAGACTTATCAAAATGCTCTGCTGCCAAATACATGATTTTTTGAGGAGCTCCTCCACACTTAATTGGTGTTGCGGGTTGCGTAAATAAAGCTGTTCCTCCTTTGAATTCTTGAAGGGCTTTCCATGTTTTTTCTGGATCGGTGTAGTTTGACACCACTGTAGGGTCTGTTTCCAAGGCCTCTTTCAAACCAGGAAGTGCATCAATATCCAATTGGATTCCAGGAGCCACTACCAAGTATTCGTAACCCACTTCTTCTCCACTCTGCAACACTACCTTATTCTCATCAGGCTGGATGTCTGAAGCATACTCTTTAATCCAGTTGACACCTGAAGGCATTAAGCTTGCTTCTGAACGAAAGGTCTTTTGCATGTCAAAAGTTCCTGCTCCAACCAAAGTCCAAGCTGGTTGATACGCATGTTTTTCAGAAGGCTCTATTATTGCTATATCTAGCTTACTATCTTTGCGGAGCAGTTGGGCAGCTACTGTGATGCCGCCTGTACCGCCACCAATAATTACGATTTGATGTGACTTCATATCCAATTGATTATTATAGAATAGGAAGAACGAATCTAATGCTGAACAATGATATTGCAGGTGACAAATGTCACTTCAACACTAAGTGAACTAATTTGGAAAGTTTCTAAACAATGGCAAATAACCCTTTACTCCACACCTTTAATACCCCTTTTGAGTCTGTTCCTTTTGGAGCTATCAAACAAGAAGACTTTACAGAAGCGTTTCCCCTTCTGCTAGAGGAAGCAAGAGAAGAAATAAATGCAATCGCTTCCAACTCAGAAAAACCATCATTCGCCAATACCATTGTAGCCTTAGAGTTCGCAGGTATGAAATTAGGGCGTGCATCAGAAATTTTCTTCAATTTAAACTCTGCTGAAACCTCAGATGAGATACAGGCCTATGCGCAAAAGTTATCTCCAGAACTCACCGCATTTTCCAATGACATTGTCTTAAACGATAGGCTTTTTGATAGGGTAAAGAAAGTATATGATACTCGGCACGACCTCCAACTTTCTATAGAGGACCAAACACTATTGAAGAAAACTTATTTGAGATTTACTCGAAATGGGAGTTTGTTACCAGATAATAAGCGCCAACGACTTAGAGATATAGATAAAGAACTGGCTGGTTTATCGCTAACATTTGGTGAGAATATACTCAAGGAGACCAATGCCTACGAACTTCATCTCACTGATGAGGAAGACCTGAAAGGAATTCCAGATAGTAATAGAGAAGCAGCAATAGCAGAAGCACAAGAAAGAGGTAAAGAAGGTTGGGTCTTCACACTTCAATACCCTAGTTACGTGCCTTTTATGACCTACGCATCTAATCGGGAGTTAAGGAAAGATCTTTACACGGCATTTGGCAGCAGAGGCTTTGGCAATAACGAGTTTAATAATGAGAAGAACGTTGTAGCTATTGCTAACCTAAGACTTGAGCGAGCTAAACTACTTGGCTATGATTCTCATGCACATTACATATTAGAGCAGCGTATGGCAAGCTCTGTAAATCGCGTTGAGGGTTTTTTGAAAAGTCTCTTGAAAAGTGCCCTTTCAGCAGCAAAACGTGATGTTAAGGAAGTGGAATCATTGGCCAAAGAAGATGGCATTACCGATTTTGCAAAGTATGATTTTGGCTACTACTCAGAAAAACTTAAGCAACAGAAGTATGCCCTTGATGATGAGATGCTCAAACCCTATTTCCCATTAGACTCTGTTGTTCAGGGTGTGTTTGAAACCGCAAAAAGGCTATTTGGCTTACATTTCTCTAAGCGTACAAATATTGATACCTACCACGAAGATGTTAGCGTTTATGAAGTGACCAACAATGAAGGAAAGCATGTGGGCTTATTCTATGCAGACTTCTTCCCAAGAAAAGGAAAACGTGCTGGTGCTTGGATGACATCTTACAGAAGTCAACACATAAAGAACGGAAAGGAATACAAGCCACATGTATCCATCGTTTGTAACTTCTCTAAACCTGGAAAAAATACCCCAGGACTCCTTACCTTTAATGAAGTAACCACCCTATTTCATGAATTTGGACATGCACTACATGGCATCTTGGCCAAAGGTTCTTATCCTTCTATTACTGGTACGAGCGTATTTTGGGATTTTGTTGAATTACCTTCTCAAATTTTAGAAAACTGGTGTTATGAGAAAGAGTGCCTACAACTATTTGCCAAACACTACGAAACGGATGAGTTAATCCCAGAGGAACTCATAGAAAAGATTAAAGCAGCCGCTACTTTCATGGAGGGTAACCAAACGGCACGCCAGCTTTCTTTTGGTTTGCTAGATATGGGTTGGCATTCTTTAACAGAACCAATTGAACCTGATGTAGATACCTTTGAAAAAGCAGTAATGAGCGAAGCAGAAATAATGCCTTCATTACCTGGCACAAACATGAGCACTGCATTCTCTCATATTTTTCAAGGTGGATACTCAGCAGGGTACTACAGCTACAAGTGGGCCGAAGTTTTAGATGCAGATGCATTTGAGCTGTTTAAACAAAACGGAGTATTTGATCAAGATACAGCAGACGCATTCAGAACAAATATTCTTGAACCAGGTGGCACCGAGCATCCGTTAGAACTCTATAAAAGATTTAGGGGGCATGAGCCTAACGTAAATGCACTTCTAAAGAGAGCAGGACTCGTTGAAGAATGAGGTTAAATGTAGCCATATCGCTCATTACTCTCCTTCTATTCTCACTATTTGGAAGTACGTTGATTTACCATTGGGAGAAAGGCAAAATTCGCCAAACTATTAAGACCAAACTTAAAGAAGGTGTTCCAAGCAACGAGCTACACGCATTCTCTTATTCAAAAGTAGATTGGAAGGAAATAGAGAAAAAAGAGGGTGGTAAAGAAATCATAATTAATGATGAGTATTATGATGTTGTAAGGAAAACAATTACTCCAGATAGTATTCATATTCAAGCCATTCATGATAAAGAAGAGAAAATACTATTTGCTAAACTTGAACAGGAAATAGCCGCTCAATGGCAGACAATACCAAGAAAGAACAGCCCTACCAAGCTAATCTCAGAATTCTTCAAAATATCTTGCCTGCCCATAAAACAGGGTATTTCTCTTTATCTCTTCTCTTCATCAATCAACCACTACACTCCTTGCATAGAACAATACAGTTTCACGCTTTACACATTGATTGATAAACCACCATCTATGGGTTTAACCGCACTAGGTTAACCACTCATAATTATTTATTAATCAAAAATTTAAGCATGAAAAAATTAGTGCTCGCACTGGTATTACAGTGCGTAACGGGCATGTTGTTTTCTCAAGTTGCCACCATTTTGGATTCTGCCACAGCAAGTCCAATAGAAATGGCAACGCTATATAGCAAATCACCACTCATTTCAGGAACAACCAATGCCATAGGACAAGTAGATGTAACCGGGTTTTCTGGAGCAGACAAAATCGTAATTAGGTCGGTTGGATACAATACATTGGAAATTTCATTCAATGCCTTTAAAAATAAAGGGTTCAAGGTTTCATTATCTCAATCAGAAATAAACCTAGATCAAGTTGTTATTTCTGCCACACGTTGGTCTCAACCAAAGAGAGAAACTCCTCACAAGATAACCACCATTACCGCTAAGGAGATATCATTTAACCAACCTCAAACTGCGGCAGACTTGTTGGGTCAATCTGGAGAGGTATTCATACAGAAGAGTCAGCAAGGAGGTGGTAGCCCAATGATTAGAGGTTTTGCAACCAATAGGTTACTCATGGCTGTAGACGGAGTACGCATGAATACAGCTATTTTCAGAAGTGGTAACCTGCAAAACGTAATCTCATTAAACCCTTTCACAATTAGCCAAACTGAAGTATTCTTTGGACCAGGCTCCGTAATTTATGGCAGTGATGCTATTGGCGGAGTCATGCACTTCTACACTTTAAAGCCTCAGTTTTCTACAAGCTCAACTCCCTTGGTACGTGCTAATGCAATTGGCAGATATTCCTCTGCTAATCAAGAAGTCACAACACATGTAGATGTTAACGTGGGATGGAAGAAATGGAGTTTAGTAACTTCATTTACCCATAACCGCTATGGAGATCTACGGATGGGAACAGTTGGGCCCACTGAGTATTTAAGAAAAGAGTATGTTCAAACCGTAGATGGCAAAGATGTGGTTGTACGAAATACGAATCCACTTATTCAAACGCCTTCGGGATTCACACAGAATCACTTCTTGGGTAAGCTAAGCTTTAAGCCTTCCAATAAATGGCAACTTACCTATGCGCTTCACTACTCAGAAACAAGTGGCCTTGATAGATATGATAGGATGCTCAGGTATCGGAATGGCAAACCACGTAGCGCAGAATGGTATTATGGGCCACAAGTGTGGATGATGAGTAACCTTAGCATAGATTACACGAGAGAATCCATCATATTTGATCGCTTTTCAATCCGCTTAGCTCAGCAATTTTTTGAAGAAAGCCGCCACGATAGAGATTTTGGTGATTCATTACTAACACATAGGGTAGAAGAATTATTTGCCTACTCCTTTAATGCAGATTTCATTAAAAGTATGGGTGAACAGTCTGAAGTAATGTATGGCGTTGAAGCTGTTTGGAACGATGTAACCTCTACGGGTACTACCGAAGACATAACAAACGGTATACTAACACCAGACGCATCACGTTACCCGCAAGCAATCCAAAACAGTTATGCTGCATATGCTACCTACAGATATAAACCCACACAGAAAATAACTTTGGAAGCTGGAGCGAGATACTCCACATTTGGTGTTGATGCAACATTTGATACAAGGTTCTACCCTTTTCCTTTTGAAACAGCTACCCAAAGCAATGCTTCTACTACAGGAAGTGTAGGGGTAGACTTCAACCCTTCAAAAACGTGGAGTATTAGCGCAAATGTTTCTACTGGTTTTAGAGCTCCAAATGTTGATGATATAGGAAAGGTTTTTGATTCTGAACCAGGAGCCGTTGTTGTACCAAATCCAGAACTTGGAGCTGAGTATGCTTACAACGCAGAAATTGATATCGCCAAAGTGTTTGGAAACTTCCTTAAAATAGATGTTGCTGCTTACTATACCCTTCTTGATAATGCCTTGGTTCGAAGAGATTTCATGTTGAACGGAAGTGATTCCATCTTGTACGATGGAGAATTAAGTCAAGTACAAGCCATTCAAAATGCCGCTCAAGCCAGGGTATATGGGTTACAAGCAGGGCTTGAGTTCAAGCTTCCCGAAGGATTTTCATTCCGGAGTAACTTCAATTGGCAACAGGGTGAAGAAGAGCTAGATAATGGTGAGGTTATTCCAAGCAGACATGCATCGCCTTGGTTTGGGCTATCTGCATTTTCGTACAAAAATCGGAACATACGTCTTGAACTAAATGCTCAGTATAGCGGAAAAGTGGCTTATGAGAATTTAGCAGAAAGTGAAAAAGATAAAGATTTCATGTATGCCATTAACGAGGATGGAAACCCATACTCACCAGGTTGGTATACGTTGAATTTCAGAAGCATGATCAAAGTGAATAAAACGTTTACGGTTACTGGAGCATTAGAAAACATCTTAGATCATAGATACAGACCCTACAGCTCTGGGCTAGTAGCGCCAGGTAGGAATGTAGTATTGTCGCTCCGCGCAAGTTTTTAGAACAAAGAAGCCCGCAAGAACTTATTCTTGCGGGCTAATCATATTAAATGCTACCTCGTCTAGTAAATACGCAAATAAAAAGGTAATCTGGCTTGCACTCCTTCATATGAGAGTACATGCTCCATCTCTTTGGCCATTGGGTAATAATCGCCTAGCGTGTACTTCAAGTAAGTGGACTTTGCGTTTGTGCTAAAGTCTTTCATTAGCTCTTCAAATGGATCTTTTTGTTTTGGAAGTTCTTTCAACTTAAACTCCTCCAATTCAGCTTGCTCAACAGCATAAGCAATGGCATCATTCAACCCTCCAATTTCATCTACTAAGCCCACTTCAAGTGCATCTGAACCTGTCCAAACTCTACCTTGTCCAACAGCATCTACCTCTTTTACGCTCATTCCTCTACCCTGAGCTACTCGTGTTAAGAAGGTATCGTAAACCATAATCACACTTTGCTGAATCACCTTATCCTCATAGTCATCCAAGGCTCTATCAATAGTCATCCAATCAGCATGCGCATTGGTTTGAACCAAGTCAAAGGTTAACCCCAATCGATCTTTCAAGAACTTACCAGCATTAGGAATCATACCAAAAACACCAATGGATCCTGTAATGGTTGTAGTCTCAGCAAAAATGCGATCTCCATATGCCGAAATGTAATATCCACCAGATGCAGCTAAATCACCCATAGAAACAACAAATGGCTTGGTTTCTTTGGCCAGCTTAGTCTCCCTCCAAATCACATCTGATGCAAGTGCACTACCTCCTGGGCTATTTACCCTTAAAACAATGGCTTTTACGGTACTGTCTTCTCGTGCTTCTCTAATGGCTTTCGAAATAGTTTCTGATCCTAGAACACCATCTCCCCCAGAACCGCTTCTAATTTCACCTGAAGCATATATAACTGCTACGCGGTCTTTAATTTTGTAGGATGGCTCTTCTCCATCTTCACGCTTAGGCTTGTACTTAGCGTAGCTCGATAGACTTACCATTTCTAAATCGTCTCTATCATCTACCTCTACACTATCCATAAGCTCAGCAACAACTTCATCATAGTGCTTTGTAGCATCAATCAAGCCAGCATCTACGGCACTCTTTGCAGACTGCACGCTCAAACTATCTGCCAAAACCATGAGCTCACCCACACTAACACCTCTTGCTTTTGAGATTTCGCTAGTCATTCTACCCCAAACCGAGTTTAGTAAAACGGTGAGTTGCTCCCGGTTTGCTTCACTCATTTTATCATACATGAATGGTTCAACCGCACTCTTGTATTTGTTGTTAGGGCCACGTATGATCTGTGCCTCAATGTCTAACTTTTCTAAAGTATTCTTAAAAAACATCAACTTAGTAGCAAGACCTTTAAAGTCCATTTCTCCCTGCGGATACATGTAAATATTGTCTGCCACCGTAGAAATGTAGTACGCTCCCTGAGAATAGGTTTCTCCGTAAGCGATAATCCACTTTCCAGATGTTTTGAAATCTAATAAGGCATTTCTAATTTCTTCAATGGTGGCCATACCAGCTGGCATAGAGGCCATATCCATATAAATACCTTTGATTTTATCATCTTCTTTGGCTTTTTCTATGGACTCTAAAATGGTATTTAGGCCAGATGTCTTCTGCCCTTGCAGTGGTCCAAAATCCACATCAGCAAAAGGATCTTTATCAGCTCTGTCTACAATGCTGTTCGAGAAAGAGACTTGAAGAATGGAATTATCTTTAACAGACACCTCTTTCTCGGTTCCAAAAGATTCCAATGCGGCCACCGCTCCCGCTAGCATCACAAAACTTAAACCAATCAACAACATCCCGCCAATGATAAAACCAATGGCTGATGCAAATACATATTTGAAAAACTGTTTCATATTCCCCTTGGATTAATTCTTTTGCACAAACTTACATCCTCTAGCTTGATGAAGACTAAACTTGATGACCGGTGGAAAGAATCCTCCATTTGCGGAGAAAATGGCTTTTTAGCGTATCTATTGCTAGGAGGTAATTTGGGAGATGTCTCTGCATATTTCAACCAAGCAATACAATTACTGGAAGAGCACCTTACCATTTCTAAGGTTTCAAGCTTGTACAAAAGTGAACCCTGGGGTTTTAAAGCAGAAAACCTTTTTTTGAATCAGGGCATAGAAATATGTACGAATTTAACACCTCATGAGCTTCTCACTTTGGTACTTCGTATTGAATCATCTCTTGGGCGAATAAGAAAAAGTGAAGGTGGCTACAGCTCAAGAAAAATAGACATAGATATCCTTCTTTACCAAGACATAGCAATTAACAATTCTGAATTAACCATACCGCATCCGCGGATGCACGAGCGTAAGTTCGCTCTGCTTCCTATGGTGGAACTATCTTCTAATTTTGTGCATCCAACGCTTAATAAAACCATGGCAGAACTCCTGGACTCTACAACCGATCAAAGTAACATATGGAAGATATAAAATACCCATATGTAGCCGTTGAAGGTATAATTGGAGCAGGGAAAAGCACACTCACTTCATTACTGAGTGAATCCATGAACGCCAATGCTGTGTATGAAGAATTTGAAGAAAACCCCTTTCTACCGCTTTTCTACAAAGACCCAGAACGGTATGCTTTCCAGGTAGAACTCTCTTTTTTAGCAGCTCGCTTTCATCAATTGAGCAAACGCGTAAGTCAACCAGATTTATTTCACTCCTTCTATTTAGCAGACTATTGGTTTGATAAGTGTTTGCTTTTTGCCAAAAACAACCTTTCTCAGGCGGAATTTGACTTATACGGAAATCTCTTTAACATAATAAAGGCTCAACTTAAGAAACCAGACCTCATCATATACCTTCATCTTCCTGTAGACATTGCATTGCAACGTATTTCAGAAAGAGGTAGAGAATATGAGCAAAACATTCAACCAAGGTACCTAGAAGCACTCTCAAACCGCTACCTGGCACACATGAAAGCGTTGCCCAATACCAAAATACTGTTGCTTGAAACACAAAACTTAGATGTGAAGCAAAATGAAGAAGATCTTAAGAAAGTTCAAGACCTATTATATCAAGAACATGCGATAGGCATCAATCGTATCACATTTTAGTCTGTAACTCGCAGTAATTCGGGGCTTTGCTATTCCAAAACATTAGATAGTTTTGCAATCGGATTGACACACTTTTATACAAGAGTAATTTGACAAACATGAAAGCAAAGCAGCTTAAATCGCTATCGATAGTAGCCTTGGCGGCAACAGGATTCATTGCCTGTAACCCGTTAAACAAAATGGCCAAAAACGCAGAAGACCTGCAGTACACAGCTACCCCCAACCCTATAGAAATGCACGGTGATAGTGTGGAAGTAACCGTTAACGGTACTATTCCACCTAAGTACTTCAATAAAAAAGTAACTGCAACATTGAAGCCTTACTTCAAAGTTGACGGAAACAAAGTGGCTGAGTTTGATTCGCTCACTCTCGTTGGTGAATCTGCTGATGCAAATGGTAAGAAAATTGATTTTGAAAATGGCGGCAGCTACAAGCTAGTATCTAAAGTTCTTTATTCCGATAACATGGAAAGAGGCGAACTATGGGTCACTGCTATTGGGAAATATAAAGGTAAAGTAAAGGATATACAAGACTTTAAATTAGCTGATGGAACCATCATTACTCCAACGCTAGTTATAGGAGATGACAAACCAATTATTGGTGCAGATAATTTCCAACGTATCACAACAGATATCCACAAAGCAGATATTCACTTCTTAATCAATTCGTCTTCTGTAAGAGGTTCTGAATTGAACGATGATGATATCAAACAAATGTTTGAAGATATAAAATCAAAATCATCAGATTCAACATTCAATTTTAAATCTCTGAGCGTAGAGGCTTATGCTTCACCAGATGGTGAGCTTTCTTTAAATGAAAACCTAGCAGATAATCGTGCTAAAGCAGGAGCTTCTCGTGTAGAGCGCGAACTTAAGCGCAGAAAAGTAGAAGGTGCCAAAGAAGAAGGATTCACTACCACAACAGGTAAAGGTGAAGATTGGGCAGGTTTCAAAACGGCCATGGAAGCATCAGACATTGAAGACAAAGAATTAATTATTCGTGTGCTGCAGATGTATCAAGATCCTGCTAAACGTGAAGCAGAGATTAAAAACTTGGCAGAAACTTACTTAGAAGTTAAAGACCAAATCTTGCCAGATTTGAGAAGAGCTCAAATAGCACTTGCTATTGATAAAGTTGGTAAGTCTGATGAAGAAATCGCAAAACTTGCAGCAGAGAATTCAACTGCCTTGAACGTTGAAGAACTTCTTTATGCTGCTACCTTAACGAACGATCTAGACAAAAAAGAAGACATCTATGCGAAAGCAGTAAGTCAATTTGGTGACGATTGGAGAGCTCACAACAACCTGGGTTACGTAAAATTAATGAAGAACGATTTAGCTGCTGCTGAAACAAACTTCAATAATGCCATGAGCAAAGGTTCAGACCCAATCATTAACAACAACTTGGGAGTTATTGCACGCCTTGAAGGTGATCGTGTTAAAGCAATTGAATATTACAATAAAGCCGCTGGTGCTGGTGATGAAGTAAACTACAACAAAGGAATTGTAAACATCTTAGATGGTGATTATAGCTCTGCTGTAGCTAACTTCAAAGGAACCGAAGACTTCAATGCTGCACTTGCTCAGTTGTTGAACAGCAACGCAGATGGTGCATTGAAAACATTGAATGCTTCTGAAGATTCAAAAACTGCAGAAGGATATTATCTAAAAGCGGTAATTGCTGCTAGAATGGATAAAGCAGAGATGGTAGCTAGCAATTTGAAGATAGCTATTGAAAAAGATCCTTCTTTAGAAGCTAAAGCAAAAAAAGACGCTGAGTTTATCAAATACAACTTCTAAGAAAGTTAATCCTTAAAGTTTTAAAAGCCATCGGTATTTCTCCGATGGCTTTTTTATTTTCGCTAGGATATGCAAGCAAAGCTCATTTTAGTTTTCGCGGTTCTCACCGCACTAAGTACTTCAGGATGCAAGAAATGCTTCAACTGCACGAAGCAAATCATTATTGAAGTAGATAATAAACCTGTTGAAACCGATAGCTTCTATTCTCAAGACATTTGCGGCAAAGACGACCGTGAGAAAGTTGAAGCTGATGGCTACACTTGCATAGCCACAAACTAATTCGAATAGAAGACTATATTTGCTAAACAATCAAAAAAGACATGAAAAGAATTACTATAGCTGCTGCGGTTTTATTGGTTTCAGGAATGTTTGCAAGTTGTGAGAAATGCGCAACTTGTACTTTTAATGATCCAGATCAAGGCACCATTACTGATGAATTTTGCGACAAAGGCCATCGATATGATAGCACATTAGAAGCTTACGAGTCGAATAACTGGACTTGCACAGAAGACTCGAACTAAAGCATTTTGGCATATACCTGCCACATCAACATTCCAGCACTCACTGACGCGTTCAGTGAGTGCTTTGTTCCTTCTTGTGGTATCTCTACTACACCATCACACGCATTTATTACCTCCTGCTGAACCCCAAAAACTTCATTGCCAACCACAAAGGCATATTTACCTTGAGGTTCTACACTTAATTCTTTTAAAGAAATGCTGTTTTGAGCTTGTTCCAGTGCATAAACAGTGTAGCCCTCATTCCTCAGCTCATTCACACATTCCAGAGTATTCTCATTATAGCTCCAATGAACAGATTCAGTAGCTCCAAGTGCCGTTTTGTGTATTTCTCTGTGAGGCGGACGAGGCGTAATTCCACAAAGATAAATTCGCTCAAAGGCAAAAGCATCAGCGGTTCTGAATAAGGACCCTACATTATGATGACTTCTTAACCCGTCAACAACTAGCACAAGAGGTCTCTTTGGTGAAGCTTTAAATGCCTCTAAATCGGGTCTATCAAGCTCCTCTACCCTTAATTTTCTGTTCATAACTCAAATGAATTTATCAATGCTTTATTGAGCCTCGGTAAGGCGGCATTGTATCTTAGTTCATCAGCAAATGCAGCGTTTTGGCTAGAAAGAAAAACAAAGATAGTGCTAAGAAGGAAACTCCTTTAATGTCGCAATACAATAGCATTAAAGCGAAACATCCTGATGCAATTCTACTTTTTAGAGTAGGAGATTTCTATGAAACTTTTGGTTCTGATGCCATAAAAACGGCAAAAGTGCTGGGAATAGTTCTTACCAAACGTAAAAATGGTGCTGCAGCAGAAACTGAATTAGCTGGTTTTCCGCATCACGCCCTAGACACATACTTACCTAAACTAGTTCGCTCTGGGTTACGTGTGGCAATTTGCGATCAGTTAGAAGATCCCAAGCAAACTAAAACAATTGTAAAGCGAGGAATTACGGAGCTTGTAACACCTGGAGTAAGCTACAATGACCAGGTTCTGGAGCACAAACAGAATAACTTCTTGGCAGGCATACACCTCAATCCCAAAAAGCGAACTGGCGGCATTGCCTTTCTGGATATTTCCACTGGAGAATTTCTTCTATCACAGGGAGATTTTGAACATTTAGACAATCTCTTGCAGAGCTTTTCACCCAATGAAGTTCTTGTTCAACGCAATTTGAATGCGGAGTTTCAATCATCATTCGGCTCTGGATATTATACCTATTATTTAGACGATTGGGTATTTACTAACACCTTTGCTGAGGAATCACTTCTTAAACACTTCCAAACTGCATCTCTAAAGGGCTTTGGGATAGAAGACAATGAGGACGGTATTATTGCAGCTGGAGCATGTCTGCAATACCTTAAAGATACCAGTCACCACATGGTTGACCATATCAATCGAATAGGTAGAGTAGACAAAAATGAATTTGTTTGGTTAGACAGGTTTACTATTAGAAATCTAGAGCTGTTCCACTCACCACATGAAGGCGCTAAAACTGTACTTGATGTTCTTGACAATACTGTTAGTCCTATGGGTGCAAGGCTTCTTAAACGCTGGCTTGCTCTTCCCTTAAAAGAAGAAACAAGCATAAAACAGCGCCTAGATGCAGTGGAAGCTCTTATTCATGAGAAAAACATTAATCAAGCCCTAAGGGATTTACTCCATAAACCAGGAGATTTAGAGCGCTTGATTTCTAAAGTTGCGGTAAATCGCATTTCGCCAAGAGAATTAGAACAACTTAAAAAAACTCTTCACCTAATCCCAGATATACAAGAAAAATGTGCTCAAATAGGTAGTCCTGCTGTAAACAGCATTGCAGAAAATTTGAACCCATGTATTTCGGTAGTAGCTAAGCTTGAAAAAGAGTTGGTTAACGATGCCCCAAATGTACAGGGCAAAGGATCTGTCATTCGCGAAGGAGTTGATCATGAACTGGATGAGCTCAGGTCGCTGTCTACTACATCCAAGAAGTACCTTGAGGAAATGCAACAAAGAGAAATGGAGGAAACAGGTATTCCTTCATTAAAAATTGGGTTTAATAACGTGTTTGGCTACTATTTTGAAGTTAGAAATACACACAAAGCCAAAGTACCCACAGGATGGGTTAGAAAACAGACACTAGTTAACGCAGAGCGATACATCACCGAAGAGCTTAAAGACTATGAATCTAAAATTCTAGGTGCCGAGGAAAAAATTCAAGTGATTGAATCAACTATTTTTAATGCACTAGTCTCCTCAGTAAAAGAGTTTGTTCAACCCATACAGTTAAACGCTCAATTACTCGCAAAACTAGATTGCTTATGTGGTTTTGCTCATAATGCCCAAACCTACCATTATGTTAAGCCTGAGGTTAACAACAGCCTTACCCTAGACATAAAAGGTGGAAGGCACCCTGTTATTGAACAACAGCTGGATACTGAAGATGAGTACATTACAAATGATGTATATCTCAACAATGATGAGCAGCAAATAATGATGATTACTGGACCTAATATGTCTGGAAAATCTGCTCTTCTCAGACAAACAGCACTAATCTGTCTCTTTGCTCAAGTAGGCAGTTATATTCCTGCTACTAAAGCAACTTTAGGTATTGTAGACAAGGTATTCACCCGAGTAGGTGCTTCAGACAATATTTCGATGGGTGAAAGTACATTCATGGTTGAAATGAATGAGACGGCAAGTATTTTGAATAATTTATCTGAGCGAAGTTTAATCTTATTAGATGAAATAGGAAGGGGAACTTCTACTTACGATGGTATTTCCATTGCTTGGTCTATTGCCGAGTATTTACACGACTCTAAGGAAGCTCCAAAGACGTTATTTGCCACACACTATCATGAGTTAAACGACATGACGAATTCCTTCAACCGCATTAAGAACTATAACGTTGCCATTAAAGAAGCGGGAGAGAAAGTACTATTCGTGAGAAAACTTGTACCTGGAGGTAGCAACCATAGCTTTGGTATTCATGTTGCTAAAATGGCAGGGATACCCAAAAAGGTAATAGACAATGCCAACTTAGTATTAAAATCACTAGAGAAAGAGCATTCTACAGATACAACTAAAGAAAGGCTTAAAGAAATATCTACTGAAAGAGATATGCAGTTGAGCTTTTTTAAGCTAGATGACCCCACATTACTCAACATAAAAGATGAGCTATTACAAACAGACATCAACACATTAACACCTGTGGAAGCACTACTTAAGCTTAATGAGATAAAAAAAATGCTTGGAGGCTAATTTTTTCTTGGAGGTTATGCGGATATAATTACTTTTGTTGCCCGTTTGCGAAAGTAGCTCAGCTGGTAGAGCATCACCTTGCCAAGGTGAGGGTCGCGAGTTCGAATCTCGTCTTTCGCTCAAAGAAAAGCCCTCTTGAAAAAGAGGGTTTTGTTTTAATAACCCAATATTTTGCCCGGGTGGTGGAATTGGTAGACACGAGGGACTTAAAATCCCTTGACCATTGCGGTCGTGCGGGTTCAAGTCCCGCCTCGGGTACTAACGTCAACACAATTTGTGTTGGCGTTTTTTGTTTTTACCCAACTTTGTTGCGAAGTGAGCGTTATTTCATTTAAACGCTACTTTCAAGTTAATAGATATAGCGAAAATGTTTTAGCTTCGCCTTCATCTAGATGATGTCTGAAATTCACATGAATCAACTGTTAGGAAACTCTCGTAAATACATTGTTCTCACTCTGATAATCCTCTTTTCCGCAGTAGGTTCGTCTTGCAGTAGAAGAGTATATTATTCATCGAAACGAGTATATGAAGCTCGCAAAGAGCAGAACAAGCGACTGAAGAAGAAAGGCTACTCTAATCAGCAATACAGATACAAGCCGAGCAGAAGAACCAAATGGAACAAGCGCAGAAATAACTCAAAGAAGCGCTACAAAACGGGTGGTGGTATCTTTAAGAAGCGTAAATAGATTCCAGAAGCGCCTCACTTACAATTTCACCCGCTCCAGCATTTTCATGCACGTATCGCATGTTTGTTTGCTGCGCAATACTTAGCTTCTCTTCATCTTCCATCCATTCTAGCAATCGAGCTTTAAATGATTCATAAGAATCTACTTCAAATGCCCCTCCTGCCTTAATTAAGGCATCCGCTTCAACAAAACTCTTATTGTGCGGCCCAAAAAGTAATGCGCAGCTAAAGGCAGCTGGTTCCAGGATAGAATGTATACCTGTATGAAACCCTCCTCCAACTAGAGCAATCTCAGCGTACTTGTATATCTTGGATAAATACCCATAGCCATCTGCAATAATTACATCGGCTTCGCCAGCTTTTTCTAGAGTAAGGCATGAGTACTTATACCCCCCTGTTCGCTTTACCAGTGATTGAATTTTTTCTTCATTTATTTCATGAGGAGCAATAATAACGCGCCACCCAGCCAACTTTTCTTCTTTTATAAACTGGGTTATAAAGGCATCTTCCTTATCCCAAGATGAACCTACAATTACTACCTTATGTCCATCCGAAAAACGTTCAAGTAATGGAAATTCTTCATTCTGTTGAGCCAAAGAATAAACACGGTCTAGTCTTGTGTCACCCGAAATCACCACATTGGAACATCCATTTTTCTCAAGTAAATCATAAGAGGGTCTATTTTGAACAAAAATGGTTCTGTACCATTTAAACGGCTCTCTGAACCAACCGCCATAGGCTTTAAAAAAGTGCTGGTCTGATCTAAACAAAGCAGATATTAAAAACGTAGGTACTTTTGCTCTTTGCAACTCCTTTAGAAAATGATACCAGAATTCATATTTCACGAATACGGCAATAGAGGGGTTCAATAGGCTGGTAAAGTCTTTGGCATTGGCAGGGGTGTCTAACGGAAGATAAAAAACGGCATCAGCCAATGAGTAGTCATGATGCATGGCATAACCTGAGGGGGAAAAAAATGTAATTATGATACTCAAAGATGAATCTACTTGCTTAAGACGCTCTATAACTGGCCTAGCCTGCTCAAACTCTCCAACTGAAGCACAATGAAACCAAATTCTATTAGCACCAAGCTGGTTTGATTTGGCCTTTAGTTCTTCTCGCCACTGCACTCTTCCGGCAACCCATTCTTTGGCTTTATCATTAAAAAGTGAAGCCGTTCTAACGGAGAGACCATAGCCTCGCACCCCTAAGTTATAAAACCATTCCATCAGTTGAAGTAGTACTCTTGTGGTGGCTTTTTATAGAAAGGAAGGGTTACACCAAAACGAACTCCGTATAGCAAGTCTAACCGAGATTCAGTGTCAGCAGATTGCGTATCGTAATTATAGCCCCTTAGATTTTTGGTAAAACCTTGTCTAAACTCTGCACCAATAAAGAAGTTGATGAGTCTGCGATTACCCAAATGACGGTATCCTAAAAACTGTGAGGTGGTAAAGCCACCTGTTAGCCTATCGTATCCTTTTTTGAAATCTTCCCCAAATAACGGCACCTCTCCATTCCTATCTTCTATACGTATATTGTGTTGCATATACCCTACCCCCACATATGCCATGATACCACTATTCATATTCGGACCAAAAACGGGTAGAATTTTCCCAAAATGACCTTCAACCGTAAAACCCCTTTGATACAAAAGAACATCAGCATAAAGACCACTTATTCCAGGAATACCACCTGATTCATCTGCTAGAGAAAGCATAAAATCATCTCCTTTCACATTACTACCAAACAAAAAGGAACCGCTCACCCCGTAGAGAAAATTCTTCTTGGTTTTAATGAAGAAGGTAGCCCCTAAGTTTGAATTAATACCAAATCTTTCAGCAAGTTCACCAGATGGAAATTGAACGGCATATGAGATATCTAATAGAGGACTAAAAATCACAGAATCTGAAACTCTGGCTTGCCCATAACTCTTGAGTGAAAAAACCCAAGCGATAAGTACAATAACGAAGAAGTATATATATCTTTTCACTTAAGCGAAAATATCCAAAATAACCACATAAGTCATTTTTATGGCCAAGTTGAAAACATAACTTCGTTATACAAATCTTAGTATCAATTTTAATGGAACCAATTCAATTAGTAGACCTTAAGAATCAGTATCTAAAAATCAAAAAAGAGGTAGATGCTGCAGTAATCAACGTTTTGGAATCAACTGCATTCATCAACGGGCCTGAAGTAAAGGCTTTTCAATCTGATTTAGAGTCGTACCTAAACGTTAAACACGTTATTCCTTGTGCCAATGGTACAGATGCATTACAAATTGCCTTAATGTCTCTTGGCATTCAGCCTGGAGATGAAGTGATTACACCTAGCTTTACCTACGTAGCAACCTGCGAAGTAGTAGCTCTTTTAAATGCCAAACCTGTTTTTGTAGATGTATATCCAGATACTTTTAATATAGACCCTGAGGATTTGGCGAGAAAAATCACACCAAATACGAAAGCAATCATCCCAGTTCACCTGTACGGACAGTGCGCCAATATGGATGAAATTTTGAAGGTGGCCAAGGCGCATAATTTGCCTATCGTAGAAGATACGGCCCAAGGCATTGGAGCCGACTACACTTTCCCTGATGGCACAAAGAAAAAAGCAGGAACCATTGGCGATATAGGTTGCACTTCATTCTTCCCTTCTAAAAACTTAGGCGGATACGGAGATGGAGGTGCCATTTTCACCAATTCAGATGAATTGGCTGCCAAACTACGCATGATTGCCAATCATGGTCAATCTAGAAGATATTATCACGATGTAATTGGCGTTAATTCTAGACTAGACAGTATCCAGGCCGCAATTCTTCGCGTGAAACTCAAGCACTTGAATGAATACAACACTGCTCGCTATGAAGCTGCCATGTACTATTCAGAGGTGTTGAGTCAGAATTCAAAAATTACAACTCCCTTCATAGCTGATTTTAGTACTCATGTATTCCATCAGTATACCATTAAACTTCATGATGTTGACAGAGAAGGTCTTATTGAGCATCTGGCATCAAAGAATATTCCTTCAAACATCTACTATCCACTTCCTAATCACAAGCAAGCAGCTTTTGACCATGTAGATGATGGAGCAGGCCTGCCCGTAACTGAACAATTGGGAACGGAAGTATTGTCATTGCCCATTCACACTGAATTAACCAAAGAACAACTAGATTTTATTACAAGCGCCATTTTGGAGTTTGTTGACAAATAGTTTAACGTTTAACCTTTAGAACCAGAAAAGATGAAAATAGCCGTTGTAGGTACCGGATATGTAGGTCTAGTGACCGGAACATGTTTGGCAGAAACCGGAGGTAATGTGATATGTGTAGACATAGACAAAGCCAAGGTTGAAAAAATGAAAAACGGTGTGGTTCCCATCTATGAGCCTCACCTAGATGTTTTATTCGAAAGAAATATCAAGCAAGGCAGGCTTAAATTCACCACAGTTTTGGAAGATGCCGTAAAAGATGCGGAACTCATTTTCTTGGCGCTACCTACTCCTCCAGGAGAAGATGGGTCAGCCGACTTGAGTTATGTATTGGGTGTAGCCAAACACTTGGGTCAAATCATTACAGACTACAAGGTAATTATTGATAAAAGTACAGTGCCCGTTGGTACGGGAGAAAAAGTACACGCAGCAGTGAGTTCCGAGCTAGACAAGCGCTTTGATAAAAATGATCCTGCTCGTCCTGATTTTGATGTAGTATCTAATCCTGAATTCTTGAGAGAAGGCTTTGCAGTAGATGATTTCATGAAGCCAGATCGTGTGGTGGTTGGGGCAGAATCAGAGCGCGCTATCTCACAAATGGAAAAGCTCTACAAACCGTTTGTTCGCCAGGGTAATCCCATTATATTTATGGATGTACGTTCAGCAGAACTAACGAAGTATGCCGCAAATTCATTTTTAGCTACCAAAATCACCTTCATGAATGAAGTAGCTAACCTTTGCGAGTTGTTGGGAGCTGATGTAGATAAAGTACGAATTGGTATTGGTTCAGATGCTCGAATTGGTAAACGATTCCTCTTCCCTGGCATTGGTTACGGTGGTAGCTGTTTCCCGAAAGATGTTCAAGCATTGGTTAAATCTGCAGGAGAAGTGAAATACGACTTCAAGATTTTGAACTCGGTAATGGACGTAAATCAAAAACAGAAAACGATTATCGTACCTAAAGTCAAGTCTTTCTTCAAAGACGACTTAAAAGGCAAGAAAATTGCACTTTGGGGGCTTGCGTTTAAACCAGATACTGATGATATTAGAGAGGCTCCATCTCTCTATGTGATAGATGAGCTATTGGCTGCGGGAGCAGAAATTACAGCTTATGATCCAGAAGCGGCTGAAAATGTGAAAGGTATAATTGGAGATAAAATTAATTATGCAAATGATCATTACGAGGCTCTTCGCGATGCTGATGCCTTGGTAATTGCTACAGAGTGGCAGATTTTCCGTAATCCTGATTTCTTGTACATGAAAACTCTATTGAAAGGCAACGCCATATTTGATGGAAGGAATCTGTATAATTTGGATGAGATGAAAGAGAACGGATTCTATTATACTTCTATTGGTCGTCAATCAGTAAATGCATAAGTATGAAGACAGTATTAATAACAGGTGCGGCCGGATTCCTAGGGTCGCACCTTTGTGACAGATTCATCAAAGAAGATTTCAAAGTGTTGGCAATGGATAACCTTATTACGGGTTCCATTAAAAATCTTGAGCACCTTTTTGAGCATAAGAATTTTGACTTTTATCACCATGATGTCACCAAGTACGTTCATGTTGCAGATGACCTAGATTACATTTTACACTTTGCTTCTCCAGCCTCACCAATTGATTATTTGAAAATTCCCATCCAAACACTAAAAGTGGGTGCCATGGGAACGCACAATCTACTTGGACTGGCTAAAGCCAAGAACGCCCGTATTTTAGTAGCGTCTACCTCAGAAGTCTATGGTGACCCTCAAGTACATCCGCAGCGTGAGGAGTATTGGGGTCATGTAAACCCAGTAGGTCCCCGAGGCGTCTACGATGAGGCTAAACGTTACATGGAAGCCATTACTATGGCCTACCACACGTTTCATGGCGTAGATACGCGTATCGTAAGGATATTCAATACCTATGGGCCTAGAATGCGCTTAAATGATGGTAGAGTTCTTCCTGCATTTATTGGTCAAGCCCTAAGAGGTGAAGATCTAACCGTATTTGGTGATGGTTCGCAAACCAGATCATTCTGTTATGTAGATGATTTGATTGAAGGGATTTATAGACTATTGATGAGCCACTATACCCGCCCTGTTAATGTTGGTAACCCCAATGAAATTTCTATTGGAGATTTTGCAGAGGAAATTATCAAGCTAACTGGAACAACTCAAAAAGTGATTTACAAACCTCTTCCAACAGATGACCCAACACAAAGACAGCCAGATATAACTATGGCCAAGGAGATCATGGATTGGGAGCCTCAGGTAGATCGTTCAGAAGGGCTGAAAATCACGTATGACTACTTTAAAACGCTGTCAGAAGAAGAGCTATACAAGAAAGATCACAACAATTTTGACGAATACATTAAACGATGAGTGGATTCAAACATTCTGTATTAATTACAGGCGGTGCAGGATTCATTGGCTCACATGTAGTACGTGAATTCGTAAACAACTATCCAAATTACCAAGTAGTTAATTTAGACTTACTTACCTACGCAGGTAATCTAGAAAACCTAACGGATGTTGAGAACGCCCCCAATTACATTTTTGAAAGAGGCGATATAATGGATCCTCAATTCATTGAACGACTCTTCAAGAAATATGCCTTTGACGGGGTTATTCATCTGGCAGCTGAAAGTCACGTAGATCGCTCGATAACCGATCCTCTTGCTTTTTTAAACACTAATATTTTAGGTACGGTAACTTTGTTGAATGCAGCCAGAGACTTTTGGAAGAATGATTACTCTGGCAAACGTTTCTATCATGTTTCAACAGATGAAGTATACGGTTCACTAGGAGATGAAGGCTTGTTTCTAGAGACTACATCTTATGATCCAAAGTCACCGTATTCAGCTTCTAAGGCAAGTAGTGATCACTTTGTGAGAGCATATGGAAATACCTATGGCCTGCCTTATGTAATTACGAATTGTTCCAATAATTATGGACCAAATCAATTTCCAGAAAAGTTGATTCCGTTATTCATTCACAACATCCGCAACGGAAAAAGTTTACCCGTATACGGAGATGGAAGGTATACGAGAGATTGGCTGTATGTAGTAGATCATGCAAAAGCCATAGACCTAGTATACCATAAAGGAAAAAACGATGAAACCTACAACATTGGAGGTTTCAATGAATGGCAAAATCTCTCCCTAATAAAGCTCATGTGTGCTCAAATGGATGAGAAGTTAGGCAAGCCAGCTGGAACTGCAGAGGGGCTGATAACTTATGTAACCGATCGTCCAGGACACGATAGAAGATATGCAATTGATGCTTCTAAAATTAATTCAGAGCTTGGATGGGAGCCTTCTGTAACTTTTGAGCAAGGATTGTCCAAAACCATTGATTGGTATTTAGAAAATGCGGAATGGTTGAATTCCGTTACCTCAGGAGATTATTTGAAGTACTACGAGAAACAGTACGGATAGAAACTGTTCTCGTTTATTCACAGCAAAAAAAAGCCCGATATGCAAACATATCGGGCTTTTACTATTACGAATAGTTTCTTTTAGAAACTCCACATATCATGCTCGTAATTACGAATGCCTTCTTTGATTCGTTCTGCCTCTAACAACGCATCCATAGGAGCCTTGTATTGCTCGATATCACGATCATAAACATTACTCTCTTTAATGATTCTAGAAGCAAACATTCGCTTCCAAAACACATCGTCATAAGTCAATCGATGAACATCATTTTGTCTATTGTAAACTTCGGCTTGAGCGAAAACTCTCCTTGCCTCAGGGAAATATATCCAAAATGCTGGTCGGTATCCTGTAATATCATCACCTGAATACTGAGGAATAATAGGAGCAATTCCCAATATCCGTGTTTCTAATACCGATCGTTCTTTGTCAAAGAAAGTCTCTTCCTTAATCTGAAACTTGGTGATTTGGCTTACGCGCAATGTATCAAAGAATGACGTATCAATCTCTTGGTCTAAAACTGGGTCATATGTAGTAGTATTAACCTCCCTTGTTAACTGAGACATCGCTTCCTCAGGTGTCATAGGCACAGTAAACATATCTGTTCTATCAATACCTATAAAAGCACTGTAAGCTGTTATGTTTCCAGATTCAGTAATCGCTTCAAAAAGTACCGTCATCAAATTCTTTCTACCCTGCGTTGGTTTTTCAGGATAATAAAAAACATGATTCTTTTTCTCACGCATATCTACCGTTCTCCAAATACGCTTAGACCACAATATATCCGCTTCTCTAAGCTGAACATAAGGAATTGGTTTACGATTCGGATTATCGATAGACTTGGTATAAACCCCATCGAGAGGAGACTCATTCGGGTCTAAAACTTGAGCTTCAACACTCAATGTTATCAAACCTAACGTCAGAAAAAATAATACCTTCTTCATAATCTAAAATTTACTTAACCTCTAGCACGATGTTCCCAAGGTTCTTTTTCACACCTCCAGGCCCCTTGGCGAATATATTGGTGATGTAAACCTTACTTCCAGAAGTCTGAACACCAAGTAATTTTTTCATATTGCTTGTTAAACGATTTCCTCGTGCTTTCATTGTAGGAACAACTTTTCCACGATTAGAACCATTCATTTCAAAACTTACCACATCCCACTTCACGCCTTCGAAGTCAAAATCTTCCATTTTGGCTACTACATAGTCATTTGCCTTGAGCTTCCCAAGTCCAACCTTTCCAGCACCAGTAACACCAGCAAAGAAAGGCTCGGGCTTTGGAACATCTTTTACTCTAAATGTAAAAGGTTGACCCATTGCTTTTGATTTTCCATTATCATCTGTAACAGTCACACTCACTTTACATTCTTTACCCTTACCAGGTTTAAGAACAAATTTTCCGTTGCTTCCTGAAAGTGATCCATTAGACACAGATGCTTTAACCTTGCTAGCTGCATATCCTGACACAGATACCTCAATAGGGTTATCTAGTCCACGATAAACTACATTCATCTTGGTTGGTGAAACAACTGTTGATGGTTTTGCAGCTATGAATGTGTGCTCGAACGGATAAAGCTTTTCCTTTCCTGTTCCAGGTTCTTTCAACACAATGAAACCACCCCATTTAACTTCACCTTCAGATGTTGGTTTGTAACCATAGTGTGCAATACCATCTTTCACACTGATACGTGAGGTATCTAACGGGTTCTTAACAGACCACTCGTTCTCAGCCTTACCCGCTGTATCCAATTCCGTTCCGATACGTAAACCAGGGTTATCGGTGGTACTGTAAGCAGCCACAATAACATCTGCTTTGAAGGAATCACCAATGGTGACATAATTACTATTCGCTATAACCTTAGCTTCAACTTTATCAAACTTGAAGTCTTTTGCACTAATTTCAGACATCAACAAACTCAATGCGTCTGACTGAATCGTACGAACTTCAGATTGCATTCTACTTAGGTTAGTAATAACCGCGGCCAAAGGAACGTGATAGAAATTCGCCATTTCCCAGCTCTCTTTCGTACCAGCATTATCAATAACAATTTCAGAGAAATCAAACTCCGCATCTGGTCTGAAAGCTTCCCGCTTCGATGCAGGAATCTCATTCAATACTGCTTCTGAAAAAGCCGCAAGCTTATTGTGCAGGTCAACTGCAGATCTTGGACCTTCTTTCAAATTGGCAGGGTCACTACCAATCATTGCATTTGTAGGGAAATCATAGCTATCCTTTTTTCCAATCTTCTTGATTGAAAATAATGAATCTACCTCAGGGCTGTATGTAGTAACAGCACCTTCTGACTTAATCTCTACATAATTATCAGCACTGGTTGCGCCCTCAGTTTTCCAAATCAAGTGCCTTTTTAGGTCGGCAATTGAATCAAAAACTGCATTACCTGCATTAACTACGCGTTGTGCTTTCGCTAACCATGGTCCAACTTTCTCAGGATTGAGTGAATTCTGTTTTTCAAACTCCCCAAGAGACTGCGCATTCTTTGCTGTGAATGCGTTATTTGTCTTTTCGATTGCCCCGTTAATAATGATGAATGAGTTCAGTACCTCTTTTGATACATTCATAGCCAAAAGGGCCATGAGTACCAGGTACATCATACCAATCATCTTCTGCCTGGGCGTTTCCTTACCACCTGCCATCTATATTCGCTTAACAGTGTTATACAATGAATTTAAAACCTCTTATGAATTCTTGTTAAAATTCATTGCAGACAACATGTTGCCATATATAGTATTGAGCGACTGTAAGTTCTGACTCAATTCAGCAATATTCTCTTTGTACTTGCGCGTATCTTCAACAGAGTCATTTAAGTTCCCGATCAACTCGTTGATATTTCCAAACATTTGAGATGTGAGCTCGTTAGACTGCTGCGTTTGCTGAAGTTGCAATTCATAAACGTTGTTCAAAGCACCAAGCTTTTCATTCACAGTCTTCATATTTTCAGCATATGTCATCCCATCTTCGTTGGAAACACTTAAGCCTGTTAAGGCTTCAGCTGCTTTCCCATAAGAATCAGAGAGTACAGTTACTTTACTGGATGCATCTTTCATGCTATCTACCATTTCATTTGTAGCACCTGCTGCATCTCCAAGACTGTTCATATTACTTGCCGTTTCAGATAAGCGAGTCATACCTGAACCTAAGCTTTCTAATAGCTCAGGACCAATCTTTGCTTCTTCTAACATCTGGTCAAGCTCTTGTGTAGCAGATAAACCTCCGCCACCACCGCCTACGCGATTAACGGGCTCACCTTCATAATCTTCTGCTAACTCAGGATATACCAAAGACCAATCTGGATCTTCGTGTAAAGGTTCAAATGCTGAGAAGAAGAAGATAATGGTTTCGGTTCCTAAACCAAGAATCAACATGATATCAGATCCAGGGTAGTGTTGTAGCTTAAAGAGTGCTCCCAATACCACTACTGCACCACCAATACCATACAGTTTGGCCATAAACTGCTTCCAACTCTTACTTCCTGGTTTAAAACCTGTAATTTCCTTGCCCATTGTTCTAGAATTTAAATTATTAGGTTGTTTATCGATTAGGTTATATACAATTTTATAGACCATCGCCTTTAGCGCGACCTAAGTAAGTCATTACATTTCTGAATCCAATGTAACACTTAGCTGTATCTTGATACTCATAAGAACGAACACCTGTTTGAATGAAGTATCCAACATCTTTCCAGCTTCCTCCACGTATCACTTTACGCTTAAACACTGGTAAATCATTCTCTGACGCATCAAACTGGTAATCTGTATTCAGATCATGCGCAAAATCATAGGCTGACTCGTCATAGGCATTACTCGTCCATTCGGCAACATTACCTGCCATACAGAACAATCCATAATCATTGGGAGAATAAGAATAAGCATTCACAGTATGGAATCCGCCATCATCCACGTAATTACCTCTTAAAGGTTTAAAATTAGCTAAGAAGCAACCTCTATCATTTCTGATGTAAGGACCACCCCAAGGATAAGATGAGAGATCTAAGCCACCACGTGATGCATATTCCCATTCTGCTTCACTTGGCAATCTAAAGTCTTGCACCATTGGAACTTCTGCTCTCAATAAGAACTTGTTAAACAAATTGGTCCTCCAGCGGCTAAATGCGAACGCCTGTTTCCACGTAACACCTACTACAGGATAATCATCATATGCAGGGTGCCAGAAATACGTATTGGACATTGGCTCATTGAAAGAATATGAGAAATCTGCTACCCAAGCTAATGTATCTGGATAAACCAAAATCTCATCTCTTTTTATAAAGCTTGAACGGTCTAGACCTTCAGGCTCTCCAAATTGATGTCTTTCTCGTCCTTTGGCTGCAGCCATACGATAGTCGATCCATGAATACTCATATTTCAGCTTACGTGTGTCTATTTGCTTCATTCCGAAGAAACGCTCAGAAGGAGGATAATACATCGGCTCAAGGGCGTCTGTGATATCTTCATCATCTGTTTGCCATGGAATTCTAGCATCCCAATTTAAATGAGGCTCATCCAATTCACGACCATATTGGTCTTCTAGGATAAGATACTCTTCTTCATCTACGTCTGCTAAGAGCGTAAGTGCAATAGAGTCTCGAACCCAATAAACGAATTGCCTGTATTCATTATTGGTTATTTCTGTATCATCCATGTAGAATGCCTGAACAGAAATAGTTTTTGCTCTTGAAACGTGAGCATATGGGACATCTTGGTCGTTCTCTCCCATAACGAAACTACCCATAGGGATGTAAACCATTCCGTAAGGATCTATGTCGTACCAAGCTGGTCTATCCAAAACACCGGTCAATTGACCCGTATCTCTGGACCCACAACTTGCAACAGTTGCAGCTAATAAAACAAAAAAGAGTATTCGTCTCATGCCGTGAGATTTTAATGCACAAATATAACCAAGCAATTAAATCGGTTACTATTAACGGTTATTCGTTTGATATATTGTCTATTACAAGAAACGAACCGTCCCGTGTCTTTGCATTTTGATTTTAGGAGTTAAGCCAAAGCAATAGCTCACTAAGATTTCGTGAGAACCTGAGCTGTTATTTCTCAACTCAGATGTTGTAACATCATAAGAGTACCCAACACGGAGTGTACCTCCCGTGAGTCCGCTTCCTGGCATTTGTAGGTTTACACCTGCCATTGGTGCGATAGCGTCTTGTAATCTGTAAGTAATACCACCCCAAAATTTCTCTTGATATTCTACGATAGCACCCAAATCAAATGTGGTAGAAACCGCATCCGTTTTGATAAACACATTTGGTTGTAACGAGAAGTCGGGGTTAATATCATAATGGTACCCACCCATTATGTAGAAGTGTCTTGCCACTCCGTAACCAAAATCAATTGGCTCACCTGTGTTAATTGATGGGCCTTCTGCCTGAGCTAATTCAGAAGCAGTAAGGTGTGTCATAGAAAGACCAACGTAAAGTTTTTTCGGGATAGTATAATACAACCCAAAATCCATATCAAATCCAAGGTCTTGCGCTCCATTGTCAGGAATAGACGGGTCATTTTGAAAATCATCAACTGCATCCCAGTCTGATCCGATTGTTTTTTGAATCATTCCCAATCCAAAACCAGCACTAACCATACCTTTTCCTAATGAATATCTGAAAGCATACTGCGCTTTTATGTTGAGCGTACTTTCTTGACCTAATTGATCTGACAATACATTCAGACCACCACCATGCTGCATTCCTAGCCAAGGATCTTTAAACGCGGCATGAGCTGAAAACATGTAAGACTCGGGTCTACCATCAAAGCCAACCCATTGTTGTCTTCCAACTAGGGTAGCGCAAATTGCATCGTTCGAGCCCGCGTAAGCAGGATTCCAGAACAAACGGTTAAAGTACGTTTGAGTAAACTGTGCGTCTTGCTGAGCGAATGCGCCCGCAGAAATCAATAATGTAAGTCCAAGTAATAGTTTCTTCATAAGAACTTGATATAAATATACAGCTCGCTGAAAATTAGCCTCGCTAAAATAGACAAATATTCCAACCGACAAAAATTTATTCACAAACCGGTGGTGAAAAACAGCACCCTAACAAAATTAGGGAGCGCAAGTCTAAATAAATTTCTGATATGTTTTAAGCCATAAGTCTGGGACTTCATCCTCACAAGCCACTAAATAGTCTTCGTAACTGCACGGAACGAGCTGATGTCGCTTGAATTCATTAGATTTTTTCCCTGGAAACGGAACTTTAATCCACCACCTATCGCTTTTCAAACTTTTATAGAAAATTAAGTCTTCTTCCTCATGCGATACCCGCACTCTATATCTAACATAGTTGGCATTGGAATCATTAGGAACATCGCCTTTCCTGCCGTTTACTCCGTCCACAAAATACCAAAGCATTTGGCCAGCTAGCATAGCCGTTTGTCTCTCCGCATCAAAAAATGGGTTGTACTCATACAATCCCAAAGAAGAAACCTTATCGCTTATACCCGCATACCGCATAATTCTGCAGATTTCATCTCCTGTCAATCCATTTGGAGTAGCATTTCCACACCCAGGAGCATCGGATGCCTTAACCGAGGACATATCGACACTTACTACATCAACGTTTCGCATTAACGGCTCCACGCGAGTCATATCCTCACGGATAACACCGAGCCTAGCATGGTCAAAATATAGTTTTTCCATTAGGTCAATGGTGTCTTCTGGAACGAAATAGGATTGATACCCTATATTAGTATAATTGAATAGGTAATTAGGCTGGTGTAATAAGATGTTACTCAAGAAAGTGTCTGATTTCAGCTCAGAACGAAGACTTTCTCCAAAGTCGAACTTACGGTCTACTGTCAATAGATTGATTACCTGCTCCAAATCTTCGTACGCCAAATAATTAGCGTAAGTAATATCTTGTGAACCACCTAGTAATACAGGTATGTGATTTCGCTTAACTAAGTAAGAAATCACTGCGCTGATGGCATGATAGGAATCGTCTGGAGATTCTCCTTCCAAAATATTCCCTAAATCTACTATAGGAACGGTAAAATGATTCTGTGCGTAAAGTTCATAAAATGCCTTGCGCACTAAGTCTGGACCAGTAGCGCAACCGTTATTATTAACAGCCCCTCTTTCCTCTTGTATTCCAATAAGTACCACAGAAGTTTCCTCTGGTAGATCTGGTACTCCATCGTCATTATGAAATTGGGCTATACGACCTATACAGCCTTTCTTAAATTGATTGTTACTCAACTCTAAAGGCTGAAAATAAAATGCTATCTCCATTTACTTCTTCTTGCTGCGCGATTTTTTCTTAGGGGCAGACTCAGCAAGTTCAAGGCATTCTTCTAGAGTAAGTGATTCAGGTTCTTTGTCTTTAGGGATTTTTACGTTTTGTTTTCCAAATTTAATATAAGGTCCGTAACGACCTCTAAGAATTTGAACATCCTTATTATCATCAAATTGTTTAATGATTCTTGCAGCATCGGCTTTGCGCTTTTCCTCAATGAGCTCTATTGCACGCTCCGTGCCTATGGTCATTACGTCATCACCAGTGTCTTTAGGAATGGAAACGAATGCATTTCCATGACGAACGTAGGGTCCAAATCTACCTATTGCAGCAGAAACTTTTTGGCCTTCATACTCACCCAAGTCACGCGGAAGCTTGAAAAGGTCTAGTGCTTCTTCTAGTGTTATATCTTGGATACTTTGGTCTTTTCTAAGAGAGGCAAACTTTGGTTTTTCCTCATCTTCAGTAGTTCCAATCTGCACCATTGGACCAAACCTACCGATACGAACTATTATAGGTCTACCAGATTCTGGGTCGTTACCTAATGGTCTTTCACCGGTTGCTCTTTCTGACGTTTCCAGAGTATGTTCAACATTTTTGTGGAAAGAACCGTAAAAGGTTTCTATCATTTTATTCCACTCTAGTTGACCATGTGCAATTTCATCAAAATCTTTCTCTACGGTTGCAGTAAAGTTGTAATCTAATACACTATCAAAGTGATCTATCAAGAAATCGTTGACCACAACACCAATATCTGTTGGCGATAACTTGTTTCTTTCTCTTCCGGTTACTTCAGTCTTTGTTTCAGCCTTCACCTGGCCGCTTTCCATTTGAATAACGCGATAATCTCTAGGCGTACCCTCGGGTTCTTTCTTTTCTACGTAACCCCTTTTTTGAATTGTTGTGATAGTTGGCGCATAGGTAGAGGGTCTACCAATACCCAATTCTTCAAGCTTCTTCACCAAGCTTGCCTCTGTATATCTTGGAGGATGGTTAGAAAACCGCTCTGTTGCAGTAAGCAGCTCTATATGTAGCTCTTCACTTTCTTTAAGCGGAGGAATAATACCTGAATCCTCAGCGTCTTCCAGGTCGTCATCGGTTCCTTCCACATAAAGCTTCAAGAATCCATCAAACTTTATCACCTCCCCTTTGGCAATGAACTTTGCTTCTGAATTTGATACACCTATCGTTAACGTAGTTCTCTCTAACAGAGCATCTGCCATTTGAGTTGCAAGTGTGCGTTTCCAAATAAGGTCATACAGGCGTTGTTCATTTCGTTCTCCGCCAACTTCGCGTACATTTAAGTTTGTTGGACGTATGGCTTCGTGTGCTTCTTGAGCACCTTTGGATTTTTTAGAGAACCGTCTATTTTTTAAATACTCGTCACCAAACATTGACGGAATAACCTCTTTACTTGAGTTAATTGCCGTATCACTCAAGTTTGTACTATCCGTTCTCATGTAAGTGATCTTCCCAGATTCATACAAACGCTGGGCTACTACCATCGTTTGCGTTACAGAAAACCCAAGTTTTCTGCTCGCTTCCTGCTGAAGTGTTGAAGTAGTGAATGGAGCTGCAGGTGTTCGCTTCGCTGGTTTCTTGGTGAGTGCCTGAACTGAAAAAGAAGCTTCTGTACATCCGTTTACAAATGCCAATGCCTCGGACTCAGTTTTATATCGTTTATTGAGCTCCGCTTTCAATTTTTTTCCAGAAGAATCTCTGAATTCGGCAACAATTCTGAAAGCAGATTCTGCTTTAAACGCTTGAATCTCTCGTTCTCTTTCTACAATTAATCTTACAGTAACTGATTGAACCCTTCCTGCACTTAAAGAAGGCTTTACCTTTTTCCAAAGTACAGGCGACAATTCAAAACCAACAAGCCTATCCAAGATTCGCCTTGCTTGCTGCGCGTTTACCAAGTCTACATTAATACTTCTAGGGTTTTCAATGGCCCTAGTTATAGCAGATTTTGTGATTTCATTAAAAACAATGCGTTTTGTTTTGCTTTGGTCTAACTTTAAGACCTCTGCTAAGTGCCAGCTTATTGCTTCTCCCTCGCGGTCTTCATCCGTAGCTAGCCAAACTATATCAGATTTTTTCGCCAAAGATTTCAGCTCAGTGATGACCTTCTTCTTATCAGGCATCACCTCATAATCGGGTTTAAATCCTTTACCAACGTCTATAGAAAGTCCCTTTTTCGCCAAGTCTCTAACATGTCCGTAACTAGACTTCACCACATAGTCTTTACCTAAGTATCCTTCTATGGTTTTGGCTTTTGCTGGTGACTCTACAATGACTAAATTCATACCCGTTTGTTTCTAAATAGAAGGTAGCTAACCTCATTTTGTTGCCGCGCAAAATAAAGGATTCTCAGTTACACAAGCGTTACACCTTTAAAATCAGCTGAAAATAGCAGACTTATCTACTCATGCCATTTTGGCACACATCTCTTGGATTTAGTTAATTTTGCCGCCCAATCAAGAATAGACTATGGAAGGATTACACGAAGGCGATAAGGTTATAGACGAGGGCAAGCAAGGAGAAGCTACCGTAATCACAACAGATGGTAAGACCAATAAGAAACTCTATTTAGAGAGCTATGGATGCCAAATGAACTTTGCAGATAGCGAAGTAGTGGCTTCTATATTATCTAATGAAGGCTATGCCACTACGAAAAATCCAGATGAAGCAGATGTGGTACTGTTGAACACGTGTTCAATTAGAGATAATGCAGAACAACGTGTTCGTAATCGCTTAACTCATTTAAAACGAAACAAAAACAACAATCCGAGTTTGGTAGTTGGTGTTTTGGGCTGCATGGCTGAGCGCTTAAAAAAACAGTTGTTAGAAGAAGAGAAGTTGGTTGATCTTGTAGCAGGGCCTGATGCATATCGAGATCTTCCTAGTTTAATTGATGAAGTAGATGACGGTAGAAAAGCCGTAAATGTTCTTTTATCTAGAGAAGAAACTTATGCGGATATCACACCTATTCGCTTGGGTCAGAATGGAGTTTCTGCCTTTATTTCGATTATGCGTGGCTGCGACAATATGTGTTCTTTCTGCGTTGTACCATTTACACGAGGCAGAGAAAGAAGCCGCGATCCAGAATCCATTGTACAAGAAGCAGCAGACTTACATTCAAAAGGATACCGTGAGGTAACGTTATTGGGGCAAAATGTTGACTCCTACCGATGGAATATGAGCAGTAAAGGAAGGGTGAAAGATGAAAGCAAGCCCACGGTGAATTTCGCTCAACTACTTAAAAGGGTAGCTCAAGTTGCACCTGATCTCCGCATTCGATTTAGCACTTCGCACCCTAAAGATATGACAGATGATGTGCTGCATACAATGGCCAAATACGAGAACGTTTGCAATTACATTCACTTACCTGTTCAATCTGGAAACACAGAGATATTGAAACGAATGAATAGAACCTATACTCGTGAGTGGTACATGAATAGAATTGAAGCTATCAACCGTATCATTCCAGATTGTGGAATATCTACTGATGTAATAGCAGGGTTCTGTGGTGAAACTGAAGAGCAGCACCAAGAAACCATTAGCCTAATGAAAGAGGTAAAGTATGACTTTGCCTACATGTTCAAATACAGCGAGCGCCCCAGAACATTGGCAGAGCGCAAGTATGAAGACGATGTTCCTGAAGATGTAAAAACCCGTAGACTAACAGAAATTATAAATCTACAGCAACAACATTCTTTAGAGAGCAACCAAAAGCAAGTAGGTAAAACATTTGAAGTACTCATTGAAGGATTTTCTAAAAAGTCAAAAGAACATTTCTGCGGAAGAAACTCTCAGAATGTAATGTGCGTTTTCCCTAAAGGTGACTTAAAGCCAGGGCAATACATTCATGTTAAAGTAACTGATTGCACTGCTGCTACGTTATTAGCAGAAGTAGTAGAACCAATAGCAGTTGCTGGATAATGGATATTCAAAGTATCAAAATGCGTTTTGGCATCATTGGAGATGATGCTGGTTTAAACAGAGCCCTTGAGACAGCCGCACGTGTTGCATCAACGGACCTTAGCGTTTTGGTTACAGGTGAAAGCGGTGTAGGTAAAGAGAATATCCCAAAAATTATACATGCCTACAGCTCAAGAAAGCATAACAAGTATATAGCTGTAAATTGTGGAGCTATACCAGCTGGCACCATGGACTCTGAGCTATTTGGCCATGTGAAAGGATCGTTCACTGGAGCAACGGGAGAGCGCAAAGGCTATTTTGAAGAGGCAAATGGAGGTACCATCTTCTTAGATGAAGTGGCAGAAATGCCAATGGAAACTCAAGTAAAGCTATTGCGGGTTCTGGAAGACGGTGAATACATAAAGGTTGGCGCCTCTAATATAAAGAAAACCGATGTTCGTATTGTGGCTGCCACCAACGTGAACATTCCTAAAGCAATAGAGCAAGGTAAGTTCAGAGAAGACCTATACTACCGTTTGAATACAGTTCCTATTACATTGCCCGCTCTTCGCATTCGTAAAGGCGATATACACTTACTCTTCAGAAAGTTTGCCTATGACTTTGCAGAAAAATACAGAATGCCGGGAGTTCGTCTAACGGAGGATGCTATTGGTGTTTTGGAGAACTATTTCTGGCCTGGCAACATCCGCCAACTGCGTAATATTACGGAGCAGCTATCTATTCTAGAGCCAGATAGAGCAATTGACTCAAATAAACTCATTTCATACTTGCCTGATTTTGGTGAGAATAAGTTGCCGGCAATTATGGATAGAGATGATGCTCGTAACCTAAATGAGCGTGAGTTACTTTACAAAGTCATTTTTGAGCTGAAAGCAGACCTCACAAAGCTGAAAGAAGTTGTTGCTGGATTAATTAAAAATGGCAGTCCAGATGATCCTGGCGATGCGATGGAAGAAATACAGAGATTGCTACCTGCCAATAGTTCTGAGTATTCCCATCTACCAGCAACACGTCCAGAGTCTTTTACACCTGCACCTTATCACCCAGATCAAGAAGAAAGCTACAGCACAGGACTCTATGAACCGATAGATGACCATGAAGTATTTGAGGAATCACTAAGTTTAGCCGATAAGGAGAAAGAACTGATTTCAAAGGCATTGGAAAAATATAGAGGAAAAAGAAGGGCGGCAGCCAAAGAGCTTGGAATTAGTGAGCGCACTTTGTATCGCAAAATCAAAGAATACGATTTATGATGAAGACTGCCTATTTTTGGGTTATTGGTGTTGCCTTAATGGTAGTTGGTTGCTCAGTAAGCTACAGCTTTACGGGAATCAGTACAGATGCGAAAACTGTGAGTATTAGAGTATTTCCAAATCAAGCACCTTTATCTCCACCAACCTATAGTCAAGAGTTTACAGAAGCACTAAGAGACATATTCATTACCCAAACGAACATTGAGTTGGTAGACAGAAGAGGGGAATTGCAATTTGAGGGAGAGATAGTTGGATACGTCAATCAACCTATGGCCATTCAGGGTAATGATCAAGCCGCATTGAACCGATTGAGTATCACGGTGAATGTTCGCTTTGTAAACACTCTAGATGAAACACAGAATTTTGAACAACGGTTTACGCGTTTTGAAGACTATGACGCCACCCAAAACCTAACTGCCGTTGAGCAAGAGCTAACCTCAGTCATTAATGAACAGCTCACCCAAGATATCTTAACACGTGCAATAGGTAATTGGTAAGTGATTAAAGAAAAAGTCATAGCAGCACTGAGCGAACCTTCAAAGGCAAATACCTTGGAGGAAAAAGAGTTGGCGGAAATAATAGCGCACGCTCCCTATTTCGCCCCTGCTTTACTTTGGATTTGCCAATCCAAACACAAAACAGGAAGCCTAGATTATGAGTCATTCTTAACAAAGGCTGCTGCAGTTACTTTAGATCGGGAGCACCTTTACAACCTCATCTATAAACAACCTCTTAGAAATAAGATTGAGGCTGTGCAAGAGCTAGCAAATGAAGAAGCTATTATACCTACTCCTGATCAGGAAGTAGTTTCGCCAGTTGAGTCAACAAAAGTCATCGAGGAAGAACCAACAGAAGCAAATGTTACTGAAGGAATTCCTCTTACGCGGGTAGGAGATAAAACTCGTAGACCTGAAGAATTAGATGAGCTCGAACTGGAAATCTTAAGACAAGCCGCAATTGCCGCGCCAGTTCTTGATGATTCTTCAATAGAGCCAACCCCGCTATCCGCAAAACCAAGCGAAACCGAAACTGCGTCAGAGCATGATTCAGCTGCAAAAATCCATCCGAACAAAAGGCTATTCACAGAATGGCTTAAAGTTATTGATGGTGAACCATTGAATAAAAAAGTAAAGACCGCACAACCGAAAAAAACGAATACCGATGATTTGATCAATCGCTTCATCGCGCAAGAGCCACAGATATCCAAATCTTCTAAATCAGAATTCTTCAAGCCATCAAAGATGGCAAAGCTCAGTTTAGTAGAAAATGATGACTTTGTAACAGAAACATTAGCAAACATTTACGAACAACAAGGTAATAAGCAGAAAGCCATAACCATCTACAAAAAGCTGATGTTGACTTATCCGGAAAAAAAGAATTACTTTGCCGCCCGAATTTTAGCCCTTACAGGCAATAAAAAAGATAAAGAATGAGTACGCTTTTAACCATATTAATTGTAATCGTTTGTCTCTTATTGACATTGGTTGTTTTAGTTCAAAACCCCAAAGGTGGCGGTTTAGCTTCAGGTTTTTCAGGAGCACAACAATTTGGTGGTGTTCAACGTACAACAGATTTCTTAGAGAAATCTACTTGGGTGCTGGTTGTAACATTAATGGTATTGAGTATCGCATCAGCATCTTTCAACGGACAGCAAACCATTGCTAATCCAATGGATGCTCAAGGCTCTTTAGAAGAAACCATAGAATCTACACCAACTGGTACTCAGCCTGGTTTACCTACACCTGGTGAAGGTGCTGGTGATTTATTTGACCAAGAAGGAGAATAAGTATCCCTCCATTGAGATACAAAATGTCAGTTCGAAAGTCGGACTGACATTTTTTTGTGTCATACTTTCTCTTAAAGTCTGCCAAAATGAACTAAAACCTTTCATTGGCACGAATTCTGACATTGGTACAGCAAGTCTTAAACAAGCTAAATTTTAAACTTTAATAATATGGCAGAATTAAACATCAAACCATTGGCAGATCGCGTGGTTGTTGAACCTGCGCCTGCAGAAGAGAAAACAGCAAGCGGAATCATTATTCCTGACACTGCTAAAGAAAAACCTCAAAGAGGCTCTGTAGTAGCTGTTGGTAACGGTAAGCCTGAAGAGCCTCTAACCGTAAAGGTTGGTGATAACGTATTGTATGGCAAATACTCTGGTACTGAAGTTACTATAGATGGTCACGATGTATTGATCATGCGTGAGTCTGACATTTTCGCAATTGTATAATCCCCATTTAAAAAAAGACAGAAATGGCTAAGGATATCAAATTTGACATTGAAGCAAGAGACCAATTAAAAGTTGGTGTAGATGCATTGGCTAATGCGGTTAAAGTAACCTTGGGTCCTAAAGGACGCAACGTGGTAATTGATAAAAAATTCGGTGCACCTCAAGTAACCAAAGATGGTGTTACCGTTGCAAAAGAAGTTGAGTTAGAAGACCCTGTTTCAAACATGGGTGCTCAAATGGTTAAGGAAGTAGCATCCAAAACCGCTGATGTAGCTGGTGACGGTACCACTACTGCCACTGTTCTTGCTCAAAGCATGATAACAACTGGTTTGAAGAACGTTGCAGCGGGCGCAAATCCAATGGATTTGAAACGCGGTATAGATAAAGCGGTTGCATCTGTGATAAAAGGCCTAGACGGCATGAAGCAAGAGGTAGGCGATGATAACAGTAAAATCGAGCAAGTAGCTACAATCTCTGCAAACAACGACAATACAATTGGAAAGTTGATTGCTGAAGCAATGAACGTTGTAGGTAAAGATGGTGTTATTACCGTTGAAGAAGCAAAAGGTACCGAAACTGAGGTAAAAACAGTTGAGGGTATGCAATTCGACAGAGGATATCTTTCTCCGTATTTCGTAACAGATACTGAGAAAATGATTGCTGATTTGGATAATCCATACATCTTGTTGTTTGACAAGAAAATCTCGAATCTACAAGAAATCCTTCCTATTCTTGAGCCAGTTGCACAACAAGGAAAACCACTTTTAATCATTGCAGAAGATGTAGACGGACAAGCGTTAGCTACATTGGTAGTAAACAAGCTACGTGGTGGGTTGAAGATTGCAGCTGTTAAGGCTCCTGGATTTGGTGATAGAAGAAAAGCGATGTTAGAAGACATTGCCGTTCTTACAGGTGGTACTGTAATTTCTGAAGAGCAAGGTCGTAAGCTAGAAGATGTATCTCTAGATGATCTAGGTACTGCAGAGAAAGTTGAGATTGACAAAGACAATACAACCATCGTAAACGGTGCAGGTGCAGCAGCTAACATTGAAGCTCGTGTGAACCAAATTAAAGCTCAAATTGAATCTACAACTTCAGACTATGACAAAGAGAAGTTACAAGAGCGTTTGGCTAAATTAGCTGGAGGTGTTGCTGTACTATATATTGGTGCTGCCACTGAGGTTGAGATGAAAGAGAAGAAAGACCGCGTAGACGATGCGCTAGCTGCAACACGTGCTGCAGTTGAAGAAGGTATTGTACCTGGCGGGGGCGTTGCCTTAATTCGTGCTGCCAAAGCTTTGGCCGAGTTAACAGGCGACAACGATGACGAGACTACAGGTATTTCTATTGTTCGCAGAGCAGTTGAAGAACCTCTTCGTCAAATCATCACAAATGCTGGTGGTGAAGGTGCTGTGGTAGTGCAAAAAGTAGCTGAAGGCAATGGTGATTATGGTTACAATGCACGTACTGAGGTTTACGAGAACTTGTTTGAAGCGGGTGTGATTGACCCTACTAAAGTAACTCGTGTAGCTCTTGAAAATGCTGCATCCATCGCTGGAATGTTGTTAACTACTGAGTGCGTTCTTTCAGATATTCCTGAAAAAGAAGCTCCAATGCCAGCTGGCATGCCAGATATGGGCGGAATGGGCGGAATGATGTAATTCGCACATCAACATAGACATAAAAAGCCCTTGACTTGCGTCAGGGGCTTTTTTATTTCACACTATTCAGAAAAGCCGGAATGTTATTGGCAAACTCTTTTGCCAACACTTCCTTTATACTGTCGTTAGAGGCTCTATAATTTAAAAAGTCTGTAAAAAAGGTGTTATTCAGTGTTTTGTGAGAGGGCCAACTTTTTATATTTGTGTGTTTCAGATATTCAGATTTGAAACCGTTCATCCACTCTTGTTTTAAAATCTCTCTCTCTTCAATATTTAGAGAATCCCGTTCCCAGCTCTTGTACAGTGACTCTAATTCTAAAGCCTTGTTATGAATGAACGCTCTTTTGATTTGAGTCTTTTCTTCAGCATCTAGATGCCGCCTGTAAAGTCCATCATCTTTTAGGGCTTGCTTAACAAATTGCTCCATCCCCACCTCGCCAATAGCAGTGGCAATATTTTCATTCCATTCTGTTTCACCAAATCTAAAGACTGTGGCATGTACACTTTCATGAATAATCAGCTCAATAAGCGATGTTGAATCTCGCTTGAGCATCCCACTCAAAACAGGGTCATTTAAGACTCCTAGTGTACTCCATCCTCCTGCAATTCCTATATCGGTGTCATAGCCCAAATCTCGCTTAACTTTTGCTTCTTGCTGCACCAGGCGTTTATCGAAAAAACCTTTGTAGGCCATCTTTCCAATAGGTCCATAGCTCCATTCGAAAGATTCCAACTTGTAGGGGTAGGCTGCTGTTACCACATACATGGTAGAGCTAGAGTCTTGTTTCACCACCTCGGCATAATTACCTCCTACATTCAGCTGAAGCTCAGAAGAAGCCCAATACCTTATCTCTTGAATGAGCCTGAGTTTATCTTTTTCTTTATTACTGTAGTAAGTACTTTCCAATGCCTCTTCAATTGCAATAGAATTAGTTAAAAGACTCAATTGCCCGCGAAGTTGATTCATGCCATACATCACTAGCTCCTTGTAGGAGAATACCAGAACAGCAATTAGCCCTATTATGAATATGGTAATCTTCTTTTTCATAAAAAAAGCGCTCCTAAGAGCGCTTTTAAAATACGGTTCAATTTGGCCTATGCCAATTCTTCTTTTACCAGTTTGGAGATAAGTTTACCATCGGCTTTACCTTTTAGTTTACCCATAAGAGGCCCCATTACCTTACCCATATCTGATGGACCAGATGCACCTGAAGATGCAATTGCATCTTTTACTGCGGCTCTTACCTCATCTTCGCTCATTTGCTCTGGTAAGTATGCTTGAATCACATCAGCCTGTACCTGTTCTTCAGCTGCTAAATCTTCTCTGCCTTGCGAATTATACATTTCTGCAGCTTCTTTACGCTGCTTCATGAGTTTCTGAAGTACATCCAATTCTCTCTCAGATGTGAGTTCATCTGCACTACCCTTTTCTGTTTCAGCCAACATAATGGCAGATTTAATTGCCCTTAATGCCGTTAGCTTTTCTTTATCCTTGGCTAGCATAGCTGCCTTGATATCTTTATTTATTGTGTCTTTTAAACTCATCCTGCTTCAATTTGATGTAAAAGTAGGTCTATCTATTTATCATAAATTGCTTGCGGTACACTTTTTCTCCAGAGGTTACGACTAGGGTATACATTCCGTTACCATATGCAGTAAGGTCAATTTCCTCGCGCCATTCAACACCCACTGTTTCTAACTGTCGCTGATAAACCATAGAACCTGTTACCGAAATTACATGAATATATGCCTGTCCTTCTAGGTGCGAAGCTTCCAACACAAACCTACCTTGGTTAGGGTTAGGGTATAGCTTAATCTCTCCCTTTTCAGCTATCTCACCAACAGAGGTGATGTCGCAATCTTTAACGAAGAAGGAAACTGAGTCTCCCCCTGTACATCTTAAAGCATCTTCAACTAACACCCAATAAGTTTGGGTTGTATTAGGGGTAAACGGCCCTACTGTTATAGCTTGAACAAGCGCTCCTGTATTCCATCTATACTGGGTAAAACCAGCACCTGCATCCAAAGTAAATACCGAGTCTGCACAAACTGTATCAATGCTAGGTAAGTTAACCACAGGAAGCGGATTCACTGTAACGTCAATCGTATCAAAACCTTCACAACTATTGGTATCAGTACCTGTAACAGTATACGTGCTGTTCATGGTTGGAGTTATCAAAATAGAATTTGTTGTTTCCGTTGTTGACCACACATAAGAATCTGCTCCAGTTGCCGTAAGTGCAACTTCTTCACCAATACAAACATTTAAATCAGGACCAAGACTAACACTTGGTCTAGGGCTTACCGTTATGTTACCTGTATCTATCCCTATACAACCGTTAGCATCGGTGAACTGGTAAATGATATCAAATGTACCTTGACCCGTTACAGAAGGATCAAACTGAGTGCCTGTAACCCCTAAACCTGAATAGGTTCCACCTGCAGGTGTTCCACCAGTTAGGGTAACAGGAGCTGCGTAATCACAAACCACCGAGCTTAGCGGTAAGCTAACAGCTGGCAGATCGTTCACAACAATGCTCTGTGTATCTGAAGCCCCGCAGCCCTGTGCATTAACAAAGGTGTATACAATAGAATGTGTTCCAACTCCAGCAACTGCAGGATCGAACTGACCTCCTGTTACACCAATTCCAGAATAAGTACCTCCTGAAGGTGTTCCTCCCGCTAATACTACTACTCCTGCATCTATACATACTGGAGTTAACGGAGGGAGTGAAACACTTGGAGGAGTACTCACTTCTATTGTATCCGTTGCTGTTGCTGTACAACCCAAACTTGATGTAAAACTGTAAGTAATCACATGTTGACCAATACCTGCAACTAAAGGATCAAACTGTCCTGCAGTTACTCCAGACCCTGAGTATGTACCTCCCGCAGGTAAGCCTCCAGTAAGGGTAACAAGTCCTCCGTCTAGGCAAACATCACCAAGACCAGATAAACTAACCGTTGGTGCTGGATTCACTGTTATAGACACTGTATCATCACTCGCACATCCGTTACCATCTGTAAAGGTGTAGGTAATGAGGAATGTTCCTGCTCCTGAAACATTCGGATCAAATTGTCCTCCAGAAACTCCTGTTCCCGAATACGTGCCACCCATTGGCATTCCACCACTAAGTGTTATTGGTGCATCATTCTCACAAACAGCTGACAAAGCTGGAAGTGTTACTGCGGGTAGCGAGTCTACCTCAATGGTATCTGTAATACTATTGGTACAGCTATTTAAATCGGTGTAGGTATACGTAATAACGTATTGCCCTAAACCAGCAACTGCTGGATTGAATTGGTTACCCGTGACACCTGTTCCAGCGTATGTTCCACCAGCAGGTGAACCTGAAGTGAATGTTATAATTCCCGCATCTACACAAACATTAGTTGGGATACTTAGCGATACCACAGGCAAGTCATTTACAATAATTTGCTGCGTATCTGCTGAAATACACCCTTGAGCGTTTGTAAACGAGTAGATAATATCGTGTGTTCCAACACCAGCTACAGATGGGGCGAACTGACCACCAGTTACCGCGGTTCCAGAATAAACTCCACCCGCAGGTAAACCACCTGTTAGCGTCAAAACTCCAGCACCAATACAAACATCTGCAAGTGAAGCTAATGTAACTACTGGGAGTGGGTTTACGGTAATCGTTGCTGTTGCAGAATCGGCACATCCTGTTGGAGCTGTGTATACATAAGTGATCGTATGCGTTCCTACACCCGCTATTTGTGGATCAAAAATACCAGCAGCCACTCCAGTTCCTGAATAAACTCCGCCCATTGGCATTCCACCTGTTAGGGTAATTGGAGCATCATTGACACATAAGTCAGCAAGAGCCGATAAGGTAACAGTTGGACCCGAACCTACATTGATAGATGCCGTATCTGAGTTGATACAGCCATTCACATCTGTGAAGGTATAGGTAATTAGGGTAGTACCAATACCCGCGACTTGTGGATCAAAAACTCCCGAAGTTACACCCGTGCCACTGTAAGTACCTCCAACAGGCGTTCCACCAGAGAGCGTAATTGTTCCAGCATCTATACAAGCATCGGCAAATGCCGCTAAATCAACAATTGGCAGTGGGTTAACAACTATTTGCTGGGTATCTGACGCACTACAAGTAGTTCCTGTAACCGTGTAGATGATATCATATGTTCCAGGACCCACAGCTTGAGGATCGAATTGGCCTCCAGCTACTCCAGTTCCTGAATATGTTCCTCCAGCAGGAGAACCACCCGTAAGCGTAATTGAACCGTTATCTACACAAACAGGAGTAAATGGATTGAGACTAATAGCAGGCAACGGCTCAACCGTAATACTCTCTGTAGCTGAATCTGCGCACCCATTTGCATCGGAAAAGGTATATGCCAAAGTATACGTTCCTGCTCCTACGGCTTGCGGGTTGAACTGACCAGCCGCTACACCTGGGCCAGAATACGTTCCGCCACTTGGTAAGCCTCCAGATAAAGTAATAGCAACATCATTCGCGCAAACGTTTGGCAATGCTTGCCAAGTAACCACTGGTAAATCGTTTACTGTAATGGATTGTTGAGCTGTATCTGCACATCCATTGGCATCACTGTAGGTATAAACCAGAGTATGTGTTCCTAGTCCTGCTATTGACGCATCAAACTGACCTGCTGCAACGCCAGGGCCTGAATAAGACCCACCCATAGGCATTCCTCCTGAAAGGGTTAAAGGACCAGCATCAATACATACATCTGCTAATGGAGCAAACGTTACTGTTGGAAGCGGATTCACTGTAATTTGTTGAGTATCTGAAGCTGAACAACCGTTAATGGCTGTAAATGAATATACTACATCAAACGTTCCAACGCCTGCTGTTCCAGGATAGAATTGATTTCCTATTACACCCGTTCCAGCGTATGTACCGCCTGCAGGTGAACCAGCAGGCAAGTTTATAGGACTTCCATCTACACAAACATCTACCAGTACAGGTAATGTAACTATTGGTGCAGGGTTAACAGTAATTTGTTGTGTATCTGCACGCAAGCCACATGCTGTTGTGAAGGTATAAACGATATCAAACGTTCCTGCACCCGAAACAGCAGGATTAAACATACCTGCAACTACTCCAATACCACTGTAGCTCCCACCTGCAGGACTTCCTCCCGATAGCATAAAAGCAGCATCGGCCTCACAAACTGGGGTAAATGGATTTAAAGTAATAGTTACTGGAGCTATTACTTCAATTGTATCAGTTAAGGTATCTGAACAGTTGTTGGTGTTTGTAACCGTGTAAGTGATAACATGTGAACCTACACCCGCCACTTGAGGGTCAAAGTCTGTTCCTGTAACACCTGTTCCTGTAAATGATCCACCCGCAGGACTTGCTGCCAAAGTGTACAATCCGTTATCTATGCATAAGGTGTCCACCAAATTCATGGAGATTACAGGCTTAGCAAACACGACTACGTTTGTGGTATCAGAAGCCGAACAACCGCCTGCTCCAGTGAAGGTGTAAATAATTTGATTGGTACCAATTTGTGCTTGACTAGGTACAAAATCTCCACCAACAACACCCGAACCAGAATACACTCCACCAGCTGGAGAACCTTGGGTAAGCGTTACCGAGGCATCGTTCTCACAATATGGACCAAAAGCACTTAACGTTACCGATGGAATTGGATTAACTGTTACAGTTTGCGTTGCCGTGTCGGTACCGCAAGCATTGGTAAATGCGTATTGAACAGTGTAAGAACCTACGCCTAATGTGACAGGATCGAATGTTCCAGATGGTGTACCGTCTATCAAGTAAGTTCCTCCCGCAGGAGAGCCTTGCGTTAACGTTATTGGAGCATCACCCGCACAAAACGGCCCAATAGCCGATAGCGTTGGGGTTACAGGGGCATCTACCTGGATAGATTGCGTATCTGAAGCCGTACAACCATTCTGGGTTACCGTGTAAATAACAGGGAAATTACCTGCACCTGATAAGAAAGGATAGAATGTGTTGCTAATTGTAAAGTTACCTGTGTAAGTTCCTCCTGCAGGAGTTGCCGAATTCAATGGAATACTGAAAGTAGAGTTACAAACTGGCGAAAACGCAGGGAAGCTGATTGTGGGTGCAGCGTTTACAACTATGTTAAACGACACCGTACTTGTACATCCAGTTATTACCGCATAGGTGTAGGTAATTGAGTGCGTTCCTACTCCTGCGCTATCTGGATTGAACAGATTATTTGTTACTCCAGGGCCAGAGTAAGTACCCCCCGATGGATTAACTATACTCGTAAGTGAGAAGGCTGGGTCTCCTTCACAGAAGCTGGGAATATTATTTGATACCGTTAGTGTAGTAGGAGCAACAACATTTGCTATGCGTACAGCATCGTTAGAACAACCTGACGGAGATGTATAGGTGTAGGTTAGCAGCACTGGACCAGAGCCCACAATAGAAGGGTCAAAAACCGTATCATTAACAACACCTGTTCCAGACCATACGCCACCAGCAGGTTGGCCACCTTGAAGAGTAAACGGTGCGGCAATGTTACATACAGTAAGTGTGGTTGTTGGAACAGAAACGGTTGGCAATGCTTCTTGACTTACCGTAACTGTGTTAGATGTATCTAAGCAACCTAAACTATCTACCTCAACACTGTACGACCCTGGATTTGTAGCAGCAAAAGTAGGGGTGTTGGCTCCTGCTACAGGCGATCCTGTTGCCAGCCATTGGTAATTGTAGGAGGGATTATTGGTGGCATTAATATTGACGCTGGCTGCATTTCCACAAATAACAGCATTCAACGGACTAGCTGAAACGGAAAGAGGCAAGCAGTCTACAATCCTGGTAATAAAACCAGAAGTATTGGAGTTAGAAGTACTTGTTTGAGAACCAAAAACAGTTGAAGAAGCAACTACATTACCTGTTACGTATATTTCATCATTTGACCCTAGTGCAGCATGTGAAAAAACTGGTATTTGAAAATTTCCAGAACCAGGTTTTATTGTACGTGTAACATAGGTCGCAGATGTAAAACCCGTATCGCACTTCGCAAAATAAAGCTCACGTTGCGCATTAACGACAGTTCCTGCTATGGTGACTCCACCATCTACTGCTCCGCCCAAGAAAACATTTCCTTGTGAATCTAAAACAATACTACCAATATTACTACTGCCAGAAAATCCACTTCCATTTGAGACGACTGTTGCGTCTGTCGTTGTCATTGAAGAGCCATTTACTTTATAGGCAAACGCTCCTTGAGCAGGGAGGGTTACTCCTGCCAGCGTTGAAGTTATGCTGGAGTTTCTAAATGCGCCTACATAGACTGTACCAGTTGAAGACACATCCATATTATTAATTTGGAATGTACTAAAGCCCAAGTCTCCAACCAAGTTAGATGATTGATACGTACCCGAACTGTTTAGTTTTATCAAGGCATTGTAACGCTGGTTAAACTGTAAAGATGGATTAGTAATTACTGAAGAACCAATGACTATACTATCGAAACCCAAGGCAAGTGCGAAAACGTCTCCAGATGGAGCAAGCACCACATCTTGCAAAATAGCTGAAGCTGAAAAAGTTGCCTCTCCAAGAACAGGTTGAACAAAGTTCTGTGTACCGTTTGGTTGAAAAGAGGAAACAAAGAAGTTTGTTGATGAGCTTGTTCCTCCAGTATTTGTTGGGAAAGTTGTTCCGTTGAATGTTCTATCTGCCGTAGTTGAATTAAAGAAGTTCTGATATTGAGCTCCATACAGGATAGTTCCATTATTGTAGTCAAGTGCAGAAGGAATATTTTGGGGGTTAAAGCTTGAACCGCAATTAGAGCCTCTTCTTATCCAAAGAGCAGAGCCTGTATCATTAAACTTAATGAGAAAATTCTCACCTCTAAACGAAGATGAAGAAATTGTAGAGGTTACAGTTATGGTATCAAAAGTTGCTGTTCCTTGGTATATTCCACTTACATACACACCTCCTTGGTTATCTGTTACAACATCTATACCCGCATCTTGGCCTAAACCTCCAAATGTTTCAACCCAAATAAGTGAACCAGCCGTATCTAGCTTGGCCAAAAAGCCTTCAACACTACTACCCGTTAGCGTGGTAGAGCCAATAGTTGCCTGATTCTCAAAAAAACCAGTTACATACACAAAACCTGAGCTATCATAGGCCACACTGAGCGGTTCTGGAGGGGAAAATGTAGAGCCACCTTCTACGTCTACTAACCAAGGGAAACCTTGTGCTAAAAGATGAACAGGTAATGAGATTAATGTAAAAAGAAGGAAAGAGCGTAATGCTTTTTTCATGATTGATTGGGTTTTCGATTAGTTATCAGACGGTTAAATTACAGAAAGGTTCGGTGAGTGACAAAAAAAAATCCGAGAGCATTAACTCTCGGATTCCTAAATCGCTATACAACTGGGAATGTTTAATCTACATTATCGTGTAAAAAGGAGTTGTTAGAACTTAAGCCACTACGCTTTCCACTCTCTCCTTTTTCTTCTTCACTCAAACTAAACCTTGAGACTTGAGATTCTGAAGAATGAGGTGTTTCACCTAAATTAATCTGCTTTCTAACGTAGGCGGGTACATTCTCTAAATCAGACATAGCTTGCGGACTTCGCAAACGATTGCTGATTTCCGTAAGTTTCTTCATTCTGCTTCGGATAATGTTCTGGCTCTCTTCTTGGTTGGGCTGTTCTTGTGGGCGCTCAGCTTTTGGCTCAGCTACTTCTTCTCTCTTCTCAGGAGTAGGTTCTTGAACTTGCTTTGGCTCTTCTTCTTTAACACGAAGGAAGGGCTCACTAAAGTCCTTTTCTTCAACCTTTGGTTCTTCTTTCTTTTCTGTACGGTCTGCACTCAAATCAAACTCAATGGTGCTTTGCATAATGGGCTCATCCGGCTTAAGAAAAGGCTGCTCTTGCTTTGGCTCTTCTTTGGAAGCGGTTGGCTCAACAGGCTTGGTTAATTCCGTCTTTACAGAATCGGTGAGCACACTCACTTTTCTTGCAGGGCGCTCAACCAATGAGTCGGCACCCGTATTCGGAGCTTCTTTAAATCCTGTAGCCACTACGGTTACACGAACGCTCTCTCCCAGTGATTCATCTCTTCCGTAACCCCAGATTACATCAGCTTCCATTCCTGCCTCTTCTTGGATATAATCCGTGATTTCAGCAATCTCATCCATGGTAAGCTCATCATTTCCAAACTCCATATTCAACAATACGTAGCGAGCTCCTTGGATATCGTTATCATTTAGAAGCGGTGATGCCAATGCCAGCTCTATGGCTTTAATAGCTCTGTCTTCACCCTCTGCCAAGGCAGAACCCATAATGGATACACCACTGTTATTCATTACCGTACGAACATCTTCAAAATCCACATTCACGTGACCTGTTCTGGTAATTAGTTCTGCAATTCCTTTTGCAGCCGTGGTGAGTACATTATCCGCTTGAGCAAATGCCTCACCCATGCGAAGGTTTCCGTACATCTCGCGTAGCTTGTCATTGTTAATGATAATCAAACTATCTACATGCTCTCGAATCGCTTTGATACCAGCTTCAGCCTGATGCTTACGCTTTCTTCCTTCAAAGAAGAAAGGCATGGTAACTATGGCAATGGTTAGAATTCCCATCTCGCGTGCTGTTTCCGCAATAATAGGAGCTGCACCTGTACCGGTACCTCCACCCATTCCTGCAGTGATAAACAACATACGCGTATTCTTACTCAACTCTTCTCTGAGTTGGTCTATAGTTTCAATGGCTGCATTCTTACCTACATCTGGAATGGAGCCAGCTCCTCTTCCTTCTGTTAAGCTTGCACCTAATTGCACTTTGTGAGGAACAGGACTAGCATCTAAAGCCTGTTGATCTGTGTTACAGATAATAAAATCTACACCCGTAATTCCTTCTCCAAACATGTGATTAACGGCATTGGAGCCTCCGCCACCCACACCCAATACTTTAATTATTGAGGGTGCGTCTTTTGGTAAATCAAATTCCATAGAGCGATTGTTTTTGCGATTTACTGTTCTAAACTCTTGTCATCAAAAAATTCTTTCGTTACATCTTTAATGGCTGAGAAAAAGTTTGCCATGCCTAGAGACTTCTTATTCACCTCTTCCTTAACCTCTTCAGATCTCTCTGCCTTTGTAACTTGCTTATTTCTTTCAAAGCCCTTCAGTATCAAACCAATACCTGTTGAGAAAGACGGGCTTGTAACCTCTTCTGCGCCTTTAACTAAGTGCTCTGTAGGATATCCGATTCTGGTATCCATGCCAGTCATAAACTCAAATAACTGGGCTACATGTCTAAGTTGAGAACCACCGCCCGTAACAACGATACCTGCTATGAGCTTATTCTCATATCCAGAGCTCTTTATCTCATAGAAAACTTGCTCAATAATTTCTTCCATTCTGGCTTGAATAATATGAGCCAGATTTTGAACAGAAATTTCTTTGGGCTCTCTTCCACGTAACCCTGGAATCACAACCACTTCATTGGTTGCCGTTTCTGAGGCCAATGCACAACCGAATTTCACTTTAAGCTGCTCCGCTTGCTTTTTTATGATGGTACACCCTTCTTTAATGTCTTCTGTTATGATGTTTCCACCGAATGGAATAACTGCGGTATGGCGTATGATTCCTTCTTTGAATATGGCAATATCTGTGGTACCACCACCAATATCTACTAGTACAACACCAGCCTCTTTCTCCTCGCTATTAAGAACACTATCTGCAGATGCCAATGGCTCAAGAATCAAGTTATCTACATCTAAGCCAGCCTTTCGAACGCATTTGTAAATATTTCCTGCTGCTGCAACCTGACCTGTTATGATGTGGAAATTCGCCTCTAACCGCCCACCAGACATACCAATTGGGTCTTGGATTCCAGACTCATTATCTACCGTATATTCTTGCGGAATAACATCAATGATCCGTTCACCTGGAAGCATTACCAGTTTGTACATGTCATTGATTAACGCATCAATATCTTCTTGTGTAATCTCATCTTCAAAGCTATTGCGCATTTTAACACCCCTGTGCTGGAGACTCTTAATATGCTGACCCGCAATACCAACGTTTACTACATTTATATCTACGCCTGTTTTTGCCTCTGCTTCAACAACCGCTTTTTCAATGGCTTGTACGGTAGGGGTAATGTGAGTAACAACCCCTCGGTTAACACCCAGAGATTCTCCCTTACCCATGCCTAGTACTTCTAGCTTGCCATGTTCGTTCTTTCTACCAACCAATACGGCAATTTTGGTAGTACCGATGTCTAGACCAACTACAATTTTTTCTTCCTTAGTTGTTTCCATAATGCGTTCGTTTTGTGCAGACAACTTGATTCTTATATTTCAAATTGATTGATGCATAGGAATTCCAACCAATTTTATTTAATCCTTCGATATAAAAAATGCGAAGTGTATTTAACTTATCCTCTATGGATTGTGCATTACCTATCACAATAACGTGATTACCCACTCGTGGCACCAATTCCAAGTCACCCTCATCGTTAAAAAAAAGTTGTGTGAATTGCGCGTCCCATAGAGGGTCTTGGTTCACATATGAGAGCACTTTGTACACTTCATTCAATTTCTGGTGAATAGGTTGGTCTAGATCTAAGGAGTCTGGATGGCTAAAATCTACTTTGTATAATGCGTTATATGCACCATCAATTTCGCCATTCACAACTGGAACTCTAGAGGTATACGACCTGCTCAATGGCATTAACCTTCCATCTTCATCTAAGTAAAAACTTTCTCCGCTTTTAGTAAAAATGCGTGCAATAGGAGTACGCTGGTTAATGTTTACGAATACCATACCGTCTGGAGACTTAAACACTTCGCTTTTCTTAACTGCAGGATACAAATCGAAGAACGACTCTAACTCCCTTACGTTTACATTTTCAACTGTAACAGCATTTACCACATAGCCTTTATCTGTAACCGCTTGTTTAATCTCTTCTTGTGAAACGAAAAAATTTCCACCCCGGGTATCAACGTTTACATGAACCTCTTGTAGTGCTATGGTATCGAGTTCTACTTCTGTAAACCCTATAAGCACTAACAGCCCTGCAAAGGCAACCACCCATGTAGCTATGTTGAATACCTTATTCACTACTTAAAGTCATTTTAAGTGGTTCCACTAACCTATCTATATCGCCCGCTCCCAGACTGAGTAATACATCGTATTTCTTATCTAATATTTGCTTTGTAATGGTCTCCTTTGTTGCCATTTGCTTCTCTGGGCAGGTAATTTTGTGTAGAAGGTTCTCTGAAGATATTCCAGGTATAGGCTCTTCTCTTGCGGGGTAAATATCTAGTAGCCAAAGAATGTCTAATCTAGATAGCGATTTGGCAAAGCCCTCTTCAAAATCACGTGTTCTGGAATACAGATGAGGCTGAAAAATTCCAGCCACTCGTTTACCTGGGTAAAACTGACGAGCGGCAGCAATAGCGGCATCCAACTCGGTGGGATGATGCGCGTAATCGTCTATATAAACAACCTTATCTGTACGCGTGATTTCTTCAAACCTTCGCTTTACGCCTTTAAATAAAGTCATTGCTGATGCTACTTTATTAGCATCATGACCCGAAAGAACAGCAAGCCCAAAAGCTGCAATAGCGTTAAGAGCATTGTGTTCACCAGGTAATGCCAGCTTGAACTCATAATGTTTACCCATTACAGTTACTTCTACTCGCTGCATGCCCTGCTCTATATGGGTTTCTACTAGTTCTACATCGGCTTTGCCTCTTCCGTAGGTATACACTTTAGCCGAATTTGGCTTGAGCTTCACATCGGAGTGGATTAATAGAATGTCTTTTACTTGACCTGCAAATTCTATGAAGCTTGTAGACATGGCTTCACTTGAACCGTATACGTCTAGATGATCTGCCTCTACACCTGTAATAATTGCCGCTTTGGGCGATAATTGAAGAAACGATCTGTCATACTCATCTGCCTCAACAACCAAGCTGGCAGTATTATCTGCAAAAAGGTAATTGGTGTTGTAATTAGTCATAATACCACCTACAAAGGCATTTACTTCTCCAAGTACCACATTGAAAATGTGACTAAGCATAGCCGATGTGGTTGTCTTACCGTGAGTACCTGCAACCGCGTACGTACTATGACTTCTAGAAATAAGCCCCAATAATTCTGCACGCTTGATCATTGAAATTTCCTGTTGGCGGAAATGACTGTATGCCATGTGTGATTGTGGCACTGCGGGCGTGTAAACGCATATATCATACTCACCTGTAAACGGTGAATCTACGTAAGAAATGACTGCACCTTCTGCCTCAAGAGAAGAGGTAAGTGAACTTCTGGTTTTATCATAACCAGAAACTGCTACACCTCTTTTAAGAAAATATCGTGCTAGGGCACTCATACCAATTCCACCGATACCCAAGAAATAAATGCTATGCAGGTCTTCAATTTTCATGCAGTTACGATTCTGAGGGCTTCATCTGCAATTCTTTCAGCAGAATCAGGTATTCCTAATGTTTCAATACTATTAACCAGCTTGTCTTGCTCTTCACTATCTTCAATTAATTGAATAAGACGAGGGACTAGAGCCGTTTTTGCCTCGGCATCTGCAATATGAATGGCAGCATTCTTATTGACCAACGCCATTGCATTTTTTGTTTGATGATCTTCAGCAGCATGTGGAAACGGAACCAATATCACTGGTTTTTTAACAAGACTAAGCTCAGACACGGCAATTGCACCCGCTCTTGAAACCACAACGTCTGCTGCAGCATATGCTAAGTCCATTTCAGCAATAAATTGATGAACACGAACTCCATGCTCTTTGAATTCTACCGCAGCCTCGCTCGCTTCACTAAAACTAGGCTTACCAGTTTGCCATAGTAGCTGTGCTCCTGCATTCACTATTGACTTGAGTCCACCTTGAATAGCATGATTCACAGACCTAGCACCTAAACTGCCACCTATAACCAATACCACTAGTTTTTCTGGGTTCAGTTTAAAATGAGAGAATGCTTTTTCTCTTTTGCCAGCAAGCTGTACAATGTATTGGCGAACTGGATTACCTGTAAAAATGAGTTTACTTTTTTCAAAGTAACGGTCCATTCCATCGTAAGCCACACAAACTGAATTGGCTCGCTTACCAAGTATTCTGTTGGTTACACCAGGGAATGAATTTTGTTCTTGCACCAAAGCTGGTACACCAGCAGAAATTGCAGCTCTAAGTGTAGGTCCGCTTGCAAAGCCACCCGTACCAATTGCAATATGAGGATTAAAAGAACGGACCAATTTCTTAGCCTTAATCATTGAGGCTAAAAGCTTAAACGGAAAAACAAGGTTTTTTACAGATAAACTTCGTTGAATACCTGTAATTGGTAAGCCTTCAATTTTATACCCTGCTGCTGGAACTTTCTCCATCTCCATCTTACCCAACGCACCCACAAAAAGAAACTCAGCATCTGGTCTTTTTGCTTTAATAGCGTTTGCTATGGCGATGGCCGGAAAGATGTGCCCACCTGTTCCACCTCCACTTATCAATACCTTAAGAGACTGCATAATTGCCTCCCTTCCGTTCTTCTGCCTTATTTGCTGCCTGTTCAACTGAGCGGCTCACACTCAAGATAATTCCTAGTGAAATACAGGTAAACCAAAGCGATGTTCCTCCCATACTCACCAATGGAAGCGGCTGGCCAGTAACTGGCAAGATATTTACGTTAACCGCCATATTTATGAGTCCTTGGAAGACTAAAGAAAAGCTCAGCCCCAGCACGAGGTAAGCACCAAAATCGCTATCTACTCGTTGCACTATTTTTATACTTCGGTACAACAAAACCAAGTAAAATAGAAGCACTACAAAGCCACCCAGCATACCATACTCTTCTAAAACGATGGCATAAATAAAGTCTGAATAAGGGTGTGGTAAGAAATTGCGTTGCGTAGAGTTTCCTGGACCTTTCCCTACTGCACCCCCAGATGCTATGGCAATCTTAGCTTGCTCTACTTGAAAGTTACCGTCTCTATCACGTTCATCTCCAACAAAACGCTCCACACGATTTACCCAAGTGTCTAATCGAGGGAATAATTCTGGTTTGGCTTTTCCTACTAAATACACGAGTCCGAGCGCAGTTAGTGCCGTAGGAACTAGAACAGAGATATGACTCAAACGCACACCAGCCATAAACATGAGCATAAGGCAGGAAGTACCCAAAACAGCTGCGGTTGAGAAGTTAGCGGGCAGAATAAGAACACAAATCACACCAACAGGAACCAATAATGGCAAAAAGCCTTTATTAAAGTCTTTGAGCCTGTCTTTTCGCACGGCTAAAGACCTTGCAGTAAACATAATAAGAGCGAGCTTGGCTAAATCTGATGTTTGAAACGATTGATTGATTATTGGTATTACCAACCATCTGCTTGCATTATTGAGGTTGGCACCCATTAAAAGGGTAAGTAACAACAAGGGTATACTTACCCAAAAGAGGAGCTGGGCTATGCGTGAAAAATACTTGTAGTCAACCTTATGAATCAAATAGATAAAGCCAAAGCCAGACACAATAAATACACTGTGTTTCAATACATAATAGAGGGTGTTACCGCCTTGGTACTTGTAGGCCAAAGTAACTATGGAACTGTATACCAAAAGAATAGATGCCAATGCCATAAACAGCACCACCATCCAAATGGCCTTATCTCCTCCTATGTACTTGAAAACACGTTGCATTACAATGATCTAACTGCCTCTTTAAATTGATTGCCACGATCTTCGTAACTCTCAAACAAATCGAAGCTAGCGCAAGCTGGAGAAAGCAAGACCTTATCTCCTTTTTCAGCCACACGGTATGCTAAAGCAACAGCTTCAATCATAGAGCTTGCCTCGTATAAATCTTTGTCAAGAGAAGAAAAAGCATCTTTAATTTTTGCATTATCCGTACCTAAAGCAATAATGCACTTCGCTTTCTCTTTAACAAGCTCATATAGCTGGGTATAATCATTTCCTTTATCAACACCACCTAAAATCCAAACGGTTGGTGCGTGCATAGACTCAAGCGCATACCAAGTAGAGTTTACATTGGTTGCTTTTGAATCATTAATGTAGTCTACACCAGACACAGTAGTAACACGTTCTAGGCGATGTTCCACATTTTGAAAATCACTCATGCAATCACGAATGATTTCTTTTCGAATATCTAAAATACGGCCTGTTATTCCCCCGGCCATGGTGTTGTTGGCATTGTGCCTCCCTTGAATTGCAAGCTCGTGTATTGACATAGTCATTTCCTCTTTTATGTTTATTTCAATTGTATCCTCGTTTAAATAAGCTCCATTAGTCTGCGGTGAATGCCAAGAGAAAGGGTGTAGTTGCGACTTTATTTCTCGTATACTCGTTTCTCTTTGAAGAATGGGGTCATCTGCCCAATAAATGAAGTGATCTTTGGCTGTTTGATTTTGTACGATGCGGTATTTAGCATCTACATATCGTTGCATTTCGTACCCGTACCTATCCAAATGGTCTTCTGTGATATTGAGTAGGATTGCAATGTCAAACTTCGTTTCGTGTAAGCAGTCAAGTTGAAAAGAACTCACTTCTAACACCCAGTAATCAAAGTCTGCAGTAACCAGTTGAGCCGCCATGCTCTTCCCGATATTTCCACCTAAACCAACGTTCAACCCTGCCCCTGAGAGCAAATGGTAAATGAGATTAGTGGTGGTTGTTTTACCGTTAGTACCCGTGATACCGATGAGCTTACCCTTAGTATATCTAGAAGCAAATTCTAGCTCATCAATCATAGGAATACGCGCAGCAAGCAACTTTTGAACCACAGGAACTTCAAATGGAATTCCAGGACTCTTTACTACTTCCGCAGCAGCCAACACCCTACTTTCTTCATGCCCTTCTTCTTCAAAGGCAATACCCGCATGTAAAAGAACTTTCTTGCGCTGGGCACTGATTTTTCCGCCATCTGACACAAAAACCGGTACTCCTTTTGATTTAGCTAAGAGAGCTGCGCCAACACCACTCTCACCTGCACCTAATACCACTAACTCTCCGTTCACTTAGCGGAGTTTTAGCGTTACGATACTCAGCACTGCCAGCATAATTCCCACAATCCAAAAGCGGGTAACTATCTTAGCTTCGTGCATATTCATTTTTTGGAAATGATGGTGAATAGGGGCCATTTTGAACACCCTTCTTCCTTCTCCGTACTTTTTCTTAGTGTACTTGAAGTAGCTCACTTGAATCATCACACTTAAGTTTTCAATCAGAAAAACTCCACACAGCATAGGGAGAATCAACTCTTTTCGGATGGCCAGCGCCACTACTGCTATGATTCCGCCAAGAGCCAGTGAACCCGTGTCTCCCATAAAGACTTGAGCAGGATATGAGTTGTACCACAGAAAGCCAATACAAGCTCCGATGAAAGCTCCAATGAAGATTACCATCTCGCCTGTATCTGGGATGTACATGATGTTCAAGTAATCGGCAAAAACGTAGTTACCACTTACAAAAGCGAAAATGGCCAAGGCAGAGCCGATGATAGCAGACGTACCAGCTGCCAGGCCATCTAAACCATCTGTCATATTCGCTCCGTTACTTACTGCAGTAACCACGATTATCACGATCGGAATGAAAATTAGCCATGTAAAGTCTGCCAAATCTTCATTCACCCAGGAAAGCAATTCTGAATAGTCAAATTCATTGTTCTTTACAAAAGGAATAGTGGTTTGCGTAGAGCGCTCGCTGCGGTAAACTATCCCATTTACCACATTATCGGACTCAAGAAGCTCGGCAACCTGTTCTTGAGGGATTTGTTCCTTTACCTGCACATCTTCATGGAAATACAATATGCTTCCAGCTATGATTCCAATTCCAACCTGACCAATAACCTTAAATTTACCCTTAAGCCCCTCTTTATTTTTCTTAAATACTTTGATGTAGTCATCAATAAAGCCAATGGCGCCAAGCCAAACGGTTGAAACCAGCATTAGAATCACGTAGATATTATCTAGTCTGGCAAACAATATGGTAGGGATAATAATTGCCGCCAAAATCATAAGACCACCCATAGTTGGCGTGCCTTGTTTTTGGATTTGCCCTTCAAGCCCTAAGTCGCGCACAATTTCACCCACCTGCTGCTTCTGCAAGTACATTATGATGTACTTGCCAAAGAACATGCTGATGATCAGCGATGTGAATACAGACATGGCTGTGCGAAAAGAGATGTATCTGAATACACCAGCTCCTGGAACATCAATTGAATTCAAATATTCGAACAAGTAATAAAGCATGCTACGCGTTCAATTTTTCAAAGAGTTCTTTCATTATGGCCATGTCATCAAAGTCATGGCGAACTCCATTTATTTCTTGGTATTTCTCATGTCCCTTGCCCGCAATGAGCAAGATATCCCCTGGATTTGCAGCTAAAATAGCGGCCTTAATGGCCTCTTTTCTACTTACTATCTGCATCGTCTTTTTAAAATGCTGCGCAGGAACCCCTTCTTGCATGTCGTCAAGAATAGCTTGAGGATCTTCTGTTCTAGGGTTATCAGAGGTTAGTATCACTTTCGTACTGAACTCAGAGGCGATTCGTGCCATCTCAGGACGCTTGCCTGCATCGCGATCTCCTCCGCATCCAACCACGGTAATAACTTGTTCGTTTCCCGTGCGAATATCTTTGATGGTTCTAAGCACATTCTCTAAAGCATCTGGCGTGTGGGCATAATCCACAATACCTGATATATTCTCAGTTGTTTGCACATACTGAAACCTTCCTTCAACCGTATTCAAGTTGCTTAACTCGGTTAAAACAGTGAGTTTGTCTTGACCCATAAGGTCTGCCACACCAAATACCGCAAGCAAATTGTAAGCATTAAACTTTCCTACCAATTTGGCCCAAACATCGTTTCCATTGATATTGAGCTGCAATCCGCTAAATCTATTTTCAATGATTTTAGCCTTGTAGTCGGCCAGTTCACGAACACTAAAAGTCTTGCTTTTAGCAGCCGAGTTCTGAACCATGATTTCTGAATGGTTATCGTCTTTATTAACCAATGCGTAAGCATGCGCACCAAGCATATCAAACAGACCTTTCTTGGCAGCTATGTAGTTGTCAAAGGTTTTATGGTAATCCAAGTGATCTCTTGTGATGTTGGTAAACACACCGATATTGAAATCTAACCCAGTTACTCTGTGCTGATGAATGGCATGAGAACTCGCTTCCATAAAGCAGTAATCGCATCCTTCATCTACCATTAGAGCTAATAACTCATTCACAGAAAGTGCATCAGGTGTAGTGTGAGTACTGGCTAATTCCTCATTACCAATCTTATTTACTACGGTAGACAGCATTCCAGCCTTATACCCCAGGCCTGTGAATAATGCGTGCAGCAGAGTAACTACAGATGTTTTGCCATTCGTACCAGTTACTCCAATAAGCTTTAGCTTGGCAGATGGGTGGTTGTAGAAGTTACAAGCCATGTGAGCCAAAGCCTCTGAGCTACATTTCACTCTAACATAACTCACTCCAGTTCTTTTAACTTCAGGTAACTCCTCACAAACAACCGCTACCGCGCCATTATCTATTGCTCTATCAATATACTTATGCCCATCTACAACGGTGCCTGGAACAGCCACAAATGCAGTAAACGCTTCTACCTTTCTTGAATCAAAAGCGATGGTATCAATTGCAACATTAGTAGTGCCAATTACCTCTTCTAACCGAGCTTTATATAAAAGATCTTTAAGTAGTTTCATGAGAGCTGGAGTTTTATGGTAGATCCTACATCACGCACTCTTGTGCCGGGTGCCACACTTTGATATTTCACAAATCCTTTACCGGTTACTCGCACATTAAGCCCTAGATTCTCTAGAATGTAAATAGCATCTTCAGGAGCCATACCTCTTACATTGGGAATCAATCCCTCGCTTATTGAGACTGGCTTCATAGAAACCGAATCTTTACCTGTTTGGGTTACTACCCAATCGGTTCCAGAAACGGGATTGTGATTCACAGAAACCTCAGCAAACACTTGTCTCAAGTCTCCCGCATGCCCACTTTTTGAGACAGGAATATTGATGCTATTCTCTGCCAGCTGAGGTTGCAGTTCATCGTGAAAATCTATGCTGGTACTGTAAACCTTATCTGCAATCTCTTTGAAAATAGGACCCGCTACAAGATTTCCATAATACACATTCCTATTAGGTGCATTCACTACAACCATACAGGTGTACTTGGGATCTTCTGCAGGAAAGTAACCACAGAAAGACGCTTGATGACTACTCTTATCGTACCCTGCTCTACCCTGGGCTATCTGTGCTGTTCCCGTTTTTCCAGCAATGGCGTAGCTCGCATCCTTTAAGTTGATAGCCGTACCTGCTCGTACAACCTCTTCAAGCATTTCCTTTGCTTTCTCAATGGTTTCTTCAGAAGCAACCTGATCATTTAAAACCACTGGCTCAAAGACCTTTACGTCTTTACCATGTTCGCGAACACTCTTCACCAACATTGGCTTCATCATTTTACCATCATTCGCAACAGCATTGTAAAAAGTAAGAATCTGCATAGGAGTCATTGCAACTTCATAACCATGACTAATCCAGGGGAGAGATATTCCTGACCAAGACTCATCATTAGCGGATTTAATTACTGGTTTACCCTCACCAGGAATCTCCAAACCAAGCGGCTCATTCAACCGCATTTTATACAACTCGTCAATAAACTTCTGCGGATCAGCCTTGTAAAACTTATCAATAATGCGTGCTATTCCAATGTTAGATGAAACTGCAAAGGCTTCTTTCACGGTAATGGTTCCGTAACCGCCTTCTCTACTATCATACATGGTCTTATCGTAGAACTCAAACTTGCCGTTACCAGTCTCTACTTTATAATCTAAATCAATGAAGCCATGCTCCATCGCCACCATGTAAGAGGCAAGCTTAAAGGTTGAACCTGGCTCAGTTGATGCACCAACAGCGAAGTTGTAAGATTCATAATACCTACCGTCATTACCGCGTTGCAGGTTAGCAATAGCTCTAATCTCGCCAGTAGCCACCTCCATTAACACCACACAACCATGTTCAGCATCATGCTTACGCAATTGCTTATGCAGGGCAGACTCTGCAACATCTTGAATATTCACATCAATGGTAGAGACCAAATCACTTCCATCCTCTGGCTCTACCTCGTTTTCATCACTTACAGGCATCCAAACTCCACCTGCAATCTTTTTCATGAGTCGTTTACCACTCACACCTTTAAGCGCCTCACTATAAGCACCTTCAAGACCAACGCCAGATCCATCACGCTCATACCCTATCGTTCTAGATGCCAAAACATTAAATGGCTTTTGACGCTTATTCTGCTGCACGAAAATGAAGCCACCTTTATACCTACCCCTTTCAAAAACAGGGAAGTTTCTCATCTCCTTTAGCTGGGTATACTTTACATTTCTTTTAATGAGGTGATAGCGCTCACCGTTATCGCGCGCAGCTACTAACTCTCGCTTATATTCTAGTGCAGATTTATCTTTGAATAGGTTATGCAAACACGTTGATAGTGTATCAATATTGGTGTTGAACAGCTCGTTTGTTATGGCTTCTGCATTAGGATCAAAGCGAACTTCGTAGATTGGAACAGAAGTGGCTAACAAACTGCCATCAACTGCATAAATATTACCGCGAACTGCCTCAATAGTTCTGTAGCTAATCGTGAGATTCTCAGCCTTAGACCTCCAATATGCACCATTGATAAAAGATATTTGAAAAACCCTTCCTAGGATCACCAAACCAAACAGACCTAACAAGATGTAAAGTCCGTATGTACGCTTTAGTATGCCTTTTCTGTTTTCCACTTAATCTTTCAGAATTTCCTCTTCTTCGTCTTCTGTGACCACTATCTTCTTGGGTGGGTCATAAGACTCTTTTAACCCCAGTCCTCGCTCTTCAATAATCTTAGCCAACTCAGACTGCTTAGTAGTAGACATTAAATCGCTTTTAGTAGTAATAAACTCACTACGCAATTCTTTCAACTCATTACCAACGCGGTTAATTTTCCTAACCGTATCCTCTGCCAAATACCCGTTTGCGATGTAGACTAATGCTAAAAAGACCAAAAACAAGGTGTACGGCAGATTCTTCACAACCCGTTCTCCAGCCAAGAAATTACCAGACAATACATCAACCACCGGTGCAGTAAACCTGGATATTTTACCTGGTTTCTTACCCGCCTTTGGCTCTGATATGTCTTTGTAATTATTCATCGTTTGATAGCAATGCGCATCTTAGCACTTCTAGCTCTTGGATTTTCTTCTATTTCTTCTTGTGAGGGAACTATAACTCCACCAGGCATCGGGTCTAACGGCCTAAGAATATTACCGTAAAAGTCTTTCTGATGATCTCCGGAGAAATTACCAGCCCGCATAAAATGCTTCACTAACCTATCTTCTAAACTGTGATATGAAATAACCACCAACCTCCCGCCAGAAACCAACCCATCTGTGGCTTGTTCTAGCAAGTCTTCAAGCGCTTTTAACTCATCATTCACCTCAATCCTAAGAGCTTGAAAAACACGAGCGAAAAACTGATTTCTCTTCACGCCTTTAGCAAACCGGTCTAGAACAGTCATTAATTCTCCTGTGGTAGTTATAAGCTCATCTGCTCTGGCTGAAATGATGGTTTTTGCCACGTTTCGGGCATTCTTTAATTCACCATAAATCCTGAGTATTCGAACCAATTCAGCCTCTTCATACTCGTTAACGATTTCCTTAGCGGTTAACCCTCCCGTTGTATCCATGCGCATATCTAACTCCGCATCAAACCGAATGGAAAAACCTCTTCCTGGCTCATCGAACTGATGAGATGAAACACCCAAATCAGCGAGCAATCCATCAAATGGAATAGCACGATGTAAACGAAGGAAGTTTCTTAAAAAGCGGAAGTTTTGTTTAACCAGGGTGAATCTATCATCTGAAATCTCATTCTCATGTGCATCTAAGTCTCTATCAAAAGCCAGCAACCTACCAGTTGTAAGTTGTGAAAGAATTTTCCTGCTATGACCCCCACCTCCGAAAGTCACATCCACGTAAACTCCTTCTGGGTTTATATGCAACCCCTCAACTGCTTCTTGAAGTAAAACCGGACTATGATACATCACCACCTCGTTCTGCTGCATCGGAACCTCCCATTACCTCTTCAGCCAAATCAGCAAAATCATCAGCACCTTCACTCATCACGGCATCGTACTTATCCTTAGCCCAAACCTCAATACGGTTAGCGTAAGCAAACAACACCACTTCCTTTTCGATTTCCGCAAATTCACCCAAGCGCTTTGGCATAAGCAATCTTCCTGCAGAGTCAAGCACCACCTCTGTAGCACCATTGTGGAATTGGCGATAGAACTTCCGATTCTTCGCCAAGAACAAATTCAAATTTTCAAATCGCGCAGTCTCTTTCTCCCATTCATTCATAGGGTACAGCACCAAACAGCCCTCAAACCCGCGGTTGAGCACAAAACGCTCCTGCGCACTCGGATTGAGTTGCTTTTTTAGACCCGCAGGAAGAGTAAATCTTCCTTTCGCATCCAACTTGCACTGAAATTCACCTAAATAGCTAGACATCAACTGTTTTGCTTTTGAAGTGGTAAAATTATGGAAAAACCACCCACATTTTACCACTTTTTCCCACTTTGTTGATAACTTGATGCAAAACAGCCTTTATTCACAAGCGTTTCAAGCTCATAAAAGGGGTGGGAGAACAAACAAAGACTTAAGGTTGATGATCAAAGAAATGTCATATACCAAATGGATTGACCGAGCTGCAGAGAACCCATTAACACTATGCTGTTAACAGCTTAACAACTGAATGAATCCATTCTAAACGGAATACGTATTTTTGATTTGGCGATAGAGCAAATTATGGAAGACAGTATACGCAAAGAAGAAGGCTTTGAATATGTTGAGCGAGGCGAAGGGCCCACACTCTTATTACTCCACGGCTTATTTGGCGCTCTTAGTAATTTTGAAGATGTACTGAATCACTTTTCAAAACGATTCAAGGTTATTATTCCATTAATGCCGATATACACTTTACCCGTAATCAATACCAATGTTAAAAACCTAGCCAAATTTGTTGCTGAGTTTATAGCGTTTAAAGGTTTTAATGAAGTGCACTTACTGGGTAACTCCTTGGGTGGGCACGTGGCACTTGTTTACACTGCCAAGTATCCCGATATGGTAAAGACTCTTACCCTCACTGGTAGTAGCGGACTTTATGAGAATGCAATGGGTGGTTCATTTCCAAAGCGAGGTAACCGGGATTTTGTAAAAGAAAAAGTTGAAATCACCTTCTACGATCCAAAACATGCTACTGATGAATTGGTAGATGAGTGTTTTAGTATTGTAAATGATAAAGGTAAAGTTGTGCGCGTATTGTCTCTAGCAAAATCTGCTATTAGGCACAACGTAAGTAAGGACTTACCGCATATGCACGTGCCAACTTGTTTGATATGGGGTAAAGACGATACCATAACCCCTCCAGAAGTTGCAAAGGAATTTCATGAGTTGTTACCTGACTCGGATTTATTTTGGCTTGATCAATGTGGCCATGCTCCAATGATGGAACAACCTGAAGCATTCAACAACACGCTTTCTGCGTGGTTTGATAAAAGACTTTCTTAATGGAAATCACCAACCCGGTTTTTGTAATGAGCAATACAGACTTTGCTCGTTGCCCCAAACCCGATAGACCAGAGTATGCTTTTATTGGCAGAAGCAACGTGGGCAAATCTTCGCTAATTAATATGATTTGCAATCATAAAGGACTAGCCAAGATATCTGGAAAACCAGGAAAAACTCAACTAATCAATCATTTCGGCATCAATGAAGCGTGGTACTTGGTTGATTTACCTGGTTACGGTTATGCCAAGGTGAGTAAAAAAGACAGGTCTAAATTTCAGTTTATTATTACCAGCTACCTAAAGAATAGAGAGAACCTGATGAACACTTTTGTGCTTCTTGATAGCAGGTTAGAACCCCAAGCCATTGATTTAGATTTTATGGAATGGATGGGGAAAAACAGACTACCATTTGCCATGATATTTACCAAGGCAGACAAGCTCAAGTCTAGCGTGCTTGAAACTAACATTGAACACTACAAGCAAATCATGCTCGAGTCTTGGGCTGAACTACCTCCCCTGTTCATAACCTCTGCAGAGGATAAGCGTGGTAAAGAAGAATTACTAGAATATGTAGAAGCTACCAACGCTTACTTTAAAAAGTAATACCGTTAATCATTTTGTTTGATTAGCTCCATTTTTTCGCCAAAGCGCATCCCAAACTCCCGCATTTCCTTTGCCATTAGCTCTTCTCCTGTTGCCCGCTCAAAAGAGTCTGCCATGGTCATCATAGATTGAAAAACGAAGAGTTTCATATCATGGGTGTCCATGTATTTGGTCCACAAGTCTATGCGAAGTGCTTCCTTTTGCATAGAGTCCCAAATGGCCAACATTACAGCATCAGCCGCACCCTTATCACCTGTATCATCAGCTTTCCACGTTATTTCTTCAGGAATATTGTTTTCGTCTAATCCTACGCTAAATACTATATCCGATTTTTTCATATACTTTCTTATTTCTTGGGCTTGTACCCAGATTTACGCAATATTTCTTGCGCATTATCTAACTTCATTAACTCGGGCAAACTTGTATCAGGATTCTCAACCATGTATGCTCTTACTATTTGCCACCCTATCCAATACCCCAATTGTGATGGAGATTCGTGTGGAAAGCCTCCTGTAAACGGTCCCTCACCTGTATATCTTCTTATTTCTTCACCATTATCACTATACAAGACCTCTTTCTCCAAAAAAACAGACCATACTTGCCACTCATTGGCCTTTGCCCACTCTAGCTCACTCTCTCCATACCCTATTTTTAAGGCATCTCCTTCTCCTGGAAAGAAAGCATCCATAAGGTATAAGACCTTACCGTATTCAATCATGAGCGACAGCAAATCATCTCCCTTAATACTACCTTGAAACTCTGAAAGCAGCCATCCGCGAACGGCATCAAACGGAATAAGTTCTGGTTTTGCCTTTTCAACCCTGTATTGCTGCATTCCCATCTTAGAATAAATAGGATGCTCTGGACCCAAATAATGTTCTAAACCTATACCCAAGAAACTATCTGCGGCTACTACATTATAGGTGAAGTTGGTGGCAAAAAGCACTACATCTGGCACATACGCATCTGGGAAGTGATATGCGTAATAGCGAAACCCTGAAGTGGTTTTAGCTTGAATATCGCTAGGTACTTTGGGGAAGGTTTCTTGAATGGAAGCAAACATCTCTTGTACATGTTCATCTGCCAGATATTTGTTGAAGCCTAATGAAACTGCAGGATCTTGTACGTGACCCAAAGTTAGTATGCGTTGTATGTATAGGTCATAGAAACTACCATACTTGGCTCTCATATTCTGCGTAAACTCTTGGTAGTTCTCTCCATCATACCCTACCACTTCTTCATCCATTCTATGCCAATCAGATGTAACCTCAACCTTGCTCAAGTCAACATCAAATCGATTATCAGTACAAGAGAACAAAACGAGTATTAACAGCGCAATATGAAAAAGAGGTTGATATGATTGTTTCTGAGCCTTCATCTGGATTGTACTTTAGCCGAAAGAAGCTCCAAAAGTATGAAACAGCAACGGTTAGTTCTTTTCTTTACGTTCGTTTTGTTAACCAACTTAACATTTGCGCAAGACGGCAAAAAAGTAAGATTGGGATTAACACTCAATCCTAACCTAGGATGGGTATCTCCTGACAACACAGGTTGGTCTGGATATGGAATTAGAGCAGGCATTCAATATGGCCTTAAGGCTGACTTGCGTTTGTTTGGTGACGACAATTACTCAATAAGCACTGGGTTTACAATGGCACACTTGGGTGGTAAACTATCTTATAATGATGCCGTATACAGCCCAGCAGATAGCGCCTCTATACCCGCCCAAACCAATGGTGTTTATAAACTGAGGTACATAAATATTCCATTGGCCATTAAACTTAGAACCAATGAAATAGGCTACATGCATTATTGGGGAGTATTTGGTAGTGAGCTCGGCTTTAGAGTTAAAGCAAATGCAGATTTTGAAACAAGTTCTGCTTTAGGAAATGAATCGCAAAGCGATATAGACATTTCAGACAATGTTGCCGCTTTTAGAGCAGACCTTGTAATAGGAGGTGGCTTTGAATATACCATTAGTGGAGACACTCGTATTTCAGTAGGTTTAGTTTATCATAACGGCCTCACCAACATTCTACAAGGTGATGCGTTTTTAATTAATAATAGCGCCACCGTTATTGATTTAGCAGGAAACCCAGTTACTGATAAGGAACTAAGAAACCGCTTGAATTATGTTTCGCTAAATCTTGGCGTTTATTTCTAAGTACAACAATATGGCGAATACACTTAACCTAAAAGACACTGTTGAATATATTACAGAATGGCTTAGAGACTATGCACATAAAGCCAATGTAAATGGTTTTGTTGTGGGTGTTTCAGGCGGCATTGACTCAGCTGTTGTTAGCACATTATGCGCTAGAACAGGCATGGATACTGTACTAATTTCTATGCCCATTCACCAAGGTAGAGACCAAGTTTTAAGAGGGCAAAAACACCTAGAAAATCTATCTAAGAGCTACAGAAATGTACACGCGTTAGATTTAGACCTTACAGAACCATATGACCAATTTGTAAGGCTATTGGAAAAAGAAGTTGATCTCAATTCAGATGTCGATAAGAAATTCCTCACACTTTCTAACTCCAGAAGTAGGTTGCGAATGCTATCGCTCTATGCTGTGGCGGGACTAAAAGGCTTATTGGTTTGCGGAACTGGCAATAAAGTTGAAGATTTTGGGGTAGGCTTTTATACCAAATACGGAGATGGGGGGGTAGATCTATCACCCATTGCAGATTTAATGAAAAGCGAAGTCTACAATCTAGGAAGAGAGTTAGGAATCATTAAGGATATTTTAGATGCTCGCCCTACAGATGGTCTGTGGGATGATGGCAGAACTGATGAAGACCAAATTGGCGCGAGTTATGATGAGCTTGAATGGGCCATGAACCTGCAAGATAGTTATGGTGATGAGCCTTCAGAAGCGCATTTTGAAACAGACAGGCATAAACAAGTATGGAACATCTACATCAGCAGACATAAGGCCAATAGGCATAAAATGGATCCTATTCCAGTTTGTACGCTACCCTCAAACTTAAGAAGCTAACTTATTGAATCACCCAAGAGTTGTTCCCCTGTAATAAAGTATCTAAATCTCCCTCACCTAAACTCTTTTTTGCTTCTTCAATTTGATTTACGAGTGCCTCTTCATACGTAAAACGATCTTCTTCATATAAAATACCAAAGGGCCTAGGAAAGCCTGTGGTGTCTGTATCGTAAAATAATCTACTAACCAAATTAGCCAAGGTTCGATCTTTAGGATTATGAATCAAACAATCTTCTTGACTGAATTCTCCAGAAGTAAGATCAATCACCTTTAGCTGTAAGCCATCCAAAATAATTCCCTTGGTATTCTTGTTATATACCATCGGCTTGCCAGCCTCCAAGAAAAGAGTGTGTTCTTCTTTCAATCCTCGTTCTGTGTACGCAGAAAAAGCTCCATCATTAAAAACTGGACAGTTTTGGTAAATCTCAACAAAAGAGGCTCCCTTGTGACCATTAGCCTTAACTAAAACATCTTTCAAGTGTCTCGGGTCTCTATCAATCACTCTTGCCACAAAAGTCGCATCGGCACCCAAAGCTAAAGCAGCTGGGTTAAACGGATGATCAATTACACCCATAGGACTAGACTTGGTTTGTAGCCCCAAAGGGGATGTTGGTGAATACTGGCCTTTTGTTAATCCGTATATCTCATTATTGAACAACAATATATTTACATCAAAATTTCGCCTGAGTAGGTGAATAAGGTGATTCCCTCCGATAGACAAACTATCTCCATCTCCAGTTATAATCCATACGCTTAAATCTGGCCTTGCAGCCTTTAACCCACTACTTATTGCGGTAGCTCTGCCATGAATTCCATGCATACCGTAGGTATCCATGTAATAGGGAAAGCGTGATGAACATCCTATCCCACTAATGAATACCACATCTTCTTTTGGTACACCTGTTTCTGCAACAGCCGCTTGAACCTGTTTCAATATCGCGTAATCTCCACAACCCGGACACCAGCGAATTTCTTGATCTGACTGAAAATCTTTTGCTTTCAACGTTGCGCCTTGTGTGCTCATGATTCTGGGTATATAGTTTTCACTTTTTCTTCTATCTCTTGGGCAGTAAATGGAATGCCCTTGATTTTATCAAACGCAACACAAGCCTTTAAATACTTTGATTGGATGAGGTTAACTAATTGGCCATCGTTCATCTCTGGTATAAGAATTTGGTCATATCCGTCTAGTAATTTTCCGAGGTTTTTAGGTAGTGGGTTTAAGTATCTTAAATGAGCATGACCTACTTCAAAACCCTGAGCAATCAGAGATTCTGTAGCGGTTTGTATAGCACCATAGGTAGAACCCCAACCCAAGACCATTACTTTTCCACTATCTAAGCCAGCATTCATAGCCATTGCTGGTAAATCTTTAGCAATGCGATATACTTTTTCTGCCCGTATCTTCACCATCTTTTGATGGTTATCTGGGTCGTAGGAGATATTTCCTGTAAGATCTTCCTTCTCTAGTCCACCAATACGATGTTCTAACCCAGCAGTACCTGGCACAGCCCAGTCTCTAACCAACTTTTCATCACGTTTGTATGGCAAATAGTTTTCATCTGCAGTATTGGATACTTTCTTGTGCTCAATTTCTTGTAAATCTGCCGATTTGGGGAATTTCCAAGGCTCTGCTCCATTGGCAATATATCCATCGCTGAGAAATATTACGGGAGTCATATACTCAACTGCTATTCTTGTTGCCTCATAAACGGCACTAAAAGCATCTTGTGGACCATGCGCACATATCACGGGAACTTGAGCCTCACCATTTCTTCCGTAAAGCGCCTGAAATAAATCTGCTTGCTCTGTTTTGGTAGGTAACCCTGTAGACGGTCCTCCGCGTTGCACGTTAACAACCACCAATGGAAGCTCCAAAATAGTAGCCAAACCCATTGCCTCTGTTTTAAGCGCAATTCCCGGTCCTGATGATGCGGTAACACCTAAACTACCTCCAAAAGATGCTCCAATAGCAGCACTCACAGCTGCAATTTCATCTTCAGCTTGATACGTTTTAACCCCAAAATTACGGTGTGCGGCAAGTTCGTGTAAAATATCTGAGGCTGGTGTAATCGGATAAGATCCATAGAATAGTTCAAGATTCGCTTTTTTGGCAGCCGCAAGCAAACCTAGTGCGGTAGCTTGGTTACCCATGATATTCCTATAAACCCCAGGTTCTAGTTTTGCAGGTTTCACATGAACTCTACTTGCAAAAGCTTCACTGGTTTCTCCGTAATAATACCCCGTTCGAAGTACCTTTAAATTCGCCTCTATTAACTCTGGTTTTTTCTTGAACTTAGCTTTAATGAAGGTTTCCGTGGGCTCCATAGAACGATTATACATCCAGTATAATAGTCCTAAAACAAACATATTCTTACTTCTACCTGCTTCTTTCTTAGGAATATCAGAGTCTTTCAATGCTTCAATAGTAAGCTCCGTAATATTCACAGATTGAAGATTGTACTCCTTTATTTTCTCGCTTTCAAGTGGATTCTCCGAAGCGCAATTTGCTAATTTCAAGTTCTTAGCATCAAACCCATCTAGATTAGCTATTAGTGTTCCGCCTTTCTTGAGCTTATCAATATTGGCCTTGAGTGCAGCAGCGTTCATTACAACCAGAACATCCGCTTCATCTCCTGGAGTATACAAACGATGACTCCCAAATTTCACTTGAAAACCAGAAACTCCGCCAACCGTGCCTTGCGGAGCTCGTATTTCTGCGGGAAAGTTGGGAAATGTACTTACATCATTTCCGTAAACGGCACTAGTATTGGTGAATTGGTTACCAGTAAGTTGCATACCATCTCCGGAATCTCCCGCAAATAATATAACTACCTCCTCAACCTGTAATGTTGCTTCTTGCATGCTTAAAAATATGGTCTGTAAAAGTACTTTGGGGAAGGAGAGCAAGAAATGACCAAGGTCAGGTGCGTGTGTGACCTAACGTACGCTTTAACCGTTAAGCGCAAAGTTAACGGCCTCTACATCTTTGATCTCTGGAACGGCTTTAAGGATGGCATCTTTAACGCCTGCCTTGAAAGTCATGGTATTCATAGAACAATTTGTACATGTTCCAAGTAATTCAACTTTCACGATGAAATCATCTGTAATTTCTTTTAGCACTATGTCTCCTCCGTCTTCTTCCAAAAACGGTCTTATTTGCTCTAATGCGGCAAGCGCGCGCTGCTCTAACTCTGCTTTTGAAACTTTACTCATCTCTTATACGCTAACTGTTTCACCAACGGCTTCTGCTAACTTAACGGTCATATCCATTAGTGCTTTTGCCTGTAATGTGTTTCCTTGAAGAACTGCGGGTCTACCTGCATCTCCTGCTTCTCGAATAGATTGAACCAAAGGAATTTGACCTAAAACTGGAACATTCATTTTATCTGCCAAATGCTTAGCACCATCTTTACCAAAAATGTGGTATTTCTTTTCAGGCATGTCTTCTGGTACAAACCAAGACATGTTCTCTACCAATCCCAAAACGTTCACATTAATATTATCTAACCTAAACATCTGAACCCCTTTGCGGGCATCAGCCAGTGCCACTTCTTGAGGCGTACTCACAATTACCGCTCCTGTTAAGGGTGCTTGTTTTACCAGAGTTAAGTGAATATCTCCCGTTCCTGGAGGTAGATCTACCAGAATAAAATCTTTGTCTCCCCAGAAAACATCAGTAAACATCTGCTCCAATGCCTTAGAAGCCATTGGCCCACGCCATACAACTGCTTGCTCTGGATCTGCAAAAAAACCAATAGACATGATATCTACACCCCAAGGGGATTCAACGGGTGTCATGTACCTGTTTCCATCTATCTCCGTTACCCCAGGCTTTTCATGAACCACATCAAACATCAAAGGCATGCTTGGGCCATGAATATCTGCATCTATGAGCCCTACTTTAAAGCCTAGTTTAACCAACCCAGCAGCGAGGTTTGAGGTGATCGTAGATTTCCCTACCCCTCCTTTTCCAGAAGCAACAGCTATTACGTGTTTCACCTCACTCATGTATTGGCGCTGGTCTTTCTCACGCTCATTTGGGCTTGAGGGCAGTGCCTCTACGTGCACATTCACTTCAACCTCTTCTGAAACGTACATTTTAAGATAATGCTCGCAAGCATCTACAATACGCTTACGCGAGTGCATTGCCGGATTATTCACCTTAAGGTTGAATGAAACTTTGTTACCTTGTATAGTAAGGTTTGAAACCAAATTGGCTTCAACCACATTCTTTTTAAGATCAGGCTCAACTACATAGCTGAGTGCTTGAATTACTTTGTCTTGTGTAATATCCATTCTTCTGTACCGAGGTGTCAAAACTAATGAAAGAACGGCTATTTGGAGGCGTTGTTTAGAATGTTTCTAAAAGGATTTCCTAGTCAAACGATAGTTCAGACAGTGGATCCCAAAAATGACGATCAAATTGTTGAATACAATCATCCTTTACAATCAGTCCTTCTTTCTCCAAGAGGTCTTGCATTCTATGTGGGTTCTCAAAGAAGTTCTTGCCAGTTAGCATCCCCACCCTATTTACTACTCTGTGTGCAGGAATCTCATAAGGTGCAGAATGACTGGCATTCATAGCATACCCAACCATTCTTGCAGATCGTGGTGCTCCAAGAGACTTGGCAATAGCTCCATAGCTTGTGACTCTTCCTTCTGGAATTTGAACGACTACTTGCCATACTTGATCAAAAAACTCATTTGACTGGCTCACCCTAACTCACTGAAAATTTAATGTACTTAATACTAAAGCCTTTTGCAGAAAAAATGCCCTCGTAGTGCGTTTTAATATTCATGATGTCTTGTGTGTCTTGGTCTAGATTACTGAGAAGCTCTCCATACAAATCTTCTGTATTCTGAATTAATCCATACTCATGTTCAGCAACCTGCTCCATGGTGTAATCATATAACTCTGGGCTATCTGTTTTCAAGTGAACAATACCTCCAGGCTTTAGAATCTGCCGATATCTTTCAATAAACATGGGTGAGGTTAATCGCTTTCTTTCCCTTCTTCCCTCCTTTTGAGGATCTGGAAACGTGAGCCAAATCTCATCCACTTCACCCGCTTGAAAGAAGGATAAAATAAAATCTATTCGGGTACGCAAGAATCCAATGTTAGTGAGTCCTTCGTTAAGAGCTGTAGAAGCCCCATTCCACATTCTCGCACCTTTGATATCTATACCCAAAAAGTTCTTATTGGGAAACTTTCTGCCCATACCTACGGAATACTCTCCTTTACCACAACCCAACTCTAGTACAAGTGGGTTCTCGTTTTTGAAGAAATCAGCATGCCACTTCCCCTTCAATGGGTGGTCTTTAAACTTTCCAGACTTCTCTTCTACCAATATTTCATGTAATGCTGGCTCCACCACATTTGGAAAAGATTTCATTTGTTCAAAGCGCACTAGTTTCTGTTTACCCGCCATAATAATTGCATCAAATAGAATGCAAAAAAAACAAGTACACTGAAATAAAACAGAATAAAAGATAACACACGGTATTCTTTGCCATCTTTGGTACATGCCAAATCAACCAAAGATATTGGTCTCCCCTCTCAACTGGGGGCTAGGACATGCCTCACGCTGTGTACCTATTATTAGGGAACTGTTAAAACAAGGTTCAGAGGTTATTATTGGTGCAGAAGAAGGTCCAGCAGCCCTATTGAAAGTAGAATTTCCTCAATTAACATGCATTGAGTTTCCAGGATACGATATCACCTACCCCAGTGGTGGAAACATGGCGGTGCATATGTTGAAAATAATGCCTAAAATACTTGCCGGCATTAAGAAAGAGAATGCGCTTCTTCAACAGAAAATTCAAGAATTAGGTATTACTGGTGTTATAAGCGATAATAGGTTTGGGCTCTACACTAACCAAGTACCAACTGTATTCATGACACACCAAATCATGATTAAGGCTCCTTATGGAGAGTCCTTCATTCGTAAGCTGAACGGAAGGTTTATGAGCAAGTTTAGTCAGGTATGGATCCCCGATTTTGAAGGTGAAACTAATTTAAGCGGAGACCTTGCACACTTACATGAGCCACCTCAAGAGAGTATATTTATAGGACCTTTGAGTCGATTTACACCCTCCTCTAATGAGAAAGACACCTTCACTTATGATGCTATTGCTATTATTTCAGGTCCTGAACCCCAGCGAACGCTCTTTCAACACATAGTTCAAACAGAATTCGAACTATCGGGTTTAAAGACTGCAATGGTATTAGGGAAGGCAGATAGAGCCTTTACACCTGAGGTTGATGGAATTGACATTTTCAACCATTTGCCCGCTCAAGACCTAGATCAGCTTATTTCAAAAGCTCAAATCATTGTATCTAGAAGTGGTTACTCTACAATTATGGATTTGGCTCAAACCGGAAAAAAAGCCATACTTATACCCACTCCAGGACAAACAGAGCAAGAGTATTTAGCAAGCCACCACATGGATTCCCAACATTACTTTAGCATAGAACAAGATCGATTTGATTTAGACGAAGCGCTACAGTATTCGGCTAATTACAGAGGAATTACGTTACAAACAGACCCAGCACTTTTAAAAAGTACAATCAGTCGCTTTCTGGAAGCATGTTAAGCAATCGCTTTCTGGCAACATCTAGGTGGGCACCCTTTTTCTCTAATACATCAATCTTTCCAAGAGTTTTAATTACGTGCTCGCGTGTTGCTTTGCTTTCTAGATTCATAACTCTGTGGCGTGAGGCTCTAGATGCCTTCTCACTCTCATTTGCCAAGTCTAGCGTTTGGGCAGAGAAATACATTTCTTTTAGTTTTTCCCAAACGTAAAGAACAGCTTGGTCTGAGGGGTGCACCAGATCCTCCTTGAAAAATCTGTAATCACGTAAGTCATCTATCACCCATTCATAACTGGGGAAATAGCCTACGTTCTCAAAAGTCTTCTCCCACTCAGCAATACTGAGATGCAAAGCGGCTTTACTGCGCTGATTTTCTACAAAGCCATCGCGGAGATGCCGAACTGGGCTCACTGTGTGTATTACTTGGAACCTGCTCATCTGATTTAATGTAGCATTGCCAGTACTCACAATCTCCTCAACTGCTGCCATTCTCTTCTCAAACGCGCTTGCTGGTAACTTGTGGCAATTGGCAACTATTAATCCGTTTCGCTTAAGGCGATAATACCAAGAGGTGCCATGTGTGATAAAAATAGTTGTACCATCTGGGAGCTTCTTTAGCTGCTCTAGCATATGATTGAAATAGTCTACTAAATCATCCTTGCTTTTGTACACATGCGTATGATGTGCCATCCAGTTAATGTAACTACCAGAAACTTCATCAATCCAGTTATCAGGCATTTCTTGTTCAGAAAATGCTCGCGACAATACTCTAAAAATAGGTATGGGATTGTATTGAATTCCAAATGGATTGGCAAGTACTTGAAAACCTGCATCAGCAAAATGCGATTCCATATTCAGAGAAAAGCAACTTCCCATAAGTAAGATCGGCTTTTCATGAGCGATTCTGAATTTCGAATCTGGTGTAGAGAATACCGATCTAAATGTGTTCATAGCCTCTGCAAACAAAAGGAAAACAATTTATTAGCCATTAAAATCTAGCCGTTATATTTGCCCGCATCAATTAAAAAAACCGGATATATGTCAGGCAAAAAGAGAATCACGGTAGCTTATGGAGATGGGATAGGTCCTGAAATCATGAAAGCTACTCTGCGCATTTTAGATGCTGCAGGAGCTCCTTTGGAGTATGATGAAATTGAAATTGGAGAAAAAGTCTATTTACGCGGTGTAACTGCTGGTATAGAAGATTCTTCTTGGAGCAAGTTAAGAGACAATAAAGTTTTCTTAAAAGCTCCTATAACTACCCCTCAAGGTGGCGGCTATAAAAGTATGAACGTTACCGTTCGTAAGTCTATGGGCTTGTTTGCCAATGTTAGGCCTGTAAAAGCATACACCCCATACATTGAGTGTAACTTCCCAGATATGGACTTAACCATTATCCGTGAAAACGAAGAAGATTTGTACGCGGGTATTGAGCACCAACAAACCGAAGAGGTTGTACAAACGTTGAAGCTTGTTTCTCGTCCTGGTATTGAAAACATTGTGCGCTACGCCTTTGAGTATGCCAAGTCGAACAACCGTAAGAAGGTGACTTGCATGACCAAAGACAACATCATGAAGCATGCAGATGGTTTATTCCACCAGGTGTTTAATGAGATTGCAACTGAATATCCTGATCTAGAATCTGACCACATGATTATTGACATAGGCTCTGCAAAATTGGCTGCTTCACCACAAAACTTTGATGTGGTGGTAACCTTAAACTTGTACGGTGATATTGTTTCAGATATTGTTGCTGAAGTTGCTGGTTCTGTTGGAATGTGTGGTTCTGCAAACGTTGGTGAGAGCGTGGCTATGTTTGAAGCAATCCATGGTTCAGCTCCTGATATTTCAGGAAAAGATATCGCAAATCCATCTGGGTTGATAAACGGAGCTTTAATGATGTTGGTGCACCTTGGCATGGCAGATGTTGCAGAGAACATTGAAAATGCTTGGTTAAAAACATTGGAAGACGGAATTCATACTGGAGATATTTACAAGCCTGAAATCAGTAAAGAAAAAGTGGGTACGCAAGCCTTTGCAGATGCAATTATCGAAAGACTTGGAGAAAAGCCTTCATCTTTCAACCCTGTGGTTTACAATAAAGATGCTGAACCTATAGCTATCAAGCGCATATACACTCCTCATAGCCAGAAGAAAGAGCTTTTAGGCGTTGACGTGTTTATTGATTGGGCAGAAGGAGACAGAAACCCAGACATTTTGGGTAGAGCTCTAGAAACAGCCCAAGGCGATACTTTCAAGCTAAAAATGATTACTAACAGGGGAGTAAAAGTTTATCCTGGTGGTCAACCAGAAACCTACAAGACAGACCATTGGAGATGTAGGTTCGTTAAACAAGATGAGTCTGCTACCGTAAGTAATTCTGATGTGGTTCAGTTACTCGGTAACATTGCAAATGCTGAGCTTGACTTTATCAAGACTGAGCAACTCTATCAATTCAATGGTGTAAGAGGTTACTCATTAGGACAAGGCGAATAAATCGCTAAGTATTTCATGTAAAAAGCCGTTGTGTGTTCATCATACAACGGCTTTTCTTATTTTTTCACCATCCTAATTCACAATTGCATGGATAACCAAAAGCAGAATAACCCTGAATCTCAAGAGGAACCAACCGTAAGCACGACCGACCAAACTGCACAAAAAAAGGTCATAAGAACGGGTGCACTACGTCTATTCATCAATAGTAGAGACTACTTTTTTGAGGTATTTAACCTAAAAGAAGGGGCTGCAATTGACGAAACCATAGCGGGAATACATAGAGATATTGACTTCAAGGGACACAAGGCTTGGATTTTAGCGTGTTCTATTCTAATTGCTTCAATTGGGCTAAATACGAATTCAGGGGCTGCTATCATTGGAGCCATGCTTATTTCACCGCTAATGGGACCTATTCTTGGAATGGGCTTAGCCATTGGAACCAATGACTTTAAAAAACTCACCTATTCTGCTAGAAACTTAGGAATTGCTGTACTTATTAGCGTAGGGGTTTCTGCTTTTTACTTTTTGCTCAGTCCAATTGATGAACCTCAAAGTGAATTGATGGCAAGAACCCGTCCTACTTTGCTTGATGCCGCTATTGCCATCTTTGGTGGGTTGGCAGGAATTATAGCAGGCTCAAGAAAAGAGAAGAGCAATGTAGTTCCTGGTGTAGCTATTGCTACTGCACTAATGCCACCGCTCTGTACCGCAGGTTTTGGTTTGGCTAATCTTAAATGGGACTTCTTCTTTGGCGCCTTTTACCTTTTCTTACTCAACAGTATTTTCATTTGCTTGAGTACTTGGATTGTTGTGAAATACTTAGACTTCCCAAAGAAGACTTTTGTAGACCCACTGCGAGAGCGCAAATACAACCGATACATTGCCGCTATTGTAGTTGTAATTCTAATTCCAAGCGGATGGTTGTTTTTTGGGGTGATTCAAGAAACGCTATTCAATAGTAGAGCCAAGGCTTTTTTGAATGATAATTTCAAGTTTGAAGAAAGTGAAATATTGAGCTCCAAGTTAAAGTACTCAGATAAAGACAAGCGAATAGATGTATACGTTATGGGAGAACCCATAAAAGAAGAAACCTATCAAAGCCTCAAAGGTAGAATGGCAAGTTACGGGTTAGAAAACACGGTTTTGAAAATTCACCAAGGCGGTATGGGAAAAAGTGAGATGGGTAGAATGTCTCAAGAGCTTAGAGTTGGCATCATAGAAGATTTATACCGTAAGAATGAACAACTCATCATTAGCAAAGACTCAACCATTGAGCTATTGTCTACAGAGCTACAATTGCTAAAAGCAGATACGATACCTATTGATCTATTGGGCAAAGAAATGCGCATTCAATTCCCTGATTTAGAGAGCTTTTCTTATGCGAAAATGGTGAACACTAACCTAAGTGGGGAAAGGGATACCGTGCCTACGGTTATTCTTCAATGGAATCCCAAAACGCCAACTCTTAAAAGAGCAACGGAAAGTGACAGGATGGAGCAGTGGCTTAGAATTCGCTTGAACGACAGCACCCTTAGAGTACAAGCATATTAAGCCTTATCTAGCGTAAAGGTAAACGTTGAGCCTTGGCCCTCTTTAGAGCGAACATTAATCGTGTGCCCATGCGCATCTAAGATGTGCTTTACAATAGCTAGTCCAAGCCCAGAACCACCTTGATGCCTGGCTCGTGACTTATCTACTCTGTAGAAGCGCTCAAACAAACGCGGAAGGTGCTCTTCAGTAATACCTATACCATCATCTTCAACCTCAATCATTATGTTCTCTTCCATGTCGTAGAACTTAATACGCGTGTTGCCGCCCTCTTTCCCATACTTTACTGAGTTCATAATTAGATTGGTAAGAACTTGATTAATTTTACCCCAATCTGCATTTACCCTAAATTTCTTAGAAGGATTTTTAATAGTGAGCTGAACTCCTGCTTTTTTAGCTTTATATTCCGTTTCTTCTATCACTTCACGCACCAAATCAACGGGATCGAATACAGATTTATTTAAGCGCGTTTGCCCTGATTCTAAGCGAGTAATTTCATCTAATTCATTAATAAAACCGATAAGCCTATCCAAATTCTTATCTGCTCTCTCTAAATAAGACTGATTGATCTGTGGATCATCTAAGCCACCTTCTAGCAAGGTTAAAATGTAACCTTGAATGGTGAATATGGGAGTTTTTAGCTCATGGGAAAGGTTTCCGATAAACTCTTTTCTATACTCTTCTTGAGCTTTTAGCGTATCGATTTCTTTCTCATTGTCTTTTGCCCAATCTAGAACTTCTCTATTCACTTCGCTCAAAACATCTTCAGAAAAGTCCAAAGGATCTGAACCATTTTTTCTGGTTTTAAGCCTGTGAATACTTTTATAGATCAACCTGATTTTGCGGTAAATAAAACGCTCAATGGCATAATAAAGCGTATACAGCGAAATAAAGAAAACAGCAATAAGAGTTGTTGGGTAGAGCGCCCAAACCCAATAGCTATTGGTAAAAAACACAAAAGCCGGTAGCATAAGAACCCCGGCTGCTAGTGTAACATATATAGTTGCATAGAGCGCTACCTCTCTTGGTGACTCGTGCTTCATGGAGCTTCAAATTTATACCCTACTCCTTTGATAGTTCGTATTAGGTTATCTCCAATTTTTTCTCTGAGCTTACGGATGTGGACATCAATCGTACGATCACCCACCACTACTTCTTCGCCCCAAACAGACGCTAAAATCTTCTCGCGATTAAACACCTTTCCTGGAGAGGAAATCAGAAGCGACAATAATTCAAACTCCTTTTTAGGTAGAGTAAGCTCTACTCCGTCTTGAATTACAACATATCGCTCTCTATCTATCCTTAACCCACCAATCTCTTCTGCAGCTTGCTCTTCTTGGGTAGCACCCCTTCTGAGCATGGCCTTAATTCTACTAACTAATACACGGGGTTTAACAGGCTTAATAATGTAATCATCGGCTCCAGCATCAAAGCCTGCAATCTGTGAGTAATCTTCGCCTCTAGCCGTTAAAAACGTAATAAAAGTATTCTTTAAGTTGTCAAGCTTCCTAAGCTCCACACACGTTTCCATGCCATCCATTTCTGGCATCATAACATCCAAAAGAATTAATTCTGGATTAAATGATTTTGCCAGTTGAACAGCTTCTTTACCATTGGGAGCAGTTTTTACGCTAAACCCTTCTTTTTTTAAATTATAGCTGATGAATTCTAAGATATCTTCTTCATCATCAACGAGCAATATTCGGTTGGAAACTTCTGCCATCTTTAAAGTATAATAAGGTCTATTAAGCGGCAAAGTTAGTGCTAAACCCTACTGCTTTGTTACCCCGAAGTTAAACAACTTTTAATTCCACATAACCTCTGATACTTCCGTATGTAGCGACTTATACACCTTGCTTCTTTTATTTAAAGGACGTGTTAAGTAATACCTAACAGGGTTAACATATACTTAATGCGGCTTTAAGGATGCTATAACCTAACACCTCTTAATTCGCAGCAAATAAAAAACACAATTATTCGTTTTTATGAAACATTTAGCAAAACTTACAGCAATGGCAGCAGTAGCATTCTCTGTTGCTATGACATCATGTAACAATGATGACGATGATGACAACACACCTGCAACTAATCCAATAGGTACGGTAACAGTAAATCAAGACATTTCTGCTTCCACTACTTGGACAAAAAACAACATCTACGTACTTGACGGCCGTATTAAAGTACGTCCAAACGCTACCTTAACTATTGAGGCGGGTACAATCATCAAAGGTGAGCAAGGACAAGCGGCTGATGCAACGGTATTGATGGTTATGCGCGGTGCGAAAATCAACGCGGTTGGTACACCTACAGAGCCTATCATCTTTACTTCTGTATTAGATGGTATCCAGCCTGGTCAAGTTGAGTCTCCAACACCAAGTGATCTTCAAGGTCAGTGGGGTGGTTTGGCTATCCTTGGAAATGCCAAAGTGTCTTCTGGTACACCAGATCCTAACGGTGGTGGTTTTGACGTAGATCAAATTGAAGGTGTTCCTTCTACGGATACTGACGGTTTGTACGGTGGTAACAACGATGATGATAACTCGGGTAAATTGGCTTACATTTCTGTACGTCACGGTGGTACTGTTCTTTCTTCAGGTGATGAATTGAACGGTATTTCATTCGGTGGTGTTGGTAGAGGTACAGAAGTACACCATATTGAGGTAGTAGCTAACGCTGATGACGGTGTTGAGTTCTACGGTGGTAGTGTAGATGTATCAAACCTTTTAATTTGGAACAACGGTGATGATGCCATTGATACAGATCAAGGTTTCAGTGGAACTATCAACAACTTTATCGTAATGGGTCCTGAAGGATCTCCAATGGAGTTAGATGGTCCTGAGGGTGCCGACCTAGGAAATGGTGACCACACTTTGCAAAACGGTACAGTTGTGACTTCAAGAGCAGATGGAACTGCTGCTGGTGACTTGATCAACTTTGACGACAACACAAACGTAACGGTAGACAATGTTTGGTTTACAGATGTAGTTTCTGGTCAAGTAATTAATCCAAATGCTGAGGCAACTAACGTAGCTACAATCACAAATATTACTATCAATGTACCTGCCAGTGAAATTGCTAACTACATTGATCCAGCCGATCCATCTATTACAGCTACTTCAGGTTCTGAAGGAAAAGCAAGCAAAGGACAATTTGCAGGTTGGTCTTGGGCCGGAGTTAGCGGTGCTATCGACAACCTATAGACAAGAACGCAACAACATATTAATTATACCCGCAGCTTAACCGCTGTGGGTTTTTTTTATTCAAGCGATGAAAAAGCTATTACTTCTATTCTTGATTCAGTTTCCAATATTGGCATTTGCACAAAACGGGATAATCAGAGGGTCTGTTATTGACGATCAAACGGGAGAGCCCTTATTTATGGGCACTGTTCTTTTGGCTGGAACTACAACGGGTGTGACAACCGATTTTGACGGGAAGTTTGAATTAAGTGTGGCTCCTGGAGTGTATACCGTTCAGTTCAAATTTGTTGGTCTTACGGATACAGAGATTACTGAAGTAGAAGTAAAAGCTGGAGAAGTTACCGTTTTGAAGGAGGTGCGCATGTACCCCAAATCTCAACTACTAGAAACCTTTACCGTGGCGGCCAATGCAAGAAGAGATTCTGAAACGGCCATTATGACCATGAAAAAGAAGTCGGTGAAGATGCTAGACGGAATTTCATCTAAAAAAATGGAGCTTGCTGGTGACGGAACAGCTGTTGAAGCTGCGCAACGTGTAACTGGGGTTTCTATTGAAGGTGGAAAATATGTTTATGTGCGTGGTTTGGGAGATCGCTACTCCAAAGTTACCTTGAATGATATCCGTATTCCAGGATTAGACCCTGATAGAAACTCTCTTCAAATGGACTTATTCCCAACTAACCTCATTTCTAACATTGTTGTTTCCAAAAACTTCACTGCAGACCTTCCAGCAGATTTCACAGGTGGGCTTGTGAATATTGAAACAAAAGCATTTCCAGATGAAAAAATCCTAGAGGTATCACTTGGTGTTACGTATAACCCCAATATGCACTTTAATGGAGACTACCTCACCTACGATGGTGGAGCAACTGATTTCTTGGGTTTTGATGATGGCACCAGAGCGTTACCCGATAACGCTAGAGATCCAGATGATTTCCCATCCATATTAGAAGCGGAAGACATGTATGATATGACTCGTCAATTCGATCCTCAACTAGGTGCAAAAAGCGCTACTAGCCTGATGGATTATAGCTTTGGCGTTAGCGCAGGAAACCAGAAAAAATTGGGTGAGGACTATGATGCACCTACTTTGGGATACATTTTCTCACTCAACTATAAGCAAAGTCAAACGCATTTTGATGATGTTACATATGCAGAATACCAGCGTTCTCAAGATAAATCAGAGTATGAATTGATTTATGCAGATATCCAAAATGGTGTTCAAAGCGCCCAAAGTAACCTCATAGGGGCTTTAGGTGGTTTAGCGTACAAAACCAAAAAAGATCAGTTGAAGCTCACCGTTATGCATATTCAAAACGGTGTAAAACGTGCAGCTATTCTATCTCTAGACCAAAACACCAATGCCGTTGGAAAATCGGGTTATCTAGGTGAATCAGACAACCTTGTATACGAACAAAGAAGCATTACCAATGTATTGTTAAACGGTACACACAACTTCTCACCAGAATTTGAATTAGATTGGAAAATATCTCCAACCCTTTCATTAGCAGACGACCCTGATATCAGAAAAGCGGCATTTACATTTGCGGTTGATACTACTTTCCAGGCTGGTAATGCAGGTGTTCCACTTAGACTGTGGAGAGAGCTCACTGAAATATCTGTAGACAACCAGGTAGATATTACCAAGAAGTTCAAATTCAAAGAAGAGGATGCTAAATTGCAAGCTGGAGCAGCCTTCTTGTACAAGCTCAGAAATTACGAAATCAACCAATATTCACTTCGTTTCCAAGGGCCTCAAAATTGGGAGAACAATGACCCCAATGAAGTTTTACTACCAGAGAACTTATATCAAAGGCTCTTTGGAGAAGGTACCTATATGACCAATGACAACAACGACCCTAACTCCAATGCCTATGAAGCAAATGCTATGAATGCGGCAGCGTATGTTTCAACAGAACTACAGCTAACTCAAGGGTTACGTGGAATTGTTGGTGTGCGTGCCGAGTACTTTAATCAAAAACACACGGGTAGAGACATTGCAGGTTCTAGCGGGAATATTGGCGGAAATGTCTTAGAGAATGACATTGTTTTAGAGACCTTCGACTTATTCCCTACAATCAACTTGATTCAGGGGTTCAATAATGACATTAACTTGAGGTTCGCATATGCACGCACCACAGCTAGGCCTTCATTCAAAGAATTGTCTTTTGCACAAATCGTAGATCCATTAACAGGTAGAACCTTTAACGGTGGTTTGTTTGAATACCCACCAGATTGGGACGGTAACCTTACATCTACATACATCCACAATGTTGATTTACGTTTGGAAAAATTCATGGATAGGGGTCAGCTCTACTCTGTTAGCTTATTCTACAAGCGATTTATAGACCCTATTGAATTGGTGCGTAATCCACTCATCAACACGAGTTTTGATATTCAACCCAGAAACGTGGGTACAGGACAAGTCTTAGGAGCAGAATTTGAAATTCGCAAAAGCCTTGAATTCATCTCGGGTATGCTTAGCAAGTACAGCTTTAGTGGTAATGTAACTCTTGTAGAGTCTAGCATTGAAATGACTAAAAATGAATTTGATGGTCGCGTTGCCAACGCACGAGAAGATGACAACGGTAACGTTGTAGAAGATGTAAAAGACACCCGTCAGATGGCAGGTCAAGCTCCTTATGTGATCAATGCAGGTTTAGAATACAACGGTTTGGATAACGGTATTAATGCAGGACTTTTCTACAATGTAAAAGGACCTACCCTCTTAATTGTGGGAACTGGTTTTGTTCCTGATATCTACCAAGAGCCTTTCCATAGCTTGAACTTTGGGTTCTCCAAAGTATTTGGCGAGAAAAAGAACTTGAAAGTAGATTTCCAAGCAGCCAACTTATTGGGAGATTTGAGAGAAGAATTCTTTGTGTCCTATGAGGCCAAAGATCAAATCTTTACGCAATTTGATCCGGGAAGATCATTTTCATTAGGGGTTAGCTACAAGTTCTAGTGATACAGAGCATTATTTTATAGACAATAAAAAAGCCGCATAAAGCGGCTTTTTTGTCTAAATTTTTACAACTATGTAGTTAGCGAATAACTAGCTGTATAATTAGTTCATCTCTACTAGACTATTGACGTTTTCGTTGTGAGTAATAATAGTTCCGTGCTCTAGCAACTTACCATTATCAAATAAAGCGTATGTTTTTACATTCTTGAGAATTCTCTCTTGGTATACGCGTTCGCCTTTGTTGTTATATTTAACTAACATATCTGCTCCAAAGTAATCAATCGCTGTAACCACTACGCTTCCGTCTTCTAATATCTTGTAAGACTCTTCTCCTTCTTGTTGACTGTATCCTGCTACACTTAGCATTAATGCAATCATCACCACTATCCATTTCATAACTTATCTTCCTTGATGATTATGAAGCAAAGTTAATGAATTTTATCTTTAATGTTACGTTTATGTTACCTTTTTTAATTCTACGTTAACTACAGTCTATATCCAACACCTTTGATTGTGTGTATAAAATCGTCTCCAAGCTTAGACCTAATCTTCCTGATATGGACGTCTATGGTACGATTGCGAACATCTTCATAATCCTTCCAAAGCTCTTCTTTAATCTCTTCACGGGTAAACACTTTAGATGGAGTCTTTGCCAGTAAGTCAACTATTTCAAACTCTTTCTTCTGTAACTCTACTTTACTCTTATTGCGAATTACTAGATATCGCGCATAGTCAATTTCAACATCACCTACTTTAATTAAGTCTTCATCGCTATTTGTAGAGAGTCTTCTAGCAAGGCCAAACAACCTTTTCTTTAATAAACCCAGATTGATCGGTTTATTCATGAAATCGTCTGCTCCATGATTCAAAATTGCAATCTGTGAGTAATGGTCCTTTACCTTGGTAAGGATACTAACGAGCGGTTTGCTCTGTAAATCTGTCTTAACATAATCTATAACTTCCATTCCATCAGAATCTGGAAGCTCTAATTCTGATACTATAATATCAGGCGCTACTTTTTTAAAAAGAGTCTTAGACTCTTTGAAGGATCCCGCGCTCTGGAACGCAAATCCCGTATCTCCTTCAAAAGCTACCTTCAAATCTGTAACAAATGCCTGATCTGGATCAATAGCCAATACACTAAGTGGCTTCATGTAACCTATATATTATAAATGTCATGCAAGGTAGATTCTGTATCTCAGAAATATTTTACCACTAAATGAAACCTTACTTATCTAAGTATTTACCTTTTGTTACCACCATTAACTCTATGTAAACACCACCAGTTTTCGCGAGGAATACCTTTCTTTGCCGCTTACATCGAGAGGGTACTCTTAATACTAATTGATTTGAATTACATCTTTGGTTTTTTGACGGTTGTAGGCTCATTGGGGCTTTTCATTTATGGAATGAAAAACATGAGCGAGGGTATCCAGCGACTAGCAGGAAACAGACTCCGTGAGTTTCTGGCAGCTTTAACCTCTAACCGTTTCATGGGGGTATTCACTGGTTTTACCACAACGGCTCTTATTCAATCTTCTTCTGCCACAACTGTAATGGTTGTTAGCTTTGTGAATGCAGGTCTACTAAATCTAAAGCAAGCTATAAGTGTCATCATGGGGGCCAATATCGGTACCACCATAACAGCCGTACTTATTACAGCATTCGGATTCTCTAAATTTTCTTTATCTGCCTACGCCTTACCCGTAATTGCCATTGCCTTTCCAATGATGTTTAGTGGTAATGAGCGCACCAAAAGCTTGTCTGAGTTTCTCATCGGCTTTGCCATCTTATTTATGGGCTTAGATGCATTAAAATCTAGTGTACCAGACATAAATCAAATTCCAGGGATTGAAGAATTTATAGGACAATTGAATTCATTCGGGTTTGTGTCTACACTCATTTTTGTTGTTATTGGTACATTCCTTACCATTGTTGTGCAATCTTCATCCGCTGCCATTGCGCTTACATTAACTCTTTGCGCCAAGGGAATTATTGGATTTGAGAATGCAGCTGCCATCGTATTGGGCGAGAACATTGGTACTACAATTACTGCCAACCTTGCAGCCATTGTAGGAAATGTGCATGCGAAAAGAGCTGCAAGAGCACACTTACTATTCAATCTAGTTGGAGTTGGGTGGATGCTTCTAGCATTTCCGCTGTATATCCATGCAATTAACGACTTCATATTCAGTTCAACTGGTTTCTCTCCTTTAAATGCACATCCAGAAACTGATGGCCATATAGAAACAGTAAACTGGGGTCTAACGCTATTTCATATTTCCTTCAACATTACCAATACATTCATTTTTGTTTGGTTTGTTGGCGTTATTGAACGGATGGTTGTGCGTTTGGTCAATTCAGATAAGAAAATTGATAGGGAGTATCATTTGGAGTACATTGATAAAGGCTTAATGGGCTCTCCTGAATTATCGTTGCTTGAAGCGCGCAAAGAAGTGGCCAAATTTGGTTTACTCACACAGCGTATGATGGGTTTTTTAATAGAATTATTCTCTGCTAAAGACGATAAGAAAATTGAGAAAAGACTAAGAAAAATCCGAAAATATGAGGACATCACGGATCGTGTAGAACTTGAAATTGGTGATTATCTGATGAAGGTTTCTGAAGGTGAACTATCAGAGGCTTCATCGCGCAGAGTGCGGAGTATGTTGAGCATCATCAATGAGTTAGAGCTCATAGGAGATGTGATTTTCCAAATGTCTAAAAACGTTGAGAAGAAAGTAGAAAGCAGAACTTGGTTTACTCCAGAACAACGGAATATGCTCCAAGATATGTTTGTTAAGTTAGAGGAGACGTTTGACCTTATGAATCATAGTCTTGGTGAAGAGTATGGAAAGGTGAAAGGGAATGAAAATGAAGCTTCTTTAAAGCGCAAAGAGTTGATTGAGTTTGCAAATGAAATACGTAAAAAGCACTTGCAGAGTATTGAGCGAGGAGACTATAATGTGAAAAGTGGGTTGGTATATACTGAGCTATTTACGGCTTGCGAACAGTTGAATAATCACCTCTTCAATGTAAATGAGTCTATCGCAGGTAAGGTGTAACCTAAGAATTATCTATTATAACTGCACCGCTCTCAGCTGGTATGCTTTCGTTGAGCGCCCTGTCTATTAATGTTCCCCTAAATTTTAAGGTATCTCCCAAGCCAAATAAATCAAACTTGGGAATATAGCGCTCAATTGTGCCTTCAATTACTTCCTCTCTATTGTCTTCTGTAAGAGGAACAATCCTGGCGTCTAAACCAACACCCCCATTAAAATCATACTGTACCCATGCCCCCGCATCACGATAGAATACATCAATTTTCAAGTTGTAGTAATAATCACCATCTACATTGTATGGAGGGAGCGTATCATTCTGCCCTAAACCAACATCGCCATTGCAATCTTTAAAACTAAACTCTAAACGGTATACACTATCTTGAATACTAATAAGATCTTTATAAGACATGGATGGCACAGGGTCATCACATGATTCTGGTTTACAAGAAACTCCTGCAATTAACCCCAAGAAGAGGATACCTATTATTTTTGCTCCGTTTAACATTCGCTTCAAATCTACAAAACCTTGATAGATACATTCAATAAGGCTGAAGAGGCACTTAAAAATGGCGTTAACAGGCAGAGTTTTGAATTCTTAGCCTTAGATCTCTTCCGTTTACAAGCACAACACGTACCTATTTACGGTGAATTTGTATCTCAATTAGGTGTTGACTACAGAACTATAACGTCTGTTAGTGACATTCCGTTCATTCCTGTGTCTTTTTTTAAATCGCATAAAGTACTCGCGAGCGGTTTTGATGCCCAACTTGTATTTGAAACCAGCGGTACAACGAATCAATTAAAGGGTAGGCATTATGTTCCGAGACCATCACTTTACGACTGGTCTTACCAAGAATGCTACAAAGGCTTTACGAATAATGAAAATTATGCGTTGCTCGCATTGCTTCCCAATTATTTGGAACGAGGCAACTCTTCACTGGTATATATGGTAGACGGATTGATACAATCGACTAACGATTCAGACTCAGGCTTTTTTCTGAACGAATTAGAGACCATAGCTGATATCATTACTCGAAGAGAATCTCAACAGAAAAAAACACTTCTTTGGGGTGTAACTTATGCAATTCTAGATTTCTGCGAATCCTTTCCCATGCGGCTTAAAAACACGCGTGTCTTAGAAACTGGAGGAATGAAAGGAAGAAGGAAAGAGATAGTGAAAGAGGAACTTCATGAAGTTTTAAAAGATGGGTTTGGTGTTGATCAAATTTACAGTGAATACGGAATGACAGAGCTTCTGAGCCAAGCCTATAGCCATGGGAATAATATATTTACTTGCCCAGCACATATGGCTGTAACTATGAGAGACCCCTCAGACCCACTCTCAACCGTGCCCGCTGGTGTAACAGGCGGAATAAATATTATTGACTTAGCCAATATTTACTCGTGTGCATTTATAGCCACAGAAGATCTGGGAAAAGCACATGAAGATGGGACTTTTGAGGTATTGGGCCGATATGATTCTGCTGAAGTGCGTGGCTGTAACTTAATGGTACAATAAAAAAACCCTCTCGAGCTATGCTCAAGAGGGCCTCTCCTACCTGCCTCAATCCAAACGCTTATAGCGTTGGGATTAAAACTCCGTCAATAACGTGGATTACTCCATTTGTTCCTTGAATGTCTGTAGCTGTTACGTTTGCTACACCACCATTCACATCTGTTACGGTTACACCACCTGATGTTCCGAGTGTAATATCTTCTGTTTGTACGGTTGTTACAGGACCATCAGTTACTTGGTCTGCTGTTACATTCGCTCCTGATACAACGTGGTACGTAAGTACCGCACCAATTTGTGCGTCAGTTAGCGTAGCTATAGTTGATGAAATTGCATCAAAAGCTGAGTTTACAGGAGCAAACACAGTGAAAGTTGCATTGTCGTCTGACAATACGTCAACCAACTCACCTGGAGTACCATCTCCATCTGAATCTGTATTAGCTAAGGTTGAAACCAATGATGTATGGTCTGGACTCAAGCTTGCCAAATCAACAATATTCAATGGTAGTAATACACCATCAACTACGTGAATAACACCGTTAGATGCATCTACATCCGCTGCTGCTACATTAGAAGTACCATTGATTGTTACAGATGAACCAGTTGCCTCAAGATATGCATCTAAAGCCGCACCTGAACTGTGGGTTCCTAACATGTCAACAAAGCCTGTAGTTACTTGAGCAGCTTTTACTTCTGCACCAATAACGTGATATAATACAACATTTTTTAAACCATCTGTTCCAAGAGCAGATTCAAGCTCATCCACAGAATTTAATCCTAATGATGCTAAAGCCGCGTTGAATGCGTCATTGGTTGGAGCAAATACAGTGTACTCGCCAGGTGAGTTGAGGGTATTCACCAAGTCTACACGCTCCAAAATATCTACTAACGTAGAAAACTGAGGGTCATTTGCAGCAATCTCTGCGATTGTTTGCTCTTGCGGTGTAGGTGTTGTTGGGTTGTTGTCATCGTCATCATCATTACAAGATGTGAACGTTAACATTGTTGCTAGTGCGATTGCACTGAATTTAAACAAGTTTTTCATTTTCAATACGGATTTATTGATTTACCGTATGAAACGCCCTCGCTTAATTTTTGTTTAACGTTTGGTGTTTTTTATTAAACAAACATTAAGAAATACGTACCAAGAAATAGTTCTTCTTTCCGCGCTGCAACAGGATAAAGCGGTTATTAATGGTGTGCTTGGCAGATAAAATAAAATCATCTTTTATTTTAGTCTTGTTAATGCTGATAGAGTTTTCTTTCAGTGCTCTGCGGGCTTCTCCATTAGATTTTAAGAATCCAGATTTAGAAACCAATAACTCAATAATACCCATGCCTTCTACCTCATCAGATTGAATAGTGGCTTGAGGCACACCTTCAAATACTTGCAAGAAGGTTTCTTCATCTAGAGACTCTAAGTCATCTTGGGTAGATTTTCCAAAAAGGATATTCCCAGCTTTTATTGCTTTCTCAAGTGCATCTTCTGAATGTACACGAATGGTAAGCTCATCGGCTAAGGCCTTTTGTAACACTCTTAAATGAGGAGCTTCAGAATGCTCTTTTTCCAGTGCCTCAATTTCTTCTTTGGACCTCTCGCTGAATATTTTGATGTATTTAATCACATCATCATCAGAAGCGTTCAACCAGTATTGGTGAAATTTATAGGATGAAGTGCGCTTGGGATCTAACCAAACATTACCACCTTCTGTTTTGCCAAACTTAGTACCGTCTGCCTTTGTAATTAGCGGAGTAGTAACTGCAAAAGCTTCTCCTCTGCCCTTTCTTCTTATGAGCTCAGTTCCAGTAACAATGTTACCCCACTGATCTGAACCACCCAACTGAACTTTAACTCCTTTATTCTTCCATAACCAGTAGAAATCATACCCTTGAACAAGTTGGTAGGTAAACTCCGTAAAGCTCAGCCCTGTTTCCAATCGCTTCTTCACAGAATCTTTGGTCATCATATAGTTAACGGAAATGTGTTTTCCTACATCTCGAATAAATTCTAAGAATCCAAAAGGCTTAAACCAATCGTAGTTATTCACGAGTTCAGCGGCATTGTCGCCTTCAAACTCAAGAAACTTTCCAAGTTGTTCCTTTACGCATTTCACATTGTGGTTCAATGTTTCTTCATCTAGCAGGTTGCGTTCTTCAGACTTTCCGCTTGGGTCGCCAACCATTCCTGTTGCACCACCCACCAATACTACAGGCTTGTGACCGGCATTCTGCAGGTGCTTCAAAGTCATTATTTGAACAAGGTGGCCAACATGTAACGAGTCTGCCGTTGGATCAAATCCAATGTAAGCTTTTGTCACCTCCTTTTGGAACTGCGCTTCTGCTCCCGGCATAATATCGTGAATCATGCCTCTCCATTTCAACTCTGCTACAAAATCTTTCATGGTCTATCTTTAGAAATTGCGCGCAAAGATAGCCGTGCACCAACAATATGAAAACCAAAGCCAACCTTTACCTATTCATGCTGTTCCACTATTTTCGCCATAATGAAAATTGTAGTAACAGGAGGTACCGGAATGGTAGGCGCACATTTGCTTGTTCAGCTTATGCGCGGAGAGAATGAAGTGGTTGCCATTAAACGCCCTACTTCTTCTACAGCTGATGTCCAGCACGTTTTTGAACACTACGGCAGAGCCGATGATTTTTCAAAAATTGTTTGGGAAGAAGCTGATATCCTAGATGTTTTGGCCTTAGAGTCTGTTTTTACCAATGCGGATATTGTCTATCATGCAGCGGCTATGGTTTCTTTTGTTCCCTCAGATTACGATTCGCTCATAAAGCAAAATGTAGAAGGCACAGCGAATGTGGTTAATGCCTGTCTATCTTCAGATGTAAAAACGCTAGCCTATGTAAGTTCTACTGCCGCCATTGGCAGACAACTAAAAGTAGATATTGTAACAGAGGATTTGCCATGGGATGAAAAGGGAAACGCGTCTGGATATAGTATCTCTAAACATTATGCTGAACGCGAAGTGTGGCGGGGTTCAGAAGAAGGCTTGAATGTTTCTATAGTAAATCCTTGTATAGTGGTTGGCCCTGGTAAATGGGGTAGCAGTTCTACTACCCTGCTTGACTCAGCATACAATGAAATTGCCTTTTATTCAACTGGAGCAAATGCCTTTGTAGATGCTCGTGATGTTGCTTCTGTTTTAATTCGATTGGTTGAAAAAAATCAATTCAATGAGCGTTATTTAGTCATTGGAGAGAATATGTCTTTCAAAACCTTCTTTACCAAAACAGCCAAACTATTTGGCAAAAGACCTCCGCACATAAAAACATCAAAATGGCTTACGGGATTGGCATGCAGAGTTGCTTGGTTAGCAAGCAAGTTCACTGGTAAGAAGCCAGAAATCACGAAAGAAACGGCACAATCTGCACAACGAATTACCACTTATTCCTCAGAGAAATTAAAAAGTGTTTTGCCAGATTTCAGTTTCCGCTCTGTAGATGAAGCAATAGAAAATGCTACTGAGGCTTATTTAACGTATCGCGTAACGCACGAATAGAATCTCTTCTAGCTACGGCCTTTGCGGCTTCAGGATTCCTAACGTTAGCTTGCTTTTCACTCAAACGAACAAGTACGTCATCATATACCTCACTCAAAACCCCTGGATTAGCTTCATACCAAGCATACGACCTCTTAAATTCTTCTTTTGTTATTCCGAATTTATCAAACAACCTGGCATACATCTTAGAGGCTTCATTCTCTGGGTCTACATTTGCGGGAAGAACCAACCCACGTTGTCTAAAAGCTTCAATCAGCTGCACTTCTTCTAGCACATCTGTCATAGTAGACTGATCCAAAACTTCTGCAGGAGGCTCTGGGTTCTCAGGAATACACCCCACTATCAAAAACACTACAAGCAGTATTGAAAAACCAAACCTCATTAGCGATTGAATGTGAGTCTCAAACCTTTTTTGCTTTCATCAAAGTTACCGCTGTCATAAGCTAAGTGTCCGCTAACAAAGGTTTTCTCAACTTTGGATTTGAAGGTTGTTCCTTCAAACGGTGACCATTTGCATTTATAGAGGATATTCTCTTTGGAAACCGTCCAAGGATTATCAGGGTCTACCAATACCAAATCTGCAAAATATCCAGGTCTAATGTACCCTCTGTTCTCTATATCAAACAAATCTGCCACATTGTGCACCATCTTCTGTACGAGTTTAGGCAGTGTGATTTTTCCTTGATGAGCAAACTCTAACATAGCAGTTAATGAATGCTGAATGAGTGGCCCACCTGAAGGTGCATCCGCGTATGCGTTCTCTTTTTCTTCAAGAGTATGCGGTGCATGATCTGTGGCTATTACATCTATTCTATCGTCTAAAACAGCCTCCCAAATAGCTTCTCTGTCTGCTGCTGATTTAACTGCGGGATTCCATTTGATAAGGGTTCCCTTTTCTGCATAATCTTCATCGCAAAACCAAAGGTGATGTACGCAAGCCTCAGACGTAATTTTCTTTTCTTTTAAGGGTATATCGTTTCTAAAAAGTTCTAACTCTTCTTTGGTACTTATATGTAAGATGTGAAGTTGGGTGCTGCACTTTTGAGCCATCTCAACTGCTTTAGATGAAGAGGCATAGCAAGCCTCTCTACTCCGTATCATGGGATGAAGATTAACAGGAATATCCTTACCATATTTATAGGAGTATTTGGCCAAGTTCTCTGCAATCATGGGGTCATCTTCACAGTGGGTTGCAATTATCACCTTGGTTTTACAGAAAAGACCTTCTAGTGCTTTTATACTATCTACTAGCATGTTCCCCGTGCTGGAGCCCATAAAAATCTTTACTCCGCAAACTTTGGAATAATCTATTGAGCGAACATCTTCTAGGTTATCATTGGTAGTACCCATGTAGAAAGAGTAATTCGCAAGCGAAATATTTGATGCTTTTTCATACTTAGATTCCAATAATTCTGGACTAACCGCACCTGGTTTGGTGTTTGGCATTTCCATATAGGTAGTAACACCACCTGCTACTGCTGCCTTGGGCTCTGTGTAAAGGTCTCCTTTGTGAGTTAAACCTGGATCGCGAAAGTGAACCTGATCATCTATAATACCTGGTAGAAGCCACTTGCCTGTACCGTCAATCACTCTATCGGCTTCTACATCGGCTCTGCCTTCAAACACCTGTTTGATGAGTTGGCCTTCAATGAGTACTGATCCTTCATATACTCTTCCTTCATTTACGATAGTTGCTCCTTGAATTAGAGTTCTCATTTTACGCGCTTTAATGGTTTAAAAATGCTCTTAAGTTTCATCTCAAGTACCCCAAAGAACGCCTCTTTGAAAATACCCGTATTCATTTTGGAAGTTCCTTCTTGCCTATCTGTAAAAATGATGGGTACTTCCGCCAATTCAAAACCCATTTGCCAAGCAGTGAATTTCATCTCTATTTGAAAGGCATAGCCTTTAAACTTAATCTTATCTAAATTTATGTGATCCAGTACAGTACGCCTGTAACACTTAAAACCAGCTGTTGCATCTCTAACTGGCATACCCAAAGCATTTCTAACATAAACTGATGCATAATAAGACATTAGCACCCTGCCAATAGGCCAGTTCACAACATTCACGCCTGTAACATAACGCGACCCAATAACTACATCAGCAGGCTTGTTTACCGCTTCTTCGTAGAGTCTAACAAGGTCTTCTGGGTTATGTGAAAAATCACAATCCATCTCAAAAATAAACTCGTAATGTCTGTCTAGTGCCCATTTGAAACCAGCTATATAGGCAGTTCCCAAACCTAACTTACCAGACCTTTCCATGAGATGGAGTGAGTCTGGATAAGAGTGCTGTAGATTCTTTATGATTTCTGAAGTACCATCTGGTGAACCATCATCAATTATAAGAAGATGGAACTCAAGGGGAAGTGAGAAGACAGTGCGAATCATTCGCTCAATGTTCTCCTTCTCGTTGTATGTCGGTATAATAACTAAACGGTCTACCACTTATTTTTCAGATAGGTTGGCGAAGATACTTTAACTCCGTTAGTGTAGCCAATCAGACACAATCAAAAGCTTGTAAAAAGTGTTAACGATTCATTGATTTCAAAAAAACTGAAGTAAAAGTCAAAGCCTGCTACATTTGCACTTCATTTTAGACAACCCTCATATGCGTTTAACATTTACTCTGTTGGTTTTTACATTATTGAACTATAATTCTTTAGCTCAGAATGAGTTTGAAATAGCTACTTTGTTCAATTACAATATTCTCAATTATCGCAATTCAACATCGCAATGTAATGGAACTACAAATAGTTCCTCAGACAAAGAGGATGGGTTAAAAGTGCTCATTAAACATACCGACCCAGATATTATATGTCTTCAAGAAGTGGGTAATAACCCAGTAAACTTAGACCGTTTATTGACCAATGCTCTCAATACAGATGGAGAAACTAAATATAACTACACCAACTATGCTGCAACCTCTTTTAGTGGTTTAATGAACGCTACTTTTTACAATACAGAAAAGTTTGAGCTTTATTCGCAAGACGCCATTGAAACCAACTTAGACAATTCTAACATTGTACGATTAATTGATGCAATCACCTTCTACTACAAAGACCCAGTACTAGATCAAACTTTAGACACCACCTTCCTCACCGTTTTTGTAGCACACCTGAAGGCTGGAAATTCAACATCAGATAGAAACGACAGGGCCAAAGCAACTGCTGCATTAATGGACTATATTAACAACAACCCTACTATCGAAAACTTTATGTTAGCTGGAGATCTTAACGTCTACAGTGGTAGCACAGCAGATTTTGACAACTTAGTTTCTTCCAATGCCCCAGACAGAAGGTTCTATGATCCTATTCAGCAGATTGGTAGTTGGAGTAATAATGCTTCCTACAGATATACGCACACCCAATCTACCAGATTAAGCCAAACAAATGGTGGTTGCTTTAGCGGTGGAGGTATGGACGATCGCTTTGATTTCGTGCTCATCTCTGAATCCATTAAAGAAGACAATGCACGCATTGGGTACATAAACAATACATACAAAGCTTTAGGGCAAGATGGCAACCGTTTTAACCAAACCATTAATTCTCCTGTTAACACGTCTGAACCAGCTGCTGTCATTGATGCGCTTTATGAAGTAAGTGATCACCTCCCCGTAGTGATGAGTTTTACGCTAAGCTACTCGGCTCCGTTAGGCGTTGAGAAAATTCAAAGCACTCACGAATTTAGTGCTTACCCAGGTGTAGAAGATGAGCTTATTATACGACACAAAGGCAGCACAGATTATTCTGGCACTCTCCAACTCTTTGATGTAACAGGAAGAACTTTGATGAATACTTCTGTATCCTTTTTATTAACAGATGAAATCAAAATCCACTTACCTCAACACAAAGGCTTAATAATCATGACCTTCACTTCTAATTCTGGAGAAAGAACCGTTATTAGAACTTACAAGAATTAACGTTGTCATAATGTATGCACGCACAAGGCATTGTACTTTTGCACTCCCAATGAATAAAGAGGCTTTTGTAATAGTATTTTTATCTCTGATTCTTAACGAGTTAAGCTTCGGTCAGAGTTTTGTGGAACAAACAACCACTTCCTCTCGTGTGAGATTAAACGTTACCAACATTGGTACTTTTGGCAACGCGTTTAGAGGATATCGAGATGGCTCTGGAGATCAATCTTGCGAGTTTCCGGCAGGATCTGGTGTGGAGCACATGTTTGAATCAGGTATTTGGATTGGAGGAAAAGTGAACGGTGTAACATTGGTTTCCACAACTGCTGTTGATGCCCCTCAAGGCTATTCCACCGGCAGATCTGGATTTGAGTTCACTACAGAAACTGGAGTTTTAGATGAGCGCTCATCACTTTTTGAAAGTCCGTTTTACACAGGAAGTGCCATTTCTCACCAAGATTATGTTGCCACTTTTACAGATAAAAACATCCTAATACCAGGAACCCAAATTCCTATCCAAGGCCACAACCAACCACTTAACGTGGATGTGCGTATGGAAACCTACAATTGGAACTACACCTTTAGTGACTTTTTTGTGATTGTTAATCTTTCTATGGTAAACAATGGGCAGAATACTATTGAAGATGCATATGCTTCGTTCTATGCTAATACCGTAATTCGCAACATAAATGTTACACCTGCTGGCCAAGGTGGAGCAGCATTCTATAACAAGGGTGGAAATGGATTCGTAGACTCCCTCTATCTAGCCTATTGTTATGATCACAGTGGCGATGTAGGAAATACCGAGTCTTACATTTCTCAAAAGGTTTTGGGAGCAGAAGATAAGTTTGGCTTCCATCACCCTGCTGTAGACTCAGCTTTTAATAAGCAAACGGGCCAATTTTATGACGATCCCATTGAGGTCACCTATAATGCTTGGCAGTTTAATTCCACTGCAGACCCTTTATTCTTTACGCCATCTTCTGATGCACAGCGCTACATCAAACAAAACTCCGGTTTAAATGAGAATGAATGCTGGTTAGAAGATGCTTCAACAAATCCAAATTGTGGTCAACGCTCTATCAAAGATCAGCTTGGATTGGCGGGCAACCGTTCTGATTTGATTAGTATAGGACCATTCCAAGATTTTGCGCCAGGAGATACGCTAAATGTGGTTTTCGCCATCGTATTGGCACCAAAAACAGACGATGGTCTGCCAAACTCAGACGATAATGATTTTCAAAAAACACAGCTCTATGCCAATGCAACTTGGGCACAAACTGCATACAATGGTGAAGATGAAAATTTCAATGGTATTCTAGACCCAGGTGAAGACGCTGATGGTGACGGTAAAATAACACGATTCATTTTACCAACACCCCCAAATACACCTCGTACCCGCGTTGAAGCAGAAGACGGGAATATAACCATCTATTGGAGTAATAATAGCGAATCATCTATTGACCCAATTACATTGGAGCAAGACTTTGAGGGGTATGGGATATATATGTCTAAACTCGGCTTTGATGTTGTTGAAGTTCCCCCTGTTTTGGAGTTTGTGAAATTGGCTCAATACGACCTACCCGCTAATGGATATAGTTTTGAGACAGGCTTAGATTCCATACGGCTTGAGCAACCCATTTCTTTTGAAGGGGATACTAATTTGTACAATTACAAGTACACGATTAATAATGTACTCAACGGGTGGCAATATGCTATTGCTGTAACGGCATTTGATCGTGGAAATGAAGCCAGCAATTTAGAGTCACTTGAAACCGCCCCTTCTGCCAATACATTCAGAGTGTTTACAGGCACAAGGCCAGTAACAAATATGGAAGAAAACGAGCCATTCGTTTATCCAAATCCATATTACGCAGGCGCTGCTTGGGAAGGTGTGAGCTCATTCCAAGAAGAAAGTAGAAAGCTCATGTTCGCCAACCTACCAGAACGATGCGTGATTCGGGTATTTACAGTTGCGGGTGACCTAATAGATGAAATACCCCATGATCAAAACTATAACGGAAGAGATACCCGTTGGTATAGAACCTTCAGTGATGAAAACGACCAAAATGTTTTCAGTGGTGGTGAACACGCATGGGACTTGCTATCAGCAGAGTCTCAAATCATTGCCAGAGGAGTATATCTGTTCACCGTTGAAGACTTAGAAACAGGAGAATTATATAAAGGCAAATTTTTGGTAATTAAATAAATACGTATGAAAAGAGTAGTACTTTCAGTTGTACTTAGTGTAATAACCATGTTGGCAACAGCACAATACCAACAGGTTTCAATCACAGATTTGCAGTTTGTAAGTCAACAAGACTTAGCAAATTGTAACGATACTTCACAATATTTCGGTGATACCGTAATAATTGTGGGTAAAGCCATTCACGATGGTGGTTTAACAGAATTAGCTTCAGGTTCAGTAACTGGTGGATACAGACCTGGACTTTGGGTTGTTGATACTGCTAACAATAGTTCCATGGCACCTTTTGCTGCTGTTCAGTTACACGGTGTTTATAGTGGAAACCCAGTGAATGAGTTAGATAATATTCTAGCTGGTTGGACGATTAAAGTAATTGGTAGTGTGAGCCGCTTTGATGGTGAAACACAATTCAACCCAATCAACAATAACATTGGATCAACTTCAAATGGAGATGCCATAGAAATCATAGGTACATCAGGTGCAGCACCTTCTGCCGCAGTTGTGAATATGGGTGATTTGAACGATCAAAACCGCGAGAACCAATTAGAAACTGGTGAGCAATGGGAAGGTGCTTATGTTGAGATGCACAATCTTACAGTAACTGCTGTGAACTTTTTTAGTGGTGGGAGTCGTGTAAGTTTTGATGTAGCAGATGCCAACGGAAATGTAATGAACGTATCTGATCGTTTCATTGCTCAAAAGCTCCCTTCTCACGTAGCAGTTAATGCAGCTTCACCTCAAACAACAGGTTTATTCACTGTTCCACCAGTAGGTGCTCAGTTTGATACGTTAAGAGGAATTGTAATTCATTCTCAAAACGGTTGCACAGGCGATAACGGTCGTGGTTACGAATTGAATCCATTTGATTCGAATGACTACGTATTCGGAGCAACTCCTCCAATCATCTCTAATGAAATTCGTTCACCAAAGTTCCCAACAAGCACAGATGATGTAGACCTTACAGTTACTGTTACCGATTTTGACGGTACAGTATCATCGGTTGAGTTATTCTACGACATCAATGGTAGCGGAAACTACACAACGGTTTCTATGAGTTTAGTAGGCGGTTCTACAGATGAGTTCACAGGTCAAATTCCTGCTCAAACAGACGGAACGATTGTGCGCTACTATGTGGAAGCAACAGATAATGACGGTAACATGAATACCTACCCTGCTACTTCGCCTCGCCAATTCACAGTAAGAGATAATGGTCTTACAATTTATGATGTACAGTACGTATTAGATCCTAATAATGGTTCAGACAACTCTCCTTACTTAGGAGATACCGTTACTGTAACTGGTATCGTAACTGCATCTAGTAAGGTGAATGACTTAGGCTATGTGTACATCCAACAAGAAGGTGAAACCGAGTGGGCAGGGATTGCATTGGTTGGTAGTGCAGACTTAATTACGCTCTTCAGAACAGAAGAAATTGAAGTAACAGGTGTAGTACAAGAGCAATTCGGTTTTACTCGCTTGCAAGTAATTAGCCTTACAAAAACAGGTGATTTGGGTACCATAAATCCAGTTGTAATAGATCCATCTGATGCAACACTAAATACAGATCGTAACATGGAGAAATATGAGAGCATGTTATTGACCTTGGCTAACCCAAGCAGTACACCAATGGAAGTTGTTGACGAAGACTTAGGCTTTGGAGAATACAGCTTTGGAAATAATGTATCTGCAACAGACGTAACTAGAGTTCTAGCAGGACGTCAAGATAACAACTCATTCTCCTCTCTTTATGTATCGTTAATTACAGATACGTTCTACGTGAATAACCAAGGTGAGATTGAGGTTGATTCAATATACGTTACAGCGCAAGGAATGCAATTAGATAGCCTTACTGGTGTATTGCATTACAGCTTCGGGAACTACAAACTGTTCCCTAGAAACAATGATGACTATGTAGGCTTGGCAGATGCCAGCGGCAACGCTTTAGTTATCGACTCTACTCCGGTAGCCTTGCCAGATACATCAACTGGCTTTGTAGAAGTTAACGGAGTTAATGTTACTATGAAGTTGTATCCTAATCCTGCTAGTAATATGGTATTCGTTGAGTTTGAAGAAAACGTTCAAGCCAATATTGTTCTAACTGATTTGGCAGGTAGAACTGTTTTTAACGGTATTACAAACGGTACCCGTACGGGAATTGAAACAGAGAGTCTTCCAAACGGAATCTATTTAATGCGCTTATCTGCATTGAATGGAGAAATTTTGGCTACTCAAAAACTAGTGATTAAACACTAATTCGAAATTTACGGGAGGGCTTGTAGCTCTCCCGTATTTATTACTCATGAGCATTTCACGCATACTTGGTCTAGCCTTTGGGCTATTGTTTTTTTGGTCTTGTGAACGGGAGGGCGAAGTCTTGCCCAACGGAAATCCTGAGACTAAACTGATGGTAGACGCTATTAACTTAACAGGAGACGATAGATTAAACAGTGTTGTATCATTGTCTTGGTTAGGAACAGACAAAGATGGATACATAGTGGGTTACGAAGTATCACTAGACGGAGTTGCATGGAAACCAACTACTTCTACTGACAGTACTTTCCGCTTTTCATTAGACCTAGGTTCAGATACCACAGACATAGATCTGTATGTAAGAGCAGTTGATAATGATAAAAACCGCGATGAATCCCCTGCCTACCTGCGTATACCACTAAAAAATACTCCGCCCCAAGTTAAGTTTGATGAGGAGAGCTTCCCAGAAGACTCTACAAGGCTGGTTACCACGTTTCGCTGGAACGCTTTTGACCAAGACGGAACAGAATCAATCGTTTCAGCATTTTTAAAGGTGAATAATGGAGATTGGTTTGAAATCGATAAAAACAGACGTCAAATATCACTTGCTCCAGTAAATGCAGCTCAAGCTGGAGAAACGGAGGCATTTGTATATTATGACAATAATTTAACACCACTCGATAGTACAATAAACGGCTTGCGCCTAGAGGATACCAACACATTCTATCTAAAAGTAACCGATCTGGCAAATGCAGAATCTGAAATAGATACTTCACTCACTATTTTCGTTAAATCGCAGCGTTCAGATCTGCTTGTAGTATCTGGTCAAAGCTCAACTACAGCAAATATTTATCGGGTTGCATTAGATGTTGTATACCCAGGGTATGATTTTGAAGATTTCGAAAAAGATGATGGGGTCAATCAACCTAAATTTTGGAACCCAACCTTCGATTTAATCTTGTCTTACTACGACAAATTATTCCTCTTTGGTGATGGATCTACCTACAGAAATCCTGTAAACGGACTTCAAAATATGCTTATTGGTTTTGCTGCTCCTTCTATCCAAGACTATTCAACTCAAGGCGGAAAGAGTATCGTTGTGAACACCTTTAGTTCCAATAATGATGTATCAAACATAACTGGTGTTTTTCCATTTGATAGCCTATCTACAGCATCAGGGCAAGCAATTTTTCAAACAGACTCTACATTAGTTGCAACCTATAACCAATCTGCTTTTCCTAACATGAACCCCAATAGCATTTTATTGGGAATGGACCCCTTCTATCCTACTGCTGATGCTACGGTAATGTATACAGGTCAATTAGAGGCCTTTGGTACTTGGACTGGGCCAGATGTGATGGGGGCCGGTAGACTAAACCAGAATAACGATTTATACCAAGTATTTTTTACCGCTCCCCTATACCAATTTGGGACTCCTACTGATCGTGAAACTTTATTCAATCAAATCTTGAACGATGAGTTTAACCATTAAACGGATTTCTATTCTTACCGTTCTTTTGTTGAGCACTATTGCCTCTTCCTTTGCCCAAGGGAAACTAAAAGGTACAATAAAAGATGCGGAGTCTGGTGAAACTCTTATTGGGGCTACTGTTACACTGGTAGGAACCTACAAGGGTTCTGCTACAGACTTCAACGGCAATTATGTTATTCCTGATGTAAATCCAGGAGATTACTCCGTGAAAGTATCCTTTATTGGTTATGGCGATAAACTTTTCACAGGTATTCGCATAGAAGACGGTAAAACCCAAACCTTAAATGCTTCACTAACCTTACGCTCACAAACCCTGCAGGCAGTTACGGTGGTAGGTGAGAAAACCATGGTTGACTTAGAGTCCGGATCTTCTGAAGTTCAAGTGACTCAAGAAGAAATCCAAAAAATGAATGTTCGAGATGTTGGCGAAGTTGTTGCCATGCAGGCGGGCGTATCTAAAACTCAAGATGGACTCCAAATTAGAGGTGCTCGTGTATATGAGACTCAATACATGATAGACGGTATATCGGCACAAGATCCCTTGGCAGGAACAGGATTTGGTGTAAACGTAGCATCTAATTCAGTTGGTAACATTCAAGTAATTACTGGTGGAGCAGGTGCAGAATTTGGTGATGGTTCTGCCGGTGTAATCTCTACAAATATTCGTGAAGGTGGCGACCAATTTGAAGTTGGCGGTTCTTGGCAACGAGACAATCTTTGGTTTGATGCAGACTCGCCACATTCTTGGAATACAGATATTGTTGACCTTTCTATGGGTGGTCCTGTACCCTTTACTTCAAAGAAACTGAAGTTCTTCACAGCTTTTAATATGTTCTTAAGTGACGACTACTTTGGGCCAACAGCCGATCAATTACACTCATCTCTATTCTCCAACAACGATTCACTTTGGGCGCCACGTCAAAATAATTCTTGGTCACATACCTTTAAGCTATCCTATCAGGTTAAAAAGGGAACTCGACTCACACTCACTAACCAGCATTCTTTAAGTATCAATCAAAACACCAGAACACTTCAAATTGTAGGTTTTGACGCGATACTTACTCCAGGTTTCCAGTTTAGAAGAAGCCTAAACCTAGATAATGCTACAACTTACACCCACCACTCTAACCTTACTGCATTAAATCTAAACCACTTTATTAATAACAAATGGAACCTCAGCGTTTCTGCTGGTAGACTCTTTACTAACCTAAGAGCAGATGCCAATGGAAGACCTTTTAGAGAAGAAACTGTTGATGAAATATTAGATGAAGACGATATCATAACAGATCCGGTAGAGTTGTTCAATCCAGATGATTTAGACGTTTACACCCTACCTGGACCTTGGCTGGTAAATAATGGTGGAATATCAGGAACTTGGCACGATCACTATGTTCAGGAATATACCCTCAAATACAAGTTCTCCTATTATCCTGAAAATGAAACACATCGTATATCATTTGGGCATGAGCATAAATTTACAGAATACCAATGGGCAGATGTATTCAAGCCATGGGTTGGCGCTCCTATCCAAATCAATGATTCCATTTCCACACCATCTGTATCTATAGGTGCATCCAATGATATTTGGCACGTATTTCCTATGAACGGAGGGTTCTTTGTGCAAGATGTTATTACCTACAAAGGCATTATCGCAACCTTAGGAATGCGATTGAATTACTGGGCACCTGGTAAATTTGCAGATGAAGCGGTCGCTAATCCAGATTACACCGTAGTTGATCAAATTCGTCAAGATTATATGAACGAGACGTTTGGTCTTCTTGGTTTGAGATGGAAAACACGGTTATTGCCTAAAATAAACGTCTCATTCCCTGTTACAGACAATAACGTATTGTATTTCAACTATGGGCACAGCATGCGTTTACCGCACCCAAGATTTGTATATCAAGGTTTAGACCCCAAATATCAAGAGCAATCATTCCTACAAGACTTGGGTAATCCCAATTTGAACCCAGAGATGAACGTGTCTTATGAATTAGGTATAAAGTCACAGCTTACTAAAGACCTAGGGATAACGGTGACAGCGTTTAACAATAACCGCTTTGATTACATTGTTTCAAGGCCAGTTATCGTAGAGGATCAGACGGGTAGAGATGTAACTAAGATAATGTACATCAACCAAGATTACGCCAAAATCTTAGGAATAGAAACAGGGGTTTTTGCACGTATTGGTAAGCACTTCAATGGGTTTTTGAATATAACCTACCAAGTTGCACGGGGTAAAAGTAATTCTGCCAGAGAATCGGGGCTGCAAGTAGAGCAAACGGGTGAAGTTGAGTTATCTTCTGAGCAATACCTACGGTGGGATAGACCCTGGGACATTAAAGCGGGCCTAACCTTTTCACCAGACTCATCTTTAACCATTGGAAATTACTCTTTAGAGGGGTGGACTGTTTTCCTTCAATCTAGCTATACTAGTGGGTTTAGGTATACTCCTCAGGAGCTTGACGGATTTAATGAATTAGGCAGGCCACTCTACAGAGAACTTAATGACCAATACCTAGCAGAAACTGGCTCTGCCTGGTTTAATACAGATATTAAAATCAGTAAAACATTCTTATTTAAGAAAAGTGGTACGGGACTCACTTTTAGCTTTGAAGTAAGAAACTTATTTGACAATAAAAACGCTCAAATTATTAACCCCGTTACAGGTAGAGCTTGGGAGGCTGGAGATGATCTAACAGATAGTTTCAGAGACGAACGATACATTGGTCCTGAAGAAAATGGCGCGCTTCCTAATAACCCTGCAAGATATTTACCTCCACGCCAATTTTTATACGGTATAAGCTTTAGATTCTAACATGAAGTATCAGTTAACATATCTCATTGTTGCGCTATTTGCAGGAATCCAAGCTAATGCGCAAATACTACCCAACCTAGGAGGCCAACGCGCTGGCCTTTCGGCATTGAGTTTCTTGAAAAATGATATGAATCCGCGCTCCTTAGCAATGAGCGGAGCTACCGTATCTATATCGCCAGATGCCTATGCCGCACACACCAACCCAGCAGGTGTTGCTGATATGAGAAGCCTAACACTAGCTACATCTAATTACTTTGTTGGAGGCGGTGTAAACCAAGCTTTTGTATCGGGTGGTTACCCTATAAATGAGAGTTCATCTTTTGGCTTATCAATCAATTCATTGAATACAGGCGCCATGGAGGTAAGAACCGAGTTCATGCCTCAAGGAACGGGACAGAAAATCTACGCCAACAACATGGCCTTTGGTGCAACATACGCAATGCGCTTTTCAGATATGTTTTCTGCGGGAATAACGTTTAAGTATATCTACGAGCAAATGGCTGAGTATAAAAACCACACAGCAGGGTTTGATTTGGGCTTCTTGTATACTACAGATTGGAAAGACTTGAGTTTCGCTGTAATGATTCAAAACTTTTCTGGTAACTCATCACTCTCTGGAGACTATCTAGAGGTAGATTTCAATCGTACTGGAGTTGCCCTAGGAGAATATACAGCACCTACAGTTTTTAGAATGGGTGCCTCAATGACGGTTTACGAACAAGAACACCATAAAATAACAGGAGCTTTTGAACTCGACCATCCAAACGATAATGCAGAAAATTTTCGCTTTGGTGCAGAATACATTTACAAGAATCTCTTGTTCTTTAGAGCAGGTTATAAATTCAATGTAGCAGGACAAAGTTTCCCATCCTTTGGAGGAGGATTAAGACACCGTGTTGGAGGCCATCCTCTCTTTTTGAATTATGCCGTTATGCCTACAAACCACATGGGCGTTCAACACCTGGTTGGGCTATCGTTTAACATCAACAAAGACCTAATGCGCCATGAATAAGCTTTTATTGATTCTTACATCGGTCTTTATAGCATTTTCGTTTTCAGCTTGTGAAGGCTACTTTGGAGATAAAACAGACCTAGATTTTATTGAAATTCCTGATTTTCAAGTTAGAGAAGCAGCCTATGTGCCTATTCAACCCATTTTAGATAATTTCATCAGACCAACAGATGTAATAGCTGGTTTTGATAACCTAATCTATGTAGTAGATGCAGGTAGCGAAGAAATTGTTGCCTTAGATGAATCTGGACGAGAATTAGGTAGGCTATTCTTACCTGGAGTTACCAATCTATCTCAAGATAGGTCTTTTGATCTACTGGCTATTGGAACCATAGATACTACCATAGCCAATCAGCCATACACCTTATCATGCCTTTACAGAATAGACATGAAAGGTGTCTTGGGATATGGAATAAACAATGCAAGAGTCATTAATCGCATTGTGCATCCTTTCTACTTTAAAAGTTCCTTTTCAGCGGCAGATGCCGATGTTCGTTTTACAGGGGTTGGCTTTATGCATACCAATGAGTATTACGTTACGCGCACTGGAAACAGAAATAGCCCAAATCAATTTGGAGGACCAGATGATGCGGTTCTATTATTCGATACCGATGACAACTACATTAGTCCAGTTGCAGTGAGTTCATCTGGATCTTTATTTAGAGACTACTTCAAGAAGCCTACTGCAGTTTTCTCTTCTGCACTTCCTCCGCAGATTAATGTTGTGCCGGGAAGAGATTTTGGTGTTCTCATGGCAGACGCCAACACAGCATTTAAATACAGAAAAATCAACTTTGTTGAAACTGATTTTGGTGTTGACTACGTGCCAGAAGGACGAGTACCAGAAGATACCTCTAAAGCAGATGGCTTCATTACTGAACCTAATAAGTTTAAAAGTCCTTCAGCTATTACCGTAGCCAATGACGAAACGGGTTTTTTCTTCATAGTAGATACGGAAACCGACTCACTGTATCAATTTACACAAACTGGATTAGAAGGCGTTCCACCTCCTCCTGGGTCTGCTAGTCCAAAACACCTTAATGTTTCATTTGGAGGTGAAGGAGTAAACGCAACACAGTTCAGAGACCCTATGGGTGTGGCGTATATGAATAGCATGCTCTATGTTGCAGATTCAGGAAATGGCCGGGTACTTAGATTTAAACTAACTACTGACTTCGACTAATTTAGGAGAAAATCTAGCGTCTCTTTTAAGAACTTTTCTCGTTGCTCTGCGTGCAACCAATGTCCAGCATTTTGAAGCGTTACTAATTTCGCGTGATGGAATACAGGTTCTATATCTGCCCAATCATCATCTTGAATGTAATTAGATTTTGCTCCACGTATAAAGAGTGTATCTCCTGAAAATGGCGCATCGCAAATAGCCTCTCCAATTACAGGAAGGGAATCGCTAAGCACATTAAGGTTAAACCTCCAACTTAATACTCCCTTCTCTTTCCAATACAAACTCTTCATTAAAAAAGCACGAATACCAGGTTCATCAATGTGTTTTGCTAAATAATCATCTGCATCTGTTCGTTTTTCTAGTTCAGTTAATGGAACGCTTCTTAAGGCTTCCATAATTACATGATGGTGAATAGGATATTCTTTGGGAGCAATATCCGCAACTATGAGCTTATTCATCATCATTGGGAAATTCTGTGCGAACTTCATCACGGTTTTACCCCCCATGGAATGACCTAATAAATTGACTTCAGTAAGGTGAAGGTCATCTAAGAGTTCCTCTAAATCATGCATCATCTCCGTGTAATTGTGTGTATCACTCCATGGAGAGTGTCCATGATTCCTCGCATCAACTACAATAACGTCAAAATGCTCTGCATAAGCTCTGGCTAGAGACATCCAGTTATCTAGCATTCCCATAAGTCCATGCAGAATAACTAAGGGTTCTCCCTCTCCCAAGCGCTTGTAGTTTAGTTTCATGCCATCAAAGCTCTTTTGTAAATATTGATGGTATTTTCCAAGCCTAGATAAAGTGCATCAGAAATCAAGGCATGCCCTATAGAAACTTCCAATAGTCCTTGCACTTCTTTAGCGAAAAAACCCAAATTCTCGCTGTTTAAGTCATGACCCGCATTAAGCCCTAAACCACATGCTGCTGCAACATCGGCTGCTGCCTTAAAGGGTGCTACCGCCTTTACCTTATCATTAGAGAATTCCGTTGCATAACTCTCTGTGTAGAGTTCTATACGGTCTGTTCCTGTTTTTGCTGCTAGCTCAATCAGGTCAGTATCGGTTTCCATAAAAATCGAAGTACGTATTCCCGCTGATTTAAAGGTGTTGATTACATCACTCAATAAAGCTGCATGCTCACGTGTATTCCAGCCTGCGTTGGAAGTAAGCACATGAGGAGGATCTGGAACCAGCGTTACCTGAGCAGGTTTAGCATTAAGCACCAAATCCACAAAATCTTCTGAAGGATACCCCTCTATATTAAACTCTGTTGTTACCGCTTTAGCAAGATCTGCAACATCACTATATCTAATGTGGCGTTCGTCTGGCCTTGGGTGCACGGTTATTCCTTCTGCACCATATTTCTCGCAATCCAATGCAACTTGTAGCACATTGGGAACATTACCTCCGCGCGCATTGCGCAACGTGGCAACTTTGTTGATATTTACACTAAGTTTGGTCATTGAAAATGGCTTTTTTCGCCTTTGCAAAGGTATACGTATAACACAGGAACTCGCATTATGCTCGCTGTTGATTTAATTACAAATGAATTACCCACATTAACGCTTGAAGATAACTTTCAGCAAGTTAGTTCTTGGATGGATGAATTCAAGATGACTCACCTTCCTGTGATTAATGAAGGAAAGTACATGGGTCTTGTAAGCGAATCAGTAGTTTTTGAGCTAAATGATTGGGATGAACACCTTCGCGACCGTCCAGAAATTCTAGATATAAAAAGCGTACAGAAAGACGATCACGCTTTTGAAGCAATAAAACTCTTTAGTGAACATAAGCTAAGTTCACTTGCAGTGGTTGATGACCAGAATAGATTTGTTGGCTCCATTGCCCTGCCGCATGCCATGGAGGTAATTGGTGGTTTAAGCTTTATTCAAGATATTGGAGGCATCATTATGCTTGAAATTAATATTCAAGACTACTCCATGGTAGAAATTGCCCAAATTGTTGAAAGTAATGATACCAGAATACTAGGTAGCTACATCACGGCAAACTCTGATTCCAAAAAGACAACGGTTACACTTAAGCTTAATAAAAAAGATATTGGAGATGTACTTCAAACTTTTGAGCGCTATGACTACACTGTACTTGGTAGCTTCCATGTTTCTGAAGATGAAACGAATATTCAAGATCGCTACGATAATTTGATGAACTTCTTGAACGTTTGAGATGCGCTACCCAGCAATTCTCCTGCTGTTTTTGTTAACCCTTTTATCTGGACTTGTTGTTGCTCAAAAACAACAAGATTCCTCTTTAGTGATGGTAGGCCAGGTATTAATCTCTGGAAACAAGACTACCAAAGAATATATTATTGAAAGAGAGTTAGAGTTTTCTGAAGGAGATACGCTAACCCGTTCAAGATTGAACTATTTGATTGAACGCTCCCAAGATAATGTCTTCAACTTAGGTCTTTTCAATAGTGTAGTTATCACTACTCGTTTAGAAGCCAATCTAATTGATTTCCATATTACAGTTACAGAAAGGTGGTATATCTGGCCGTTTCTCATATTAGAAAATGCAGATAGGAACTTCAATAGGTGGTGGCAAGACAAAGATTTTGGAAGATTGAGTTACGGTATCTTTCTAGACTGGCAAAACTTTAGAGGAAGAAACGAAAATTTGAGATTTACTTTCAAAACAGGATTTGAGCAGGCATTCGGAACTGAATATGACATTCCCTACTTAAACAAGAAGAGAACCCTTGGATTAAAGATTGGTGCTGGCTACCGAATGAATAAAGAAGTAAACTATGCCAGTACAGGCAATGAACGGGTATTTGTGAGTAATGAAAACGAGGCTCTGCAAGAAAGGTATTTCGCCAATGTGCGCTTAACCTATAGACGGAACTTGTACTTGAAGCAAGAGTTAACCGCAGGGTTCTCTGCGGTTCATGCTTCAGACTCTTTAAAATCTGCTGGAACTGACTTTTTAAAAAATAATGCAAGTTTTAGTAGTCAAATCTTCCTGAGCTATCTATTAAAATATGATAAGCGAGACTACATGGATTATCCACTCAAAGGTAGTGTTGCAGAATTCTATGCTGTAAAACAAGGCATTGGATTGTTAGAGAATGATGACTTAAACATATTGGAGGCTTCAATATCCATTCGAAATCACTTTAAATTAGGAAAGCGGCTTTATGCAGCAAATGGAATAACGGGTAAAACGAACCTGCTAGAAGATCCACCCTACGCCTTTCAACAAGGCCTTGGCTACAATAACAATTTTGTGCGTGGATTTGAGCTTTACGTTATGGATGCGCAGCACTACATTCATCATAAAGCAAATCTCAAATGGGAACTGATAAAGCCTGCGTCCAAAAAAATAGAATTCATTCCTTCAGAGAAATTCAATACCATTTCGTATGCCATGTACTTAAATGCCTTTTGTGATGTAGGTTATGCTTTTGATCATTTGTACGCCTCTGTTAACCCATTGTCAAATGAACTCTTAGTTGGGTATGGCTTGGGAGCCGATGTCGTAACTTATTACGATATTGTGTTTCGTATGGAGTATGCCTTCACAAATAACGGAGATCAAGGTTTATACCTTCACTTCAAAAAATCCATTTAATGAATACAATTGCGCTATACGCCAAAGAAATAAAACCTGCACATGTTCAGGATATTCAGCGTCTTTTGCACCTGCTCAAGCCTGATCGGTTCAAAGTACTTGTATCCGCTAGATTCGCTAAACTAATTAAAGAGCTAGGCCTTGTAGCTGATGAGTTTCATGTGTTCCATGCCCCAAAAGACATACAAAGCAAGCAAGTAGATCTTTTCGTAAGCATTGGAGGAGATGGAACTTTTCTTGATGGGGTAAAGTATATTTTCGGAAGTACTATTCCAATTGTAGGTCTAAATACAGGCAGGTTGGGTTTTCTATCTAGAATTTCTACAGATGACCTTGAAGGTGCCTTCAAGCACATAGAGAAAGGAAACGCTGGAATAGCGCATAGATCTGTAATTCAATTGAACTCTAAACCTAGTTTGTTTGGCGAATACAACTTTGCACTCAATGAAATGACCATTCACAAGAACGATAGTTCAAGCATGATTATCATTCATGTGTATATGGATGGTGAGTTTCTAAACTCCTATTGGGCAGACGGCTTGATTGTATCTACCCCAACTGGTTCTACTGCATACTCCATGAGTTGCGGAGGCCCAATAGTTTTCCCTGGCTCCAATAACTTCATAATTACGCCTGTTGCGCCTCACAACCTCAACGTTCGGCCTATAGTTATCCCAGATAAGGCTACCCTAACATTTAAAGTTGAAGGAAGATCTGATAGTTTCCTGGTATCTCTGGATTCAAGAACAGAAGTAATTTCCAGTGATGTAGAACTAACAGCAAAAAGACATGACAATACGATTAGACTGATTAAGCTCCCAGATTACAGCTATTTAAAAACACTTCGCAATAAGCTTAATTGGGGCTTAGACAAAAGAAACTAATTCAACAGTTCTATTTTCTTCTATCTTCGCGGCATAATCCCTCCTTAAAGGATTATGTTACGATTAAACCTTTTACTCCTTTTAAGCTTTGGGGTTCTTCAATCCTATGGCCAGAGAGAACTGTGGAAACGCTACAGACATGAGTTCTCTGCTGGTATTGGAATTGCGAACTGTTTAACTGATCTCGGTGGAGGTGAGGGAGATGGTGGGTACATCAAAGATTTTCACTTACGAATGACCAGACCTGCACTAACAGCAGCTTACAGGTTAAAGATTACCGAACGTATTGCATTCAAGTCATCTATAAGCTATTTATGGATTCAAGGTTCGGATGAGCTGTCTAAGAATGAAGGAAGAAAACTTCGAAACCTCAACTTTAGGACCAATATATACGAGCTTGGTTTACAGTTTGAGTACTATATAATCAAAGAACCTGTTGGTAAACTGAACACGGTTAATGCAATCAGATACGGTCAAAAGAGCAAAGAAATTGGAGTTTATGTATTGGCAGGAGCCGCTCCTTTTCTATTTAGTCCGTTAGGCGAAGCAGAAAATGGCACGTGGTATAGACTTCGTCCGTTAGGTACAGAAGGACAAGGTCAGCCTGGCGGCCCTGCAGAATATGGAACCTTTGGCGTAGCGCTTCTTACAGGTGCAGGAGTGAAATTTGTAGTACATAGGCAGTTAAGTTTTGGCATAGAAGGCGCTATGCGCTTTACGAGCACAGATTATTTAGATGATGTTAGCACCACATACTATGATTTTTCTCAAGAAGGAGTTGAAGTTAACGGTCTTACCACTTCTTTGGCAGATCAACGGCTAACTGGTTCACAAGGATCACCAGGCGGAATTAGAGGTAACCCAGAGAACAGTGATGTCTATATGGGCCTCATTTTCAGTGTAAACTATAAACTAGCACCAGACCAAAAGCTAAGTTTTTCACGCAAAAAGAAGCGTAAACGTGTGAAGCTCTAGTAGAATTAACCGTAGATAAATGGTTGAAATACTTACCTTTCCAATTTAACGCCTATATTTGCCCAAACGTTCTGAAATTTATGACAAGAAGAAGTTTATCTCTCTTCTTAATCTTCCCCCTTTTTCTTGTCTTCGTTACCCCTTCAAAAGCTCAGCGCTGGAAGCGCTACAGGCACGAAGTGTCCTTTAACTTCGGTGCCGCAAACTATTTAGGTGACCTCGGTGGTGCAACTACCGGAGAAGGTACACGTTTTGGAGATTTCCAATTCGTGAAGACCAGACCCGCGTTAGGAGCAAGCTACCGATATCGCTTAACAGAAAGGATTGCCCTTAAAGGCAACCTGTTGTATGGTCGTGTCTTTGGTGATGATGCCGAAGCCGCTAACCCAGGCCGTAAGGCACGGAACTTAAATTTCCGTTCTAATATAGTGGAGTTCTCCGTCCAAGGAGAATTGTACTTCTTGAAGGAAAGCACAGTTTCGGCTTACAGAGTTCCTGGCATGAAGGGTGGTGGCGGATCACCAATCTCTGGTTATCTCTTCGGAGGTATTGGTTTGTTTTACTTTGATCCTCAAGGTGAAGATGCCAACGGTGATTGGGTGAAGCTTGCAGATTTGAACACAGAAGGCCAAGGTCTTCCTGGTGGTCCTAGCGACTACAGTCAAATTGCAATTACTGCTCCAATTGGTTTTGGATTCAAGTATACAATCAACAGGCAATGGAATGTTGGCATCGAGTATGGTGTTCGTATGACGGCTACAGATTACTTGGATGATGTAAGTACAGATTATTACGATCCTGCAGCGTTGGCCGCAGCTTATGGCGATAAAGCCGTAGAAATGGCAGATAAACGCATCAACCTAGATGATGGCGCAGACTTAGGTCCAGGTCAAGCAGGTGGACAACGTGGTGGTGAAGCCTTAGATTCTTACATGTTTGGGTTTGTAACTGTTGGTTACAAGTTCAAAACAGGTAGAAGAGGTAGAACACGTTTCTAAAGACTATTTTTGCACCGGTAGCGTTAACATGCTAAATGAAAATACCGGTTTTCTTAATCATAAGTCTTGTCATTAGTATAAATGCATTTCCTCAAAGGCTCTTAGAATTAGGTGCCTTTGGGGGATTGTCATATTATAACGGTGACATCAACCCATCTGCCCATTTACGGGCTTCTAACAATCATCTTGCCTTTGGTGTTACCGCAAGACAGACGCTTAATCCGCGTTGGGCACTCAAAGCATCTTTACTTTTTGGCAACCTATCTGGAGAAGATTCGCATTCAGATGATCCTTTCGTCCAATACCGCAATCTTAGTTTTAACTCACCCATTTACGAGTTAAGTACAGTTGTGGAGTTTAACTTTAGAGCATTCAATCCATTCAATCCACCTAGCGCATTTAAACATCCAGATTATTTCACTCCGTATACTTTCATTGGTATTAGCGGTTTCTACTTCAATCCGCAAGCTTCCCTAGACGGAAATAATTACGAATTACAACCCTTACAAACAGAAGGAGAAGATTACAGTAGAACTGGAATAGCTATTCCATTTGGTGTAGGGTTCAAGCTTCGCTTATCTGAGCGTATGCTTTTCTCCGCTGAATATGGGCTTAGAAGAACATTTACTGACTACATAGATGATGTAAGCTCACGCTATCCAGATGACCCCTCAACATTATCTCAAACAGCAAGGAAATTATCAGACAGAAGCTTGGAGCAACAAGGCAGTGATGGTTCTAATTGGGGCACACAACGAGGCAATTCTCAAACCAATGATTGGTTCTCTTTTGTTGGTATCACACTTTCTATAAATATCACAGGTAATCCAGACGCCTGTCACTTTAATCAGGACGATATATAACCTATATTTGCCGCCAATCGTCTACGGACGATTTTTTTTGTTATGCAGTTACCTGAAGCTATAGATTCGAAACGTGTTCCTAAACATATTGCCATTATCATGGATGGTAATGGTAGATGGGCAAAAACTAAGGGCAAAGCCAGAATATTTGGCCATAGAAATGCCCTCGATGCTGTACGCGATACCATAGAAGGTGCAGCAGAAATGGGAGTGAAATACCTCACCCTTTATGCCTTCTCTACGGAGAATTGGAATAGACCGAAACTTGAGGTTAGAGCTCTTTTTGAGTTGCTCGTTAATGCTATAAACAAAGAAGTTCCCACACTAAATGAAAACAACATTCGTTTAAACGCCATTGGCAATATTGATAGTCTTCCCAAAAACTGCAAAGCAGAACTGCAAAACGCAATGAAAGCTACAGCCGAAAACAACCAAATGGAAGTAATTCTAGCTTTGAGCTACAGTGCACGTTGGGAAATTATTAATGCCGTTCAATCCATTGCAAAAGAGGCAGCCGATGGAAAACTAGACCCGCAATCTATTGATGAACAAACTTTCTCATCAAAGCTTTCTACCGCTGCTTTTCCAGATCCAGAATTAATGATTCGTACTAGCGGAGAATACAGAATAAGTAATTTCCTTTTGTGGCAGCTTGCATATACAGAGCTCATTTTCGTGAACAAGTATTGGCCAGATTTCAGAAAACCCGATCTAATTCAGGCTGTATCAGACTATCAAAAACGAGAACGCAGATTTGGTAAAACAGGAGAACAGCTTAATGGTTAGAACTCTTCTACTTTTCTGTATCATACTTGGAACTTCAATCCCCGCCCTAGCTCAACTCAACTTGAGAGGAGGAAACAACAATAAGCAGATTGATTACTCCAATCCAGTCTCTTATGAAATCGGTGGAATTACGGTTAAGGGAACACAAACATTAGACCCCAATGCCATTGTTCTATTAACGGGCTTGTCTGTAGGTGATCAAGTTGATGTACCTGGCATTGAAATCAGCGATGCTATCAAGAACCTTTGGGGGCAAGGCCTATTCTCAGACATCCAAGTGAATTATACTAAGGTTGTTGGAAATAAGATTTTTCTAGAATTTGTGATTGCAGAGCAACCTAGACTATCTCGCTTTAAGTTAGAAGGAGTTTCAAAGTCTGAAGCAGATGACATCAGGGAAAAAATCAACCTATACAAGGAGAAAATCTTAACTAAAAATTTAATCTATTCAACAAAGACTACCATTCGCAATCATTTTGTTGACAAAGGGTTTTTGAACACCTCTGTAGACGTCATTCAAAAAGACGATACACTTTTCACCAACCATATCTTTCTAATTATCAAGGTAGATAAGAGAAAGAAAGTGAAAATTGAGCGTATCGATATAACTGGAAACGATGCACTTTCTGAGAGCGCAGTGAAGCGCGCTATGAAAGAAACCAAAGACAGAAGTATTTTTAAACCCTTCCATGAAATAGATAAGTTTTTGGTTCAGCTCTTTAAGAAAACTGTTATTGAGCAACGCAGCGATACAATTACCAATATGTTGGCTGGGTATATCAATAGCAGGGTAAGGCTACGCATTTTTAAAACCTCTAAATACATTCGCTCTAACTATAGAATAGATAAAGAAGCCGTACTTGATAAATATAGAGCTAAAGGCTATCGCGATGCACGTTTTGCAGCAGACTCAGTTGTTGATACAGACGAGAAAAACGTGCGCATTGGGCTTACTATTGATGAAGGAAATCGCTACTATTTCCGTAATGTAAAGTGGATAGGAAATACCAAATATCCAACCAAGCAGCTTAATGATATTCTAGGCATTGAGAAAGGAGATGTGTATGATCCGCAAAAATTAGAAACTCGCTTATTCATGAATCAATCTGGTTTGGATGTAAGCTCGCTCTACATGGATAACGGATATCTTTTCTTTCAAGTAAACCCCGTGGAAACGAATGTAGAAAACGATTCCATTGACTTAGAAATTCGTATTTATGAAGGGCAACAAGCTCGGATTAAACGAATTAATATTTTGGGTAATACCAAAACCAACGAACACGTAATCCGTAGGGAGATTAGAACAAAACCAGGAGACTTATTCAGTAGGTCTGATATCATTAGAACCCAACGAGAGCTCTCTATTCTGGGGTATTTTGATCCAGAAGCAATGAATGTAGTTCCAAAGCCTAACCCTGATGATGGAACGGTAGATATAGACTATGTTGTTGCTGAAAGACCATCTGATCAAATTGAACTTTCTGGTGGTTTTGGTGGCGGATTTATCGTAGGTACTCTGGGGCTTTCTTTTAGCAACTTTAGTATCAGAAATGTACTCAACAAAGAAGCTTGGCGCCCTTTACCTTCAGGAGACGGACAACGGTTGAGCTTGCGTGCACAAACCAATGGTTCTTTCTTTCAATCCTATTCCATTTCCTTTACAGAGCCATGGCTAGGTGGTAAAAGGCCCAATGCTCTTTCAGTAAGCACCTATTATTCCATCCAAACCAATGGAGAACCTCGATATGCCAAGAATGATGATGGTGATCGTGTAGATAATCCGAACAGAAGAGCACTAGATATTTTTGGAGTTTCTGTAGGTCTGGGTAGACGACTAAAATGGCCAGATGATAACTTTCAATTGTATCAAGAAATAAGTTGGCAAAACTATAATGTGAACCAGTGGCAAACTTTCCAAGGTTTCAATGATGGACATGCCAACAACATCTTCTACAAGGCCATTATTTCTAGAAGTTCAATTGATGACTTGAACTATCCAAGAAGCGGTTCTCAAGTAAGTTTGAGTGGTCAATTCACTCCTCCTTATTCGTGGTTCAATGACATTGATTACAATACTGCACCTCAATCACAACAGTTTAAGTACATTGAATACAACAAATGGAAGTTCACAGCAGCTTGGTATACTTCTATTGTAGATAAACTTGTTCTTTACACAAAAGTGGGATTTGGTGGCTTGTTCAAATACTCGCCAGAAACACAAACCTCTCCATTTGAACGCTTTTATTTAGGTGGGTCAGGATTAACTGGTTTTGCGTTAGATGCTAGAGAAATTATAGCATTAAGAGGTTATAACGACCAGTCATTAACACCAATTACGAACGGACAGCGAACAGGAGGTACGATAATCAACAAATACACGGTTGAGCTCCGTTATCCTTTCTCTTTGAATCCAAGCGCCATGATCTACGGTTTATCTTTCTTAGAGGCTGGTAATTCTTGGCAAGACTTTAATACCTACAATCCTTACAGCGTTTACAGAGCCGGTGGATTTGGTATACGTGTATTCCTACCAATGTTTGGATTACTCGGGTTGGATTGGGGTTACCGTTTTGATGATGTTCCAACATCTCCAGGAATGCCTCGCTCTCAAATCCACTTCACCATTGGTGCTAACTTAGGAGAACTTTAATGTATTGAAATCATGAAGAAGTTGTTATTGCTTTTCATAGGTATGTTTCTAATTGGCACGAGCTTTGCACAACGCTTTGCCTACGTAGATTCAAAATACATCTTAGAAAACATGCCAGCTTTTCAAGAAGCGCAAACAGAGCTTGATGCACTTTCTAAAAAATGGCAAGAAACAATAGAAGCCAAAAGGCAAGAAATAGATCGTTTGGAAAGTGCCTACGAAGCGGAGAAAATATTGCTGACCCCTGATATGAAAACCAAAAGAGAAGAAGAAATTAAGGACAAAAAGAAAGCAGCTTTAGATTATCAACGAGAAAAATTTGGGGTAGACGGAGAGCTATTCAAAAAACGCAAGGAACTTATACAACCATTACAAGATGAGATCTTTAACGAAATTAAGGAGTTGGCTAAGGAAAGGAGTTATGCCGTAATATTTGATAAGGGCACGAACTCTAACATGCTTTTCTCAAATCCTAAATATGACAAAAGTGATGTGATCTTGAGAAAGTTGGGTTTATCTAGCAGAAACGAATAAATTTGACGCCCCCTACAAAAATGAATACAATGAAGAAGTTAGTAGTATTATTGGCCATTACTCTTGGCCTAACAGGAGCAGGTATTGCTCAAGAAATGAAATTTGGCCATATTCACTCTGGTGATTTACTTCAGGCTATGCCTGAAAGCAGACAAGTACAAGTTGATTTGGAAAACTATGCCAAGCAATTAGAAAATCAACTTACAACTATGTCTAATGAGTATCAGGGCAAAGTTACTGAGTATCAAACTAATGAGCAAATTTGGGGTGATCTAGTAAAAGAAACTAAGTTGAAAGAAATAAGTGATTTGGAACGTAGAATCAATGACTTTCAGCAAACTGCACAACAGTCGCTTTCTAAAAAAGAACAACAACTTTTTCAGCCTTTATTAGACAAGGCTCAGAAAGCAATTGATGATGTAGCAAAAGCTAACGGTTTTAGCTATGTTTTTGATACTAGCACTGGTGCAGTTGTTCATTATCCAGAAGGCTCAGACCTTATGCCATTGGTGAAAAAGCACTTAGGAATACAATAACACGGCTTTGAAGCTTACTTTTGAAAACACTCCCTATGGGGTGTTTTTTTATGGATAATAATTTAGGAAGCATAGGTGTTTTTGACTCAGGTGTTGGCGGACTCTCTATTTACAGCGAGTTAACCAATCTCTTACCTAGTGAGCATTTTATCTATTTAGCAGATAGTGCAAATGCCCCTTATGGTGAATTGCCGCCTGATGAAATTAAAGCACTCGCATTTAGAAATGCACAATTTCTAATTGACCATGGTGCCAAACTCATAGTGGTTGCTTGCAATACGGCAACTACTATGGCCATTAAAGAATTAAGACAATCGTTTCATGTACCCTTTATTGGAATAGAGCCCGCTATAAAACCAGCCGCAAAGAACAGCTCTACCAAAAAAGTAGGGGTGCTAGCCACCAAGGGTACACTAAATAGTCCATTATTCAGAGAAACATCAGCAACTTACGGTAAGTCTGTAAAGACGATTACCGTTGTGGGTAAAGGATTGGTTCAGCTCATTGAAGCGGGGAAAATACATAGCGCTGAGATGACGACATTGCTTCAGGAGTATCTCGCTCCTATGATTGAAGAAAAAGTAGATCACATTGTGTTGGGCTGTACACATTACCCATTCTTAAAAGAGCAGATTCAAGAACTCACACCACAAACAGTCAAAATAATTGATTCTGGAAGAGCCGCTGCCAAACAAACCAAGCGTATACTAGAACAAAAAAGACTTACTACAACCAGTACTTCAACAAAAGCAGATGCCTTTTTCGTTAACGGAAAAATGGATGTTTGTAAATCAATTTTAGAAAGAATGGGATCAGTGAATTACACCATTCAATCTATTTGAACCACCCCGAATACATCAGATAGTTGTTGGCAATTCGCTTTACTTCACCTTCAAAAAGCTCCTTACTCAAGGTCTTCACTTTTTTCGCTGGAACTCCTGCATAAACACTACCAGATTCAATATGGGTTCCTTCAAGCACAACTGCTCCCGCTGCTATTAAGCAGTTCTCTTCAATAACTACACCATCCATTACTATGGCCCCCATACCAATAAGTACGTTATCGTGAATTGTACAGCCGTGCACCAATGCATTATGACCAATAGAAACGTTATTCCCAATTGTTGTTGCAGCTTTTTCATAGGTACAGTGAATAACGGCTCCATCTTGAACATTTACCTTATTCCCCAATCGAATGGCATTAACATCTCCTCTAACCACGCAATTAAACCAAAAACTGCATTCGTTACCTGCAATCAAATCTCCTATGAGTGTGGCATTTTCCGCTAAATAGCAGTCTTCACCAAATTGAGGTTCTTTTCCTCTACAAGTTTTAATCAAAGCCATCGTTCAGCCGTTTTATACTATGTTACTTTTGCAACATCAAAACTAAACTAAGTTGACTATGGAAAAGAAAGCTGTGCCAGTTACTATATATGCAGAAAGCACCCCTAACCCAGCTGTTATGAAGTTTGTTGCCAACAAAATCATGATTCAATATGGCGTTACGATTGAATATAACTCTGAAGACGAATGTGAAGATGCACCGTTAGCTCGCGTACTCTTCACCTTTCCTTTTGTAAAGAGCGTATTCTTTGCCAATAACTTTGTGTCTATCACCAAAACAGATTTGGTTGAATGGGATGACATTGTTCTAGAGCTTAGAGAATACCTCACTAATTACCTTCAAGCAGATAACCCTGTATTTGATAAACCTCCTGTACAAACACAACATACGGTTAAGAATGATTCAGGAGAAGAGGCTCCAGTTAAGGTTACGGCTACTCCACAGAACGAACTAGAAGAAAAAATCATCAATCTGCTAGAAGAATATGTGCGCCCTGCCGTAGAAGGTGATGGGGGAGCTATTCACTTCAAGTCGTATGAAGATGGAATTTTAACAGTTCGACTAAGTGGAGCATGTAGTGGATGCCCTTCCAGTACGGCCACATTAAAAGGAGGAATTCAGAATTTGTTTAATCGTTTCATGCCTGAAGTAAAAGATGTGGTTGCTGAAGAAGTATAACCTTTTGGTTCTCGTAATTGTCATTCTAGCGGGTTGTTCTGAGCCACAAGAAATTACCGTTATAAAAGATACTTTTGAGAATGGTAATCCCAGAATAGAAATGGCATACCTCATTTCAGGTAGCGATTCTGTTCCATTAAACCAGACTGAGTATCATGATAATGGTGCTATAAAGCTATCGGGCAAATTAGATAGCCTAGGTCAACGCCATGGAGAGTGGAATGCCTTTTATGCAGATAGTTCCAATTGGAGTAAAGGGTATTACGAACACGGCCTTGCAATAGGAAAACGCACGGTGTGGTATCCCAATGGACAAATTAGAATTGAAGGTCAGTATAAGAATGGAAAAGAGGTTGGGCTTTGGAAATACAGAAACGAGCAAGGTAAGGTGCTTAAAATAGAGGATTTTGATCAAAGGTGATAACTAGACAGACCATAGATGCAATTATGGATGCTACCCGTATTGAAGAGGTAGTAGGTGATTTTGTGCAACTCAAAAAAGCGGGTTCTAGCATGAAAGCACTTTCTCCATTCACCAACGAAAAAACACCCTCATTTGTAGTTAGTCCTGCCAAGCAGATTTTCAAGTGCTTTAGCTCTGGAAAAGGCGGCTCTGCCATTACCTTCTTGATGGAGCTTGAGCAAATGACCTATCCTGAAGCTCTTAGGTACTTAGCCAAGAAATACAACATAGAAGTTGAGGAAGAAGAGCAAACAGAGGAAGCTAAAGAAGAGCAAAGCAAACGAGAAAGCTTGTATGTAGTTTCTGAATTTGCTCAAGACTGGTTCGCAAATCAACTAACGGAATCGGAAGAAGGAAAGGCTGTTGGCTTGAGTTATTTTAGAGAACGAGGCTTTACACAAGAAACCATAGATTCCTTTAAACTGGGCTATTCTCCAGAGTCTTGGGAAGCTTTCCTTAAAGCCTCAGAAGAAAAAGGTTATAAAAAAGAATATCTTCTTGAGACTGGGCTACTGAAAGAGCGAGAACAGCAAGACGGTTCAAAACGCACATACGATGCCTATCGTGGCAGAGTCATTTTCCCAATTCATAACCAAAGTGGCAGACCTGTAGGTTTTGGAGCTCGTATTTTGAGGTCAGATTCCAAGGCTCCCAAATACATTAACTCTCCAGAGAGTGACATCTATCGTAAAACGTACATCGTTTACGGTATTTACCAGGCTAAACAGGCCATTGTTAAAGAAGATAACTGCTTCTTGGTAGAAGGCTACACAGATGTACTTGCACTTCATCAGGCAGGTGTGAAGCACGTGGTAGCCTCATCTGGCACCGCACTCACCAAAGAGCAAATAAGACTCATCAATCGGTTTACCAATAACATAACCGTTCTGTATGATGGAGATTCTGCCGGGATTAAAGCTGGATTCAGGGGGATAGACCTCATTTTAGAAGAAGGATTGCAGGTGAAAACTGTGCTTCTTCCAGAAGGAGAAGATCCTGATTCTTTTGCAAAGAAAATGTCTGGTGATGAGCTTGCTTCTTACTTAAAAGAAAATGCAAAAGACTTTATTAGGTTCAAAACTGCTGCATTAATAGATGAAGTTGGTGACGATCCAATAAAAAAAACAGGACTCATTCATGAAATCGTAAATAGCATAGCGCTTATTCCCGACCATATTGCCAGAGCTGTTTACGTAAAAGAATGCAGCAAACTTCTGGATGTACCTGAGCAAGCGCTAATCACAGAGCTAAACAAGGCAAGAAGAAAGTACCGCGATGAGAAAATAAAAGAAGAGCGAAGGAGTCTAGATAGACAAACCAGAGTTCAAAATAACACTCTTCCTCCACCCCCTTCTGAAGTTCCTCCTCCACCCATGGAAGAACAGGGTGCTTCATCTGCTACTTCATCGTTTTACGACCATAATGAAGCGGTTGTAGAAAAAGAACGAGAAACTTTATTTCAAGAAAGAGATCTCTTACGTGTTCTTCTGAATTATGGTAATGATGATATTGAAGTAGCGGTTGAAGACCATACAGATGAAGAAGTTCATACAACGAACGTAATTACTACTGTTGGGCACTATATCGTTCATGACTTAACAACAGACGAAATAGATTTTAGACATGATGTTTACCGTCAAATTTTTGATCACTGCAAGGAACTCATCATGAAAGATCAACCACTCAATACCTCTGGGATAATTGCAGAAAGCTCTCCAGAAGTTCAGAAAACAGTGGCAGAACTATTGGTGGAGCGTTACGCCCTGCATGATTGGGAGAGAAAAGAAATTTACGTTTCTACAGAACAAATGAAACTCAAGAAAGCTGTAGATGGCTCATTGTTTGCGTTTAAGACTAAGCATATTGAGAGGTTAATTTCAGAAAATCAGTTTGCTCTTAAAGAAGCATACGGAAAAGGGGAAGACATACTTCCTTTACTGGAAGACCAAACCAAATTACAGGAGCTTAAAAAACAAATAGCTGAATTACAAGGTATTACTATTCTGAAGTAGCATGGAAGAACTGAAAACCATATTAGAGTATCCATTAATTGAAATCAAGGATTTTATACTTACTCCCTACAATATTTTATTGGTAATTGGTATTTTACTGGGTACCCGCCTAATAGCATATACCTCTAAACTAATAATCAAGAAAAGCTTTGAGGCTCAGAATATTGATGACTTAGGCAAACAGTATACCCTTACCAAAGTCATTAGCTATTTCTTGTATGTAATAGGTATCGTGCTTGCACTTCAAGCCATTGGTCTCAATGTTGGTTTACTGGTGGCTTCATCTGCAGCACTATTTGTTGGTTTAGGTCTAGGACTTCAATCAATCTTTCAAGACATCGTTTCTGGATTCATCTTATTATTTGAAGGGGTGGTAAAAAAGGGAGATATTGTTGAAATAGGCTCTACCATAGGTAGGGTTGAACAATTAGATGTTCGCACATCTAAAATTAGAAGTAGAGATGGAATTATGCTAGTTGTGCCTAACTCCAAACTTACAAGTAATGACGTAATTAATTGGAGCCATAGCAACCTAGTAACTCGATTCAGAATTACCGTTGGTGTAGCGTATGGATCAGATACAGCATTGGTGAGAGATGTTCTCATTAGCGCAGCCAAAAAACATCCAGACGTTCTCAAGAACCAACCCGTTCATGTGCGTTTTGAAGATTTTGGTGATTCTGCCCTCATCTTTGAGCTCTACTTCTGGGCAGAAAAAACATGGGAAATAGAATTCATAAAAAGTGATATTCGATTCACAATTGATGCTATGTTCCGCAAAAACGGTGTTCAAATTCCATTCCCTCAGCGCGATTTGCATATTATTTCAGATAAAACAAAAGGTTAACCAACCTACCTTACTGATTCTCCGTATATTCCAACGTATACCAAAACCAATTCGCCTTGGTGAGAAAAAGACATGTTGATTGATCAAAGCCTGATATCGCGATGCATAGAGCAAGACAGAAGGGCGCAACACGATTTGTATAAAAAGTGTTATAGCGTTCTTATGAGCATATGTATCAGGTATGAGAAGAATAGAACAGATGCTGAAGCATTGCTCAACATGGGTTTTTTGAAGGTAGTGACAAAACTGGAAAAGTATAATACAGACATACCGTTTGAAGCATGGATTCGTAGAATCATGATTAATACGGTGATAGATGAATATAGAAAGCGAAAGAAAGAACAAGAAACAATAGAGTATACAGACTTTGATGACCATCACTACAACCGCAGTATTGATTTCAATGCCGCGGAGAAGTTCTTTAATGCAGAAGAACTTCAAATAATGATCAACGAACTACCTACTGTAAGTAAACGCGTATTTAACCTTCACGTGATTGATGGATTCAGTCACAAGGAAATTGGAGCCATGCTAGAAATTTCGGTTGGAACCTCGAAATGGCATGTGTCAAATGCGCGGAAGCTTTTGAAAGAAAGAATTGAGAAACGACTTAACGAAAATACGCAACGCGTAACGGCATGAGTTCAAAGAACTTGGATGATTTATTTCAAGAGAATCTGAACGGGAGAAACTTTAAACCTTCAGAATCTGGTTGGACCAACATGGAACAAATGTTGGATGACCAACACCTAGATGCTCTTTTCTCCGATAAACTTGGTGCAAGGCAGTTTAAGCCAACTCGCTCAGGATGGAGAAAAGCTGCTGCAATGCTACCTAATTCGGGAGCAGGTATTTGGTTCGGTTCAGGCATGCGTATTGCTGCTGGATTAGCCTCTGCCATTGCAATAGCTGGATTAGGATACCTAAGCCTACCCGAAGACTCACATGAAATGGCTTACGAGCCCCGCTTGCAGTCAAAAACTGAGTTTGAGAGTAGTGAGATAGAGTATGAAAATACTGAAGAACGCTTTCAGATCTCTGAAAATCAAGATCACTCAGAATCTACCTCGGTAAAACCGAAAAGAGATACCGAGAACGGTTCAACTGCATACCTAGATAAAGAGCATTCACCTGAAGTAGAAAGCAATCAAACAGATGATACGGAAGATTCCAGCAACAGCTCTGTTTATCCCCAAACTAGGTCTACTTCTGCAGCTTCTAGTAATTTCTCAACCCCAATTCTGGCTAACGCAAATTCTAGGGTTGAGCAAGGTGTTCGTTTAGCAGCACTTGGAGCAGAATTGAGTCTAGAAAATACTTCTAAGCATGACCTAAATGCCACACAAAATGGATTTGTATATCTAGACTCCTACAAAAACCCCAAACCACTTATTAAACATAGGCTTGGCATTATAGGCGGCTTGAATCTGGCAAGAGGTTTTGAGAGTGGCACTAACGCAGGAAACCTCTCTGCAAATCTTTTTGGTGGAGTAACTTACAATTACTTTGTTCATCCAAAGTGGGTATTGCATGCAGACATACTTTACCAAGCAAGAACGGGTATTGAAACTGCTAAAGTTTTACAAGCAAAAACGTACAACTTTGGTAGCACCAGAGATGTACTTACTATGCACAACAAAAAGCTCCATTACTTAGAATTGCCTGTTCATTTAGGTTACAGAATCTCTAAGAATATGCAGGTTTTGGCAGGGGTGAACTTTGCTTATTTGGTTGGCTGCTCTAATGAAATGGTTCATGAGTACCAAGGACCTTTTGAAGCTTGGACTAAAACAACTACAGAGCAGTCTCTACCTGAGGGAATGAATCGTTTAGACGTTGGTATTTCTGCGGGTGTCGCATATGAGATTTCCTCTGCTATGGAGTTTGGTGCACGCATGAACTATGGCTTAACAGATGTAACAGACGATGAATACTTCAGCAGTATCGCTGTAGATAGAAATTTGCAGTTCCGATTACACCTGGCGTACAGATTCCTACGATTCTAGAATGATGAAAAAAGGTGGTTTACTCATATGTGTTTTTATAACCTTCTTTTTTGTAGGGTGCCAGGAGCTTGAAGAACCTATTCTTGAGGGAAATACGCCCAAATTCTATTTTACGGGATTACTAAATGGTTCTCCCATGAAGATGGAGGCTGGTAATGATTCTCTTTTCATGCACACCGCCTTTGAATTAGATAGTCAACGAGTGTATGAGTTTTCAGGCTGCCTAGGGAATCTATCTTGCCAACCGGGAGTGAAATGTCCTAGTAGTTTATCTGTTTTTTTGCGTGATGTAGAACAAAGTGAAGATAGAATCTCACACATTAACAAAACCCTTGTAGAAGGCGATATTCCATTCAAGGCTTCAAAGGATTCAATTACCACGGGGTATAGCGTAGCATTCCAGAGCGAGTCTTATGCATCAACTGGGGCATTATCTTATTTCTGGGAGTTTGGTGATGGAACCACATCTACTCTTCAAAACCCAATTCATCTATACGATGTAGCCTCTGCACCAGGCGTAACAGCATGCCTTACGGTAACCAATACAATATCTGGCAATACGAGCACGCAATGCAACTATGTACCACTTCCAGAAAACTGTAAAGCAGATTATTCATACACCTTCTCCGGATTTAATTTATCTGCATTGAATGCCTCTGAATCAGGTACATCTCCCTACACCTATTTATGGGATTTTGGCTCTGGGTTCTTACCTCTCAGCGGACAAAGTCTACCAGATTTCTCACAACTCGATTCCTTAACTGTATGCCTAAAGGTGATTGATGCAACCAATTGTGAGGCCGTTATGTGCCGCACAATGTTGGTTAACCCTGGAAATATAGATGCGGCTGCAAACTTTTCATGGAATGTTACCCCTGAGCGTGGCATTGATTTGCTCGCATTAGGCCAGGTTGTTTTGGTGTACACTGATGAAACAGGTAGAGAATGGCGTAGCGATGCGTTCGAGCAAGCCTCATCTGCTTTCTTCACTGTAATACAGGTAGAGAACTACGAACCAAACTATTTGGGTGAAGAAACTAAAGCTTTCAAACTAGAAGCTAGCTGCAAGCTTTATGCAGATTCGCCAACAAACTACTACACCTTAGAAAATGCTTCTGGCTCATTGGCCATAGCGCATCCTTAATGCTTGCGGATATCTTTTATACCCAATTGTAAGGTACGTTTTCCTCTCCAAATATTTTCCTCTATTGTATAAGCTACATCAACGGCTTCACCAGATTGAAGCAAGCTTAGTTTATCTGCCATACTAAAAGCAATTCCTTGTACACTAACATCGCCTTGTTTGAGCTCTACTTTTAGATGAGATTTATCTGAGCCCACTGCCTTTGAGTTTCCCGTATCCCTAACCATTGAGGTCATAAAAACAGGTTTCATATTAGCTGGACCAAACGGTGCTAATCGTTTCAGTGTATTCAAAAAAGAGAGTGTTAGCATAGAGAAATCCAACTCCATATCAATTGAGAGCTTCGGGCTAAGTTGATCTTCGGTTATAGTTGATGAAACAACTTGTTCAAACCTAGCGCGGAACGACTCCACCTTTTCAGGTTTCAAGGTCATTCCAGCAGCATATTGATGGCCTCCAAATTGAATTAATTCATCCTCGCATGCACAAAGTGCTTGGTAGACATCAAAACCATGTACACTTCTAGCGCTACCAACCACTTTGTCATCGCTTTGCGTAAGCACAATCGTTGGTCTGTAATAGGTTTCAATTACGCGAGAAGCAACAATACCCACTACACCCTTATGCCAAGTAGGAGAAAACAATACAGCACTTCTTGCTTGCTTCCACTGCTCACTTTGATCAATCATGGCAAGGGCCTCTTCCGTAATAGATCTGTCTAGCTCTTTTCTAGTATCATTATTAGCCTCAATTTCTGTAGCTAGCAATAAAGCTTCTGCATCATTTTGCGCAATTAGTAATTCTACAGCACCGCTTCCATGGTCTATTCTTCCTGCCGCATTAATTCTAGGTCCAACCTTAAAGAGCAAATCTGTAACCGTTAAAGACTTATCCGTTTGAGAGTCGCCCAAGAGCTGACTAATCCCCAAACGCGGATTCGCTTCAATTCGCTTAATCCCTTCATGAACAAGCACTCTATTCTCACCAACAAGCGGAACAATATCACAAGCTGCACTAATGGCCGCCAGATCTAAATTTTGTAAAAAGACTTCATCATCCAAACCAACTTTTTCAGCCAATGCTTGTGTAAGCTTGAAGCCAATACCGCAGCCACTCAGCTCCTTAAACGGATAATTACATCCTATTTTCTTTGGATTTAAAATGGCTAAAGCAGGAGGCAAAACTTCTCCAGGAGTGTGGTGATCGCATATGATAACATCTACTTCGTTCTCCATAGCATAAGCCACTTTTTCAACTGCCTTTATTCCGCAATCTAAGGCTATGAATAAGTCAAAACCTTCATCAATTGCATACTGTACACCTTGGTACGAAATGCCATATCCTTCACTATACCTATCAGGAATATAGTAGTCAAAGTTGGCGCCAATTTCTCTAAGAAAGCCAACCAATAAAGCAACTGCCGTGGTTCCGTCAACATCATAATCTCCAAAAATCAAAATAGCTTGGTTGCGCTCAATAGCCAGTGCTAACCTGCCAACCGCTTTGTGCATATCATCCATTAAGTATGGATTGTGCAATTGATCTAGAGAAGGGTTGAAGAGCGCTTTTACCTCATTAAATCCATGGTATCCGCGCATGGCGATGAGGGTTGCTAAATGATTGGATATATTCAGCTCAGCTTTTAATTTTTCTACAATATTTGATGCAGGCTTTGCTTTCAGTTGCCACTGGGGTGAGAAGGTGGATTTGCTCATATTTGCCTTATGCTTTTAGTTATTCAGCTTATTGTGTTTTTGGGCTTTCCTTTTGCGGCTGCTTACCTGAGAGGGAAGCGAATAAAACTAAGCCCGATAGTCGCAAGTTATATCGTAGGAATTGCATTAGGAAATCTCTTCCCTGGTTTTTTGAATGCAGATGTTAGCATGACTTTAACTGAGGCAGCTGTATTGCTCTCTATTCCGCTTCTCCTTTTTGGCACCGATTTAAAAACTGCTGTTAGAGAAGGAAAAACAATGACACTTGCATTTGGAATTGCAGCAGTTTCAACCATTAGTGGTGTCATTACGGCCTACTACTCTTTAGAGGGTATAGACATGAAATCCACTATTGCAGGTATGATTGCTGGAGTATACACAGGTGGTACAACAAACCTAAATGCCGTTGGTATAGCATTAGAAGCGCCTGGGGAGCTATTTGTTGTATTAAATGCTTTTGATACAGTGTACAGTGGGATTTATCTATTGATTATTCTTTCTGTACTCAAACCTTTATTATCTACCTTTATGAATACTGTAGATCATCATGATCCCTTGTGGAGTTCAGCTGCCATTCATAAGCCTACTATGAAAGATATTGGACTTACTCATGCATTTGCAATTACCATTATCTTATTAGCTGTGGGTATTACCTATGTATTCAGACAAAAGCTTGATGCTACACTTATAATTGTTCTTCTTTCTGCATTGGCATTAGCAGCTTCACAGTTTAAAGGAATTAAAGCATTGAATCAACCTCATATTCAAGCGGATTATTGGCTACAGGTTTTCGCTATTGCGATGGGTAGTATGGCTCGCCTAGATTCAATTGATGCTACTGATTTGATTATACCCAGTTTCTTGGGTACCGTATTCTTGGTTATGCTCTTGTTGCATTACTTCTTAAGCACTCTTCTCAAGATAGATGCTGACACTGCTATTATTGCATCTACGGCTGCAGTATTCGGACCACCGTTTGTGGGCTTAGTAGCCGCAAAATTAAAAGCTGAAAAGTTGATTCTGCCTGGTATAGCAGTAGCTATTATTGGTAACGCCCTTGGCACATACTTGGGCTTATTGATTCACTGGATTGTATAAAAACGAGCACAAAAAAAGGGAGCCACTGCAAGAATTGCGTTGTGACTCCCCCCACTAACCACCTACTAAGAACAAATGTATTCTGGGTTTTGTCAACTGCAAGAAGCAATCTCACTTTTCAGGAAGGAAAAACATAATAAAACGTTAACCTTCGCTTGAAGATAACCTTTAAGAAATCTAACCTGCACACAGAATAACTAAATGTTATTTTTTTATTCTGTTTTGAAAAAGATCTGTTTGAATGCGGATGCTCTCCTCGTGAATAAGCTTCATAAGTCTTTCTGCGAATTCTCTCTCTATGGCATTAGATTCTGCAAAAGGAATACGCGTATCTAGAATATCCATCCAGCGCTCTAGTTGAAATACGGTTACATTATTTTCTTTCTTGTATCTGCCTAGCTCGTTAGAAACTTCCATCCGCTTAGCGATGATGCGAATAAGCTCTGCGTCTAGTTCATCAATTTCACTGCGGTACTTTTCTAGCACGGTATAGAACTCCTTAGAAGGGCTTTGATTCTCTCGCACAATTAAGTTGTCTAATAATTGGGTAAGACCAGTTGGAGTAATTTGTTGTTGAGGATCGCTCAGCGCTTCATCTGGATTGGGGTGACTTTCAATCATGAGTCCGTCAAAATCCAGATCCATAGCCTTTTGAGCAACGAAGGCCAACTTATCTCTAGAGCCTGCGATATGACTAGGATCACAAATTATTGGTAATTCAGGAAGTGTTGTTTTTAGCTCTATTGGAATCTCCCAATTGGGTGAATTTCTAAACTGCTTATTTACAGATGAGAACCCTCTGTGTATGGCCGCCATTTTGGTGATTCCAACTTGGTTGAGTCTTTCTAGGGCTCCTATCCATAGAGCTAAATCTGGATTAATGGGATTTTTCACCATTACAGGGACATCTACCCCCCGAAGAGCGTCAGCTATTTCCTGCACGCTAAAAGGATTTACTGTAGTTCTGGCCCCAATCCAAAGTACACGTATGCCCCACTTCAATGCTAGCTCTACATGTTTTGCGTTTGCTACCTCTACCGATACAGGTAGACCTACTTCATCTTGAACACGTTTTAACCATGGAAAAGTCTCTGCACCTCTACCTTCAAAACTATTTGGTCTTGTTCTAGGCTTCCAAACACCTGCTCTGTAAAGGTGTGTTTTTCCTGCCTTCTTTAATGCCAAAGCTGTAGTGAGCACTTGCTCTTCAGTTTCTGCACTGCATGGACCCGATATGATGAGTGGGTGTGCATTAGTACCTGCCCACCCCGAGTAATCTTCTATTTTAACCATTGCATTCACAAGACTGAAACGTTTTACCCGTGGCTCATGTTCTCCAATTAACAGCAATTTTACCCATGGATTCTCTTCCTTCTAATAAAGCATGAGCATCACTTATCTCATCCGAAGAGAATACACCGCCTACATGAGGCTTTAACACACCTGCTTCGCACAGGTTAACACACTCTTGCAAGCATAGGCCAATCGTTTCAGGTCGAACATCAGCAATACGTAACATATTTACACCAATGGTGCTTTGCGATTTCATCAGTAAACCTAGAGGATGAAGGAATCCAAAATCCCAAGCCAACTTCAATTTATCCCAAAGTGTTCCCTTTTTACCAGACCAAGTACTTACGCCATAAAGAACATGTCTCCCCCCCCAACTGAGTATTTGCGTATCCTTCTTAAATACTTTACCACCTATGGGGTTAAAAATAGCATCTAGACGGTCTTTTCCTTTCAACCGCTGAATAACCTTTACGAAGTCATCTTCTTTATAGTTGATGGGAACATCACATCCCAAATTCTTTAGATACTCCAGCTTCTCTGGTTTGCTAGCAGTGCCATACACCTTACACTTACGCCATTTGGCAAGCTGCACTATTGCTGTTCCTACACCTCCCGCAGCTGCATGAACGAGAATTTCTTCTCCCGCATGAATATTTGCCATCAGTATAGCGCAGTAGTAAGCTGTACAGTATTGGGTAGCAAGAGCTGTTCCGGCTTCGTTTGAAATAGATTCTGGCAGTTTTACCACTGCAGTTTTAGCCGCAATGGCTTCTTGCGCATATCCTCCAAATCGAGTAAAAGCTACTACACGATCGCCTGGTTTCAAATCAGCAACACCAGCCCCGGTTTCAGCAACCGTTCCTACTACTTCGTATCCAGGAACGAAAGGAATATCAGGCGCATCGTTGTAAAGACCCGTTCTTGCCATTACATCGGCATAGTTCAATCCAAAAGTTTGTACGCTTATCTTAACCTCATCTTGCTTAATTGCTGGAAGCGAGAGCTCCCTTTGCTGAAATGCATCTTGAGGATTACCGTGTTTTGTTATGAATATTGCTTTTGCCATTATCTCACTTTTGCACGCAATAAAATTTTAGAGAAAATACTAGGTACAAAACGCTTCAAGTAAATACTTAGCACCTCATACCCGCCAAAATAGGCTTCTTCTTTTCCACGCTCAATGGAACGAATAATTTTACCCGCTAAGGTATCTGGACTCATGCCTTTTGCTTGCGCTTCATCCATTTGATTCAGCTTTTTACCTGTCTCGTTCAGAGCATTCACGCTCACATCTGTTCTGATAAACCCTGGACAAAGCAAGGTGATTTGGATATCCTTATCGTGTAATTCTGTACGTAACCCATCAAAATAACCATGTAAAGCGTGCTTTGCTGCAGCGTATGCTGTTCTGTATGGAGATGAAATAATACCTACTAAACTACTGGTTACAGCAATTTTTCCACCTCCTGTTTCTACCATGTGTTTGGCAACATATCTGGTAAGCTCCACGGTACCAAAGAAATCGATTTCCATTATTCTCCGCTCTGTGGCTAAAGAAGTGTCTAATGCCATTCCGCGCTGACTAATACCCCCGTTATTAATAAGGATATCAATCTTCCCCACAGTTTGAATAACTTCATGCGATATACCTTTCAAGGTATCTGCTTGCTCCAAATCTAAAGGGAACACATAAGACTTTGATTCCAATGCCGTAGAGAGTCTTTCTAACTTCTCTTTGTTTCTTGCAGATAGAATAACCGTATCGCCTCTTTTGGCATATGCCTTAGCCAAGGCCTCACCAATTCCAGAGCTTGCTCCTGTAATCCAAACTGTTTGCCCCATGAAAAAATTCTTGTTTCCTTAACAAGATTAAGCATTTCAATACGTGCTAATTCGGTACGTTAGTAGAAATTGTTCACGGTGAATTTTATAAAGTCTTTCTTGTTGCTTCTTTTTATTCCAGGATGCAACGCACCTCATCAAAATCTAATGGAAGAAATAGATATTCAAGGGCACAGAGGCTGTAGAGGCTTGATGCCTGAAAATAGTATACCAGCCTTCAAGAAAGCTTTAGAGTTGGGTGTTACAACACTGGAGCTAGATGTTGTAATAACATCAGACTCTAAGGTTGTTGTAAGCCATGAGCCTTTTCTCTCACATGAAATCTGTAGTGATCAAAGCGGTAAACGAATTCTCCAAGCGGATGAGAGAACATTCAATATTTTTAAGATGACGTATGGGGAATTGCAATCTTTTGACTGTGGCTTGCAGCCTCACCATCGCTTTCCAGAACAAATTAAAACTGCCACTGCAAAGCCGTTGCTTATTGATGTAATTAAAGCAGCAGAATCTTATTGCCTTGAAAATAATAGGCCACTTCCATTTTACAATATTGAGACAAAATGCACTCCTCAAGGTGATGGCATCTTTCATCCGCTACCTGAACGATTTGTTGAGCTAGTTCTAGATGATATTTTAAAAGCCAATATCAAGGAGCGATTCATCCTACAATCTTTTGATGTACGCACCCTGCAATTCGCAAAACGCTTGGATTCAACATATACGACTGCATTGCTTGTTGAAAATGACAATGGGATTGAAGCAAACTTGGCAAGTCTTGGTTTCACACCAGATATTTATAGCTGTGAATACACCTTGCTAGGGTCGCAGGATATCAAGAATATTCAAGAAAAGGGTATGCTTGTTATTCCTTGGACGGTGAATGACACGGCAGACATGAATTGGCTAATTAATGAAGGTGTAGATGGCATTATTACAGATTACCCCGATCGATTGCTCAGCCTGGTAAAAGCATCATTTTAATTATCCGTTTTCAAATAAGCCTTCATGTTCTCAACATAGTTGTCAAACGCTTCCAATCCTTTTTGCGTAACAGTGCATGTAGTAACTGGATAATTCCCCTTAAAGCCTTTGATTACCTCTACATATCCAGCTTGCCTAAGTTTAGTGATTTGAACGCTCAAGTTACCTCGTGTTGCTTTTGTTTCATCTAAAAGATAGTTGAACTCTGCAGACTTTACGCCTACCAACAAGCTCATTATAGCCAAGCGAAGGGCTGAATGCAATATGGGGTCAAGAGGTTTAAACATGGTTGGCCTCTGCTTTTCTACTTAAAATAATTCCTGGAATCATATAGCTTGCCCAAATAGCTGCAACTAGGAGTAAGAGTTGTTGCTCAAACCCTACAAATGCGCTTGCAATAGCAAGTACCCAGCATAATGCAGCTCCTACTTTCATAAGTTTAAAATTCAGTAGTCCGCCAGAGACAAATGTAGCTGTTCCATACAGCCCTATTAAAATTGGATAGGCCATTGTCCAACTCAGCTTTCCTAATGCTGCCAAAGTAAGTACAACCAATAACATGGCTCCAAAAGACGGCCACAAGTAACGCATGGCTTCATCAAAATGGGTATGCACCTTTGCCGCGGCTTTCATTCTAGAAACTAAAATGCCAGTTGCTATTCCTGATAATGGCATGAGGATAATCCACCCGGCATAGTGAGCAGACCCAAATCCATAGAGTTGAATCCATACATATTCGAATAAAGCAGCTATTGTAACCGTAATACCCCAAAGCATGTAGATTTTCCGTCATCTTTTACTCTTCTCCTACCTGAAGCCACCATGGACTTCAGAATTTCTAAACTTTCTTGTGGTGTAAGTTCTTTTTCCATTTTAGTTTATTTTATAAACAACATTTACAATTAAAAAGAGCCAATTTGACTCTGATGACAAATATATATAAACTTGTTTACATTATAAACTACATTACCAAAAAAATTATGCCGTGGCTTTTCCCTCTTGTATTATGGGCTGTTCAGGTAAGATTGTTTCTATATCATCTAGTTGTTTCTTGGCTATCTCCATTTGCTTCATAAATTCATCTAACATGTTTGGGTCAACTGGTTTTGAAGGAGGCATAGGTTCTGATCTGTGATTTACTTGCTTACCGTTTTTCCAGAAACGGAAACACACATGTGGACCAGTTGCTAACCCAGTACTTCCAACATATCCTATTACATCTCCTTGCTTCACGACATTTCCTGGATTCATACCAGATGCAATCTTGCTCATGTGCAAGTACTGCGTAGTATATGTGCTGTTGTGTCTAATTTTCACATAGTTTCCATTGTATCTAGAAAACCTTGCCTCTGATACTACTCCGTCTCCAACTGCCAGAATAGGAGTTCCTTTTGGAGCAGCATAATCAGTTCCTAAATGTGCTTTCCAACGTTTTTGAACTGGATGAAAGCGCTTCATTGTATAGCCTGATGTTAGTCTACCAAATTTGAGGGGTGATTTCAAGAAAGCTTTTCGCAAGCTATTTCCCTCTTCATCAAAAAAATCTTCGCCCGTGGTGTTGTCAAACTTGAAAGCGTAGAAATCTGCTCCACCATGATGAAAGAGTGCAGTTTTAATTGCACCTACTCCCACAAACTCATCATCTACATAGCGCTCTTCAAAAACAACCTTGAAGAAATCATTCTTCTGAATACGGTAAAAATCAATAGTCCAAGCATATACATTTGCCATTTCCATAGCTAAAGCAGGACTAAGCTCTTGTTCTTGCAATGCTTCAAACAGCGATGACCTTATGATTCCTGCGGCTTCACGTGTTCTTACCTCAACTTGCCTAGAATCTTTATAAATACCTAAAGAATCTTTAAGTTCATATACCACAAAGTCTATGGAATTTGGCTCATACACGAAATAAAGAGGAGTTGCTAAACTGTCTTTAGACTTTACAACCGTATACTTTTTACCGTGCCGTAGATAGCGGACATCAAAGGTTTCTTTGCTCTCTCTAGCCAAACGATCTATGGTTTGGTATTCTACATCATGAGCAAGAAGTATATCTGCCAAAAACTCATTCCTTTTTATTTTGCTTTGGTAGAAATCAAACGAGTCAACAGGAAAACCAAAAAGGCTATCTGGAACGCTAATCACATTCTGCACAGAGTCTGTACTGTTGAGCGCAGTAACGTTAGCAGCCCCTCCCTTATCATCATTCTCACAAAGAAGAATAAGCACAAAGAATACCAAGGCTATAGAACCTAGGAGCAAGTATACGAGTCTATTCCCCTTCACCACTTTCATTAAGTACTTTCAAGACCCAGTCTTTACCCCAATTTTCTCGCTCTTCTTTAGTCCAGAGTTCAGGAAAGAAAATACGTTTCTGATACTGTGGAGGAAGATACTCTTGCCAATTTGTACCTCCAGTGGCTTTTTCATCCATCGGTCTCCGCTTCAGGTAAGTTACCGCAGACTTGAGATGCATGAGTGGCCATTCTACATTAACATACAAGTCTAGCTGCTTGAGCGATTTAATGATTTTCGCATCATCTTGCTCTGCTGGGCTAAGCTTCTTGTAGACAGCCCAAATATTTTTGTTCTTGTACTCGTCTGCAAGGTCTAATAGCTCATCAGTATACTTCTCTTCAAACTGTTTTAGCGTTAGCGTTTTCTTTCCTGTTGAAGCTTCTGTAGCTCCACGTTTCCAATATAAAAAGCGAAAAACTTCTTCTAAATCTGGTGTAGAATCATTGTCAAAACGGTGACGCTCATCTTTGTCTACCAGGTTAATTAATGGCGTGGTGCAAATCTCAATCTTACGATATTGCGCACTTTGAAATCCTGATGCGGGTATTAAGCTCATGCGGAATTTGAGGAACTGCTCACGCTCCATACCTTTATACATAACCTCAAAAGACTTGGTTAAGGCTTCAAAGTATCTATTAATACGCATCACTCTTCTGAGAAAGAACTCTCCATTTATCTTATTTCCATTTGATATTTGATTTATCTCATGGAGAGATAGCTTAAAATAAAGCTCTGTGATTTGGTGGTACATGATGAAGATTTCTTCATCGGGAAAGTTTGTTCTTGGATTCTGAAGACTCAATAGGGTATCCAGGTGGATGTAATTCCAGTAGCTAATGTAGTCTGCATAAAGTAACCCATCTAGGTATGCTGTTAGGTCTTGGCCTGTAACTTCATACTTTTCTTGTAGTTTTTTTATGCGCTCTACTACTTCTTTTGAAAGTGCCATGATATATAATTCGGGTTGAGTTGGCGAAAGTAGTACATCAAAGTAAATGCATTCAGTCACATTCAAATAAACAACAGCTGGGTGGTTATTCACACCCAGCTGTGTACGCTATATTCTAGCAATAGGGAACTTCACATTCTTGTAGTTGGTGAGTTCCATTTTAATGCTGCCCACCAAGATATCTGCCTTTAGCAGTACAGGAATTTTATTTAAGTCATCTGTAACATAAACTGTTAAATCTTCCGGGTCATTGAAAACTCTACCCTTTTGAACCAATGGCTGAAACTTCAAGCACCTGTAGGTTCCATTTCTTACTTCAACCTCTTCTCTACCTACGTAACGTATTTTGAGCGGTTCTAACTTTTCATCTACAACTGCCTGCATAACTATTACGTCTCCAGGCTTGTATTTGCTCATATTTAGCGTTCGTGCGAAATAATAAGCGCTCATCATGTCTTGCACTCCGTAAGGTATAACTACCAACGTATTCTTGTGAGTATGCATGATGTTTCTTTTATGAAAGAACGTATACTCTTGGTAGAACTCGTAGCCACCTTCATTTACGTTTCGCTTGAAAACATAGGGGTGCATCCGCTCTGCATCAATGTAACTTTCATAACGATCACGTACTTTGAAAAACCAATCAAATGCGCCTTTACTGCGTCCTGTACCTACTACGTGATACACATTGTGCTTACCGTGGTTGTGGTCTTCATTCATCACTTCCACAGTAGCAACACCTGCATCTACAAATCCATAGTGTACTACGTATTCTAGTTTTTCACCTTTCTTGAAAACAGGGTAGCTTACCCTGTGAAGTTCATTCAGCTTTGTTTCAACGCTATCAATGAAGTCACTTTGGGCATTCATACTTGTGAGCATGAACACCAATGCTAAAAGAGTGCTTAACCGTTTCATATGCTCTGTGTTTTGTACAGAATTTCCAAGATTTATGCCAGAATTACGCAACGGTTCTAAATTCATATCTCATATCTACGTAACCCCCTGAATAACAACAACAAATTCTCCTTTAGGGTCTTTTTCAGAAAAATGAGAAAGCACCTCAGATGCGGTGCCGTTTACTGTTTCGCCAAATCTTTTACTTATTTCTCTGGATACACTTATTCTTCTTTGAGGACCACAGAACTCTACCAATTGTGTGAGGGTTTTAACCATTCGATGTGGCGACTCGTAACACACAACAGTGTCTTGAGAAGAAGCGATTTCTTTAAAGCGAGTTTGTCTGCCTTTCTTGTGAGGCAAAAAACCAATGTATGAGAATCTGTCTGTAGGAAATCCACTTTGGACAAGTGCTGGCACAAATGCCGTAGCTCCAGGTAGACACTCCACTGCAATTCCCGCTTGACCACACGCCCTAATTAGCAAAAATCCTGGATCTGAAATAGCAGGGGTGCCGGCATCAGAAACGAGTGCGTATGTCTTACCCTCTTGTAATTGGGCTACAATTGCTTCAGTTGCGCGATGCTCATTGTGTAGATGATAGCTTCTTGTAGGGGTATTGATTTCATAGTGAGAAAGCAACTTGCCTGTTGTTCTGGTATCTTCAGCTAAAATCAAGTCTACTTCCTTCAAGACAATAATAGCCCTAAAAGTCATATCAGCAAGATTACCGATAGGTGTAGGTACGATAAAGAGTTTTCCAGACATTAGTTTTTCCAAGACATCATTTGCTCAATAACGTCATCTCTGTCTTTACCACCTTCAATCATTGAAATTATTTCTTGGATAGTCTCTTCAATGGTAGCGGGCTCAAAACCTAAGCCAACCCCATAACTCATACACATCCTAAACTCATTGGAATCAACTTCTCCATCTACAAGCATCATTTGTACGAGATTGTAAAGCTGTGTGCAGCGCTCCTCTTTAGAGGCAGGGGGGGTAAACATAACGTTTGTAGAGTCATCTACTAAACTTTCCAGTTCTTCCCGCGTGATGTAGTACTTCTTTGAGATTTTGAAGAGGTTGTCTAGCTCAACTTTATCTAAGATTCCGTCTGCCATAGCAACTGCTAAGAGATTCTTGAAGTGACTTCTTACCTTCTTCTTATTATCTGATTCAAATGCTTTGTGTAGTTCCATTTCTAAGTATTAACGCCCCAAGTTACATAAATCTGCGCTCTATGAGTTCTGTAAACTCAACGACTACTTCAGAATCAGTATTCCATTCATATTTGGGCACTAGTTGTATTTCTAAAAATCTTCTGGCATCATTCAAAGATTCCAAGTGATTTAATTCATTTACTGCTCTATTGAAAGCTTCCATGTTACCATTAAAAAGCTCATTGGAGAAGAGAAAGCGCTGGTTTAATCCTATGGCTGCCTTCAAATCTGTCACGGGTGACTTTTTCAGTCTATCTGCCAACGAGTTATCATCCTGGTTAAACCGCTCATTCGTTTCAACATTGTCTGCATTTTTCGCTGCGTCTACCTCGGGCTTCGAAAGCACTTCCGTATCAACTTTAGCGTCTTCCTCACTTTCAATCTCTAGGTCATCATTAATATCAGCAGTGGCTTCAGCCTCTTCCACCTTGTTGACCTCCTCGATGACTGCGTCTTCTTTTGTATCGGTGAGAATCTCCTGCTCCTCTGTTTCTGCATCTTCAGCAATAGCGCTTTCAAACGCATCAACTTCATGCATGATATCTGTTGTTACCTCCTCTTCAGAATCGTCTGCCTTAGGTGATGCATCAGCAGCGTTCTCTCTTTCAATTTGAAATGCAGCATCACCTGATATACCTACCATAAATTTAAGCACCACAAGAGTATCATTAACCTCCGCAAGCTCTTTTTGAAGACTTTCTAATCTGTCTTCACTCAAGGGGTTTGATTCGAGCGACTGAAACGTCTCGTTAAAATGATTCACTTTGGTTTGAAGGAGTTGGTATAATTCCGCTGTATTCATTGATTTTGGCGTCTTTTTGTGCAACTGCACCACTCGCAAATTTAATTAGATTTGTTTGTCTTACTTAGACAATCTCACATTTCAAGTATGTTCCTAGAAGATCCTGTAAATCATTCTGAAAAACGCGGATGGATTGAAATTATTTGCGGAAGCATGTTCTCTGGAAAAACCGAAGAGTTGATTCGGAGGTTAAAGCGTGCACAATTTGCGAAGCAAAAAACGGAAATTTTCAAACCAATGGTTGATACTCGCTATGATGAAGAGGAGGTTGTATCTCATGACGCCAATAGAATTACCTCTACTCCTGTTCCATCTTCTGGCAATATCACCCTCTTGGCAGATGATGTAGATGTGGTTGGAATAGATGAAGCTCAGTTTTTTGATATGGAACTTGTAAGCGTATGCACTGCACTTGCTAATAAAGGAGCTAGAGTAATTGTGGCTGGTTTGGATATGGATTTTCAAGGTAAACCGTTTGGTCCTATCCCTGCTCTAATGGCATCTGCAGAATATGTAACGAAGGTACATGCTGTTTGTGTAAGGTGCGGTAACTTGGCAAATCACTCCCATCGCACATCAGCTCAAAAAGGATTGGTAGTTTTGGGTGAGAAAGACCAATACGAACCGCTTTGTAGAAGCTGCTTCCATAAAGCAAACAGAACCTAATAAGAACATGCCAGCTCAGTATACCGTTAAAGAAATTGCATCTTGGATTGGTGAAGATTCTTCTTTGCATAATCCTAATTCAACTATTTCCACCCTTTCCATAGACAGTAGAAAACTCCTGAATAAAGATAACGTTCTCTTTTTTGCTATTAAAGGCATTAATCATGACGGGCATCAATACATTTCAGGTTTATTAGATGAAGGGGTTCGCAATTTTGTGGTGAGTGATATTTCCTACCTCAAAACCAAAGATGCAAATGTCATTTATGCTCCTAATGTGGTTAAAGCGCTACAGGCCTTGGCCACTAAACATAGAGAGTCCTTTGATTTTCCGCTACTGGCAATAACTGGGAGCAACGGAAAAACAATGATCAAAGAGTGGCTCTCTGAGCTACTCAAATCAGACTATAACGTAGTTAAAAGTCCGCGCTCCTACAATTCTCAAGTAGGTGTTCCACTTTCAGTTTGGCAAATTCAAAGCTCACATAATATGGGAGTGTTTGAAGCTGGAATATCTATGCCAGGTGAAATGAGTAAGTTAGAACGAATACTTCAACCAGATTGGGGGCTATTCACAAATTTGGGTGAGGCTCACAGCGAGAACTTTACCAACAAATACAATAAGGCTCTTGAGAAAGCAGAACTATTCAAGAACTGCTCCCGTATTTTTTACCGCAAAGACCATCAACTCATTCATGAAGTAATTTCACATGTTTATCCCAATACAGAAACCGTAACATGGGGAGAAGGAGCAGAAAACACGCTGCAAGTTTCACTAGGTAAGTCTTATCAAGACACCAAAATTTCAGGAGTATATAAAGGCAAAAATCTAGAGCTATCGGTTCCTTTTATGGATAAGGGATCTTTGGAAAATATTTGTCACTGTTGGCTTATTTGTCTGGAGCTCGGAATGAGCTCCACCGAAATAAAGGAGCGCATAGAGCAATTATCTCCCATCGCTATGCGACTGGAAGTTAAACGCGCTCTCAACGGCTCAATGCTTGTGAATGATGTGTATAATGCAGATTTAGGTTCGCTTGAAATTGCTCTTGAGGTTTTAAATAGACAAACAGACTACTCAGACCGCGTGCTAATTCTTTCTGATATTCTCCAAAGCGGACTAACAGCTGAGCAATTGTGTGAAAGACTGAATTCTTTGATTCAACGCTTCAATATTCAGAAGTTCATGGGAATTGGTCCAGTAATGCAAAAGATGCATGCCTTTTTGGAAGCAGAGTCGGTGAATACTTTTCCAGATACCGAATCATTTTTACGTTCTTTTCATAGATTACATTTTGAGAAATGTGCCATTTTGGTCAAGGGTGCGCGGCCGTTTAGATTAGAAAGAGTTTGCCAGCGGATTGAGGAGCGTGTACACGAGACTCGTATGGAAATAAACCTCAATGCTGTGGTGAATAACCTCAACCACTTCCGTAAAACATTGGATCCAGACACCAAGCTTATGGCAATGGTAAAGGCTTCTTCATACGGTAGCGGAAGCATTCAGATAGCCAAGCTATTAGCCTTCCATAGGGTAGATTATTTATCGGTAGCATATGCTGATGAAGGAATTGAACTAAGATATGCAGGTGTTACTTTGCCTATTATGGTCATGAGTCCTGAAATGAAAGGCTTTGACCAGATGGTGCACAATAGATTGGAACCTGAAATCTATAACTTCAAAATGCTTGAGGCATTTAGAAGAAACCTGAATGACACTGAGCCAGAACTATTGCCATTCCCCGTTCATATTATGTTAGATACAGGTATGAAGAGACTTGGTTTTGAAGAGCATGAAATTGAAGCCCTTGCCTATGAATTAAAGGCAACACCTGGAATACGCGTTGCTTCAATACTTTCTCATTTGGTAGGCGCAGATGATGAAATTCACGATTCATTTACCCAAAGACAAATCCAGCGTTTTAATGAAATGTATGCTAAGCTCAGCGAAATACTTGAGTACAAACCACTAAAACACATTCTTAATTCAGCAGGAATTTCTAGGCATCCAGAATCACAATTTGATATGGTGCGCCTTGGTATTGGGTTGTACGGAGTTGGTAGAACCAAGGAGGATCATAGAAAGCTAGAACCCGTGATCTCTTTAAAAAGTGAAATTATTCAGATAAAAGAGGTGGAAGCTGGAGAAAGTGTTGGCTATGGAAGGCAAGAAATTGCTGCAAAAAACATGACCACGGCCACCGTTTCGCTAGGCTACGCTGATGGCTTGGCGCGCAGACTTGGAAACAGAAGGAGCTATCTTCTTGTAAATGGAAATCAAGCCCCTATTGTAGGAAACATATGCATGGATATGTGTATGATAGATATATCGAATATTGAGGCTCAAGTAGGAACTGAGGTTGAAATATTTGGTGTTCACAGATCACTAACCGACTTTTCAGAAGAATTAGACACCATTCCTTATGAAGTACTTACCTCTGTTCCTCCGCGCGTTAAACGCATTTATTTCCAGGAATAATGGTCTCTATTTCTGTTGTCATTATCACCTTTAACGAGGAAAAAAACATTGAACGTTGCATTCAATCTGTACAAGGCATAGCAGATGACATTGTAGTACTAGATTCTTTTTCTACAGATTCTACGCGCAAACTAGCAGAAAAGGCTGGTGCTCGGGTTTTTGAACATGCATTTGACGGACACATTGAACAGAAGAACAGAGCAATTACCTATGCTAAATATCCTTTTGTTCTATCCCTGGATGCAGATGAGGCATTGAGTCCAGAGCTTAGTGAAGCTATAAAGCAAGTAAAAGAAACTCCCCATGCAGACGGTTACACTTTTAATCGTTTAACGAATTATTGTGGCTCGTGGATTAAGCATGGGAACTGGTATCCTGATATAAAGCTTCGCCTTTGGGATAGCTCAAAAGGAGCTTGGGGCGGAATTAATCCGCATGATAAATTTATCATGACAGAAGGAAGTAAAATTGAACACATCAAAGGAGACTTGCTTCATTACAGCTTTTACACTTTTGAGCAACACTTGACTCAAATTCACAAGTTCACAGATATCTCATCAAAAGCAGCTATTGACAAGGGAAAAAGAAGCACCCTAATCAATCTAGCCCTCAATCCTTTTGCCAAGTTTATTGGTGGATACATTGTTAAAAAGGGGTTTTTAGATGGTAAAGCGGGTTTTAAAATCGCATGGTACTCTGCCTACGCCACTTATTTGAAATATTCTAAAATGCTCAAACTTCAAAGAACATGAGCTTGCGTATTCTTCATGTATCCACACCAACCTCATGGCGAGGAGGCGAGCAGCAGATGGGTTATCTATTGCTTGAGCAACAGAAACAAGGCTTAGTACCTAGTGTGTTTTGTAGCAAGGGAAGCGCGGTTGAAGCCTTTTGTAAAAAATATAAAATTCAGTATCGGTCACAAAAAGAAATATTTGCTGTAAACCCAATTTTCGCCAAAGGACTTGCCTCCTTCTGCATGGAGCAGAAAGCGCAACTGATTCATGTACACGATAGTCACGCCCATTCTTTTGCGGTCATGGCGCATGCTTTTTTCAATGCACAACCTCCAATAGTAGTGAGTAGACGGGTAGATTTTCCCATTTCTAAATCTGCCTTATCCTTATACAAGTACAACCACCCTGCGGTTAAGCGAATTCTTTGTGTTTCCAATACCATAGAGAACATAATGCGTGCCGATGTAGCTAGACCAGAACGATTGGCAACGGTATATTCTGGTATTGATACATCAAGATTTATTCAATCAGCAAAAACTAGTTTCTTAAGAGATGAGTTTGAGGTTAAAGCCAATTTTCTCATTGGCAACGTAGCGGCTTTAGCTCCACACAAGGATTACTTCACCTTCATATCCACCGCTGAGTCACTTCTCAATAAAGGAGTAGACGCTCAATTCTTTATTGTAGGTGATGGTCCTTTAAGAGAAGAAATTCAAAATAGAGTTTCACAATCTGCACATAAAGATCGCTTTATACTTACTGGTTTTCGAAAAGACATTCCACAGGTATTACCCTGCTTAGACTTATTTTTAATCACTTCTGAAACTGAAGGCTTAGGTACATCTATTCTAGACGCATTTGCTTGTGGTGTACCTGTTGTAGCCACTGCAGCTGGTGGCATTCCAGAAATTGTACAACATGAAAAAACCGGTTTAACAGCTGATGTTAAAGACGTTGAAGGTTTAGCATCACAGGTGCTTCGGGTTATTGGGAACAAGGAGTTAAGAGATCAATTCGTTGTGAATGCAAAAAACCTACTCAATGAGTTCTCTACAGAAACAGTAGCTGTAAGAACTTTAGAGCACTACAAATCTGTACTTTCTTCGTAGCCCATACCACGATTTAAAATCCAAAAAAAGAAAAAGGCGAAAAAGGTAGCCCCTACTTGAGTTTCAAGCATGTCTTCGTTTACCATTCCCATTACGGCTATAATCCAGAACAACGAAAAGATAGCGGTGTGCGCCCTTCGTTTTGCAAAGATAAACGGTGCTAAAAGCATTAATATTAACAAGCCTATTCCCATGATACCAAGTGAGAGCCAAGCTGTTAAAAATTGATTGTGTGCCCGTAAGCGATATTGCTCTTCCAAGTTGTTTAATTCCTCATATTTAGCATCAAATGCATTTACAACATCACCCGTTCCCACACCAAACCACGGCTGATCTTTAATGATTTCCACAGCTGTTTGCCAATAAACAAAGCGCTGAGTGAGAGAACCACCCGATGCACCTAAACCATTGTGGAAACGATCTATCTCCCATATGGTATTATAAATCCTTTGCCACAGCGGATTCTTCTCAGTAAACAAGTAATTGGGTATACCAGATTCTATAGCCATTATGTCTGCATCCGTTAACTTGCTAATGCCAACGCTATCTTTTCGCAAACCTTTGGAGGTTACGTATCGCTGAGCAGTCTCAAGCAGAGGAGTTCCTGAGCCATCCTCGAAGTAAAACGGCATGTTACTTCTCTTACTCCACTCTCTTTGAAATTCTTTATCAGCTAAATAATATTTAACAAAGTAGCCATTATCTCTAGTTGGATTCCATTTTTCAAAACGATACTTCTCTCCGTTTACAGTCGTTTTATCTGCTTGTGTGTAATGCACATCCCTCACCGTATAAAAGTCTACAGCAATGCTTAGTCCGTAAACCATAAATGCCACAACAGCTAATGCCATACCTAGTGTTGACCATTTAGTTGTTTTAGTGGCATCAGGTGATTTTAATGTTCTAAACATCCAATAAAATACTGCTGGGATTAAAGTCACTAATCCAGAAAGCGCACTAAGGGTGAACAAAAAGCCCAAATAAATTAGCCCTAAAGAAGAAAACACTATCCAAGCCATGGAATGAATTCTGTGCTTACTGGCAAAATAAAGCGAAACAAAAAAGGCCAGAATGATCATTAGGCTTAGCCTAATGTGGGAAATAAAAGGAGACCAATCTCTCTTATCATCTAGCTCATAATAAACCCCGTAACTCACAGAAATGATAGCCGCCACAAATGCTGCAGCCAAGAAGAACCACCAAACAATGCGTACTTCGCGTCTCTCTAACTTGCAAGCACTTCCTAGAACTAACGGTAAAGCCAACAAGGGTAGCTTTATTCGAATGTCTTTGAGTGCATAACTAAAGTCTTCTGTCCATAAAAGACCAACCACATGCAGTAAGAAGAAAGCAAGCACCCACAAGCTGACTGGTTTTCTCAATAGCTCTCTCAGCCTATCAAGCAGACCTGGTTCAATAAGATAAAGTACAGATAGAGCAATTACACCAATACTAATAACTGGCATAGAGAAAAACAGGCCTACTACTAAGCCAGCAGAGAAGACGACATAGGCCCAATAGAACCAAGCTGAGGGAATAAATTTCAAGCGGCTAGTTTTGATCTTCGTCTAGCACTATTTCACCAGCAAGTACCCCATTGTATGTAGAGCTACTCTTCAGAATTTCTATTCCTGCATTAAGGTCGCGGTCATCTGCCAGCGTATTTCGTATTCTACCTTCTTGGTAATAATATCTTGATACAATTTCGTTTTCAAGCAATACCAAAATCTGATCTTTGTAAGTCTCTACATCAGCCTCTTTGCTGTTGTGCATGGCTTTCTCGAGTGCTTTAAACTCATCTGCAATGGCCTCTGCATACTTCTCATCTTCTGTTGCTTCTTCTAACTTCTTCAACATGCGCTCTGCACGAGTGGTATACTCATACTCTTGCTTGCTTAACCAAGACTTAAACTCACTGTATTCGTCTTTTGTAAGCTTGAAGTCTTCAGGCTTTGCAATAGTTTCATGATTTCTAGCGTACTCAGTGGCGTAGTCAAAAATCAAACTTTTTCGCATTAGGGTTGCGGTAATTAATCCAACCTCTTCATCTTCCACATGCTTATCTGGCTCAATACCAGCACCGTCTAATACTTTTCTACCGTTCTTGGTCTTGTACTCTGTACGCAATGAGTCAGGAATTTCTTCTGCTCTGCCTTCTTCATTTTTGTGACTGTAATCCAACCTTTGTATACACCTTCCACTTGGTGTATAGTACTTTGCCACAGTTACTTTCAATTTAGAATTGTAAGATAAATTCCGTGTTTGTTGCACTAGTCCTTTTCCGAACGAGTTCTCCCCCACTACTACAGCTCTATCTAAGTCTTGCAGTGTACCAGCAACAATTTCAGATGCTGATGCAGAACCACGATCAATGAGTACAACCAATGGAATGTCTAGATCTAATGGAGCATTCATAGTTCTATGGCTCTTATCCCAATCCTTCACCTTCCCTTTCGTGAATACTACCTCTTGACCTTTGGGTACAAATAAATTCACAATGTTAACCGCTTCACGTAGTAGTCCACCTCCATTTCCACGCAAGTCAAGAACCAGTGAATTAATGCTATTCTCTGTTTTTAGTGCGTTGAATGCCTCTTTAACCTCTTTACTAGCTGTTTCAGTGAATCCTGTGAGCTTAATATAACCAACTCCTGGAGCAACCTCTCCGTAGAATGGCACATCATTAATCTTAACCTTTTCTCGGGTTACCTCTATATCTAGAGGGTTTTCAACTCCTGGCCTTTCAACCGTAAGCACTAGAGTAGTATTTGGTTGACCACGCAAGATTTGACTCATTTCTGATGAATTCTTACCCTTGGCGTCTTTACCATCAACCTTGAGAATTTTGTCTCCGGCAAGAACTCCTGCTTTCTGGGCAGGCATATTCTCATACGGCTCAGAGATTACAACATGTTCACCACGCTTTCGAATCAACGCCCCAATACCACCGTACTGGCCTGTTGTCATAAACCTAAAATCTTCAATATCACTTTCAGGATAGTAAACCGTGTAGGGATCTAATGATTTCAACATGGCATCTATTCCTGTTTTCATCAGTTCACCAGGCTTGGTGTCGTCTACATAGTACACATTTAACTCCTTATACAGGGTTGCAAAGATGTCTAGGTTCTTACTGATATCGAAGTAATCTTCAGATGTTGCCGTAAATCGCAATGCCGATGCTGCTATAAGCAGAACACCTGCGACAATTGAAATACGTTTGTAAAGCTTGAGTCGTTGCATAGTCTTGTTTTTGGCTAAAAATCGGTATGAATCTCCGTTCGAAAACGATGTAAAAGTAGGATTATTTTATCCTGTACTTCTTCGAAGTTAGGCACTTCCCTTCCTGTAAACAGAAATGCTATATGAAAGGTTTTTCCTGATGAATGAGCGGTATCCAGCAGTACTTTTTTATTCAGGCGGTAAGCCTCTCGCATTAACCGCTTAATTCTATTTCTGTCTATCGCTTTTTTAAAATTGCGTTTAGGTGCTGAGAAAAAAACTTTCACTTCTGGTTCAGAAGTAGAAAAGTGACTGTATACTACCCTAACAGGACGCTTAGCAAAGGAACTTCCGTCTTTCATTAAGGCACTTATCTCATCTCGTTTTGAGAGAATTTCGCTTTTTGGTAAGGTATTCATCTAAGCACAAAAAAGGGGAAAATCTTATCGATATCTCCCCTCTTCACTATTTGTTTTAGAAAGTGTCTATTTCTTATTCACCTCTTTCACATAATTCTCAATGGCCATAGTCATGGAAGGCGCATTTTGTGTTGGAGCTTGAATGTCTACGCGGAACCCAGCTTCTTCAACCGCTTTCATGGTTGTAGGACCAAAGGCTGCAATTCGAGTTTTGTTTTGTTTAAAGTCTGGGAAGTTTTTGAGCAAAGACTCAATACCTGCTGGACTAAAGAAAACTAGCATATCGTAATATACGTCTTCTAAATCGCTCAAATCTGAGCATACCGTATGGTACAAAATGGCTCTAGAGTAGTGGAAACCATGTTTATCCATTAACTCAGGAATCTCTTTCTTCAAGATATCTGAACTGGGAAGCAAAAAGCGCTCTTGTTTATGCTTCTTCATGATCTCAAGTAAATCTGTAAAGCGTTGCTTACCGTGAAAAATCTTACGCTTACGGTACACCATATATTTCTGCAGATAATATGCCGTAGACTCTGAAATACAGAAGTACTTCATATTTTCTGGTACGGTTACACGCATCTCCTCTGCCATACTAAAGAAGTGATCTACAGCGTTACGAGAGGTGAAGATCACTGCACTGTGCTCTAGGATTGAGATGCGCTGCTTTCTAAACTCTTGAACGGTAATACCTTCTACATGAATAAAAGGTCTGAAGTCAATCTTTAACTTGTACTTCTTGGCTAAATCAAAATACGGTGAACGTTCACTGTCTGGTTTTGGCTGGGATACCAAGATGCTCTTTACCTTCAAATCTTGTTTTTTTAGTATGCACCCTTGTTTATTGATTACGTGTTAGTTGCCTATCCACGAGTAAACCAAGCCAAGGGGCAAAATTTCAAGGCTGCAAAGGTACAAAATAATGTAAACCGCAGAAAAGTTTGATTGAGTAACACCCAAAACAAGAAGTTTTGCTAGCCTTACTACAAAAGCCAAAATGAACATCCCTGTTGTTAAAGCAATGAACACCGTGGCGCTGAGAATATTGCTATACGCATATAGTAAGGTTAGTGGAAATAGGATTAAGGCCAATACTTGACTGAATAAAAAGGAGTTAAACAGGTAAACACCTGAAAAGTCATTTCTAGTAAGTAGCACGTTTGTAATCACTACTGCTAGGCTTTTGAGTATGAAAACGGCTGCTACACCAAAGAACATCCATAAAAAACGAATAAATGGAGACTCTTGTGTGAGTCCAAAAAGATCAATAAACCATGGAAGCTGCCAAAGAGAAAGGCCGATTATGACAAAACTAGTGAAGAGTAACCACACATTCACATCACTCCGCAAAAAACCTTCATCTCGTATCCATTGGTCTACAAATCGATGACTAAAAAAGCTTTCTGATAGTTTAGCTATGCGCTTTGCACTTGTTGTGCGTAACCAGGCCCAAACCAGCACTACACCAATCAACACCCAAAACACAAAATCATTCACATGATTCTTAGTAACAGGGTTAAATGGCATAATAGGTGATGGCGTATACTCTTCAGTATGAAAGGGCAGTTTACCTAGCTCAGACGGATTAAACGCATCAGCATTGGCCTGGGCTGGGAATTGAGTAACATAATTTACGCCTGTAGAATCTTGCACTGAACAAATGTAACCGAGTAAATTATTACTACGAACAAATACGCTTGCAAAATGCTCTATTTATCTAGCTTTGACCCAAGGAAAAAAAGAGAACAATGGCAGATAGATTTGAAGCACACGACTACCTTTTGTTAGATGAATTCTTAACGGAAGAGCAAAAGCTTATGCGCGACTCACTTCGTGCTTGGCTCAAAAAAGAAGTTTCCCCAATTATTGAGGATTATTATGAAAAGGCTCAATTCCCTACTCAAATTGTACAAGGGTTGGCAGACCATGGATGTTTTGGCCCTTATATCCCACAGGAATACGGAGGAGCAGGAGTAGATCAAATTACTTACGGATTACTAATGCAAGAACTAGAGCGAGTTGATTCTGGTGTTCGTTCTACTTCTTCTGTTCAATCTTCATTGGTGATGTACCCCATTTGGAAGTACGGGTCAGAGGAACAGAAACAAAAGTTCCTACCTAAGTTAGCTTCTGGAGAAATGATTGGCTGTTTTGGACTAACGGAACCAGATCATGGCTCTAATCCAGGAGGTATGATTACCAACTTTAAAGATATGGGTGACCATTATCTTCTAAACGGTGCTAAAATGTGGATCTCAAATGCACCCATTGCTGGAGTAGCTGTAGTGTGGGCTAAAAATGAAGAGGGAAGAATCCACGGCTTACTAGTTGAAGAGGGTATGGAAGGTTTCTCAGCTCCAGAGATGCATGGTAAACATTCATTGAGAGCCTCAATAACTGGTGAGTTGATATTTGATAATGTAAAAGTTCCTAAAGAGAATTTACTTCCAGGAAGAAGCGGACTAGGTGCTCCTCTTTCATGTTTGGATAGCGCTCGTTATGGTATTGCATGGGGGGCCATTGGTGCTGCTATGGATTGCTATGATAGCGCTTTACGATACAGTAAGGAAAGGATACAATTTGGTAAACCTATTGCAGGTTTCCAGCTAACGCAAAAGAAATTGGCAGAAATGATCACTGAAATATCCAAGGCGCAAGCTTTAACACTTCGCGTTGGTCAGCTCAGAAATGAAGGAAGGGCAACATCGGCACAAATCTCAATGGCCAAAAGAAACAACGTTGATATGGCATTGAAGGTAGCTCGGGAAGCACGTCAAATTCATGGAGGGATGGGTATAACTAGCGAATATCCTATTATGCGCCACATGGCGAATTTAGAATCTGTAGTTACTTACGAAGGAACCCATGATATTCACTTGTTAATTACTGGTTTGGATGTTACTGGACTTAATGCCTTTGTATAAGCATTAAGCGTTCAAGAAATAAAAAAGCCGAGGTGTCGCCTCGGCTTTTACTTTTTTAGCTCGTGTTTAACACGAGTAAACTCGATTTGAATCTCTGCTATAAGCTTACCTATTACCACAAGTGAAATCAACCCTACCACCGTTAAAAAAATCTGAACCATAAGTCTTACTTTTTACGATTAACGGTGTAATCAACCAATTGTTCTAATGCGTGAGCAGCATCGTTTTGTGGAAATTCAGCCAGTATACTCTTTGCCTCAGCAATATATTCATTCATGCGATTCACAGAGTATTCAATACCTCCACTGGACAGTACAAAATCAATTACTTCCTGAACAGATCGCTTGTCTTCATTCTTGTTCTTAACCAAGTTTACTATTCGCTTTCGCTGGCTCTTGGAAGCTTGGTTTAAAGCATATATGAGCGGCAGTGTGGTCTTCTTTTCTTTAATATCTATGCCTGTTGGTTTACCTATATTCTTGCCTGAGCCATAATCGAATAAGTCATCTTTGATTTGAAATGCGATACCTACTTTCTCTCCAAACAATCTTGCGCGCTCAACAACTTCTTTGTCTTGCCCTGTGCTTGCTGCTCCAGTAGCGCAACACGCTGCAATGAGTGTAGCTGTTTTCTGCCTTATAATATCAAAATAAATTTCCTCATCTATATTGAGTTTGCGGGTTTTCTCTATCTGTAATAGTTCTCCTTCACTCATTTCTCGTACCGCTTGACTCACTATTCTTAAAAAGTCAAACTCACCTTTCTCTACGCTTAATAAAAGCCCTCTAGAAAGCAAATAATCACCTACCAAAACGGCTATTTTATTTTTCCAAAGTGCGTTTAATGAGAAGAAACCTCTGCGCTGATAAGCATCGTCAACTACATCATCATGGACTAAAGTTGCAGTATGCAATAATTCAATAAGAGCCGCTGCGTTGTGTGTAGATTCATTAACCCCACCAAACATTCTAGCTGTGAGAAAAACGAATAGCGGTCGCATTTGCTTGCCCTTTCGCTTTACTATGTAGTGGGTAATCTTGTCTAGCAGTGCCACATGGCTTTTCATGGATTGCCGAAACTTCTTTTCGAACAATTCCATTTCTAGCGCTACTGGCGCCTTTATTTGATTTACTGCTGACATTGATTGTATAACAAATATAGTTGTACAGGTCTAACAAATTACTTTCAAGTAAGTTGCGATTTAGATAGGGTTAGCAACCTTATTCTTATTGGCCAGCTGCCCGCATGCCGCATCTATGTCTTTACCGCGTGATCTTCGAATATTTACTTGAATACCTGCACGCTCTAAAGTAGCTGCAAAGGAATCGACCCGCTCAATGGGCGAGCGTTCAAACTCACCACCGTCTATTGGGTTGTATTCTATGATGTTCACTTTTGCAGGCACCCTTCTGCAGAACTTTATCAAATCTTTGGCATCCTCTCTAGAATCGTTGAAATCTTTGAAAATGATGTACTCGTAAGTGATAGTACCTTTGGTTTTGGCTAAATAGTACTTTAATGCTTCTGCCAACGCATCTAGAGAATTAGACTTATTTATTGGCATAATTTGATCCCTCTTCTCATCTGTTGCCGCGTGAAGAGAAAGAGCCAAATTAAATTTTACTTCATCGTCTCCTAGCTTTTTGATAAACCGCGCTATACCTGCCGTAGACACTGTAATTCGCTTAGGCGACATTCCTAACCCTTCTGGAGAAGTGATTTTTTCTACAGACTCCAACAATCCCTTGTAGTTCATGAGTGGTTCACCCATACCCATGTAAACGATATTCGTTAGTGGCTTTCCATATTTTTCATTTGCCTGGTTGGCGATGGAAGCTACCTGATCGTAGATTTCAGCACCATCTAGGTTTCGTAGGCGATCTAATTTTCCCGTAGCGCAAAAAGCACAGCTCAAACTACATCCTACCTGCGAGGAAATGCAAGCAGTCATTCGTTTTGGTGTGGGAATAAGAACACCTTCAACAACATGAGCATCAGCCAGTTCAAAAGCAGTTTTAATAGTAAGGTCTTCGCTTACTTGCTCCTCTGCAATGGATACTGCATTTATAACATAGTTTGACTTCAAAAATGAACGAAACTGCTTAGATAGGTTGGTCATTTCATCAAAAGTGGTAGCGCTTTTCTGCCATAGCCACTCATAGACTTGTTTCGCTCTAAAAGCCTTTTCTCCCGATGCTACGAAGGCTTCCTTCATTTGATCAAGTGATAACTTCCTGATGTCTTTTTTTACCGCTTCGGTCATGCTTCAAAAGTAAGTGAAACAAAAAAGGGCAGACAATTGCCTACCCCTTTCTTATTGTATTAGATACAGATTAGTCAATAATTAGCATTGCGTCTCCGTATGCTTGGAATCTATATTTTTCTTTGATAGCCGTTTCATATGCCTCACGAACCAAATCGTATCCACCAAAAGCTGAAACCATCATCAACAAAGTGGACTCTGTATCATGAAAATTGGTTACCATAGAATTGGCTATACTAAACTCATGAGGAGGGAAGATAAATTTGTTCGTCCATCCGCTGTATGGCTTCAAATGCCCACCAGTTGATACTGAAGTCTCGATTGCACGCATTACGGTTGTACCTACTGCGCAAACTCGCTTCTTTTTAGTAATTGCATCGTTCACTCGTGCTACACATTCATCAGGAATCATCATCTCTTCTGAATCCATTTTGTGCTTTGTTAAGTCTTCCACCTCAACAGGACGGAAAGTTCCAAGCCCGGTGTGCAAGGTTAGTTTGGTAAAGTCTATTCCTTTTAATTCCAAACGCTTCATTAGGTTTCTACTGAAGTGCAATCCACCAGTAGGAGCAGCAACTGCCCCTTCTACCTCTGCAAAGATTGATTGATAGCGTTCTTCATCTTCAGGCTCTACTGGTCTAGTAATGTATTTGGGAATTGGAGTTTCTCCTAATTCATATACAGTACGCTTAAAGTCTTCATACGGTCCGTCAAACAAGAAGCGAAGCGTTCTACCACGTGAAGTTGTATTATCAATTACTTCAGCAACCAAGCTATCATCTTCACCAAAATACAGTTTGTTACCTATTCTGATTTTACGTGCTGGATCTACTAAAACATCCCACAATCTGCTCTCTCTATTCAGTTCGCGCAAAAGAAAAACCTCGATACGTGCACCTGTTTTTTCTTTATTACCATAAAGCCTTGCCGGAAAAACACGTGTATTGTTCAAGATCATCACATCACCGTCATCGAAGTAATCAACAATGTCTTTGAACATCTTGTGCTCAATCTCTCCAGACTTGCGTTTTACAACCATCATGCGGGCTTCATCACGCTCTTGTGCAGGATGTTGTGCAATTAATTCATCGGGAATGTTAAGCTTAAATTGAGAAAGTTTCATGTAACGGTATCATTTTTTGAGGCCTGCAAAAATAGAAAAATAGATGAGACAGGCTCGGCTTTACATTTGAATCTTAGGCAGTTGACGAATGTACTCTACCCATTCCTCTACTTGTTTGGCATCGACAATGGAAAAGTTGCCGCTCTGTGTTCTCCTCAAAGAAGATAAATGCCCCCCTACTTGTAATCTTTGTCCTAAGTCGTGAGCCAACGAACGGATGTATGTTCCTTTGGAGCATTCTACCTCAAATGAATAGCTGTTTTCCGCTTTCCCAGTAATAACGAAAGAATTAACGCGCACAGATGACTCTCGCATTTTTACTTCAACCCCTGCTCTTGCTAAGTTGTAGGCTGTTTCTCCATCCATCTTTTTTGCGCTGTAGGCTGGCGGGATTTGTTTGATGTCTCCTAAAAATGAATTCGCTGCGAGTTGAACATCTTCTAAGCTCAAGTTAGATGCGTCTGCCACCTCAATCGGCTCAGTCTCCAAATCGTAAGAAGGGGTTTTTGAACCTAAAGTTATGATTCCTGTGTAGCGCTTATCATCTGCCTGTATGGTATCAATTCTTTTAGTGGCTTTGCCCGCACAAACAATCAACAGTCCAGTTGCGAGTGGGTCCAGCGTACCCGCATGACCTACTTTTACTTTTTTTAGGCCAAATGAATGTTTAATTGAGTATCGCAGTTTATTTACTACGTCAAAACTGGTCCAAGTTAATGGCTTATCCACCAACAGAACTACACCTTCTTTTAGATTGAAACTGGGATGGTCTATCGATATCATTATAAACTTAGAACTATACTAATAGCCCCTACTGCAAAGCAGTAGTAACCAAAGTAAGTAAGACGGCTTTTCTTAACCAACGAAATCATCCAGGTACAGGCAACTAACCCCGTAAGAAAAGCAGCTGCAAACCCAGCAGCTAGAGCTAAAGGATTATCTGCTTGACCTGTTGTAAAAGCTCCATCTAAGATGTCTTTCGCCATTTTTCCCATAATCAAGGGAACCACCATAAGAAAAGAGAAGCGAGCCGCTTCTGTCTTATCAATTCCCAACAATACGGAGGTAGATATAGTAGCCCCACTTCTGGAGATACCAGGCAAAATGGCAATTGCTTGGGCAATACCTATAATTGCAGCGTTAAAGACAGTAACCTTCCTATCCGTTTCTTTGGCCTTATCGGCTAAAAACAAGAGAAGCCCTGTAACGCCCAACATTGCTCCAACGAGCATTATTTGACCACTAAAAAGACTCTCAATTTCATCGTTGAACAGCACACCAATTATGGCAGCAGGAATCATTGAAATGACAATCTTTAAACTGAACCAGAATTCATCATTATTCTTGAAAGCAAATAGTCCTTTAAAAATATCGGCAACTTCTTTTCGGTAGACTACCACTGTACTTAGAGCAGTAGCAGCATGCACCAACACGGTGAACCGCATACTTTCTTCAGGCACGCTGTTATCGCCAAACAGTGATTTAGCCAATTCTAAATGACCGCTACTACTTACGGGCAAAAACTCTGTGAGTCCTTGAATAATCCCCAGCACAATGGCCTGCAAAATACCCATGAGAGTGTATTAATGCGCCTTTTTCATAATGGCATAAAAAACCAATGCATAACCTGAGCAAACCACTATTGGAGCTAAAGTCCATCTTCTGAAAGAAAAGATAGCATCGCTGTAAACAGAAGGGTCTTCTGAACCGCCACCAGACATTAGAAAAAAACCAATAACAACCATTAAGGCTCCTGCCCCCATGAGGATATAATTCATTTTGGCAAAGGCCAACTTATCGCTTCCAGTTTCTGTGTTCGTTTCTTTCATAACTAACGCATGTAAAGTTGATTAGTCCGTAATCTTAGATATCTGCGCACAGCTAGAGATGTACTCAGCCAACTTATTACAATGCCTAAGATGATGACCAAGGCAAACAAAGATGCAAATAATTCAACGTCATTTGCGTCAAAGATTTCAGGTGCCTTTAATCTGGCATAATAAATAACCCCTGAAAGTAAAATAAGGGCAATGAGAGCTCCATATAAACCATGTGAAACACCTCTTCTAACAAATGGTTTTCTAATAAATCCTTGAGTTGCCCCAACCAATTGCATACTCCTGATAATGAATCGTTTGCTATAAATAGCCAAGCGAATGGTAGAGTTTATAAGTGCTATAGATACTATCAATAACAAGAGAGCAAAACCACCAAGTAGAATGGATATCTTTCGAACATTCTCATTAACAAAGCTTAACAAATCTCTTTGATAAACCACCTCCTTAACCTTTGGGTTCAGAAGCAACAGCTGTTCAATTCCAGCAACGCTGTCTGGATTAGCAAAGTCTGCATTTAAATAAATATCAATACTTGTGGATAGCGGGTTGTATCCCAAAAACTCCACAAAATCCTCACCCAACTCTTCTCTAAGGCGAACTGCTGCGGTTTCTTTATCTACGTAATCTGTTTTCTTGGTGTACTGGGCGGCATCTAAACTTTTTTGTAGTCGCTTGATATCTGCCTCATTTACGCTGTCTTTGATATATACGGTTACCGCTATATTCTCTTTCACATATGTACTGAGCTTTTTAGCTTGAAGCAAAATCAAACCAACCATACCCAGCATAAACAATACCAAGCTAATGCTCACTACAACTGAAAAGTATGAAGTAGAAAGCCTTCTTCGCTCAAATTTATTAGAGTTAGCCACTTTGTTTTTGTGTTTTAGAGAGGCCGCTAAAGTATAAAAAAAGGTGGTCAAGATTGGTTAACAACATACAGACTCATCGGGTCTAAAATGGTTAATTTCGCGACTCCCAAAATAAGATTCATGGAGTACAACTTCAGAGAAACAGAAGCCAAATGGCAGGCCTACTGGGCTAAAAACAGCACTTTTAAAGCACAAGATGGTAGCTCAAAACCAAAGTACTATGTACTAGATATGTTTCCTTATCCTTCAGGAGCAGGTTTACATGTTGGGCACCCCTTGGGTTACATCGCATCAGATATCATAGCCAGGTACAAACGGTTAAAAGGCTTTAACGTTCTGCACCCAATGGGTTATGACTCCTTTGGATTGCCTGCAGAGCAGTACGCCATTCAAACTGGTCAACACCCTGCAATAACTACAGAAAAGAATATTGCTAGGTATAGAGAGCAGTTAGATAGGCTAGGCTTTTCCTTTGATTGGGACCGAGAAATACGCACCTCTGAACCAGAGTATTATCGCTGGACACAATGGATATTCTTACATCTTTTCAATGCATGGTATAGTCACGACTACAAAAAGGCAGAGCCGATATCTGAGCTGATTAACATATTTGAAATTGATGGAAACATTGGTATTGATGCAGCTTGTGATGACGATACACCAGATTTTAATGCTGAACAGTGGCGTGCCTTTACCGAACAGGAAAAAGAGCGAATACTCCTCAAATACCGTCTTGCCTATTTATCTGAAAGTATGGTGAACTGGTGCCCTACTCTTGGTACTGTGTTAGCTAATGATGAAGTGAAAGATGGGTTGAGTGAACGTGGAGGTCATCCTGTAGAACAGCGTAAGATGATGCAATGGAGTATGCGAATTACTGCTTACGCAGAAAGATTGCTCTCTGGTCTTGATACTATAGATTGGTCTGATTCTCTAAAAGAAATACAGCGTAATTGGATTGGAAAGAGTAAGGGTGCTTCAATCTTCTTTAAACTAGAAGGGCTCAACGAGAGAATTGAAGTATTCACCACAAGACCTGATACCGTTTTTGGAGTGTCCTTTATGGTATTAGCACCAGACCATCCGTTAGTAGATAAAATTACTACCGCTGAGTATCAAACTCAAGTTCATAATTACCAGTCTCTTGCTGCAAAGAAGAGTGAACGTGAACGAATGGCCGAAACTAAAACGGTATCTGGGGCTTTTACAGGGTCTTATGCCATCCATCCTTTTACAGGTTCTGCTATTCCTGTTTGGATAGGAGATTATGTTCTATCAGGATATGGTACTGGAGCTATTATGGCTGTTCCTAGCGGTGATCAAAGAGATTATGCTTTTGCTAAGCATTTCGCTTTACCTATCCCCAACGTTATAGAGGGAGCAGACCTAACTGATGGCGCCAATGAATCTAAAGATGGAGTGCTTTGCAATTCAGACTTCTTGAATGGCCTTACCGTTAAACAAGCAATCGCCAAAGCAATTGATGTTATTGAAGAAAAAAGCATTGGCGCTGCAGAAACAAACTACAAACTTAGAGATGCCGTATTTGGCAGACAAAGATACTGGGGAGAACCCATTCCTATTTACTATGTGAATGGTATTCCAAGACCAGTTAGAAAAGAACATCTACCACTTGAACTTCCAGAGGTTGATAAATATCTTCCTACTGAAGATGGTGAACCACCGCTAGCTAGAGCCAACACTTGGAGTTATCACCCAGATAAAGGTGTTGTTCCAGAAGGCGAAGGATACCCCTTAGAAACAACCACAATGCCAGGATGGGCAGGCTCTAGTTGGTACTATCTGAGGTATATGGACCCTAAAAACAAGAATTTACCCGTTTCAAAAGAGTCTGCTTCTTATTGGGAAGGCGTAGATTTATACATGGGCGGTGCAGAACATGCCACAGGACACCTTCTGTATGTTAGGTTCTGGACTAAATTCTTAAAAGACATAGGCATTATTTCAATGGAAGAGCCTGCAAAAAGATTGATTAATCAGGGAATGATTCAAGGGCAATCCAAATTTGCATATCGCATTAACGGAACACAGGCCTTTGTTTCAAAAGAGTTGGCTGCACAACATGATACAACACCTATTCATGTGGACGTATCTATGGTTAATGAGAAGGATGAGTTAGACATGGAAGCTTTCAAGGCTTGGCGCAGTGATTTTGCAAATGCAGAGTTTATGCTGAAAGAGAGTGTGTACAAATGTGGTACTGAGGTGGAAAAAATGTCTAAGTCTAAATACAATGTTGTTAATCCAGATGTCCTATGCGAGTCGCACGGAGCAGATGCGCTAAGGCTTCATGAAATGTTCTTAGGCCCTGTTGAATTGCACAAGCCTTGGAACACCAAAGGGATTGATGGTGTAAGCAAGTTTTTGCGCAAGCTTTGGAAACTGTATCACAACACTAGCGGGGAGTTTGTAGTATCCGAAGAAAAGGCAAAAAAGGAAGAGCTAAAGAGCTTACATAAGTGTATTAACAAAGTTGAGGAAGAATTCGACAAGTTCGTTTTCAACACCTCTGTAAGTCACTTTATGATCTGCGTTAACGAACTAACAGATCTTAAATGCAATAAACGTGAAGTTCTTGAACCGCTTGCAATTCTGGTTTCATGTCACGCACCTCATGTAGCAGAAGAGCTTTGGGAAAAGCTTGGTCATACGAATGGTATAACCGCAGCTTCTTTTCCAACGTTCAACCCAGAATACCTAAAAGAAAATGACTTTGATTATCCAGTTTCCTTCAATGGAAAAGTTCGTTTTAAGTTAACATTACCTATAGACCTATCTAAAGAGGATGTGGAAAAGCAAGCGCTAGCAAATGAACAATCAGCGAAGTGGCTAAGAGAGAAATCACCCAAAAAAGTAATTGTTGTACCCCAGCGCATTATCAATATTGTGGTTTAATTTAATGTTATTTGGTACCCTTTTTTGAAAAAAAGTGATTCATCTATTAAACGCGGCAAAGTTTTGCTTTATATTAGTAGCATGATCAATCTATTCTAAAACATCCTTTAAGCTATGAACAAGAAATCTACAAAAGCGGATGTTAAACGCGAACTAAAAACCACTATCAAGAAGAATATTGCCAGAGCTTGGTACAAGCTAGACCAGCAATCGTATGAGCATTGGCTAGAAGGTAGAAAGTTTGCAGGCAGTAAGTTTCAGTATTAATACTAAAGACTTAAATTCATTAAAAAGCCGCAACAATTAATTGTTGTGGCTTTTTTTATTAGTGAGCTTCTGCGCCTGCTCTTGACTTCTGCATTCGCTTTTCACGCTCCTTGTGCATTTCACGATACTTTTCAAATTGCTCTGGTGTGAGAATAGCTTGCATCTTCACCATGTGATTATCTTTTGCCGCTTGCTTTTCCTTTTTTCCAGCTTTCTTCTCTGGATACTTTTCTCTGAGTTCTTTTCGCCTTTCGTGACTAGCCTTCATTACCTCCTTTACCTCAACCTCCTGCTCAGGAGTAAGCTCCAATTCCGTCCGTAGCTTCTCAAATCTTTGCTCTTTGGTGAGCTTATCGTGTCCATTTCGGTTTTCTCTAACTTGTTCTTGGGCGAACATAACTGTGGTTGAAAAAACAAGCACAGCTGCCATTATTAACTTCTTCATCATTTATTGTTTAGTGGTTTTGATGCATAAAAAAAGGGAAGGTTTAAACCACCTTCCCTTTTTGTCTTACTGTTCAATGACTTTTACAATCCTAAAAGCACTTCTGCTGGCTCTTTACCACCGAAAATCAACTTGGTAGGATCTTCTATCATTTCCTTAATCTTATACAAAAAGCTCACGGATTCTTTCCCGTCAATAATTCTGTGATCATAAGATAAGGCCAAATACATCACTGGTCTAATCTCTACTTTTCCATCTACGGCAATTGGTCTTTCCACAATATTATGCATTCCCAAAATTGCACTCTGAGGAGGATTAATGATAGGGGTGCTGAGCATAGAGCCAAAAACACCACCGTTCGTAATAGTAAATGTTCCTCCTGTCATTTCATCAATGGTAATCTTACCGTCACGTGCCTTAATAGCTAATCGCTTAATCTCCTTTTCAATTTCAGCTAAGGTCATTTGTTCAGCATTTCTCACAACAGGTACCATCAACCCTTTAGGTGAAGAAACGGCTATACCCACATCAGCGTAATCATGGTAAATTATTTCCTTGCCATCAATCATACCGTTTACGGCAGGATATAGATTTAATGCTTCAGTTACGGCTTTCGTGAAGAAAGACATAAAGCCTAAATTAACCTCATGGGTTTCTTTAAATACACCCTTGTATTTGGATCTTAAGTCCATCACAGGCTTCATATCTACCTCATTAAAGGTAGTTAGCATTGCTGTTTCACTTTTTACGCTTACCAAACGTTCAGCAACTTTCCTACGTAGCGTAGACATTTTTTCTCTACGAGTTTCTCTTGAGCCTCCCCATCCAATCATGGTTTCAGCGCTCATTCCTCCTGAAAGATATGCCTCCACATCACTTTTGGTAATTCTACCACCTGAACCTGAACCCGACACCTTGCCAGCTTGAATCTTATTCTGATTCATCATCTCTTTCGCAAGAGGAGTAGCCTTGGCATCACGATTCATATCTGCAGCAGGCTTCTCTTCAGTTTTAGCTGGTGCAGGAGATTCTTTAGGGCTATGGTCTTCTTTAGCATCTTCTGCCTTAGGTTTCGCCTCTCCTTTTACGCTCGTATCAATACGAACTACCACTTGGCCAACTTCTACGGTTTCACCTTCCTCTACCAAAATTTCAATTTGGCCAGATTCTTCAGCTGGTAATTCCAAGGTAGCCTTGTCTGAGTCGATTTCAGCAATAGGCTGATCTCTCTCCACGTAATCACCTGTTTCTACAAGCCATTCCGCAATTTCAACTTCTGTGATAGATTCTCCCGGGCTAGGGATTTTCATGTCTAATATCATTGTGCAGGATATTTATGCAATGTCAAATGCCTTTCTTAAAATAGCCTCTTGTCTTTTACTAAAGACTTCGGCAGAGCCAGATGCTGGGCTAGCACTCTCATCTCTGGAAATATACTTCAAGTTTCTGTCGTAAACGCGAAGAAGATGGGTAAGAGCTCCCATATTTTCAGGCTCTTCTTGTGCCCAAACTACCTCAGCATTAGGGTAATTAGACAACACTTTTTCTAATTGTTTCTGTGGGAACGGATATAGCTGTTCTACACGAACCAAAGCAACATCGTCTCGCTTTAACTCCGCTCTTCTAGCTTCCAAATCATAGTACAATTTACCAGAAACCAAAATCACGCGCTTCACATTCTCTCCAGCATTTGCATCATCAATAACATAACGGAAAGTTCCGTTTGCTAAATCAGCAACAGAAGAAACACACTTAGGGTGGCGCAGCAACGATTTTGGGGTAAATACAATTAGCGGCTTACGAAAATCTCTTTTCATTTGCCTGCGTAGTACATGGAAAAAGTTTGCAGGGGTTGAACAGTTAACCACTTGCATATTTCCCTCAGCACATAACTGCAAGAATCTTTCAAGACGAGCACTTGAGTGCTCAGCCCCTTGACCCTCGTAACCATGCGGAAGCAACATCACTAGTCCATTCTGGTTGGTCCATTTATCTTCAGCAGCGCTCAAAAATTGGTCAATAATGATTTGTGAGCCATTGAAGAAGTCTCCAAATTGGGCTTCCCAAATCACCAATGATTTTGGAGATGTAAGCGCATATCCATATTCAAAACCCAATACTCCATATTCACTTAATAGGGAGTTATATATATCAAACCTTGGCTGATTATTTGCCAAGTTCTGAAGTGGCATATAGCGTTCTTCAGAATCTTCAATAGTCAACACTGCATGTCGATGTGAGAATGTTCCACGCTCTACATCTTGACCCGAAATACGAACAGGATGACCTTCTTGAAGAAGAGTAGCATAAGCTAATAACTCTCCCATTGCCCAATCTAAACGGTTTTCATCAACCATTTTATCTCTATCAGCAAACAAGCGAAGAATCTTTTTAAAGAATTTCTTGTCTTCTGGAAGAGCATTAATTTGCTTGGCTAATGAAGTAAGCTTCTTCTCATTGTAACCTGTCTTAGCATCTGCTGTAAGGGCTTCAAAATCTGTACGCTCGAATCCCTCCCAAGTTTCGCTAAGGAAATCTGTGATATGGGCTTTTTCAATTGACTTCGAATCATCTAGCTTAGTTTGAAGCAAACTCTTGAAGTCATTCTCCAAATTCTTCAGATCATCTTTGCTAACAACACCTTCATTTACAAGATGCTCTACATAAATGTTACGCGGGTTAGGGTGCTTAGATATGGTCTTATACAATAAAGGTTGTGTGAATCTTGGTTCATCTCCTTCGTTATGCCCATACTTTCTGTAGCAAAGCAAATCGATATAAACGTCTCGATTAAACTTCTGACGAAACTCTAGGGCAATTTTCATTGTATGCACCAAAGCTTCAACATCATCTCCATTCACATGAAATACTGGAGACAACGTTATCTTAGCTATATCAGTACAATAAGTACTTGACCTTCCGTCAATATAATTGGTTGTAAAACCAATTTGATTATTAATTACAATGTGAATCGTTCCTCCTGTACGATACCCTTTTAGCTGACTCATTTGTGCAGTTTCATAAACTACACCCTGTGCTGCAATGGCAGCATCACCATGAATCAAAATGGGCAGGATAGAAGACTCTTTTTCTAGGTAGTTATCAACCTTAGCTCTACTAATACCTTCAACTACAGGGGCTACAGCCTCTAGGTGAGAAGGATTAGGAGAAAGCGTAAGGTGTACTTCTTTATTGTGCTCTGTTTTTACTGTAGCAGATGAACCTAAGTGATACTTAACATCTCCATCAAAATCATCTTCTTCATATTCCTTACTCTGAAATTCTGAGAAGATTTGATCATAAGTCTTATTAAAAATATTGGCTAGTACGTTAAGTCTACCGCGGTGGGCCATTCCCATTACCACTTCCTTAACTCCCATTTCAGCACCATACTCAATTAGCGCATCTAAGGCTGGAATTAGAGACTCTCCACCTTCTAACGAGAACCTCTTCTGACCTACAAATTTTGTATGGAGAAAGCTCTCAAATACTACGGCCTCATTCAGCTTCTTTAAGATTTGAAATTTACTCTCCTTAGAAAAAGAGGGCGTATTCTTGTTTTCTTCAATCCGCTTAATCAACCATTCTAGCTGAGAGGGCTTACGGTTGTAAACGTACTCAACACCAATGCTACTACAGTAGGTTTGATTGAGGTGAGCTACAATATCTTTGAGCGTAGACGGGCCAATGCCTAATTCATTTCCAGCTTGAAAAACGGTATCTAGGTCCGACTCTGCTAACCCAAAGTGCTCTAGAGAAATTGTATTCAGGTATTGCCTTCTTACTCTTACGGGATTGGTCTTGGTGAAGAGATGACCACGCGTTCTGTAACCAGCAATGAGTTCTTGAACTTTAAACTCTTTTTCAAAATTCTCTGGAATGGCAACACCTTCTTGGTCGTAAGAAGTCTTTGAAAACTCAAAGCCCTCAAAGAATTTTTTCCAGCCAAAGTCTACGGAATCCGGGTCTTTTTGATACTGTTTGTAAAGGTCTTCAATTGCGTTAACGTCTCCGTTACCTAGGTATGAATATTTATCCATTCTTGCGTTGTGCTGTGAAAGATCACAAAACTATAATATTAAAGTTGTCAGCTTGTGCTAAACTACCGTTTTTCAACTGTTCCGCGTCTATTTCTGGGCTCTAATTAGACCACATTCTTCTACTCAATACTTTTTGATATTCTCGTTGAGCAATTAGTTTCACCAATAAAACATCTGAATCTTGCTTAGAGTTCATTAAGGCCCTATTTACAGCGGATTCTGGTATATCAATTCTATACAATAGTGCTGCCAGACCAGAAACATCGTTGCTGATCATGTCAGACATAACACCTCTTATCTCTTCAAGAAATGCATTGTGATCTTGAGGATTTGCAATTAATTGAAAGCCTTGCAAAGCAAAATCTTTGTTGATTTGTTCCATTACTGCAAGTAAGTCATCAGCAGAGTTTAGTGACTTGATTATGCTCTGTGGTAAATTCAAGGTATTGTCCATACCGTAAAAGTAGTATATCATGAACGTATTGGTTACAGGAGGTTCTGGGTTAGTAGGTAAATATTTATCTAGGCTGTTAATTGAAGAAGGTCATTCTGTTTCTTGGCTTTCTCGAAGTCCAGGTAAGGAAGGTAGTATCACCCGATATGCGTGGGATATTGAAGGCGGAACAATAGAAAGAGAAGCATTGATAAACGCGGATGCCATTATACACTTGGCGGGTGCAGGAGTAGCAGATAAACGATGGACAGCTAATCGCAAAAAGGAAATTTTAGAAAGCAGAACTAAAAGTACTCGTTTGCTTTACAAGGAATTAAAGGCGGTTAATAAGAGTACCATTCCATTTGTTAGTGCCAGTGCAATAGGATATTACGGATTTTCTACCTCTGATGTGATTCTCACTGAAAAAAGTGGTGCTGGAACAGACTTCTTAGCACAGGTTACCAAATCCTGGGAAGAGGAAGTGTCTCTGATTCAGGAACTTGGACACACGGTTAGTAAAATTAGAATTGGCATAGTTCTCTCAACCGATGGAGGTGCCCTGAAAGAAATGACTGCACCTCCTTTAGTTGCACCTTTAGGAACTGGAAAACAATGGATGCCGTGGATACATATGCATGACTTATGTGCGGTATTCTTGCATGCATTAGAAAACAACCTCAGCGGCTCTTTCAATGCCGTTTCTCCACAGCCAGAACGCCACTCTAGCTTTATGAAAGCAATTGCGAAGGCAGCAAAAAAGCCCTATTTACCTATACCAGCTCCAGCTTTTATTTTGAAAATTGTTTTAGGAGAAATGGCAGATATGTTAGTGAATGGCACCCGTATTAGTGCGCAGAAAATTATTGAATCTGGGTTCTCATTTAAATATCCAAAATTGAAAGATGCGCTAGACGAACTTTACTAGTAATCGCGATGCATCAACCAATCGGCAAAGCCTGTGAACCCTTGCTTTTTATCTTCTGCCATAGAGGTGTTTCCTAATGCATGCATGGCTTGATTGTAGTAATCATTCATTACGGTAGAGGCATGCTCTTTGGCGCCAAGTTTGGTGAATAACTGTGTAACCGCTTTTACTTTCCCTTCTGGATTACCATTCTGAGCCAACCACGTATTGAGTTCGGTTGTATCATCACCCTGTGCATTTTCAATTACATGTAACATCAACAACGTTTTCTTATTGGCTAGAATATCACCACCTACTTGCTTTCCAAACTTCTCTGGATCTCCGTATACATCCAATAAATCATCTTTGATTTGAAAAGCGATACCCAACTTCACCCCAAAATCATAAAGGTATTTTCGGTCTGCACTAGGTGCTTCTGATACAATTGCACCTAATTCTAAAGCAGCTCCCAAAAGCACAGAGGTCTTTAGCCTAATCATATTCAAGTAGTCCTCTTGGGTAATATTCTGGCCTGTCTCAAAGTTCACATCAAATTGTTGACCTTCACAGACCTCTAAGGCTACTTTGTTAAACACCTTAAATAACTCAGCGGCTTTACCTTCTTGTTTACGAATAAGTAAATCATAGGCTTGAATCATCATAGCATCTCCTGAGAGAATAGCTCTATTCAAATCCCATTTTTCATGTACGGTTTCCTTTCCTCTTCGCAGAGGGGCATTGTCCATAATATCATCATGAATCAAGGTGAAATTGTGAAAGACTTCTACAGCCAACGCTTGATTTAAAGCTGCATCTGCATTTCCATATGCATCTGCCGCTAAAAGCGTTAGAATAGGTCTCAATCGCTTCCCACCCAGCTTCAGAATATAGCCTATAGGCTCATAAAGCTCATTTGGCTCTTTGTTACGAGATACTTCTGGCAGTTGCTCTTCAAGCAGTTTACGGTACGGTGTTAAATCTAGCATATTTCTACTTCAACAAATTGAGCAGGTAATTACCGTATCCGCTTTTTATTAATTCATGACCAAGTTTCTCCAGGGCTGCTTTATCAATGAAGCCCATTCTATAGGCGATTTCTTCTATACAACCGATTTTCAACCCTTGACGCTCCTCAATCACTTCAACAAATGAACCTGCTTGCATCAATGACTTGTGGGTTCCCGTATCTAACCAAGCCGTACCTCTATCAAATACTTGAACTTGCAATTTTCCTTGCTCCAAGTAATGCTTATTTACATCTGTGATTTCATACTCACCTCTTGCGCTAGGTTTAATATTCTTCGCAACCTCAACCACTGAATTGTCATAATAATATAAACCAGGTACCGCATAATTGCTTTTAGGAACCTCAGGTTTTTCTTCTATGGAAAGAACCCTGTTGTTCTCATCAAAATCTACCACTCCATAGCGCTCTGGATCAGAAACGTGGTAAGCAAATACAATACCTCCATCGGGATTTGTACACTCTTGTAGCTTGTGCGATAACTTAGACGCATAGAATATGTTATCTCCTAAAATTAAACACACCGGGTCACCGCCAATAAAGTCTTCTCCAATTACAAACGCTTGTGCGAGTCCATTTGGCTCTTCTTGTACTAGATAAGAAAACTTGCATCCATATTTAGACCCGTCACCTAACAAGCGTTCAAAATACGGTAGATCTTTAGGGGTAGAAATAATTAAAATCTCTTTGATTCCGCTCATCATCAAAATGGATAGCGGATAGTAAATCATTGGTTTATCGTAAACAGGCATTAACTGCTTACTCATGGCCATTGTGAGTGGGTGCAAACGCGTTCCGGAACCTCCGGCTAGAATTATACCTTTCATTCTTTTGGGCTTGAAGGAGAGCTCTCCGTTATCTGCGGATCGTCATCTCGAATGGTTAAACTTCCGTAATCTATATCGTCTTCTTCATCCAGTAGCTGCAAGAACGGTTCTTTGAATGCTTCTTGCGTTACAGATTTATCTAAAGTCATTAAGAAAGATGGGAGTAGTACCAAGTTGGCCAACATTGCAATGAGCAAGGTAATTGATACCAAAACTCCTAAGGCTTGTGTTCCTCCAAATTGAGAGGTAGAGAATACACTAAAACCAAAGAACAGAATGATTGATGTATAAATCATGCTCACCCCTGTTTCACGCACGCTCTTAAGAACGGCAACACGTATATTCCAATTACTTTCTTTCAATTCTTGGCGATACTTAGCCAAAAAGTGGATGGTGTCGTCTATACTTATGCCAAAGGCGATGCTGAAAACGAGAATAGTTGATGGCTTTAAGGCTATACCAAAATAGCCCATCATGGCTCCAGTCATAATCAAGGGTATAAGGTTAACCAAAATAGACATGGCCACCATCCTGAACGAAGTGAATAACATTGCCATTATTCCAGCTATAATGAGGATAGCCAGTAGCAAGCTTATGATTAGGTTCTTGACCAAATAATTGGTCCCTTTCAGATATACAATGGATGTTCCAGTGAATGAGACGTTATACTTCTCTGGAGGGAAAACTTTGGCTACCTTGGGTTCTAAATCAGCTATGAGTGAATCCATCTGAATGGTACCCACATCCTTCATTTGCGTGGTGATTCTTGTATACCTCTCCGTTGAATCAACAAAACTTCTAAGTACATCTTTTCCACCTCCTGCATTATCTAAATAAGGTTTGAAGAAGACTTGTTCTTGAGAACTTATAAGCTTGTAATGGGCAGGATTACCGCCATAGTAGGCTTGTCTAACAAATTTAATTCCGTCTACAATACTTAAAGGCTTAGAGAACTCAGGGTATTCTCCCAATAGATCTTCAACCTTCTCGATACGTTTAAGTGTACTGCGCTTTGTGACCTTTCCAGGCTTTTTTGCATCAATACTTATTTCAAATGGCATTACGCCATTAAAGGATTCTTCAAAAAAGCGAAGGTCTGAAACTATTTGGCTGTCTTCTGGTAGATCGTCTACCAGGTTTCCTGTTGTAATTATGCGGGTAACACCAAAGACCCCTAGGATTACCACTACACCAGAGAACCAATAAACTTTAGACCGGTGGCTGCTCACCAAATTCTCCAGTATCCTTACTACTTTGCCTACCCAGTTCACTTGCAGGTGGCGCATATGCTTGTCTTTGGGTGGCGGCAAATAACTAAATATGGCAGGAATTAAAAATATACTCAGTGCGAAAAGCACCACAATATTGATGGATGCAACCACACCAAATTCTACAAGTATGGCACTCTGTGTAAAGATAAACGCCAAGAACCCAATTGCAGTTGTAAGGTTGGTCATCATAGTGGCCTTCCCTATTTTCTTAATAATGCGAGTTAAGGCCAAGACCTTGTTCCTGTGAATGTTGTACTCTGCGTGGTATTTATTGATTAAGTAAACGCTATTCGGTATCCCAATCACAATAATTAGTGGTGGAATAATAGACGTTAAGATGGTCATTTCATAACCCAATAAGGCAATTATGCCCATACTCCAAATCACACCCATTGCTACAATGAGCATACTCACTAACACAGGTGGGGCACTTCTAAAAAAGAGGGTTAGGATAAGAACCGTCACTAATATAGCCAGAACAATAAATTTCTTTAGTTCTCCTTTGATTAATCTAGTTGTGTTGGCTCTTATGTAAGGCAAGCCACTGTAAACCAAATCTATTCCTGTACTTTCTTCGAATTGCTCTGCCTCATTAAGAACAGCTGTTATAAGAGGCTCCCTGGCTGGGGAATCGAAAATGGGTACATTAAGGCTTACTGCCATTAAACTTACGCCATCTTCATTATAGATCTTGCCTTTGTAAAACGGCATAGAATAAACAAGTGCCCGTACACTATCTAGTTCAGCTTCATTCTTAACAGGCCTATTGACAACAGAGCTCAAAACAAAACGCTTGGCCTCTGTATCTTTCTTTACGTTCAACAAGCGGTTTACAGAAACAACCGTATCAACACCATGTATGGCTTCAATGCGTTTTGAGAGTGCGAACCATTCATTGAAAAGCTCTAAGCTATCCAGTGGATTTTCTTCAAGAGCAAATAGAAAGGCCATTGCTTCTTGACCGTACCTTGCTTTAAACTCCTCATATTCTACTAACGTTGAATCAGAGTCTGGAAGAAGTTTGGGCAACGTCCATTGCAATTTGTTCTCTGTACCCTTGAAAACCATAAAGGTTGTAAGCACAGCTAACACAATAAGGATGAACGTACGTTGGCGAAGAATGAATCGCGCTAAAAGTTCCCACATAAATGTTGACCTAAACTACAAATAAACCACAAAAGTATAACCCTGATAGAAGTAGCTCCGAAAGATTACAGAAAGTCTTTATCCTATTCGGTATTTCCTTATTCGGACTCATTCCAGATAAAACCTATCTCTTACTTTTGACCTATGCGCATTCAATACACAGATGCTTTAAATTACCTGTCGAAACTTACCCCACTCCGCGTTGTAAATGGACTGGTTGTAGTTCTCAGTTACTACCTATCTAGACTCACAGGTAAGCCATACCAACCAGGGATGCCCGTAAGTCTTTCTATTGAACCAACCACCACTTGCAACCTAGGATGCCCAGAGTGCCCGAGTGGTTTACGCCAATTTACAAGACCCACTGGAAATTTAAAACCCGACTTCTATCAATCGGTCATTTCCCAGGTCTCGAAATATACGAGCTACGTTATCTTTTACTTCCAAGGAGAGCCTTACATCAACCCTAAGTTTTTAGATATGGTGTCTTATGCCCATAAAAAAGGCATGTATACGGCAACTTCAACCAACGCACATTTTCTGAATCCAAAGAGTGCAGAGCGCACTATTGAATCGGGTCTTGACCGACTCATAATCTCTATAGATGGAACCACTCAAGAAGTTTATGAGCAATACCGCAAAAACGGTAAGTTAAGTAAGGTAATAGAGGGCACTAAAAATATTATTGAAGCAAAGAAACGGTTGAAATCAAAAACTCCTCATATCATTTTTCAATACCTCGTTGTAAAGCCAAATGAGCACCAGCTAGATGATGTTCAAGCTCTTGCAGATGAGCTTGGTGTAGACGAAGTGAAATTCAAGACAGCCCAGGTTTACGATTATAAACATGGTAACCCGCTTATCCCATCAAAGGAGAAATACTCTAGATATGTGAAGCAGGCAGATGGCACGTACCGCATCAAAAACAAGCTCCTTAATCACTGCTGGAAAATGTGGCATTCTTGCGTCATAACCTGGGATGGCCTGGTAGTACCCTGTTGCTTTGATAAAGATGCTACCCACCAATTAGGCGACTTAAAAGAATTCTCATTCAAAGAAGTTTGGAAAAGCCCCAAGTACAATTCCTTTAGAAAAGCGTTACTCACCTCTCGTAATGAAATTGACATTTGCACTAACTGTACCGAAGGCACAAAGGTTTGGGCATAAAAAAAGCCGCTCAGAAGAACGGCTTAGGTTTATTATTGATTCAATAGACTATACCTTCATGATGTCCGCTTCTTTCTTTTCTATTTCCGCATCTACCTTATCTACGAAAGAATTGGTGATCTCTTGAATTTCGTCTTCTCCATCCTTTACCAAGTCCTCAGAAACTTCATCCTTTAGTTTCTTAATCGCATCATTGGCATCTTTTCTGGCATTACGAATACCAACTTTGGCGTTCTCACCCTCGGCCTTGGCTTGTTTTACCAAGTCTATTCTTCGCTCCTCAGTTAGCGTTGGAACATTGATGATAATGATATCACCGTTGTTCTGTGGGTTTAGCCCGAGGTTAGAATTAATGATTGATTTTTCAATTTCTTGTAGCATTCCCTTTTCCCAAGGCTGGATGGTTAAGGTTCTTGCATCTGGTGTATTCACGTTTGAAACTTGGTTCAAAGGAGTTTGAGAACCGTAATAATCAACAAACAATCCCTCTAACATAGATGGATTTGCCCTACCTGCTCTAATCTTAATTAACTCATGTTCAAGATGCTCAATGGCTGCACCCATATTAAGTTTAGCTTCTTCGAATATTTCTTCAAACTGTTCCATGTTCATGTGATTTCACCAACAAAGAAAGTAAAATTTGAGTATGTTTAGTCTGAATAAAACAGACGGATTATGGCTCATTTTACGCAGGAGTTTTTGCAGTTTTTTATGGACTTAGCGCCAAACAATCACAAAGATTGGTTTGATGAAAACAGAAAGCGCTATCATGAACATGTAAAAGAACCCTTCAAAGCTTTTACCACAGACTTGATTGAAGCCCTTAAGCCACATATGTACATTGAATCGCTGGAAGCAAAAAACTGCATTTTCAGAATAAATAGAGATATCCGATTCTCAAAAGATAAAACCCCATACAAGCTGCATATGTCTGCAGCTATTGCTCCTGGTGGTAGAAAAGACATGGAGAATCCAGGGTTGTACATACAAATAGATCCTGAAAATACCCGTATATACTCTGGTTCGTACATGCCCTCTAAAGAAAAGCTTTACGCCATTAGACAAAAAATAGTGGAGAACCCGAAACAATTAGATAGGCTCTTACAGGCTCCAGGGTTTAAACAGTATTTCGGCATGATCCATGGCGATAAAAACAAGGTATTGCCTAAAGAATTTAAAGCCACAGCGGCTAAACAACCGCTTATATACAACAAAGGATTCTATTACTTTAACAAGCTAGAGCCAGAAGTTTGCTTACAAGAAGATTTCATTGATTTGATTGTTGACCACTATAAGGCCGCGAAGCCAATGAATGAATTCTTCACCCTTTAGAGAAACTAAGAAACGAGAGTCCCAACAGATTCACCCGCAACCACTTTTGGTAAGTTTCCACCTGTATCCATATCAAATACGATTATTGGAAGGCTATTCTCCTTACACAAGGTAAATGCTGTTAGGTCCATAACGTTCAAACCTTTGTCTAAAACATCCTGGAAAGAGATTTCTTCAAACTTCTTAGCATCTGGATCTTTCTCTGGGTCGGCAGTGTAAATACCATCTACACGGGTTCCTTTAAGAATAACATCTGCATTTATCTCAATAGCGCGCAATGAAGCTGCCGTATCTGTGGTAAAATAAGGATTACCTGTACCCGCACCAAAAATCACAACTCTACCCTTCTCTAAATGGCGAGTTGCTCTTCTTTTAATAAAAGGTTCAGCAATCTGTTCCATCTTAATTGCACTCTGCAATCTGGTTTTAAGTCCAACAGATTCTAGAGAACTTTGTAATGCCATGCTATTAATCATAGTTGCAAGCATTCCCATGTAATCACCTTGAACTCTATCTATAGCGCCATTAACTTGTTGAATACCTCTAAATATATTTCCACCACCAATGACTATCGCAACTTCCACACCGGCATCTACCAATCCTTTTATTTCTAATGAATATTGAGAAAGTCTATCATGGTCAATACCAAACTCTTTGTTTCCCATTAAGGATTCACCACTGAGTTTAAGAAGAATGCGTTTGAATTTCATGTCAGGCTATTTTTGTTAAGCACAAAAAAAAGAGAGATTTTCTAAAAAAACCTCTCTTTTATAAATTTAAATACCGATTTGAATATTACTTCAATGCGAAGCGTTTGAAATCAGCTACGCTCAAGCCTTTAGATACTGTATCCAAATAACTCTTAACGGTTTGTTTATTGTCTTTAATGAATGCTTGTTCTACCAAGGTATTTTCTTTGTAGAATTTATTCAAACGGCCAGTAGCTATTTTCTCAAGCATCTCCTCAGGCTTACCTTCTTTTCGAGCAAGTTCTTTACCAATCTCTAATTCCTTATCGATTACTTCTTGAGGAACACCATCACGGTTAAGAGCAACAGGAGCCATTGCGGCAGCTTGCATAGCTACGTCTCTACCAGCCTCTGCAACACCTTCTCCACTAGCACTTAAGCCAACCAACGATGCTACTTGATTTCCTGGGTGGTTGTAAGCTACAACACATCCTGCGTCTATCAAGGCTAATTCAGAAACTTCAATTTTTTCACCGATTTTTCCAATCTGCTCAACGATTGCCTCTTCAACTGAAACATCGCCCATACTCAATGCTTTCAACGCATCAATAGAACCAACGTTATTCTCTAGAGCTTTCTTAGCCAATGCAGTGGCGAATTCACCAAATGCATCATTCTTGGCAACGAAATCAGTCTCACAATTTACTTTGATGATTACACCTTTGCTTGCGTCATCATTGCTTAAAGCTACAACCAATCCTTCAGCAGCCTCATTGTCTCCGCGTTTCGCAGCTACTTTTTGACCTTTCTTGCGAAGGATTTCAATTGCTTTTTCAAAATCACCATCAGCTTCAACCAAGGCTTTCTTGCAGTCCATCATACCTGCACCTGTTTGCTGACGAAGCTTATTCACATCTGATGCTGTGATTTTAGCCATTTTCTGTTTTGTTTAAATGTTAGAAGTACGAATGTTTCTAATTAAGCGCCTGCTTCTTCCTTGGCTTCCTTTGCTGCTTTAGGTTGCTTTGCTGCTTCTTTAGCTTCAGCTTCCTTTGCTTCTTTAGCCTCTTTCTTTTCTGCCTTGTCTGCAGCTACTTTTTCTTTCTCAGATTTGCGCTCATTGAGACCTTCAGCAACAGCATCACACATTATGCTAACGATTTTCTCGATAGATGAAGACGCATCGTCATTTGCTGGTATAGCAAAATCAACCAAAGAAGGATCTGAATTCGTATCTACTAAAGCGAACGTAGGGATGTTCAATTTGCGCGCTTCTGCAATAGCGATATGCTCTTTTCGAATATCAACGATGAACAATGCAGCTGGTAGACGAGTAAGGTCTTTCAACGGACCCAAGTTGCGGTTTAATTTTTCTTGTTGACGAGAAAGCATCAAGCGCTCACGCTTAGCAATATGCGTAGCAGATGGATCTGCTAAAAGCTTCTCAATAGAACCCATTTTGCGAATTGCTTTGCGGATTGTAGCAAAGTTGGTAAGCATACCACCTGGCCATCTTTCCACTACGTAAGGCATGTTAACGTTAGCCACTTTTTCAGCAACGATTTCTTTCGCTTGCTTTTTAGTTGCTACAAACATGATTTTCTTACCAGCTTTAGCCATTTGCTTGATAGCAGCTGAAGCCTCTTCGATTTTCGCTACGGATTTGTGTAGGTCAATGATGTGGATTCCGTTCTTCTCCATGAAGATATACGGAGCCATTTTAGGATTCCACTTGCGGGTAAGGTGTCCGAAATGCACACCTGATTCCAATAACTCTTGATAATTTGTGCGAGCCATGTTGAATATAATTAAATGTTGTTCACTTTCTTTTTACTCTTCCCTGAGCAATCCTCAAGTTGCGGACAAATGCCGTCTTGAGCGATTTAGATGCTGAACTCAGCAGCCGTATTAACGCTTAGAGAACTGGAATTTCTTACGTGCTTTCTTCTGACCGAACTTCTTACGTTCAACCATACGAGGGTCACGAGTCATCAAACCATCTGCCTTCAACAGGGGTTTAACTTCTTCGTTCTCCTGAACTAAAGCACGTGAAATACCCAATCTAATTGCTTCTACTTGACCGCTGATACCGCCACCTTTAACGTTCACCTTTACGTCATACTGACCTACGGATTCCGTCAAGACGAATGGCTGATTCAACTTTTCTTGCAATGTAGCAACAGGGAAATACTCCTTGGCAGTTTTGCCGTTAACAGTGATTTCTCCTTTGCCTTTGGAAAGGTAAACGCGAGCTATAGAGCTCTTTCTTCTACCTAATGTATTAATCACGTCCATTATTTAATCGTGTTTAAATCTAATTCTACCGGTTGCTGACCTGCATGCGGGTGCTCTGTACCTGCATATACATACAAGTTCTTATGGATAGCTCTTCCCAACTTGGTTTTTGGAAGCATACCTTTTACAGCTGCCTCTACCACACGAGTTGTTCTGCTATCTTTCATAAGGTCTTTAGCCAAAGCTACACGCTGACCACCAGGATAACCCGTGTGGCGAATGTATTCTTTCGTTTCTTCCTTGTTACCCGAAAGTTTAATTTTATCGGCATTCAAAACAATCACATTGTCACCCGTATCTGAATGCGGAGTGAATGTTGCTTTGTG
>CBFIHE010000002.1:181768-183557 GCA_965662345.1 Salibacteraceae bacterium
CAAAGGCAATTTTGGAAGCCAAGCGACCCAATGTATGATCTTTGGCATCAACTACCAACCATTTCTTATCGGCACTTTCAGCGTTAACCGATTTTGTTTTATAACTAAGCGTGTCTAAAGCCATTGCTATCTAACTATTTGCGTGTAAAGTAAAACAGCCCTCAAAAAGGGCTGCAAACATACAATAAATTTGCACTCAGACAAACATTTATCGCTAACCTCCAACTATTTAATAGAAGGAGGCTCTGTTGTCTTCAATTCCTGCTTTTTCGCGGACGGCCTGTGAGGCTTCAAAGCCAACGCGGCTAGCATAGTTTCTTTCTAGCTGCATGCGAGCCGTACCATCAGCAGGAACATCTGTGTAATTGTTTACTTGAACAACATACACACCGTTCTCTCCTGCAATAGGAACACTCATTTTGCCTGCTTCTACAGTAAAGATTTTACCAATTAGCTCTGGCTCTGAGCCAATTCCTGGAATAGAAAAAGCATCAAACGTAAGTGCTGGCACTTGCTGAATAGCCATACCGCCCATTGCAGATGCTGCTTCTTCCAATGAAGAAACTCCTTCTAAATTCTTGATAATCTGATCTGCTTTTTTCTCTTTTAGCACTTCTGCACGCACAATGTCTTGAACTTGATCAAAAGGAAGTAGCCCTTTCTCGCGCACTTCAACCAATCTTGCAACAACGTATTGATCACCTAAATCAAATACGGTGCTTACTTCACCTAGCTCAGCTTCAAACGCCCAACGCACAATTTGACGAGAATTCTCAAGCCCCATTAAAGTTCTATCTGCTGCACGTACGCCAGGAGCTTGCATTAGACCAAACTCGTCTGCTGCATTCTCGTATGCTTCGCCACCACTTTTATTCTCTGTTCTAAAGGTGCTCGCTTTACCGTAGACCGCTTGGTATGTTGCCTCACTGGGCTCAACAACATTGTCTACTATGGCAACATAAACTTTTTGAACTGGATCTGTTTGCTCTTGAACTTCAATTAGGTGATACCCAAATTGAGTAAGAACTACCTTCATATCTCCTGCTTTTCCTAAGAAAGCAGCATCATTGAAAGGCTTAACCATTTGTCCTTCTGTAAACCAACCTAAGTCGCCACCGTTACTTGCCGAGCCAGGGTCTGCAGAGTATGTTCTAGCCAACTCTGCAAAATCAGCACCGCCTTGGATCGCTGCCTTTAAACTGTCTATCGTTTTTCTAGCAGAAACAGTATCGGCACCATCTACTTGAACTAGAATATGTCTTGCCTTGGCAGAGTCAGGAGCGATTTTGCTTTCTTTTACCTTGTAAAGGGCAAACTTATTTCCAGTTTTAACAGGACCAAAAACACTGTTTCTTTCACTGTTCATTACCAATGAATCTACAGATGAAGGCAAATCACCTGCTTTTACCCAACTGAAATTGAATGGTGTATCACCAGTCTCGTTCACGAATAAGGTATCATCAACAGAATTAATGAACGATTCTTTTACTTCCTTCAACTCAGCTTCTGTTTGAGCAACATCATCGTCTGTGGCTCCTACATTAAATACTACATAGTCTAATGAGCGTGCAGGTTCTTCTTGATCGAATCGTGGATCGTTCTTGTGACTGTTATAATAAGCCTTCATTTCACTTTCCGATGGCTCAAAACTTGAATCGGGTAAAGAAGAGTAATAGTTCAGCGCATAACTAAAAGATACTTGCTTCACTTTTTCTTGTTCCAACATTTCAACTTGTGCGGCAGGTACATAAAGACCTTTTTGTAGCATGGTATTGTACTTCTCATCTTC
>CBFIHE010000003.1:0-6726 GCA_965662345.1 Salibacteraceae bacterium
TTTTGGAGTTGACCCTAACAAAGTTGCCGTATTTGGTCAAGGTTCTGGTGGGTATGTAGCACTTGCATACAACACGTTAGACCAACAGTCTGAAACAGAAACGGCTAAGTTTATTAATCCAGCAACTGGTCAGTCATACATAGATCCTAACGCAGTAGGTGATATAGACGGTGCTGGGGGGTTATTAAATCTTTACGGAGATTTGATTGCTGCAGGTGTACCTTCTGCTATTCAAGCACAAGCCAATATTGGCGGTGCATTGGGAGATATTTCTTGGATGAACGGTGCAACTCCTTCTCCAATGATCTCCATTCACTGTATTCGTGATCCATTTGCTCCATTTGATACAGGACAAGTAATTGTTCCTACAACTGGTGAAGACGTAGTTCCTGTTCCAGGTCCTGCAACGTTTATACCTGTTGCTAATGACTTAGGAGTGAATGATTCTTTCAAAGACAAGAATGATTTTAATGATCCGTATACGTTTAGAGCACGTCAGCTTTATGGTAGAACGTTCAGTCACTTTGCGAATAATGTAACTATTGAAACAAACTCTGAAGGCTTGTTTGCGATAGAGTTACCATTACAATCAAACCAGTTTCAAAACCAAGGTTCTCCTTGGGAATGGTGGTCGCAATCTGATGTAGTTGCTTTAGCAAATGCGGTAAACGCTTCTACTGGTGGTTCTTACGATGGTGCTCAGATTCACACAGATGCACTAATCAGTAACCCTGATATGAGTAAAAATAAGGCATTAACTTACATTGACTCTATACAAGGTTACTTGCACCCACGTCTAATGTTATCCATGAATATTGGAAATGTAGACGCAGTTGGTACAGAAGAGCTTTATGGAGTTTCAGGCGTAACCATGTACCCTAATCCTGCAAATTCTTTTGTTGAGTTTGCAACTGCTGGGGAAGAGGTTATTGAAACTATAGAAGTTTATGACCTAACTGGTAAGGTTGCTATTGCACCTTTGAATGTTCAAGGAAATTACTTCAACACTGATGTTTCAGGTTTGAATAGCGGTATTTACTTGGTGAAAATCAATACTAGCGCAGGCGTAAGCACTGAGCGTTTGGTGGTTGAATAACAGCTACGATATAGATAGATTAAGAAGCCTCTCACATTCGTGAGGGGCTTTTTTTATTGGAGCTCTGGAAGTTCTTCTGGTAATAGGTCCTCAACAGTTTCAAACCAATCAGCCTCGGTAAGTGCTGGAATTATCATTGGTCCTGCCTGAACAATCAAAGGATATAGAATACTATCTTTTTTTGATTTTTCATTCAATAAGCCTAGCCCACCAAACCCGTTAACGAAACTTAGGGTGTAGCTAGCAATCAGTAGCCATTTTAGTAGTCCAAATACACCTCCTGCAATACGGTTTACAATACCCAAGGCTGCCATAGATATAATTTTCTGCAACAATTTTGCTCCAAGGTGAATACCAATTACTATGAGAATAAACGTGAGCGCAAAGGCTGAGATGGATAGCGTACTCCCTTCCATTTCTGTATTCTCAACCAAGATTGTTTCTATGTAAAATGAGAAGTGAATGGCGCCATACACTCCCAATACTAATGCGAACAGCGATGCAATCTCTATTATGAAGCCGCGCATGAAACCTCTTATTAAGCCCCATACTAAAGGTATGGCAAGAATAATATCCAATGTACTCATGTTACGAAGTTAGCCTTAGGAGCTTTTGGAATTCAGAGGGAACATATTCTCTTTTCACTAACAGGTTGTGAATACAGCAGGTCGTACCTTTGTACACAGAATTAAAGATTGTGGATTGGGAGTTTGAACAAGAATGGCATGCATGCAGGCGCTGGTATAATAACAGGTTTGATGGTGATTTAGATGTGGACACTATCCTTTTCTTGATAGGTGTTCAAGAACTAGGGAAAGGATTTAGAGAGTTCACCAAAGACGAGAAAATGGACTTGGTACACATTGCGGTGTGTACGTTGTTAGAGCCCTTTGGCTATTATGAATTTGAAGGTGAAGATGAAGCTGGATGGCCACATTTTAAACGGGTAAAGAAATTGCCATTTCTTAAACCCGAAGAACAAGACCGATTAATGAAAGAGGCGATAATTAATTACACTCGTACAGCACAACAGTCTGGCGGTTCGTTTGCCCCTCAAGAATACTAATGAAGGTTTCTCCACACATGCTATCAGCCGTAATTATTTGAGTTGTGTCTGGCAACACGCCAATTACTTGGGTATCTCTAATGATTCTATAGGCATTCACCTTCATTACCTTGGAGTAAGTCCATTCTGTTTCGTACAGTCCAGTAGCATCAGCTAGCCCTTCACTAAATACTTCACACGGTTTATCAATTGAGCTTTGGCAGTCCATTTCTACCAGTGCAAAAGGCACAGCTTCCCCTTCAAAAGTTACTACCTGTACTTGAGCAATTGTTTTTTCTTCGTCTTCATCGTTACAAGAAACTACTATTATAAGAGCTAAAGCAATACTCAACCATTTAAACAACATACCCTTCATGACTTGTGTATTTTTACGCATCGTGCTAAACTATCAAATTTTGTAGGCCAATGCATTATTTCTTATTCATTTTGATGCTCTTTGCTCCGCTTTTGAGCAATGAACCTAAGGTACAAGACCCCAAAAAGCGTGAAAGAGTTGTTTTAATCCATACAAATTATGGAGAAATTAAGGTTAAACTCTATAATGAAACGCCCTTGCACAGAGATAATTTTATCAAACTGGTAAAAAAGGGTGTTTATGATTCTTTACTCTTTCATCGCGTGATCAACGAGTTTATGATTCAAGGTGGAGACCCTGAATCAAAAAATGCCAAACCAGGAAAGAAGCTCGGTGATGGAACATTGGGTTACACCGTTCCGGCTGAGTTTGTTGAAGGAATTTACCATAAAAAGGGTGTGCTAGCAGCTGCAAGAGAGGGAGACGACATTAACCCAGAGAAGGCCAGCTCGGCAAGTCAGTTTTATCTTGTTCAAGGAAAAGTTTTTTCAGAAGAGGAGCTGAACGCGCTGGAGCAAAAGATGAGAGATAAAAAGTTCGCTCGCTTATTGGGGCTGTTTTTAGAAGACCCAAAGAATAGAGATATTCGCAATGCTTATACAAGAGCAACCAGACAAGGCAATAGAGCGGTTTTGGATAGTCTGAATAGAACTATAATGCCAGAATTTCAAGAAGAATTGAGCCAAGTTAAATTGAATGAATCGCAACGCGAACTGTATACATCTACAGGTGGAACCCCTCATTTAGACGGATCTTACACTGTTTTTGGAGAGGTTGTGCAAGGCTTGAATGTACTAGACTCCATTGCTGGGGTGCAAACCGATAAGAATGACAGGCCTGTTCAAGATGTTGTGTTTTCCGTTTCAATCTTGAAATAGTCCTATTTTCGCGCTCAAACCGCGGTTATGATTGATAAGGTAGAGGCTTACTTAATTGAAATCAATGCATTTCAAGCTTCATCGGCAGAAGAGCTTGAGCTGTTTAGAATTAAATTCTTGGGTTCCAAGAATGTGATCAAAGACCTTTTTGCGGCTTTTAAGGAAGTGCCAAACGATCAGAAAAAGGAATTTGGTCAGAAGCTTAATCAGCTAAAACAAGTTGCGCAATCTAAGTTTGACGAGCAACAGAAAAGTTTGGGCAATGCCGATGGTGGTGCCAAAGTAAAAGCCGAGGACTTAACCAGGCCAGGCTACCCTATTGAAGTAGGGGCAAGGCATCCTGTTTCTATAGTTCGAAATGAAATTATAGAGATCTTTTCTCGTATTGGATTCACCGTTTCTGAAGGCCCAGAGATTGAAGACGATTGGCATAATTTCTCTGCACTAAACTTCCCAGAAGAACATCCTGCTAGAGATATGCAAGACACCTTCTTTGTAAAAAATGAAGGCGGAGATCCACTAGCATTAAGAACACATACCTCTTCTGTTCAAGTACGGGTAATGGAAAATCAAAAGCCACCGATAAGAACAATTTCTCCAGGCAGAGTTTACAGAAATGAGGCTATTAGTGCTCGTTCACTAAGTATGTTCCATCAAATAGAGGGATTGTATGTAGATGAAGGGGTTTCATTCGCAGATTTGAAACAAACCATCTTGTATTTTGCCAAAGAGTTTTTCGGCAAAACCAAGATTCGTATGCGCCCAAGCTATTTCCCGTTTACAGAACCTAGTGCAGAAGTAGATGTATACTGGGGTTTAGAAACAGAGGCAGATTACCGCATGACCAAAGGCACAGGCTGGCTAGAAATTATGGGCTGTGGAATGGTAGATCCTGAGGTATTGAAAAACTGCAATATCGATCCAGAAAAATATTCGGGTTTCGCTTTTGGAATGGGCTTAGAACGTATTGCTGCGCAGCGATATGGCGTAGATGATATACGTCTATTCTTGGAAAACGATGTGCGCTTTTTAAGTCAGTTCAAAGGGGCGTATTAGCTTTCAATTCTTCCTTCTTTAACCATCTTGGCAAAGTCTTTTGCGAAATACGTTAAGATGCTGTCAGCCCCAGCACGTTTGATACTAAGTAGGGTTTCAGGCATCGCACGGTTGTAGTCTAACCATCCGTTTTTACAAGCGGCCATGAGCATGGCACATTCTCCGCTAACATGGTAAGCACTAATAGGAATGTTGAAATTCTCTTTGAGGGTATGAATTACATCTAAATAGTGCAGGGCGGGCTTCACCATTAGATAGTCTGCACCTTCCAAGTAATCCAACTCCGCCTCAATTAAGGCTTCACGCTTATTGGCGGGGTCCATTTGGTAGGTCTTTTTGTCTTTCGGAATGTCATCGGCTTCGCGCGGTGCAGAATCCAACGCATCTCTGAACGGACCGTAGAAAGCAGAGGCGTATTTAGCCGTGTAGCTCATAATGCTTACGTTGGTGTGTCCGGCTGCATCCAGAGCATCTCGCAAGTATTCAACCCTGCCGTCCATCATATCACTAGGCCCAATAATATCTGCTCCCATATCGGCTTGTGCCACGGCCATTTTAGCCAAAATATCTAATGTTTCGTCATTAATGATTTCTCCATTTCTAACAATACCATCGTGGCCGTCACTACTGTAAGGGTCCATTGCAACATCTGTCATCACAACAACCTCAGGAAAAGTTTCTTTGATGGTACGCAAGGCACGCAGGTAGAAATTCTTATCAGGATTTGCACTTACTGTAGCCATTTTGTCTTTAACCTCATCTGGCATTGCGGGGAAAAAATCAAAGTGAGTAATGCCTAGGTTAAGGCAAGATTCTACTTCAGGTAACAACGTATCAAGGCTATGACGATAGTTTCCAGGAAGTGAGTTTACCTCATTGCGAATGCCTTTTCCATCTACCAAGAACATAGGATAGATGAGGTTATCTACGCTAACGTGTGTTTCGCGAACCTGGGCTCTAACGGCTGCTGACTTTCGGTTTCTTCTAGGTCTTCTGTTCATAACAAAGCGTTGTTGTTTGAATGCTATCTTTGACCATTCAAAGGTATTGATTCAAATGAGCGCAACGATAATTGGAACTGTAGTTTGGGACTTTAATCCGGAAGTTATTCCGGGCCTAGGGGAGAGCATTGGCTTTAGCCCCAGGTGGTACGGAATTTTGTTTGCGCTAGGCTTTGTAGTTGGGTATAACTTGATGCTAAAAATGTTTAAGCGTGAGGGTAAACCTGAAGAGTGGATGGATTCACTTCTAATCTACACCATGCTTGGAACCGTTCTTGGTGCGCGACTAGGACACGTGTTTTTCTACGATTGGGCCTATTATTCTCAGCATCCGGCTGAGATTCTCATGACTTGGAAAGGTGGTCTAGCTAGCCATGGGGCAGCCATTGGAATTATCTCGGCAATGTACCTATGGAGCAGGTTTGTATCTAAGAAAAGTATGTGGTGGATTTTAGACCGGGTGGTAATAACCGTTGCATTGGCGGGTTCATTCATTCGTATGGGTAATTTCCTAAACTCAGAGATTATAGGAAAAGCTACAGATTTACCTTGGGCTGTTATTTTCCAGCGAGTAGACTTGGTTCCTCGTCATCCTTCTCAAATCTATGAGTCTTTAGCGTATTTGGTCATCTTCTTATTCTTGTACAGAAGTTATTGGCGGCAAAATAAGGGAGCCTATGAAGGGTACTTATTCGGAATGTTCTTGATTTTGGTATTCGGGTTCCGTTTTGTTGTGGAATTCAGCAAAGAGATTCAAGTTGCATTTGAAGCAGGCTTACCTTTGAATATGGGTCAGTTACTTAGCATACCCCTAGTGCTTGTAGGTGTATACTTTGTTTACAGAAGCAAAAACAAGTATGATCAAGCAGCTTGAGCTAGCTCTCACCCCTCATGATGCTGCATTTGAACACCTCATCAAAACCCGAGCGGCACAACAGCTTGGAGTAGATGAAGAGCGTATTTCAAGTGTACACCTTAAGCGTAGAAGTATTGATGCACGTAAAAAACAGGTCTTGTTTAGGCTGCGCGTTGAAGTGGCTATTGATGAACCTGTGGAAGAGCCTAGCCTACCAAAGCTTAACTACCAAGATGTAAGCAACGGAGAAACTGTTCACATAATAGGGAGTGGACCAGCTGGTCTTTTTGCGGCACTCAGACTCATTGAATTAGGAATACGACCCGTTGTTTTTGAGCGAGGAAAAGATGTTAAACTTCGTAGAAAAGACATTAGTCTACTCCACACAAAACACGTGGTAAATGAAGACTCCAACTAC
>CBFIHE010000003.1:7041-64330 GCA_965662345.1 Salibacteraceae bacterium
TTAGCTACTGGGCATTCAGCCCGAGATATTTTTGAACTACTCCATAGTAAGCACGTTCGCTTGGAGGCGAAGCCCTTTGCACTGGGTGTTCGCATAGAGCATCCACAGCGTTTAATAGACTCTATTCAATACCATTGTGGAACAGATCGTGGCAAGTATTTGCCTGCTTCCAGTTATGCCCTTGTAGAGCAGGTGCAAGGAAGAGGAGTTTATTCTTTTTGTATGTGTCCTGGTGGACATATAGTTCCATCAGCTACGGCACCTGGTGAGGTTGTGGTGAATGGCATGAGTACCTCTACACGTAGTTCTCGGTTTGCTAATTCTGGAATGGTTGTGAGCATAGAAGAGAAAGATTGGTTGGCATACAGCAAAGAAGGGCCTTTAGCGGCACTGAGGTTGCAACAGTCTTTTGAGCGCTTAGCTTGCGAGTTGGGGGGTGGCGATCAAACTGCACCGGCACAGCGCATGATAGATTTTGCGGAAGGAAGAGTTTCTAACCAACTCAACGAAGTTAGTTACATACCAGGGATAAAATCGTCACCATTACATGAAGCTTTACCAAGTTTTGTGGCAGGCAGAATGCGTGAAGCGTTTAAAGTATTTGGTAAAAAAATGAAAGGCTACTACACCAATGAGGCTCAAATTTTGGCAGTGGAGTCTAGAACATCGAGCCCTGTTCGTATTCCACGAGATAGAGAAACACTGCAGCACCCAGATGTTGAAGGTTTTTACCCTTGTGGTGAAGGCCCAGGGTACGCTGGTGGCATTGTATCAGCCGCCATGGACGGTGAGCGCGTGGCCCAAGCTGTATATCAAGCTATTAACCATTAAAGACGGGTTAGTGCATCTAGCGCCTCAGAAACGTGTTTTTCAAAGTTTAATTGTGACGAGAAAATATGCTTGATCGTTCCAGACTTGTCAATAACGTATGTTGTTCTACCTGGAATTAAGCCCAGCAAACTTCCCTTCACTCCAAATGCTTTTCGAACCTTGCTCCCTTCATCTGCAAGTAAAGTAAAACGTAGACCGTTCTTATCAGCCCATGCTTTTTGAGCCTTGGGGGAATCTGAACTTATGCCCACAACACGAGCATCTGCTTCTTCAAAGCCAGCAAATTCGTCTCTGAATGCACATGCCTCTTTCGTGCATCCTGCTGTATCTGCCTTTGGATAAAAGAATAGAATCATGTGCATATCACCAATTAAGTGATCAGAAGAAACAAGTTCACCGTTTTGATCTTTTAATTGAAAGCTTGGGATTTTATCGTTTACCTTAAGTACAGACATAATTTCATCTTTTAAGTATATTGGAAACGGCAAAATTAAGCACTTGTTCATGGAACAGATTAAAAGTATAGTAGAGTCACAGAAAGCCTATTTTCATACGGGTAAAACCTTGCCTTATGCCCATCGGGCAGAAGCACTTAAAAAATTGAAAAGGGTTCTCGTTGAAAGAGAGGAAGATCTTTTTAGTGCGCTTGAATCTGACTTTAGAAAGCCTCCGTTTGAGAGCTTCGTAAGCGAAACGGGATATTTGCAAAAAGATATTGAGCATACTTTAACTCACCTGCATGAATGGATGCGACCCGAGCGTGTATCGGGTACATTCCTCTCGTTCCCTTCTAAGAGTAAAATATACAAAGAGCCATATGGAGTTTGTTTGGTCATAAGTCCATGGAATTACCCAATACAGTTGGCTTTAGCCCCTGCAATATCTGCTATAGCAGCTGGGAATACAGTAATTATAAAGCCGTCTGAGCATGCTCCAGCTACAGCAGCGCTGATAGCTGAAATTATTGCAAGCTGTTTTAGTCCGCAATTTGTTGCGGTGATTCAAGGAGAGGTACCTGAAACTACCGCGTTGATGGAAGAGCCACTAGATTATGTTTTCTTCACTGGGAGCCCCGAGGTTGGCAAGATTATAATGCGGTTAGCCGCAGAACAGTTAATGCCTCATACGCTTGAGTTGGGAGGTAAAAGCCCATGTGTTGTAGATAAATCTGCCAATCTTAGCTTAGCTGCTAAACGTATTGCACAAGGAAAATTCTTTAATGCGGGCCAAACTTGTATTGCACCAGACTATGTACTCGTTGACGCTACCATACAAGCCAATTTTATAACGGAATTGAAGAAGTGCCTGCAAGACTTTTATGGAAACGATCCTAAACAGAGTGGCGATTATGCACGCATCATTCACAAGAGACACTTTGATAAGCTCAAGGGATATATAGACAATGGTGAGGTAGCTATTGGTGGAGAAACAGACTCAGATGAGCTATTTATTTCACCTACGGTAATGGTGAATGTAAACCAAGACTCACCAGTAATGAAAGAAGAAATTTTTGGTCCTGTTTTGCCCGTTTTGCCCTATTCTAGAGAAGAAGAGATTGTTCCCTTTGTAAGAAAATACTCAAAGCCACTAGCCATGTACCATTTTACAAGTAACAGAAGCTTAAAAAAGAAACTCAGAGAGCAGCTTAGCTTTGGAGGCGGAGCAGTGAATGATACATTGGAGCACCTCATTAATCCAAACCTTCCCTTTGGTGGAGTTGGAGTAAGTGGGCTAGGTGCATACCATGGTAAATTTGGCTTCGATGCTTTTTCACACGCCAAGGGAGTATTGGAAAAATCTGGGTGGTTAGATATTCCTTTAAAATATCCTCCGTATACTAAAAAGCTTGGGTTGATTAGAAAGGTGTTCAAAATCAGCTAATTAGAATTTGTATATTAGTGGCATTAATCGTAACCTTAATGCCCCATGCCAAAAGCAACGTATCACAATCTCAAACCGATTAAGCAAGAAGCGGTAAAGCAAGCTGCGCTAGAAGAGTTTTCGCTTAATGATTATGCCAATGCCTCTATCACTAATTTGGTAAAGACTATAGGCATTGCAAAAGGAAGCATATACCAGTACTTTGATCAAAAAAAAGGGCTTTATGAATACCTTGTGGAGTTGGCAACTGAAGAAAAGTTGAGCTACACCAAGAAAATCATTAAACGAACAGGTGAAGGTGACTTCGTGAAGTGGTATAAGAAGCTATTGGTTCAATCTCTCTTGTTTGAGCTAGGCAACCCTCGCTATGCGAGCTTATTGAAAAACGTATCGCAAGAAAGACACAACACAGAGGTTGGCAACCTAGCCATGAAGACGCTTAAAGATTCTCATGCATTTTTAAAAAAGGTAATCAAGATTCATCAAAAGAATAACACTGTAGACGCAAAGCTAGATGCAGAGGCAGTAGCAATGATTTTAACCAATGTAACCTTTGGCTTTGCAGATGGCTTTTATGTTCTTCAAGGAATTGATTTTATGTCGCACGTGCGCGAAAATGAGCCTGTGCTTGGCAAGGAAGAGGAAGCGAAGAAATATGCGAAGAGTATTGTGAAACCAATATCAGCCATGCTTTCTTAAAAAGTAAAGGTCCGGAAGCATCGCTGCTGCCGGACCCTAAGAAATCCTTATAGTAAGATTTTACAGGTAATTACCTAAAGCCTATAAGGACATTAGGCAACTGCTACGCATCCATAAGGATTACGTTAGCTACTGCTTTACCTGTTTGTATTCGTGATTTCTTTTTCGACTGCATTACACCGCCCTCCTTTCGTTTAGTTTAACTTAATCCGTATTGGTTCATCGAGTACATTACGACTACTACAACCGGTTCGAGAGATTCTCCCTCTTAATGACTTGTTCGAATATAACATGTTTTTCGATTGAAAGTTTTATTCATGCTGTTTCATTTTTCAACGGCATTCTTGAAAACCTGTTGATGAAACATCCTTATGGCTGTTTGGAATACTGTTGTAAGCCTGTTTAAATCGCTAACTTTCCTAACGTAAGCTTAATATATAAAGCTAGCAGCTCTAAAAATGGCTTGGATAGCTTTAGAAAAATTTAAAATATGCCGAGAGCTAAGAAAAAGCAACGGAAGATTTTTGTGTTTGATACCTCCGTTATTCTATTCGACCATAATTCAATCCATAACTTTGAAGAGAACGATGTTGCCATTCCTATTACTGTCTTAGAAGAGATAGATAATTTCAAAAAGGGCAATGACACCAAAAATTTTGAGGCCAGAGAGTTCATCCGCATTCTGGATAAACTATCTGAGAAAAACTCGCTCCAGCATTGGATTCCTCTAAACGGACCTAAAAAGGGCAACTTTAAGGTAATCATGAATGGTCAAGGCGCTAAAAATGAAACAGACCGAATATTTGATACCAATAAGAATGACCATAAGATTCTGAACGCAGCCATTACCCTTGTTAAAGAAGAGCCTGAAGCCAAAGTAACACTCGTTTCTAAAGACATCAACCTAAGGTTGAAGGCAAAAGCACTTGATTTGCCAGCAGAAGATTATGAAACGGGTAAGATTCAAGACCTTCAAAATCTTTCCACAGGCAAAACCACGTATGATAATATTGACCAAGACTTGGTTGATTTGTTATTCGCAGAGACAGCGGTAGATGCATCAAAATTCAAAGGTGTTGAGCTTAGGGCAAATCAGTATTATATTCTAAAAGGTAAGAAAAGCAGCGTACTAGCTTATTTTAACCCTGTTACCCGCATGATGGAACGCGTTGAAAAGCGCACGTGCTATGGAATTAATCCGCGAAATGCAGAGCAAACGTTTGCCATACACGCCTTACTTAACTCAGAATCTCCCATCATTTGTATGCAAGGTGTTGCTGGTACAGGCAAAACACTACTTTCTTTAGCAGCTTCTGTAGAGCAGCGCAGCTCGTTCAAGCAAATTTATTTAGCCAGACCCATTGTTCCGCTTAGCAATAAAGACATTGGTTACTTACCAGGAGATATCAAAAGCAAAATCAACCCGTACATGGAGCCTCTATGGGACAACCTCAAGTTGATTAAAAATCAATGGGGAGAAACGCATAGGAACTTCAAGCGTATTGAGGAGATGGTAAATAAAGAAAAGATTATGGTTACCCCGCTAGCCTACATTCGTGGTCGCAGTTTATCTGATGTCATATTTATAGTAGATGAAGCACAGAACCTCACACCTCATGAGGTTAAAACAATAATTTCAAGGGCAGGAGAGAATTGCAAGATGGTTTTCTCGGGTGATATTTATCAAATAGATACCCCATACTTAGATGAGCAATCAAACGGGCTTAGTTACCTCATAGATAAACTCCAAGGGCATGAGCTTTTCACACATATAACCCTTGAAAAAGGTGAGCGTAGCGAGTTGGCAAATCTGGCGAATGATTTATTGTAATACGGGGCAACCTAGTATGCATTAAAAGGTCTAAGGTCCATGAAAAGAATACTTGCTACAGCCTTCGTTATACTCAGTTTAGTAGGATTGAGTAAAGCGCAGACGCTCACCAAAAAAGTTTTATTCCTAGGGAATTCCTATACGGCATCTAATAACCTGCCTCAAATGGTTTCTGAATTGGCAGGCTCAACGGGTGACTTACTCTCCTTTGATGCCAACACACCTGGTGGTCATCGTTTGATGGGTCATGCATCCAACCCCACTTCGCTTCAAAAGATTAGAGGAAACGATTGGGATTATGTGGTACTGCAAGCCCAAAGTCAAGAGCCTTCTTGGTCTACCCAACAAGTTGAGGCAGAGGTGCTCCCTTATGCAGCAGAATTATCAGATAGCATTCGTTTGAATTCAATATGTAGTACACCACTTTTTTTTATGACATGGGGCAGAGAGAATGGTGATGCCATGAACTGCCTGTTTATTCCCTGGGTATGCACCTATGAAGGTATGGACAGTGCGTTATATGCGAATTACATGCGCATGGCCATTGAGAACGATGCTGCCGTCTCTCCAGTAGGAGCCGTATGGAGAAAGATAAGAGAAGAAACAAATATTCAGCTCTATTCAGGAGATGGCTCCCATCCGTCTTATGCAGGTAGTTACGCAGCAGCGTGCACGTTTTATGCACGTATTTTTGGCAAAGATCCAAGGCTTACAAATTGGGAGGGGCAGCTAGACCCCATGGTGGCAGACAGTATTCGCACGGCCGCTTATGAAGTAGTTTTTGATACTGTTGTTTGGGATTTTACCCCAAATAGAGCGGTAGCAGATTTCTCGTACACGTTGAACGACTTTGATTTATTAGCAGAGGCTGCTTCTTCTGTATATGATTCCTTGGCGTGGAGTATTTCAGACGGGGCAAGGTATTCAGACTCTTCTATTAGTCACGTTTTCTCTGATACTGGCAGTTACACCCTTCAATTGGTTGCGTGGAAATGCGGCAAAGCCGATACACTTACACAAACAATTCGGGTGGAATCGGCAGGTGGTTCTACAGGAATTTCTCCTTTAGATTCAAGAACGATTCAGGTTTCCCCCAACCCGGCAACGGACCGCATTACGATTTCAGGTATAACGGGTAAAGTGAACATCAAAGTGTTTTCCATGCTAGGAGCAGAGCTGATGGCTTTTAGCACCAATCAACAGGTCGAATTGGAATTACCTCTGGAGAACCTTCCCTCTGGCTTCTATACCATCGCCCTGCGAAACGAAACTGGAGATTTGGTTACACTTCCGTTTGTGAAACAATAAATTGAACATCTAAGGTATTTACCGTAGTCGTTCACGTAGATTAACGTATTGTTCTGATTAACGTTAAGTAGCTCTTTTGTAAGAGAAACTAGGAGTTATGAAGAATATAGTATGGCTACTCGCAATTCTTACATTTAGCTTTGTTGCCTGCGAGAAAGAAGAAGATGAACAACCAGTAAATACCAATCCTACCAACCCAACTAACCCTATTCCAACACCAAGTAGGCCAGAATCATATATAGTTATAGATTCTGATACGTTTTGGGTTGTGGAAAACAGACCATCTTTCAGTTCACTATTTTTTAGGTATCAGTTCAACTTGGCGTCAACAGACCAGTTGGGTCAAACGGGAAATGATGGTTTTCCTGAATCAACCATTGGTCTTGGCTTAACTTTCAAAGAAAAGCCCACTTCAGGCGGACAAGCACCAGTAAGTACAGACAGATTCCCTGATGTAGGCTCCGATAGCGTAAATTACTACTTCTCGTACTTTGTAAATACAGGTAGCCCTTATGAAGAATTGAATTTTTTGGGATCCACCTCGGAATTAGTTCCTTTCAATATTGATAACGGAACTTTCACCATGACTTTACCCCCCATGTCATTGCTTGATGAAGCTGGTTCATCAATTACATTAAATCTATCTACCGGTTATTTGAAAGCAGTAAACTGGTAGTCCCTAAAGCAGCAAACGCAGCTTGTGAGCCCACTTCAAATTTATGTCTCAAACTGGCAAGAAAGTTGCCCTAGCACAGACATGTTCAAGAAGTATTTCTTTTTAGGATTCTTTTGGTTTACCGCTTTGGTGGTGCACGCGCAAGACACTACCTATTTTGTGAACGGTAGTATTAGCACTATCACCACCTCTTGGAAACAAGGTAGACAGCAAGTTTTTCTATACAATTTGGAGGGATTGAATACAAGCGTATTTACCCAAGTAAGAAGCGTTTATTCTGTGAAGATCTCGTTTCTTTATGCCAAGAACGGCAGTGTTTCTGAGCTGGTTGAAACAATACATCCGGGAGGTAGCCCCTGCACCCAAAAGGTTACATACTATTTCAATAGTATGAATGAACCTTTAAGAAAAGAAATAGAGCCACAATTCTCAACGCTTTGTTATTGTGAACCGGCCACTTGGTTTTGGAGAAAAAAGAAGAGGATATGGGTAAAGCAAGAGCAGGTATACTGCTCACCCATTAACCCATAGTTTCTCAAGGTTGTATTTCTTCATAAGCGTGCTTTACTTTTTCTACACGCATTTTTAATTGATCAATGGTTCGTAGCACCTCATTCAGGTTTTCAGTAACCAATGGAACTAATGTCTTGCTAACAAAAAGGTTTTCAGGAAGATTTTTTATCGCCTCTGGCTTTTCTTTCTGTAATCTACTTTCTTGCTTATGAATGTATTGCATGAGCGATTCAAAGCGGTTGTCCCAAAACTTTTTAACGAGCGCATGAGGAGGCTTATAGGTTACCTCTACACGTTCTTTTACGTAGGTTTCTATATCAAATGTAAGGTTCATAGAGTTGTGATTTAACGCAACGCTATGACTACCAGAGTCTTTACCAGTTTTTAGTCTTCCCGTTAACTTGTACTCTTCGTCATAAATATTGATAACCTCTAGTTTACCTGCTTTGAATTTATTGAAATCGGTGACCTTAATGAAGTTACCCGTAAAGTATTCTCCATTTTTACGAAGCTTGTAGAACTCGTCATCAAACGGTTTTAACACTTCTTCTGTATTGGTTCTTTTTATTTTGATCTCTTCATCTACATCTTGCTCAAACTCTTCTACTTCTTTTTTGAGCGCACTAAGGTTCATAGATAAACTGTAGCCGTGCTTGCGAATAGTTTCTGCCACTATATCTTGGATAATGGGCAACTGCTCTGGTGTATTCCACAGGCAGTGAACCAGTAGGAAACAATCCATTAAATCCACATAATCTCTGTTGTTCAAATAGGCAGATGTGCGCAGTAAACGAACAATTTTTTTCCACCTTCTATCATATAGTTTTATCTCTGGTACCTTTCGTCCCGTTTGGCCATTGAAGTCTTCTATTTTATGCCGAATGAGCTCTATGGTACTAAGCACCACATCTGGAACCGAAACCGCATTTATTTTTGAGTTCCACTCCTCCAGCTCAGCAGCGCTGATGCAGAATTCAATGGGGATACTCACATCGTAGAGATTATCTGTATCGGTAATCATTTGCAAGAACCGCTTCTTATCTTGAATACCTCCCATGGTGTATCTAATCAAAAGCCTGTCGTAAAGCGGACCAAAACTATCTTCATCTGGCGGGAGTTCGTTAGACGCAGTAATTAGTGCCTTTAAATCTACTGGGAGTTCTTGTTCACCGTTACGATAAACCTTTTCATTTAGAATGGTGAGAAGAGCATTTTGAATGGCAGAACTAGATTTCCATATTTCATCTAAGAATACCACATTGGCACCTGGCATGAACTTATCTGTAAGGCGCTCGTATTTGTCTTCTTCTTTAAGTTTTTTGATAGAAACTGGCCCAAATACTTCATCTGGGGTACTGAAGCGGGTCATCAGGTATTCAAAAGACTTACCGTCTTTAAACGCATATTTCAATCTGCGTGCAACCAAACTTTTTCCAACTCCTGGAGGACCTAATAGAAAGACGCTTTCACCCGCAATCGCGGCAAGAAGACTAAGTTTAACAGCTTCCTCACGTTCATAGAGACCGGAGAGAAGATGATTGAGCAGACCTTGAATTTTCTCTTTGGTAGTTGACATATTCTACCTAACAACTAAACTACACGGGGGTTTAGTTTCCTTCAGCTACCTTTAGATGAGGTACTATAAATAAGCTTAAAAGACCCACTCCAACAGCAAGTAAACCTACATAGGGATAATTCTGTAGGGTGTTGTTTTCACCTTCAACAATTATAGCACCAGAAATGAGAGAGGCTGTAGCAGCTCCTAATTGCTGCATAGATGATTTTACGCTCATAAAACTTCCGCGTGTTTCCGGTCTTACCACTGCTGTGGTTAGGGTTTGCATTGGAATTACCCTACCGTTGATAAAAATGAACATGACTGTGGTAACCAGCAAAGCGATATACATAGGAACTGGTGGCAGGTTAGTAAATAGTAAAACAGGAATTGCAGATAACAGCAAGAACAGAGTGAATACTTTTTTCGCGCCAATTCTGTCTGTAAGTTTCCCTATTTGTGGGCCTGTAAACACCACTGCACCACCTCCAAACATGTAAAGCAATGCGATGGTATCTTCAGTAAACCCTACGTTTCGAATCATGTAGGGTGCTATGAAGGGGATGACCAAAAACTGCCCTAGGATAATAATCATGCTCATAGATAGAGCCAATACCTGATTTCGATCTCCTAGAATATTCGAGAGTACTTGAATTGGGTTCGACTTAGAGTTTTCGCCTCGGTGTTCGGTCATAGTAGGAAATGTAATGAAGGCCAGTATGCCAATCAATAGTCCTAATGAGCCCAAAAAGATGAACGGACTATGCCACTCTAGTTTTCCAGCTAAGAATAAACCAAATGGTACACCAACCACAGACGCAGCCGCAAAAGCCGCAGAAACAATACCCATTGCCTTGCCTCGCTCCTTAAAGTTGAACAGGTCGCTCACTATAGAAAGCACCAAAGCGCTAATCAACCCTCCAAAAACTCCCGTAAAGATACGTGCCGCTACCAATTGCAGATACGTGTTTGCCAGGGCTACGCTTAATGTACCCAAGGAAAACCCAAAGTAAGTGAGTAGGATAGCCGTTCTTCTGTCAAAACGGTCTATGAAAAACGCACCTAAAAAACCAGAAACTCCAGCGCTGAAGGTATATGCAGAAACTATAACGGTGAATTCCTGGGGTGTAATTCCAAACAGAGACATTAAATAATCGCCCAAAGGCATCATAATCATGAAGTCCACAATATGCGTGAAGTTCATGGCAGCGAGGAGGTAAAGTAGGAAAGTCTTGTTGTTGATTGGTCTCATGCCGTTGGGTAGGAACGCGTGGGTTTCAGGTATGTTCACAGCGATTGGCGCAGTTTATCCAATAAGTTGCTCAGTTGAATGAGTTCTTTATCACTCAGTGAGGAATCTTGTGTATTTGCAGGTTCAAACGTTGGGCTGATTCGCTCCAAGAGTGTGATGCCTTGATCTGTTATAGCCACGTAGATTACGCGTCTGTCTTTGGTACAGCGTTCGCGCTCCACCAAACCCCGAGTTTCCAGCTTGTCTATAAGGCGGGTTGTGTTTGGGGTTTTATCCAACATGCGTTCTCGAATGGCATGTACGGTATGCTTCTCAGGGTAAACCCCCTTTAGAATACGTAGTACATTGTATTGCTGTACAGATAGGTCATACGGACGCATTTGCTCTGCATGCGCAGCAAGTAGCCTGTTGGCCGTATAAATCACATTCACCTGAGCCTGCTGCAGGGGATTGGCAAAGGCCTTTTGTTTGATTGCACGAAGAATATTCACCGCGCAAATATATTACATGTAAATTAGTTGGGTTGGTATTGTTGTTTTTTGATGGTGATGAATCCAATCAATAACTCAATGTAAAGAAGAAAAACAAAAGATCCGTCAATAAGTTGGACCACCTGAAGTTAGATCGCCATCGTCACCTATTAATATATCTAAATTGTGCCCTACTGGTAGAGCGTGTAAACCTGTTCCATCTATCGTAAGTGTTAGTGTACCTACATCACCTATTTCAGAAACATAACACGTACGAAGAAGGTGTTGCACATTGCTTGCGTCTGGCGATTCTGTTGTACTCCAAGATGAGGAACTACTATTATCATGACCTATAAGAAACGCTTCCCCAGCGCTCATGCCCGTTGCACTGCCCAAACGAATTAGCCCTCCATTATCAGCGGTAGTATTGGCACCTCTGGTATTATCTTGGGCTAATCCCAACACATCAAAGTCATAGTCTCCAAAAGCTTAGCCGTCACCAAAATAAACATCATTCGCAGCTAACGTAATCTCATACTTGGCAGAGAGATAGTTTTCTATTAAAACGTGATCTGCAGTTGTCAATGCTTCGCTCACTACAATAAACTCCAGCATATCTCCAGAGAAGGGGCTATCATCTGAGTAATTATTGCTGTTGTGGATACGGACGGGTATTGTCACCTACATTACCCATTTTAATTGTGCCCGAATGCTCGTATAGACTACCAATTCCTGACAGTTGCTGGAAGCTTGCACCATTCAAATACAAATCAATGGTGCCATTGTTACTTACTGTTCCTCCGTTGTACACATGGTGAGAATGTAAGAGGTATTCACATTAAACTCGGTTGAGCCAAATACGGTACCCCATGGTGATGCGGGTCCGTCATCATTATCATTCCAAGCAGCAACATAAAGAAGCCCGTTTTCCAAATAGATAGAAATTCCGCGTGTTACCCCCCCCTTGCTCATATAGAAGCTGAGTACTTGAGGTATCTGAACTTGTTCTGAATGCGGTAACGATACTCAGGGTGTTGCGTACTCCTTGGTTTATATCGTTATCATTACTAATGTTGAACTCATCGTTGTTACCGTCAAAACGAATCACGGGATAACCGTTCTGATTGACGGTACCGTTGTTCTTTAGCGTGGGTCTGTTTGATGCGTTAGATTGCGTCCAATCATCCGTATTTCCTCCGGCATTGTTCCACGTACTAATGGGCATGTTATCAGCTGTAGATGAAAGCTCTCCGCTTTCAAACCAATAGCGTACTTCAGTAGGTGTATTTACACCTCCGGGGGTTTGTGCAAGAACAACAGAACATAGGAATAGCGTAGCCAGAAAGCTTGTGGTAGATTTTAACATACCCTTTGATTTGCAGTAAGACGAATGTAGAGCCCGATTGGGGACCGTATTTGGGAGGAATAGCTAAACGGTCAACAAGCCCATGTTAATTCCGCAGTTTCTATTGTGAAGATAAACGTACACGAACTCGTTGTTTTGCTTTCGTATAATTAACTTGCCAAGTATCAAAATACCAGAATAAATGCTCACAAAAGACACAGATAAAAAGCTCTTTCTTCTTGATGCTTATGCCTTGATTTACAGGGCTTACTTTGCTTTCAGTAAGAACCCCCGCATCAATTCCAAAGGCTTTAACACTTCGGCCATCTTTGGTTTTATGAATACACTCATTGATGTGTTAGATAAAGAAAAGCCCACGCATGTGGCCGTGGTTTTCGATCCGCCTTCTCCTCCAGACCGCACGCAAAACTTTGCAGACTATAAAGCAAATCGAGAGGAAACACCAGAAGATATCAAGCTATCTGTTCCTTACATCAAAGAAATCTTGAAGGCTATGCATATTCCGGTGCTTATGGCAGACGGCTATGAGGCAGATGATGTGGTAGGAACTTTGGCCAAGGCAGCTGAGAAAGAAGACTTTACAACTTACATGATGACCCCCGATAAAGATTTTGGTCAGTTAGTTACAGACAAGTCATTCATGTTTAAGCCGGCTCGCATGGGCAACGGTGCAGAGGTTTGGGGCATAGCAGAGGTGTGCGAGAAATTTGCCATTGAGCGTACAGATCAGGTGATTGATATTTTAGGTATGTGGGGCGATGCGGTAGATAACATTCCTGGGGTTCCTGGTGTAGGTGAGAAAACAGCCAAAAAGCTTATTGGTCAATACGGCTCTATGGAAGGCGTTTACGAGAACTTGGCTGATTTTAAAGGTAAGTTGAAGGAGAACCTGGAGAACAACAAAGAGCAAGCCTTTCTCAGTAAAATGTTGGCAACTATTGTTACTGATGCCCCTGTGGATTTTGTGGCTGAAGACATGGCTTTAAGCGAGCCCGATGAGGAAGCTCTGGAGGCTTTGTTCAGTGAGTTGGAGTTCCGCAGAATGAGCGAGCGCGTATTGGGCAAAACCATCACGGTTACCCCAGATTCTGGACAAATGGATTTATTCTCGGCAGGGGGCGATGAAGGTTCTGTAAAGGCAAAGGAGGTAAAAACGTTGGAGAATACGCCTCATGAGTACAAGCTGGTGCAAAGCGATGAGGACTTGAATGCACTCATCACCGAGCTTGAAAAACAACCAGTGTTCTGTGTAGATACGGAAACTACATCCGTAGACTCGCATACCGCTGAACTTGTGGGGATTGCCTGCTCTTGGGAGAAAGGCAAGGCCTTTTATGTGCCAGTATCTGAGAACAGAGAAGAAGCCGCAGCCGTGGTGGCTAAGTTTAGCAAAGCCCTTACCAACCCCAAAGCACTGAAGGTTGGGCATAACATTAAGTACGATATCAATGTATTGCGGAACTATGGTATTCGTGTGGCACAACCGATGTTTGATACTATGGTGGCGCATTACTTGCTAGAGAGCGATAATAACCGTAGAAGCATGGATGTATTGGCGGAAACGTTGTTGGGATACAAGCCGCAATCCATTACGGAGCTGATTGGGAAGAAGGGCAAAAATCAAAAAAGCATGCGCGATGTTCCCGTAGAACAAGTAGTGGAGTATGCCGGAGAAGATGCTGATATCACCTTGGCCTTATACGAATACCTTAAAGAAGAGCTCGCTAAGGGGAAAGAGAAAGAATTGTTTGAAACGCTTGAGATGCCGCTCATCTCCGTGCTCTCAGATATGGAAATGGAGGGAGTAAAGCTAGATGCGGAAATGCTTCATACCTATGCAGATGAGCTAGCAGAGGATATCCAGAGAATAGAAAAATCCATTTTTGAAACGGCTGGTGCAGAGTTCAATATAGGATCTCCTAAGCAAGTTGGAGAAATTCTTTTTGATCGTTTAAAGGTTACAGATAAACCTAAGAAAACCAAAACAGGACAATACAGTACCAACGAAGAGGTATTACAAGGCTTAGTAGGAAAGCACCCCATTATTGAGCAGATATTGAGCTATAGAGAAGTGGTAAAGTTACGTAACACATATGTTAAGCCACTACCAGAGCTAATAAATGACTCCACAGGTCATATTCATACTTCATTCAACCAAGTGGTGGCGGCAACGGGTAGATTGAGCTCAGATCATCCCAACTTGCAGAATATTCCAATCCGCACTGAGCGAGGAAGAAAAATAAGAGGCGCTTTTGTTCCCAGATCTGAAGAGTTTGCTTTGCTTAGCGCAGATTACTCACAAATAGAACTCCGCATTATTGCCGCTTTGGCCAAAGATGAAGCCATGTTAGAGGCATTTAGAAATGGTGTGGATATTCACAGTACAACTGCCTCTAAAGTTTATGGCGTAACCTTGGATGAAGTAACCCGAGAAATGCGTAGCAATGCCAAGACCGTGAACTTTGGAATTATTTACGGCATATCTGCGTTTGGCTTGTCTCAGCGCATCAATATATCACGGAAAGAGGCCAAAGAGATTATAGACAACTACTTTGAGCAGTTTGGTAGTATCAAGGCTTACATGGATGGCAGTATCGCTTTTGCAAAAGAACATGGCTATGTGGAAACGGTTATGGGCAGACGCAGGTATCTACGCGATATAAACTCTGCCAATGCGGTGGTGCGAGGTTTTGCAGAAAGAAACGCCATTAATTCACCAATTCAAGGAAGCGCGGCAGACCTTATCAAAAAAGCAATGATTTTGGTGCATCAAGAACTCACTAGCCGAGATTTAAAGAGTAAATTAGTTCTGCAGGTGCATGATGAACTCATTGTAGATACACATCAAGATGAAAAGGAAGAGGTAGCAAACATTGTTGAGAGAAACATGTCTACAGCTTACGACCTGGGTGTACCGTTGGATGTTGAATATAATTTTGGAAAAAACTGGCTAGAAGCACATTAAGTATGAAAGTAAAATCAATAAAATATGGTGCAATGGGACTATCGCTTTTCTTTGCGATAGCATCATGCGGACCTTCTAATCAACAGCAAGAGGAGGCACCAAAAAAGGAATCTGTTGAAGTTGCAGAAGCGGAGAGCGTTCAACGTATTCTATTCTCTGTACCTTCTCCTTTAGAAAGTGCTTTAATGATTCAAGAGTGTGGAATACCCTATTCTGCTCAGGTACTTCATGACGTTTCTAGGTCTCGTGATTATGCTACTACCCCCATGAAAGCCATTAATATGGGGGTCTATATTACAGATTTGAGTTACAGTAATGTCTTTGGCCAAACCTCAAATGCGGTGAACAGCTTCAAAGCCATTGAGGATTTAGCGGTGCAACTTGATTTAGACCACCTCGTTGACGAAACGTTGATGAAGCGTTTTGATGAAAGCATTAACAATAGGCAGGCCCTTCTGCGCTTAACTTCAGATGTTTACAGTGATTTACAATTGGAGCTAAGCGATGGAGATATGGAGTATGTAAACGCCTTGGTAATAGCGGGAGCTTGGATTGAGGGTATGTACATCACCACAGCGGTTTTAGATGATATTTTAGCAGAAGATAAAGTAGTTCAACGAATTGCAGGGCAAAAGCAAACGCTTGAAAACTTAATGGGTCTGTTATCGAATTATAATGATGTGCCTGCAATCGAAAAAACACTTGCAGACCTAGAGGGTATAGAAAGTATTTTCAATCAGTTAGAAGTAGTTGAGGAACCCAAGGAGGTAGAGGTGAATAAAACGTCTGTGCGTGTAAAGGGAAGCTTAAAAGTTAACCTAACACCTGAACAACTAAATCGCATTAAAGCAGAAATTCAAAAAATAAGAGCCAGTTATGTGGAGGTATAAATTATCAATAGTTGTTGTATTGGCCTTTCTAGGAGCAACTTCTGTATATGGCCAATGTAAGAGGTTTCACAAACAAGAGTGCCAGCCAACTTTGCCTGAAACACATGTCTTAGTGAACCAGTATATGCTGTCTAATTTCTACTACGGAGACCAAGCTGCTGTGCATTTCACAGTAAACCCTGATAGAGATTATATGCTTAACCTGTGTACACAAGAAACAATCCAAGAAGGAACGTACTTTACTCTTGCTTACGAGTCTGGAGAGGTGTTTTACGATAGCAGGGAGAGTGATTACAATACTTCGGTTATTTTCTCTTCTGAAGTATCTGACACCTATGTTCTTAGCGTTATAAATGAAAAACCCCGAAAGGGAGAGATTATCCCTTCGGGGTGTGTTTCTGTTGTAATTGGTATGGCGCTAGAGCAAAAGCCTATGGCTAGCGCTCAATAATGAGTTTGTGACGTGTTGAGGCTGTTTCGGTAACAACCGTTACAACGTATAGCCCTGTAGGAAGATTAGATACATTTATCACATCTGTGTTTTTTACTTGAAGCACAAGAGTTCCCGTATTTGAGTAAACAGTAACGTCTTTAATAGCCTCTGTTCCCGTAACTCTAATGCTTTCTTTAGCTGGGTTAGGATAAATCCCAACATCATTGGTATTCACAAGATCTGCTGTGCCCGATGGTGGGCCTTGATTCTCTACTGTAAAAGACCACGTTTCACTCCAATCAGAAGGTATGCCAGCCGTTGTTGAACGAACGCGCCAATAATAGGAGTTTCCCACTACAAGCCCTGCGGGTTGCCACTCTGTATCTGTTCCACTAGAACCTGCTGAACTATACGGCTGGGTTTGAATTCTTAATAGGGAAGAGTTAAAGTTTGGAGTAGTGTCTAAGAGGATTTCGTAATTATCTGAGGGAGCAGCAGACTTCCAATCTAAAACCTCATTTGCAGATGCTTGAGCAAATCCGTCAATAGGATAAACGAGTGCGGGTACTTCTCCTTTAGAACCTGTAATATTAATGTCGTCTACAAATATGTTATTTCCACCATCAGTGAGAACATCAAAGCGAATTCTGAAATTTTCTGTGAGGTAGTTTTCTTCTACATTGAAGGAGAATTCGTTCCAATCTACCTGACTCAATCCTGCCAAAGGTGCCCCAGTGATTGGTAAGCTAGCCATAGACGCGCCACCACGTACAAATCTTAGCACCCAGTTTTCACCACAATCGTTAGAAACATATACGCGTAAAATATCATTGTTATCAGAGGCTCTTTGAGCGTAGGCTACTTTGAATGAAATAGTTGCATCTACATACCCGCTCATGCTGTATTTCGGTCCAGCAATACTGGCTCTTCCGTCATTCGTACCAAATTGTCTCATCATGATAGAGGCTACACCAGAATAGCTTTCGGTGCCTACCAATTCCCATCCGTAACTTCCATCGGTATTATCAGGGTACCAGTCGTTTTGTTCTAGGCCTCCTGAGTTGAATTCAAAACCTTCAACAACAGGGGTTTCAATTGCCGCATAAGGCAATACGGTTATGTAATTTGTGCGTGTAGTGGAAACGGTATCCGTTCCGTCAGTAACCTCTAAAGACACTGGATAAGTACCAGGTACGGTATAAACAACAACTGGGTTTGTGTCTGCAGATACATTTGGAACACCTCCTGGGAAACTCCATGAATGACCTTGAGGGTTGAAATAACTTCTATCTGTAAACTGAACGGGCTGACCCATACAAACCAATTGAGAGCTGATCTCAAAATCTGCCTTACAAATGCTCTCGGTTGTATCTAGTACTCCAGTGGCTTGTAAATTTGATGGCGATACTAAATTTCTCAATTGATTTACTCCAGTGAGAACAGCATGCATACGATCTCTCTGGCCTGCGGTAAACATATTTTGGCAATCATCATAGCTCATGTAATTCTCAATTTGGTCTACTACATCAGTAGTGTATGGAGAACTAGAGCCAGAGTTATCATTGGAGCAAGTATTTTGATTTTGTGAACACCCGTAAGTAGCCTCTTCAGATGGAGGTGTATCGCATACGCGGTCTCCAGATGAACCACAACTTCCACCGCATCCGCTTTGGAATGTATGTAACAAATTTAAGCAGTGTCCAACCTCATGCGTGAGTGTTCTCCCGTCAGAAACAGAGGTGCCAACGCCTAATTTCCCAAGCCTATCATGACGATTCACTATACCATACGTATTCCAGTTTCCACCAGGAAATTGAGCGTACCCAAGCACGATTCCTCCTCCTCCAGAGAAGTTTTCTATTGAATTGACCACCCATATATTCAAATAACGGTTAGAAGGCCAATAGCTTTGAGTTTTAACTTGGTTTCTCACATTGTAGGTAAAGTTTGGGCTATTCACCCTAACTACCCCATTGGTGCAATTCCCGTCTGGATCTATTTTTGCCAGTCTAAACTCAACATCACTGTCAACAGCAAAAGGCTTAAATACATCTCTGGTATTGCCTGTATCACTGTTCATTCTTCTAAAGTCTTCATTAAGTACTTCAACTGCACTCACAATTTGCTCGTATGGAATATTACCTATGCCATTGTCATGAATAACATGAAAAACCACAGGAATAATGAATGGGTCACTTTCTGTACCACGCATACTTCCAGCAGAAGCACTCTCCATGTTCCAAAGCTTTTCATAGAAAGCTGCTTTTTCTGGGTTAGCTGCTATCTCTTGCTCTACTAAAGTATGGGTGCCGCACCAATCTTGAGATTGAGTGGTTGTAGCAAAAGACAAGTAAAGACCAGCAACAAGTACCGCGTTCCAAAAGTTTTTCATTCGATTTGGTTTAGTCAAGAATAAAAGGTCTGAACCTCACAAAAGGTTCAGACTTAGTTCTGTATTGCAATTCGTTAATGGCGAACCATTAACTTCTGCTGGTACTCGGCATCGTTTAGGGAGAGGTTCACGATGTAGAGGCCTGTAGCCCATTGAGCAGTACTAAACTGCTGCGTTTCTTGGCCAGTATTGAAAGTTGTACTATGTACAATACGCCCAAATAAATCAGTAACCGTTAGCATACCGTTACCAGTGGCCCCATCAAAACGTACATTAACCATGTCTTGAGAAGGATTTGGGAATACAGAAAGAATACCTATTTCAGTATTTTCTTCAAGACCTACACCGTTGTCTGCTACCGTGAAAGACCAAGTCTCACTCCATGGGCCAGGAGAAGAACCAGTTAGAAGCCTAACTCGCCAATGATAGGTTTCAGATGGGGTGAGTCCAGTTGCTTCATATCGCGTATCAGTACCAGGAGAAAGTGCTATAAAGTCTTGTGTAACAGATGTTGGATTAGAAAAGGCAGGATCAGTATCAAGCTGCAACTGGTATTGATCGCACGGCATTGGCTTCCAGAATAGCGAGGTGGTTGCTCCTCTATCCACTAATCCATCGTACGGGTAATCTAATTGAGCCTGGTCTGTAAACGTTCCTGAGATATTTACATCATCTAGGTAGAGGTTATTTCCGCCACCAGATTCAAAAACAAATTTGAGCTGAGTAGCATCTCCTATCATACTGCCAGTAAGTGGGAAAGAAACCTCTTCCCAATCTGCATTGGTTTGCGGAGTATAGTTTCCACCAATTGTACCAGCCGTAGCTAAGGTTCCAGCGAAACGCGCGAAGCGAGGAGTCCATGTTTGACCACAATCTGTACTTGCATAAACGGTTAACCTATCACCGTCTGTACTTGTTTTGCGTGCATGTGCGTATTTGAAAGTTACCGTTGCAGAAGTGTATACCGATAAATCCCAAGTAGTTGTTTCTAAGGTGAATTCAACATTTTCTGGTGCATTGAAATTCTCCATTTTCACGCACTTGCTACCGTTAAAGCCGTTAGATGAGTTTAAGCCCCAACCGAAGTTAGCAAAATGGCGATCCTCTAAAGCATACCAATATTCATTGGGTATGAATGAAGTAGACTCAAAGCTCTCTTGCAGTGGCATAGCGTAACCAACAGTTGGTTTAACCATTACGTAACCCACCTTCGTTTCAGAGCGTGTTGTTGATCCTTGAGTTGCATTTAAAACAACAGTAAAAGAGCCTCTTGATTTGTATTGTGCTGTAGGATTTTGATCTATTGATGCCGATGTTTCAGCATTGAAGAAGGTCCACGACCAAGATTCAGCACCATACTCAGACCAGTCTACAAATTCTACAGATTCACCCTCGCAAATGGTTGGGTCAATTGCACCAAAGTTGGCAGAAACCAAATCGTATACGCCTGTTTGCTGCAGATTTCCAATTGTCCAAAGGTTGCTTCGCTGCGCGATCGATGAGTTAAGCGTAGCGTGCATTCTGTTTACTTGTCCTTCTGTGAACATGCGATCACAGTTAGCATAATCCATTAAATTCTGTACGTTATCTAAGGAACCGCAGCTTACTTGTGAAGTATTGCATGAGCCAAAAGTTCCTACTGTATTGGGTGTATCGGATACGCCATCGTCAAAATTACAATTAGAAGGAATCCCTGGGTCATTGGTGGGCCCCCATGGGTGACTTAAATTAAGCACGTGTCCCAACTCGTGAGATATGGTGTGCATACCGCTTACGGATGAAGTTCCTATGGAACCTACGTATCTATGGTTTGAAATTATACCATCTCTAGATGGAAAGTTATTTGCTCCAGCAGGTAAATAAGCATAAGCAGCAGCACCTGGAGCTCCATTAATTTGGTTTGTTACCCATATATTGATGTACCTATCTCTAGGCCAGCCGTTTAGTTTAGAGCCGTCATCACCAACATTGGTTTCTGGAGATTGAACACGATCTATACCGTTAGTGGGGTTACCATTAGGGTCTAATTTAGCAAGTCTAAATTCTATTTCTGCATCACCAATGATGTTTTGAAAAGAAGGTACCACCTCACTCAAGTCTGCATTGCGCGCATTAAAATCTTCGTTTATGATACGTACACAGTCTAATACCTGAGCATCAGATATATTCTCAGGACCATTCATGTGTATGATGTGAAATACGATGGGAATAACGTAAGTAGATCTGCCAGTGCGACTATTCTTCTCTACAAAAGATTGCGTAAAAGTCTCAAGCTGTTCATTCGTTGTTCTAATAGATTCAACCATTTCTGGGTGTTCATCCATTAGTTGTTCTTGAACCGTGTGTTGGCCACAAAAATGAGGACCTTTTTCCTGAGCGAAAGAGGGTGAAATGAAAGCACCAATGGCCAAAGCCAAGGCGGTGTAAGTATGTTTGAAAATCATAAAAACTCGTTTGAAAATCTGCTTGAATGAGGCCGAAAATACTAAAAATTAAGTGCTTAAGCTGTAATACTTATTACACAAGCCTACATCTCTCGCACATCTATATTAACGGATTCATAGGCTTCTGGGTTTGTTAGCAAACGAGATAGCTTGGGTGCTACATCATCAGGTGAAGTTAGCTCACCTTTGTTTTTTAGGTCTACAAAATCTTGATGCCTGCTAAAGTCAGATGCATTGGAACTACGTATTTCTACTTGCATCTCTGTATCAATAATTCCAGGAGCTACAGAGAATATACGAGCCGTTCCGTTGGTAATGCCTTGTTCGTGCGCAACGGTTCTGCTAAAATGGTCAACAGCCGCTTTGCTGGCGCAGTAAGGTGCCCAGGCGTCAATTTCGTACGAGGCCGCTCCCGAGCTAATATTGAGAATTGTGCAAGGAATATCAGTGTTATTTAAAGCGCTCAAAAACCGATTGGTCAGCACCATAACAGCACCTACATTAATTCTAGATAAATGCAGAAGGGCGTCATCATCTGCTGTTCCTATTCGTTTAACATCACCAATTACTCCTGCATTGTTTACTAGACTTGCTCGCGTGCAACCTTCTGGAAGGGTAAATTGAGTTTGCTTGAGCACTTCTTCATTTGCTAAGTCTGCCTGTATATGAGTGTAGCGTTTGTGTGACAACGTATTTCGCCTTGCAAAACCAACTACTTTGCAAGTAGCATCCGTATCTAAAAAGTGCTGCGCCAAGGCTTTACCTATGCCGCTGCTTGTTCCAGTAATAAATATGCAATGCATTAATTAATGTCTATGAATTTTTCAATGTCTTTAATTCTTCCGAAGGCCATGAGTGTATCACTCTCTTGAATAACGGTGCTACTAGATGGTACACCCAAAACGTGTTGCGCTTTGCACATTTCACCGTTTTTCTCCTCGTCAAACTCACGCTTAATGGTAATTACTGTAAGCTTATACTTATCTCGTAAGCCAATATTATCTAGCGTTCTACCTACAATTCCCTTAGGAGCTTTTATTTCTACAATCTCATAATCATCTGGCAATTGCAAGAAGCTGAGAATGTTAGGGTTAATGAGTCGTTCTGCTACAACAGTACCTACCTCATCTTCTGGAGATAGAATTTCTGATACACCCATCTGCTCTAGAATCATTCGTTGTTGCGGACTATTTGCTCGAGCAATTACGCGCTTTATTCCCAATTCATTTAGGTAAACAACAGTGAGCAGCAATGCTTCAAAGTTTTCGCCAATGGCTACCACAACGGCTTCCATATCTTTTATGCCCTGGCTTATAAGCGCTTTTTTATCTGTTGAATCTAAGGTTACGGCATAGGCAACCTCATCTTTAATTTTTTCAATGTGCTGCTGATTATTGTCAATAGCCAAAACTTCTGCTCCGCGTTCTGAAAGCTTTCTGGCGATAGCCGTTCCAAATTGGCCTAAGCCGATTACCGCATACTTGTAACCCATCTTCTTATAGTTTATCCAATGCTTGAGTTAAATCTAACTTGAGGTCTTCAATATCTTCAATACCAATACTCAAGCGTATCAAAGAGTCTGAAATTCCCGATTTTTCTCTTTCTTCTTTTGGTATAGATGCGTGGGTCATGGTGGCGGGGTGTCCAATTAACGATTCTACTCCTCCTAAAGATTCTGCAAGAGTAAATACTTGGGTTGATGCTGCCAAGTGTTGTGCATCTGAGAGTAAATCAGATTTTAAAGAAAACGATAACATACCTCCAAAACCTCGCATCTGTTTTAGTGCAATTTCATGATTAGGATGGTGCTTAAAACCTGGCCAATAGACACAATCTACAAGCGGGTGCTCTACCAGCCAATGGGCAAGAGCCTCTCCGTTTTCGCAGTGTCGCTGCATGCGAAGGTGAAGGGTTTTAATACCGCGAAGGGTTAAAAAACAATCCATAGGACCAGGTACTGCTCCTGAAGTGTTTTGAATACGGTAAATCTCTTTGGCGATCCGTTCGCTTTTTGTCACTAAAGCCCCCATCACCACATCGCTATGGCCTCCCAAGTACTTGGTGGCCGAGTGCATTACAAGATCTGCTCCCATATCCAGCGGATTTTGTAAAAAAGGAGTAGCAAATGTGTTGTCTACTGCCAGCAAGGCATTTGCTTGCTGCGATACCTTGGCCATCGCTTTGATATCAATAATATTCATCTTTGGGTTTGTGGGGGTTTCTACCCAAATCAACGTGGTTTTGCTAGAAACATGTGCTCTTACAACATCGGCATTGCCCATGGGAAGAAACGTAAATGAGATACCATATTGCTCAAATACAGATGTGAATAAGCGATAGGTGCCTCCGTATAAATCGCTGGTGCTTATGACTTCATCTCCAGGCTTTAGCATCTTGATTACAGCGTCAATGGCTGCTAATCCGCTACCAAAGCAGGCTCCGTAATTTCCGTTCTCAATAGCTGCAAGGTTTTGCTCTAAAGCTTGTCTCGTGGGATTCTGAGTGCGCGAATACGCAAAGCCCTTATGCTTACCAATTTCTTCTTGCTCATAGGTAGAGGTTTGGTAGATAGGGGTCATTACCGCCCCAGTTGCTGAGTCGGGCTTAAGCCCACCATGAATGGCCTTGGTTCCAAATTTATGCGGTGTACGTTTCATACGGAAGAATCGTTCGCTGGCGAAGGTATCAATTGCTTGGCTTTTTGAAAGAGATCAATTTACGCTTAAGGTAAACCCGTTGAATCCATCTTGGTAGGATTATGGCACCAATGAACAAGTACGGATAATAGGTATATAGCCTCCAAATAATGGCTACTACAATGGCGAGTCCTAGTGGGTTTTGTGATGCACCTTCAAAGTATTCAAAAAGAAAGCTCTCAAAGGCGAGTTGAGCAACTCCTTCTCCACCGGGTGTAGGGCTTATGAGCATAATGACCCACATAATGAGTTGACGAGCAAGAATAATGAGGTTATCCATAAAGGTGAATGAGGTAAACGCTAGCATTATGAAGTTTGCCGTTAAATAACGAGCAGTCCACGAAAGAGCCGTGGCAGTGAAAGTAGATACCCAAAAAGATGAAGACTCACTGCGTAATTCTTTAGAGGTAGTGATGATATCGTTTCCTGTTTCATAGGCTCCTTTTAACCATCTGCGTAATGGTTTAAATAAGAAAATGAATACCAGTAGCCTCTTTAGACCTTTAGGGTTAATGAGAATACCAAAGGCGATGAAGGAAATAAGTAGCATGATGAAACCATAGCCGATCCAAAAAACTTGCTGAATACCTAACTCGCTTCCCAGTACACTAAAGGTCTCAATATTATCTGGAAAAAGCACATCGGTACCCACAATCATGAAGAGTAGAGGTACCATAACCACATAAAAAAGCTCATCTAAAAATGCAGTGGTCATTACTACAGCAGTGCTTTTACCAACACTTAACTTTTCTTTATTCAAAATGAAAATAGCTACTCCAGAGCCCCCAACCACGCTTGGTGTTATGGCCGAAGAGAATTCCCACAACATGATGTCATCAAATACATTTCTCCAAGTAATAGACCGTCCACTTAGTATACGTAGGCGAAGCATGTATCCAAAATCTCTGAAAGCAACCATCAAAAGGGCCATCAAAAGCCAAAAAATAGAAGCCCATCCAAATTGAACAGCTGAAAAAGCCTCAAAATGAACATCAGTGTAGAGCTTATATCCAGCTACACCAAGTCCGATCACAATTGGAATAGCGATTCTTCTTGGATTCAGAAGTTGTCTTAACGGACTCTGTTTCTTTTTTCGTTTTACTTGTGCCATGGGCCTTAACAGCCTACGAAGTTACACACGTAGTACTCATAGAATATGACCTATGACAGTTAATTAATCTCTGTACTTTTAGAATTAAATCTTTGGCTCATGAAACGTTTGGCAATCATTGGTCTCTTGCTCATCTTCCTTTTGTTCATGTTGAGGTTTGCCTTTGGGTATTGGCTGAACAGCAGACTTACTTCACACCTCAACAACAGATCAGAAAGGTTGTACGATGTACAATATTCCAACTTAGATTTTTCAATCATACAAGGCTCTGTTTGGTTGAATGACTTTGAACTAATCCCTAGACCTGAAGTAGTGAATGACCTTGTTGCCAAAAAGCAGAACCCAGAGTTGGTTATGCATTTAGAGGTAGGACATGTTGAACTGGTTTCTCTGGATTACTTTAGATTGGCCAAGAATGAGTTACTAGTAGAGAATATACTTATTGAAAACCCATCTGTTCAGCTGTTTCTTCTGCCCAAACCAGACCAACCAGATTCTACACTCCCTGCACCGCATGCAAGAGAATTCTCTTACTCCCGTATTGCTTTGCAATCTTTTGAAATATTGGATGCAGAAACGAAGGTTTTTAAGGTATCAAAAGCAGATACCTCTGTTTTTGGCACTATGAATGATTTTGATTTTTTAGTGAAGGGATTCTCCTATGTTGGCACTGACGGAAAAGCTCCTGTAGAGGTTTTAGATGTGGAATTAAGTGCGGCAGAAGTTCGCCTAGATGATTTAGCGGGTCATGTTCTTACGCTAGACTCAATGAACTTAGACTTCTTAAAAAACACGTTAGTGCTAAAAGCAGGAACTTTTGAGCCTGTTCAAAGTGTAGAGGAGTTTGATCAATCAACACCCGTGCGTAAACCATACTTTAGTTATACTTTTCAAGAAATGGTCTTAAGTGATGTGGCTTACGAGCTTGCATTGTATCAAGAATGGAAAGCGAAACATCTGCATTTAGATGGCTTTGAGGCCTCGATTTACATTAATAATAGTAAGCCATTTCCTGAAGGCAAGAAATTTGACTTTATTACTTCTAAAATTAGATCTATTCCCTCTCCAGTGGCACTGGATAGTATATCGCTTTCTAATTGTTCTTTTACCTATCAGCTACCAGGGAAAGAACTGGAAAGAAGGGCTGCCCTGTATTTCGAAAGAATAAATGGATTCATAAATGGATTCACTAATTTATTAGATACCACAAAAGCTCACGAGTATATAGAAGCCAACATTTCTTGCGTACCGCATGCAACGGGAAAAGTTCAATCGTATTGGAAGTTTGATTTGCTCGACCCTCATGATCACTTTGAAGTTGATCTCACACTTACAGATGCAGACCTGGTCAAGTTCAATAGCATCATAGAGAGAACTACACATGTTCATGTGGCATCTGGGAATATCCCCAAATTAGAATTTGCTATGAGAGGAGATACTAGAAAAGCAGCTGGTACTGCCTATTACGAGTTGAACTCCATGGACCTGAGGATGAACGCGGTTAAGGATGCTAAAAAATCAGAAAAGAAGTTTTTGTCATTTGTAGTCAATAACGTTGTTCGTGCCAAGCACGAAGAGTCTAGGCATTTCCGTGCGAAGTTTACCATTAACAGAGGAGAACAAACCTCTTTCTTCAAATTTGTTTGGGAGGGTCTTCAAGCTGGCCTTAAAAACGGCTTTATGCACAACACCTATAAAAAAGAATTAAGGGAACAAAAGAATGCAGAGAACAAGCACGAAAACGGTCTGTTCAAAAAGAAAAGTTAGCTCATGAATAACATCATGTTTCATCTCTCAACGTGTAACACGTGTCAACGAATTATCAAAGAAACGAGAGCCGAAGAAAAATTGGAACTCCAAGACATTAAGACCAATCCCGTTACAGAATCTCAGCTAGCCAAATTGGTTGAGCTAGCAGGCTCTCATGAAGCTTTATTTAGTCGCAGAGCGATGAAATTCAGAAGCATGGGACTGCACGAAATGGACCTCACAGAAGCAGATTATCGCAAGTATATGTTAGAAGAGTACACGTTTCTAAAGCGACCTGTTGCTGTTGTAAACGGAGAGATTTTTATTGGCAATAGCAAAAAAGTGGTTGCCAAACTTGCAGAGGCTTTGGGTTAAATGAGTGCGGGAATTCAAGCCGTAGAGCAGTGGTTTCAATCTAAGAATTGGAGCTCTTTTCCTTTTCAGCAAGAAGCATGGGAAGCATATCTTAATGGCGAGAATGGGTTGGTAAACGCACCCACCGGTTCGGGTAAAACATATTCGTTATTAGGTGGAATTATTGCCAATAAAATCAATCAAACTGGTAAGAAGAAGGATACTGGTTTAAGGGTTATCTGGATTACTCCTATTCGCGCCTTAGCGAAAGAAATCTTGCAGTCATCTGAACGTATGATTTCGGGAGTTGAAATAGAGTGGGAAGTAGGTGTACGTACGGGAGATACTTCCACCAAGCAGCGTGCTGCCCAAAAACGTAAAATGCCGCAAATCCTAATTACTACCCCTGAGAGTTTACAGTTGCTTTTGGCTCAAAAGAAGTATCCAGATACATTTAAACACTTAGAATGTGTGGTTTGTGATGAGTGGCATGAACTCATGGGAAGCAAACGTGGGGTACAAATGGAATTGGCGCTTTCTAGACTAAAAACAGTTGCCACTAATCTTCGCGTTTGGGGTATTTCTGCCACCATTGGAAACATGGATGAGAGCATTCGTGTGTTACTAGGTCAAGATTACCAGAGTAGGCCCAAGCGATTTGTAAAGTCAGAAATCAGAAAGGAACTGGAAGTCATTAGTGTTCTGCCAGAATCACCAGAGATGTTTCCTTGGAGTGGCCATTTGGGTATAAAGCTCTTAGAATATGTGGTACCCATCCTCAAAAAGAGTAAAACCACACTTATTTTCACCAATACGCGAAGTCAGTGCGAAATTTGGTATCAACGTATTCTGGATGTAGCTCCTGAGTTAGCAGGTCAAATCGCCATGCATCACGGCAGTATATCTCGTGAATTGCGCGATTGGGTAGAAGATGCGCTGCACGATGAAAAGCTAAAAGCCGTGGTGTGTACCTCTAGCTTAGACTTAGGCGTAGACTTTAGACCAGTTGAAACTATTGTTCAAATAGGCGGACCCAAAGGTGTTGCTCGGTTTGCGCAACGCGCGGGTAGAAGCGGTCATAGACCAGGAGAAAAAAGTACCATCTATTTTGTACCCACCCATTCGCTTGAACTTATTGAGGCCGCGGCATTGCGATACAGCATAGATAAGAGTGAAATGGAAGCGCGCATTCCATTCATTAGAAGCTTTGACACCCTGGTTCAGTACCTTACTACATTAGCAGTATCTGATGGGTTTTATCCAGATGAGATTTTTTCTGAAATTAAGAACACGTTCTGCTTTTCTTCTATCAATGAAGAAGAATGGCAATGGTGCTTGAATTACATTACAACAGGTGGTTCTAGCTTAAAGGGATATGATGAGTTTCATAAATTAGAGGTAGAAGAAGACGGAAAATACAAAGTAAACTCCAGAAGAATTGCCCTTAGACACAGGCTCCAAATAGGCACTATTGTTTCTGATGCTATGCTAACCGTTAAGTTTGTACGCGGAGGTAGATTAGGAAGCATAGAAGAATCTTTCATCTCAAAATTAGCCCCAGGAGATGTGTTCTGGTTCGCGGGTAGGAGTTTGGAGTTGGTGCGTATCAAAGACATGGTGGTACAAGTAAAAGCAAGCCAAGAAAAGACTGGAAAAATCCCTGCTTGGCAAGGGGGGCGAATGCCGCTGAGTTCTAATCTATCTTCTGCTCTCAGGTACAAGTTGAATGAGGCGATTTCTGGAAAAACCTCAGACATTGAATTAGACTTTATTCAACCATTGCTTGCCTTTCAACGTGAAAGGAGTCACGTTCCCAATGAAGATGAATTTCTTATTGAGTGTTTTAAAACAAGAGAAGGGCATCATGCCGTAATGTATCCGTTTGATGGCAGGTTTGTTCATGAAGGTATTGCGGGTCTTTTGGCGTATCGCATCAGTTTACTCCTTCCTATTTCTTTTTCTATAGCATTGAATGACTATGGTTTTGAGTTAGTTTCAGACCAACCTATTCCCATTCAAGAAGTACTAGATAATAACTTGTTTACCACAGATCATTTGCTAGATGATATTCAAAACAGTGTAAACGCCTCAGAAATGGCACGTAGAAGGTTTAGAGAAATTGCTGGTATTAGTGGACTGGTTTTTAAAGGCTACCCAGGTAGCTTCAAAAAAGACAAGCACTTGCAGTCTTCTTCGCAATTATTTTTTGACGTGTTCAAAGATTATGAACCCACGAATTTACTCTTCAAACAATCGTACGATGAGGCCATGGAGTTTCAACTAGAGTTCACGCGTTTAAGAGAAGCATTATTGCGCATAAATTCCCAATCCCCTGTGGTTACTTATCCTGAGAAGCCTACCCCATTTGCCTTTCCTATTATGGTAGATAGGCTTCGTGAACGATTTATTGGTGAATCTCTAGAAGAGCGAATCGCCAAGATGAAGGTTCAATTCAGCTAATGTAATTTCTTTGACTCGTGGAAGTAAACTTAGCGCCTTGGGTAGAGGTAGATTTGGTGTTAGACCATCGCAAAGCGATGTACGTTCCCGTATCTAAAACACTGGTCATTAGCGACTGGCATTTGGGCAAGGTGAGTCACTTTCGCAAGCATGGAATTGGTGTTCCAGACCAAGTGCGTTTTGCCAATTTAGAAGTGTTTGATGTGTTGATGCACCAATACAAACCAGAGCGCGTGTTGTTTTTGGGAGATTTATTCCACTCAGACTATAACTTAGAATGGGAAGAATTTGGTCGATTTATTCAACACTATACTCAGATTGAGTGGCTATTGGTAGAGGGGAATCACGATATTATGCACCCCAGTGTATATGCTAAGTTTAACATTCAAGTCCACCCTAGTACACTTCAAGAAGGCGACTTGCTGTATTCTCATGAACCGCTTGAAGGAGATTACAAAGGGTATAACCTATGCGGTCACATCCACCCTGGAGTACGTATGGTAGGAAAGGGTAAACAGTCGTTACGTTTGGCAGCATTTCATTTTACCCAAAAGCAAGCCATCTTACCCGCTTTTGGAAATTTCACAGGCAAATACACCATCAAACCCAAAAAGCGCGACCGTGTTTTTGTGTGTTCTGTGAACGCGGTAATTGATGGAAGTCCTTAAAATTAGGTCCTTAGTAGTGGTAGCGACATTGAAGAATTCTAACCTCATTGTGCGTTACTCGATACACCAACCTATGTTCTAGTGTAATTCTTCTAGACCAATACCCAGTTAAATCATGCTTTAGTGGCTCAGGAGAACCAATTCCATCATGAGGGTTTCTCATGATATCCTTGATGAGCTCGTTTACCTTCCTCAGAACTTTTTTGTCATGCTTTTGCCAATAAAGGTAGTCCTCCCAAGCAGGGGTCATAAAAACGATTTTCATGGCTCAATAAGGCTATGTTCTACTCCTTTATTGGCTTCATCTTGTTCTAACGCCCTTAATAGACGTTCGGCATTTTTAGGGCTTCGCAGTAAGTGATAGGTTTCTTGCATACTTAAGTATTCATTTTTGCTAATAAGCACCATATCCCGACCCTTGGGACGTGATATAAACAGAGGCTTACCCATGCTAAACACCTTCTCGAAGTATGCGCGCATGTTCTGCCTAAAATCGGTATATGTTGTGATTTCCATTTGCTTCTTTGTGCATTGATTCAGAGCAAAAGTACAGAATCTTGTACTTAATCAAGCAGCAAACCGAATTTCGCTTGAATTAATCAACCGTTGCAATACACTTCAGCTCAATCGCAATTGGTGTGGGAAGCGAGTTGATTTCTACCGTTGTTCTACATGGCTGATTATCCTTGAAGTACTCTGCGTAGACTTCATTGTATACTTTGAAATCGCGCTTCATGTTTACCAAGAAAACCGTTACGTCTACCAAGTTATCCCAGCTTGAACCTGATGCTTCTAAAACAGCTCTAACGTTGTCAAAAACAGAGCGGCACTGCGCCTCAAAATCAAACTCAATGAAATTTCCGTTATGGTCTAGTTTTAAGCCAGGCACACCAGAGTCGTTGGCATCAGAACCAGCCGTTCTTGGACCAACACCAGATAAGAACAAGAGGTTTCCAACTTTGCGCGCATGTGGGTACAATCCAACGGGTTTTGGGGCTTTATCGGCATTTATTTTTTCAGACATCGGTTTCTGCTTTTGGAATGAATACTTGAATTACTAATGCTACGCCTACAACAACAGCACAGCCAAATAAGTTGTACCAAAGGTAGGGCACATCTAGAATTTCATAAACGGTTAAAAAGTGAAGACTTACCACAAAGACTTCGCCAACTATTCCCGCAATTAATGTGGCCTTGGCTTTTATGTGTTTTAGGAAAAAGGCAATTAAGAAAACACCCAAAATAGTTCCGTAGAATAGAGAGCCAAGTACATTTACCAATTGAATAAGGTTCTCAAATAAATTGGCGCTTAGCGCAATGATAATGGCCATGATTCCCCACCCTAAGGTAAAGAGTTTAGAAACCTTAACATCATTCGCATCTGTAGAGGCAGACTTACTTAAACGTTTGTAGTAATCTACTACTGTTGTGCTTGCTAGTGCATTGAGCTCACCCGCAGTGCTGCTCATAGCGGCAGACATAATTACAGCCAATAACAACCCAATTATGCCGTGTGGCAGGTAAGTAATAATAAAGGTAAGAAAGACATAATCTGTATCACGCGTTTCTATGGAGTCATCGGCTTTTACCAAGAGCGATTTTAGCTCTCCACGTATGGATTCACTCTCTTTGTAGGCTTCTGCCGCTTGTTGGGCAGCTTCTTGTTGAATTTCTGCATCGGTCTCTGCTAAATACACTTGCAGGTGCTCTTTTTTCACTTCAAACGCATCGGCATAGGCCTGTTCTTGTGCTTCAATATCTGCTTTGAGTTCAGTTGCTTTAGCTCGGTCTAAACCTGGTTGATTAAAGAATGCAGGAGGTTCATTGAACTGGTAGAACACAAATACCATAATACCCACAAACAGTATGAAGAACTGCATTGGAACCTTAAGAATGGCGTTGAATATGAGACCCATTCTACTCTCATAAACGCTTTTACCGCCTAGGTAGCGCTGCACTTGCGATTGGTCTGTTCCAAAATAAGAAAGTGCAAGAAAGAAACCACCTAAGAGTCCTGTCCATAAGGTGTATCTGTTTTCTGGATCTAGCGTGGTATCAACAATTTCCATTTTACCCATAAAGCCAGCAATGTTCACGGCCTCAGTAAAAGATAGCTGCTCTGGAAGGGCTTTCAAAATGAGGAAGAAAGCGATAAACATACCCGCGAATATCACTGCCATTTGCCATTTCTGGGTAATGCTAACAGCTTTAGTTCCCCCTGATACAGTGTAAATAATAACCAATATCCCTACCAAGAGATTGGTAAATGTGAGGTTCCAACCTAACAAAGTTGAAAGTACAATGGCAGGAGCGTAGATGGTAATTCCTGCAGCTAACCCGCGTGAAATCAAAAACAAGAATGCCGTGAACATCCGTACCCGCACATCAAACCGGTTTTCCAGATATTCATAAGCCGTGTATACGTTCAGCTTGTAGTAGATGGGTATGAAAACTGTTGAAATTACAATCACCGCCAGGGGTAGCCCAAAATAAAATTGAACGAAACCCATGCCACTTTCATAGGCCTGGCCCGGAGTGCTTAAAAAGGTAATGGCGCTGGCTTGTGTAGCCATTATAGATAGTCCAATGGTATACCACTTTAGCGTATTATCTCCTTTTAGGTATCCACTAATGGCGGTTTGTTTACGGGTTTTCCAAGTGCCATATCCTACAATGGCCGCCAACGTTCCAAAAAGTACAATCCAATCTAGCCACTCCATATTAATCGCAGATTAGGCAAGTAAACAGATTGCTCATGTACAGATAAACCAAGATTTGCAACGCTAAGAATCCCAACACAAAGGCATAAATGCGCTTGAGCTTGGGCGTATCTTCTGGATGGTTATTCTTTTCCACTCTCTTGTTGTTGCTTGTAACTTACTAAGTTGGCGAAAAGGCGAAAAGCACCTGGAACTCCAGCGGGCAACTGTCTAAAGAAAGAAATACCCGTAAACACATAGGTTCCTTTGCCATATTCGGTTACCAAGAGTGAACCATCCAAGGGCTCTTCTCCTGGGTCGCTCCAAGAAATAAGTGCTGTGTAGCGCTCATCTCTTTCTCCAGCAAAATATAATCCACGTTCTTGTACCCAATTCTCAAAATCTGCTTGAGTGATGTTGTTGGGGGTATTGAATATGGGATGGTCTTTGGCTAAGAGTGTAGGGGCAGCTTCTTCTACGGTTACCCTACCCCTTGTTAACGAAATGGGATACGGACCGATATCTTCTGTTTTCATACCTCGGTTGGTATTGTATTGAACCAATACTGTACCTCCGTTTTGCACATATTGATGGAGTACGGCACTAAATGTGCGCATAGATTCTACCTTGTTGTAGGCTCTAATACCAACTACAACAGCATCTAATGCCTGTAACTCTGCCAATGTAGCGCGTTCCGGGTTTACATTCACTACGGTGTATCCTAACTGAAGGAGCGCATCGGGCACTTCGTCTCCAGCGCCCTCTATGTAGCCCACTTTTTCTCCCACAATTTTTGCGGGGGCAGAAACCAACTTGACATTGGTTGGGGCCATAACCACTTGAGTTTCTATGTGTGGATATTCAATCTCTATCAGTTTTTGAATAGATTTTTCTTCACTGCCAGATGTGTAGGAGAATGAAAGAGATTCGCTTCCTTGTTCATTACTTGGCTTTATCATAAAGTTGAGATACGTTGCTTCTTCTGCTTTAAGCACTTCCACCATTCGCTCGCTAGGCTTCACTTTCCAGCCTGGAGGCACATTTGGTTTAATGCGAAATGAATTTAATTCGGTATCGCCTGCCACTACTTTAAGGGTTATTGATTTGGGTTCTGTTTGGGTAAAAACCAATGTTTTCGCATCTGGCGTTGCTGTTACTTCTGGAACTACCTGTACCTCTCTGTAGAGTTCTCCCAATGCGCGGTCAACATGTTTGTATCGCAGTGGGGCGCTGTAGGTAATTTCTGTGTTGAAAAGTGAAACAGTAATAGACGCATTAAGCCAAGCCGGGTTCTGCGGAAGTCCCAACCACTCTTTCCGGTCTATGGTAAACATGTTGCTTAAAGCTGGTTTTTCTAACCAATACGGATTGGTAATGTCTTTAGGAGCCGTAATTTCTGCCTCTGATTTATGCATTACATTGGAAAGTGGAATACCTGTAGTAATCGTTTCGTCTCCAACAACAATTTGCTTTAGCGTAAAATTTGCGCTGTTTTGTGCCAATGCCTCAGCGGTTACTTTAAACGGCTGCTTTTGACCAACCAAGGGTTTTTCTGCCAACAGCTCAATCCAAAGACCACCGCAGGCTGCAATGATTGTTTTTAGCTGGTTTAGTTTATAGTTTTTATAGGCATGGCTAGGCATAGCCTCCATCTTCTCATAGAGACCTGCCAGTGCTTCAAGAGAAGCGTTAGGATTACGAGCATCGTAGCTATTCAATATGGTATTTAATGAAGCTGCTATCTCTTGCCCTCCTTGAACGCGATTCCACGTTAAGTCCACCCCTTCAAAAGCATCGGCAGTTGCTGGTTCTCCATCTCTAAGTTTCAAATATTCAATTTGCTCACCTTTGGCTAGAGAAGCCCCAAATCCTTGCGAGCTGTGTTGGCTTCTGCTCATTCCTGCTATTTCTGTGTAAGACCTTCCTAACAGCGGGTTGTAGGCGCCAACATCAACGGTTACATATTCATCTTTGCGCTCAGCGATGTCTTTACCCCACCACGGGCTATCATTAAAGAAAATGCGTTTGGCTTGCCAGTTGCCGTATTTTTTGGCGCTTGCTGGAAATTGAGAAGCATCTGCAGTAAGGTTAAATGCTTCTTCAGCCAAAATAGCACTTGCACTATGGTGTCCGTGGCCCGCATAATTGTTGGGCGGAAAGCGCAGGACAATCACATCAGGTTTGAACTTACGTATAGTCATTACCACATCTGCCAAGATGCTATCGCGGTTCCATTTTTCCAATGTTTCATCAGATGTTTTGGAGTAACCAAAATCTACTGCTCGCGTAAAGAACTGTTCTCCGCCATCTATCTTTCTGGCTTCGCGCAATTCTTGGGTTCTAATGAGTCCCATTAACGCCCCTTTCTCATCGCCAATAAGGTTTTGGCCACCATCACCTCTGGTAAGCGAAAGATAGGCTGTACGCACTTTTTTCTCATTGGCTAACCATGCGATGAGTCTGGTATTTTCATCATCTGGATGTGCGGCTAAATACAGTGCATTTCCAACGGTATTTAGCTTTTCTATTTCGTGTTGTATACGTGCGCCATTCCATCTGGGTTGACTATAAGCCAAGAGAGGAGCGGTAAATAAAAGCAGTGCCGTAGCTTTGCAGAATCTTCTGATTTGCATGAATTGATTGATTTGAGATGCCGAAAATAACAAGATTTATAACCCTTGCCGTTTTAACCGTATTAAGCTTGCTAACAGAACCGCTCAACGGGCAAACGGTTTATCCAGAGGGTATTGAAAGCGATAGACCTGGGCAGGCCTACAGCTCTTTTGCCGTACCTGTGAACCAACTACAAATACAAGTAGGATCTGGAATGGTACTGAATAATCCAATGGGAGATGATTGGAGGTATACGAGCTTGGCTGGGTATGTTTTTAGGTTTGGGTTGGTAAAAAACTTAGATATACAGTACAGTGTATTTCCTGGTTTTAGTGCTACAAGATTTTACAGAGCAAATAGAAAAGAATACGATTACGGTACTGGATATAATCCAGAACTATTGAACTTTGCCTTTCGCTATCAGCTACTCAGGGGAAGTGGGATGCTAAAAGCGGTTTCCATCTACCTTGAGGTGAATGCGCAAGACTTTATAGAAGGAGATTTCACAGAGAATCCATCTGTAAACAATCAAATCCGCATAAGTGCGAAACATATAGCCACAGACAGGCTGGCATTTACAACAAACGTTGCAGTAGGAAATGTACATACAGACCAAAGAGATTACAGGTATGTATTGAACATGTCTTACAATGTGGGAGAAAATTGGGGAGTGTTTGGAGATGCCTTTGGAACCATGAACAGCAGTTTTCAAGCGCACAGAACAGATTTAGGAGCTTACTGGTTGGTAAAGCCCACCATTCAGTTAGATGCGTTTGTGGGAAGAACGTATGCTGGAGATAATACCCACGATGCTTTTTTCGACTCTTTTTTTGCAGAAGTAGGCGCCTCTTTTAGGTTTCCCGTAAAAACCAATGCCAAGTAAGCCTGTTTAGGCTATGTGCAAGTAGTTTGGTTTAAAAGAGATTTGCGGTTGCGAGATCACGCCCCGCTTAAGCATGCTGTTCATACGGCAGAGCCGATGCTGCTTCTGTATGTTTTTGAACCAAGTGTAATGCAGGCTCCTCAATACGCAGAAAGGCATTGGAGATTTGTGCAACAAAGCGTTGATGATTTAAATAAGCAACTTGCCCCCCTTCAAGCTAGTTTGGCTGTGTTTCACGATGAGGTTATCAATGTGCTCAACCAACTTAAGTCCGCCTATGGAAGTTTTACCCTCAACAGCCATGAAGAAACGGGAATCCGTTTGACCTACAACCGAGATTTGGCCATTGCTGAGTGGTGCAAGTCGAATGGCGTTTTATGGAATGAATTTCAAAGCAACGGCATTCAACGGGGTAGACAAAACCGAAAAGATTGGGCGAAGAAGTGGCATGAGTTCATGCATGGTGAGCAGGCGCATGTGCATCTAGACCAAGGTAAGTGGGTTAGGCACGATTACAACTACAGATTTGTGTATGAACCAAGCCAAACCATGCAAAGCGGAGGCGAATCCAAAGCCTTTGCTTACCTAAACACTTTTTTTGAGAAGCGCGGTGCCACTTACTCTAAGCACATCAGCAAACCGCTGGAAAGCAGAAAAAGCTGTAGTAGGCTATCGCCTTATTTGGCTTGGGGCAATTTGAGTATTCGGCAAGTTTATCAAGGGTATTTGACTGCCAAGAAAGAGAGCTCTTTTAAGCGACCGTTGGCCAATTTTGCAACCCGACTCCGTTGGCATTGTCATTTCATTCAAAAGTTTGAAATGGAAGACCGAATGGAGTTTGTGAACTACAACAGTGGTTACGATGCGTTGGATAAACCAGAGAACCCTCATTGGCTAGAAGCTTGGCAACAAGGAAGAACAGGTTACCCGTTGGTAGATGCTTGCATGCGTTGTGTGAACGAAACAGGATACCTCAATTTTAGAATGCGCGCCATGGTGGTGAGCTTTTTAACGCATCATCTGTGGCAGCCATGGAAGCCAGGTTCGCTTTGGTTGGCCAAGCAATTTTTGGATTTTGAACCTGGTATTCACTACCCGCAGTTTCAAATGCAAGCTGGGGTAACGGGTATCAATACCATACGCATTTACAACCCCGTAAAGCAAAGTATGGAGCACGACCCCGAAGGTGTTTTCATTAAAGCTTGGGTGCCAGAGTTGAAAGATGTTCCTGTGGAATACCTGCATGAACCCTGGAAAATGCCGCCCATGGAGCAACAGCTCACAGGCTTTGTATTGGGAGAGAATTACCCGCACCCGCTGGTAGATTTAAAACTAAGCGGCAAAAATGCACGCGACCAATTATGGGCTGCTAGGAAGCAGGCGCCTGTAAAGAAAGAAAGCAAGCGAATCTTGAAAAAGCACACCATGCCCAACAGACAACCATGAAACACCGGAAGAAAAGTGATTTACCCACTAAAACGTGTCCCGTTTGCCAACGCCCGTTCACCTGGCGCAAAAAATGGGAACGCGATTGGGAGAATGTGGTGTATTGTAGTGAGCGGTGTAGGCGGAGTGCATAAAGTTCAGAATTTCTGGTAAAGAGCTATTAATAGCGAATAAATTGCAAAGCCTGTATCAGAAGGACTTTGGTATACGTAATCCATTGGAAGATCCAATAGCTTCCAATGAATTACGTTTCAATTTCAAAGACTAGAAGCTTAAGCGAATGCCGATATTCGTGTAGAACGAATTCGCTTTACCGTTATCTCCAGATTTGTGAATTGGTGTTAAACCAAGTTGATAGCCTGCATCTAAGAAAAGGAACAACACATCTATTCCCATTCCGAAATCTGCATTAACTATAAGGTTGGAATAATCATCTGCCCCTAGGTCTTCATGACCTGCATTTGTGGTGTGGTCAACAGACATTACATGATGACCGTCAAACCCACCGAATAACCGAACATTAATGAGGTTTTCAGTCTCTGGCTTAATTAAGCGGAAACCAACTCTCAGTGGAACAGATACCATATTAATTTTGGTTTCATCCGTCAATTCATTACCCGTTACGCTGTTTTCGTTCACAATTTCTGTACTCACGGTTGTGTATTGAAAACCCGGTTGCACGTAGAAACGCTCTCCAAAGGTTAAAGCTGCGCCAAAATGGTATCCTGGTCTTCCACTTACCTTACGATCATGTAGAACGCCATCTATGAGAGATGTTCCTTGGTCACTTGTAAGTTGCGTGACATTGAAGCCACCATAACCTCTTAAATCAATTTTCTGGCTAAAGCCGTCTACCACTAGAATTGACAGCATAGCGGCCATTAAAACGCCAATTTTTGTTTTCATAGGACAATGTAATAAGTTAATAATTTCAGGGAAAGATAAAAAAACGGTTCGAGAAATCAGGTGATTTGAGCAGGAATCAATTAGGCCTGCATTTAGTTATACTCAACTTAATCCTGCAAGTGCTGTTTTTATTGTTATGAGCAAAGCAATAGTTTGGTTTCGGAATGATTTACGTCTTCATGACCATGAAGCACTACATACGGCAATAGCAAAGCATGAAGAGGTACTTTTCATTTATGTGTTCGACCCGTTTTGGTGGAAAAATGATGCTTTTGGAATGAGGAAAACAGGTGCCTTTCGCACCAAGTTCTTGTTGGAGTCGGTACAAGAATTAAGAGAAAGCATTCAATCTCAAGGTAGCGATTTGGTGATTCGATATGGAGATACCACGGAAGAATTAAAGAAGATTCAGAATCAATTCAACGCTCAGCATATCTACTTTCACCTCGGCTTTGCCGATGAAGAAACCAAATTGGAAGAAAGCGTAAAATCGGGGTTCACGGACGTAACCCTTCATGGTTTTGACGGTGCCACACTCTTTCATTGGGAAGACCTCCCGTTTGATTCTATTGATAAATTCTCCAACGGTTTTACCTCTTTTCGAAAGAAGTTAGAAAAGAAGAAAATTGAGGTTAGGCCACTATTTGAAACACCATCGGCCTTGCCGGAATTACCACTTGGTATTTCACCAGGAACTCTCCCTGAAATGCGCGATTTTGGCTTGGATGAAACTGAAACGGATGAGCGAGCGGCTTTGAAATTCAAAGGTGGGGAACATGAAGGTTTAAACCGACTCAATCACTACATCTGGGAGACTAAAAAGCTGAGCTATTACAAGAAAACGCGTAATGGGTTGCTGGGCGCAGATTACAGCTCCAAATTCTCGGCATGGTTGGCAAATGGGCCCCTGTCTCCAAGATATATTTATAGTGAGGTAAAACGTTACGAAGAGGAAATTACCTCCAATGAATCAACGTACTGGTTGGTATTTGAGCTCATGTGGCGCGATTTCTTTCATTTTACGGGTAGGAAGCATGGCACCGATATTTTTAAGCCCCTTGGCATAAAAAAGGAAGTGCATACACGCGGAAAGAGAGACATGAAACTTTTTGAGAAATGGCGCACAGGAGAAACGGGAATTCCGTTTGTAGATGCCAATATGAAAGAACTGCTACTAACAGGATTCATGAGTAATCGCGGTAGGCAAAATGTGGCGAGTTTTTTGGTGAAAGATTTGGGTCTAGATTGGCGCTTGGGAGCTGCTTGGTTTGAGCATCAACTGATCGATTATGATGTTTTTTCAAACTACGGCAATTGGAATTACGTGGCAGGTGTGGGTACAGACCCTCGCCAAGACCGCTGGTTTAATGTGATTTGGCAAAGTAAAAAATACGATGCCGTTGGTAAGTACGGCAAGCATTGGTTGCCAGAGTTGCAAGGACTATCTCCCAAAGAAATTCACCAACCGTATTTGGTTCCATCAGAACGAGCAACGCTCATGGATTTACCTCAGAAATATCAAAAGCCTATTTACGTGCATAAAAGGTGGTGATTACAAGGAATAGCTAAGACCCAGTACAATGCTGTAATCTTCTTGAAGCCCTGTTTCAGATACAGGTTTTCTATCGTAGGAATATTTAAACGTGGTATTCCATTTTAGATCGCCTATCATTTCCCAGAGCAACTGCAAGTTGTAATCTATACGATATCTGCCTGTTACGTTCCAACTGGGGTAGTAGCTTATGTCTGTTGCTAAATTGAAGGATTTACCCACTATTTTGAAACGCTCGTAGCTCATTTGTATAACTCCCTCTGAGTTGATCTGCGTATTTCCTTCAATGTTAAGCTCTTGGTTTATAGTTGTAGCTATACCAGCTAGAAATAAGTTGTTATTGTCGTGCAAAATTATGTGACCAATACCCTGTGCTGCAAAGGCCCTGGATTGCAAACCCAATTGAATATTTTGCTGAAAACCCCCAACACTAATAGTGTACCATTGATCTGCAAATAACCAATTAAAAGTATAGGAGGCATCTTGTCTTTGGTTTTCGTCTTGCCCATCTGCACTGTTGAAAATGACGGAATAATCAATGGCCTGATAACTGTTTATTGCGCGGTAGTTAAGATTGAGTCCGCCATTTAGTTGAAGTGTGCTATTGGCTTTGGTAAAACTAAACCCAGCAGTAATTTGGCCGTCTAACCTATCAAGAAAGCTCTTTCTAATACGGGTGATTTCAACCAGAGCAGAAAGGGGTAACTGAACCGTATCGGTGTAGCTCAAGATTTTCACGTAGCCCGCAGAGTCTCCCCTACCAAGTGCTCCAAAGTACCTATTTCCTTTTGAGGTAGAAATATCAAACTGGTTCTTGCTTTCCAAAAATGCGATGCGAATCCACTTTACTTGCAAGGTGCCAGCATCATCCGTGCTATATTTTAGATAGCCTAAAGAAAGTTCTTTGATTTCTCCCGTAATGCGATCACCATTGTTTAAAACCAAGGTGTCTGACTTTTGCGCGTGGGAGAATCCAAACGAAAAAACCACTACGAAAAGAAGAATAAATCGCATGGCGCGAAAGTACTATCAATCTTTGACTAGATACACATTCAAGAGCACTCCTGCGAGTACCAAAGAGATACCGCCAAGTACTTGCCAAGAAGGAACAATGCCAAAAATTGAAAAATCAAAGAATAAGGCAAAGCCGATGCCTATGTACTTTAACCCGGCTATTTTCCCAGCTTTATCGCTCTGCCACCCTTTGGTCATGTACACCTGCGCAATTTGAGTGAAAATGCCCATGAAAAGAAGGTAAATCCAATCTATTCCTTGAGGGGTAACCCAATAGAAAAGCGAGATTACCGCCATTACAGGTGTGGCAATTAATGGAAAGTAAAGTACAACCACCACAGGGTGGTCGGTATCTTTCACCTTGCGAATCATATTGTAAGCCAATCCGCTAAAAACGGCAGAAACCAATCCGGCTATAAAGTATTTCAATTCTAAATCTGGATTGAAACCCTTCATAATAAGTATGCCCATGAAGCTTACACCAAAGAATAACCATCGCCTTGCAGGAACGGGTTCTTTGAGTATCCAAATGGCAAAAACACTTGTTAGAATGGGAGACAAGTACTGAATGGTTATGGCCGTAGCAATAGGCAATTTTTGTAAGGTGTAAAAGAATAGACTTAAGGCAGTAACACCAAAAACACCTCTTAAAACCAAGAACTTACGGTTATTCCCCAATGGACTTATGCGCAGCTTGTAAATCATTCCAAGGCTGAGGACAATGGAGATAAGCGAACGAAAAAACACGAGCTCTGTAAAAGGAATATGACTCAAGAATTTTACGCACAACTGCATAAGGCTAAAGCCTAATGCTGAGATAATCATGTATTGTACACCCTTGCTCATGAATACGGGCACAAAGGTTCACAATTTAGGGCAGGTTTGAATCGCTTTAGGAAAGATGGTGCCGGGTTAAGCTATTTTTACACTTTTGTTAGGTCAAATCAAGAGACTCTTGGAGAATTACCCGACTGTAGGTGTTGTAGGAAGCGGTAGCTGGGGATCAGCTATTGTGAAGATGCTAAGCGAAAACTTAGAAACCATTCATTGGTGGATGCATGATCCAGATGCTGTAAAGCACATTAAGCGCTACAAGCATAATCCCAAATACCTGCAATCTGTGCAATACGATACGGCTATTATTAAGCCTACAGCAGATTTGGAAAAGGTAATTCATTCTTCAGAAGTTTTGGTAATGGTTGTACCCAGTGCATTCATTACTGAACTTTTTAAAGAAATAGACCCCGCTTTACTGAAAGATAAAACAATCATTAGTGCCATTAAGGGGATTATTCCTGAGTATAATGCGATTCCTGCTAGATACTTTCACAAAACATTTGGTGTGCCATACGAGCGTATAGGTATGATTAGCGGACCATGTCATGCAGAAGAAGTAGCCTTGGAGCGTTTGTCTTACCTTACCATTGGTTGTAAAGATCAAGAAATTGCCTCTCAAGTAGCAGAAATGCTGAGAGGTAGATACATTAAAACCAGCTTAACAGATGACCTTTTTGGTACAGAGTTATGTGCTGTACTCAAGAATGTATACTCCATTGCAGCAGGAATTTACAGTGGTTTGGGCTATGGAGATAACTTTCAAGCTGTTTTGGTATCTAATGCCATACAAGAAGCGGAGAGTTTTATAGATGCCATTAGTCCCATTCACCGTGATGTGCTATCTAGCGCCTACCTTGGAGATTTGTTGGTAACCGCCTACTCTAAATTTTCTAGAAACAGAACCTTTGGCTTTATGATAGGTAAAGGTTACAGCGTAAAAACTGCGCAGTTAGAGATGGATATGATTGCAGAAGGATATTATGCCGTGAATAGCATCATGGAAATCAATAAAAAATTCATGGTTGAACTCCCAATTTGCGAGGCAGTTCACAATGTCTTATACGAACGCATTTCACCTGTTATAGAAATGAATATTCTTGCTGATAAATTGAGCTAAACCCAAATTTTGTGAAGTACAAAAGACTCACCAAAAAAGAATTGGAATCTCTAGAAAGAGAATTCATCATGTTCCTTTCTTCTCAAAGCATAGAAGCAGAGGAGTGGGAAAAATTGAAAAAGACCGATAAGAAAAAGTCTGAAGGCCTTATTGAGATCTTCTCTGATGTGGTTTGGGAGAAAATTCTTTCAGCCAATAACTATACAGAGCAGCTAGATGCCAAAGAGTTCAAAACAGCCTTGTATGGAGATAAGCAGGCTCAAATGATTATTGCCAAAGTTTTGGAAGGTAGCAAGATCAGCTTCAAAACCAAGAACTTGATTAAGGTGATGCAGAATGGGATCAAGAAAGGAGAAGTTGAACTCTACAGAGCAACCAAATCGTACAAGACTACCCGTGAAATGGAAATGATGGATGCCATAAAAGAGGGTGCTTTTGTTTCTCGCGGTAATTGGTACAAAGCGCTACAAGAAATCGTGGCTATTTCTGGACCAGAAGACGAACCCGACTCTGATGAGGAGGAATAGAATCTAGAAAACGTACCCCACTCTAAAATCAAAGAAATCTGCCACGTGGCCGTGTGCCTTCAAGTTGAACCCGAACGGAATCCGGTTGAAGAAGGTGTAGGTTAAGCCATAGCGTTGGTAGCACTGTGAGGTAGTGAGGTGTGGTCTGTAATAGTATACGCCCAATTCTTGGCTAAAGGTAACTTTACCTAACCAAAAGGCATGACCAACCAAGGCCGAGGCTTGGGTATAATCTGTATTGCTTTGTGCTATGCTCAGTTGTTCTTTTCGAGAGTAGTCGGCTACGTATTCTGTGCCAACAGTTATTGCACTACGTGCACCCAGCCATTTGCCGTACTGCATTCCCAAGCCAAAAACGTAGAATAGGTTTCGGTCACCCGCTTGAGCGTTACTCCACCCAGAGAGGTGATAGGCCATAATTCTGCTCTTCTGTTCGGGCGGTTGCCTTTTCCCTACCTTCTCAAAAGTGGGGTAATCTGGGGTTTGAAGGCTCTTGTACACGCCAAGTTGAAGGGTGGGGTAGTTGAGTCCTTTGTTTGGGGTTTGTAATCCTCCGTTTGAGATGTGATTGTAATTGGCCATGAGGCGATCAGTCCATGAATCTGAGAACCTGTATTTTACGCCTGCACCAACCATAAGTGCCACGCTCACATACAAACTGTAAGATTGATTATCTGGGTTAGTTTCTGCATCATAGGGCTTGGTATTGTAGGCACCGCCCATTCCCATCTGAAAAGAATAACTCAAGGGTCTGTGGTTTCTGAATGTGGGTGCTAGGTAGCCCAAGGCAACTATACCGCTTCCCAAAACATCGGGATTATCCCAGTACCAATATGATAAGTTTACGCCAACCACGAGATAGCAATTGCAAGATTCCCAAGCTTTTTTGGAAATAAGCTGCTTGCTCCAATCCATTCCAACAGAAGCCGGATAGGAGTCTTTCATCTCACGTAGCGATTCAGAATGTTTGATGAGAAAGCCGTAGTCTGCCGTAAGCCCTACTGAGCTAACGTTTCTGATTAGTGCAGAATCTTGGCTATACCCACCCAAGGCAAAGCCGATACAAGTGAGAAGGAATAGTCTGCGAAACCTGTATGCTAAGCTAAATGGCTCTCAGGTGTAAAACAATAGATAAGTTACTGTTCAGCAGCGAAATAGGCCTGAATCAACCGCGTTTTCTTTAGTCCGATTGCGGTCACTAATTCTTCTTCAGAAGCATCGCGAATGCGTTTAACGCTCTTGAATTGGGTGAGTAACTGCTCAGCTGTTTTGTCACCAATACCTTTGATGTTTTTGAGCTCAGATGAGATGAGCCCTTTACTGCGTTTATTTCTGTGGAATGTAATTCCAAATCGGTGTGCCTCGTTACGAAGGTGTTGAATTACTTTGAGGGTCTCAGAACGTTTGTCTAAATAAAGCGGTATACTATCACCTGGATAGAATAGCTCTTCTAGTTTTTTTGCAATACCAATAATAGCCACCTGTTGCCGAATACCCAATCTATCTAAAGCGGTAACTGCGGAACTGAGCTGACCTTTACCTCCATCAATCACAATGAGTTGGGGGAGTGGTTGGTCTTCATTTAGGAGTCTGCGGTACCTGCGGTAGACTACTTCTTCCATGCTAGCAAAATCGTTTGGGCCCTCAACGGTTTTGATATTGAAGTGGCGATACTCTTTCCTATTGGGTTTGCCGTTATTAAAAACCACACAAGCCGCAACCGGAAAGGAACCTTGAAAATTGGAGTTATCAAAGCATTCAATGTGCTTGGGTTCTTCCGTTAACCGAAGGTCTTCTTTCATTTGAAGCATGAGCCTGTTTACATGCCTATCTGGATCGGTTTTTTCTAGCATCTGATGTCGTTCACGCATATAGTAATGCGCATTCTTTTCAGATAAGTCAATCAGCTTCTTTTTGTCTCCGCGCTGCGGATGGTGCAAATGAACATCAGGTACTTCTAGCTCTAGAAGTAAACTCGTGTAAATGGTAGGTGAAACACTGTTGAATTTATCTCTCAGTTCTGGAATGGCGTATTCTAAGAGCTGCTCATCAGTTTCATCCATCTTCTTTTTTAATTCTATGGTATGCGACTGAATAATAGCTCCGTTGTTAATTTTCATGAAGTTAACGTAACCATAGTTTACATCGCTTAGGATGGAGAAAACATCAACATTGTGAATGGAAGGATTCACCACTGTTGATTTAGCTTGATATTTCTCTAGTAACTCTAACTTAGTTTTGGCCTCATGCGCCAATTCAAACTCTAGGTTAGTGGCAGCTTCTTGCATTTGTTCTTTGAGGAGGCGAACCACTTCACCAATGTTGCCTTTAATGATGTTGCGTATTTCATCAATAGAGCGGTTGTAGGAGGCTTCACTCTGTTTGGCTTCGCAAGGTCCTAGGCAGTTTCCTATGTTATGCTCCAAACACAACCTAAACTTACCTGCCTCAATATTTTCTTTGGATAAGTTGTAGCTGCAAGTTCTTGTTTTGTAGAGCTTACCTACCAAGTCTAATATGGTTTTCATCATGCGCACACTGGCATACGGACCGTAGTATTCACTCCCATCTTTTATCAGCTGCCTAGTAGCAAAAACTCGAGGGAAGCGTTCTTTTTTGATGCAAATCCACGGGTAGGTTTTGTCGTCTCGGAGCTGAATATTAAATGGAGGCTTATGCTTTTTGATGAGGGAGTTTTCTAGAAGCAAGGCATCAAATTCCGTATCGGTTACAATAACCTCTAAGTGATCTACCTTTTTTACCAGCAAGCGAGTCTTGCCGTTCTCATACTTGTTTTTGTTGAAATAACTACTTACTCGGTTTTTGAGTTTTTTCGCCTTTCCTACATAAAGAATCTTTCCATCTTTATCAAAATAGCGATATACACCTGGCTTTAGCGGAAGGTTTGAAAGAGTTTCTTTTATATGGTTTGGAGTTTCCAACGGGCTCAGGTTATTTTCGCGTTTGGTATCTATTGCAATCAGTTAAAGGCAAACAATTGCGGCTGATTGTTGTTTCCAAAGTTAAACGTCTTCAGCATTGTCTCAATACTCCATAAAAGATCTTGAACAGCTTTCAGGAATTAAAGCACATACCATTCGTATTTGGGAAAAACGGTATGGCATATTAAATCCAGACAGAACAGAAACCAACATTCGCTTATACAGCGATGATCAGTTGAAGAAACTGCTCAATGTTTCGCTAATGGTTAGCTCTGGATTTCGTATTTCCAAAATCAGTTCTTGGCCAGAAGATAAGCTTCAAGAAGAAATCCAGCGTGTATTTAGCAGCAGTTCTCAGCTTGAGGAGCAAAAAGTTGCAGATAAAATCAATGGTTTAATTATGGCCATGATTGAGTTAAACGAAATTAAGTTTAGCGATATCTACAACGGGAGCGTTAAAAAGCGTGGTTTTGAGAAAACAATGACAGAGGTTGTTTACCCGTTTTTAGAACGAGTAGGAATCATGTGGGGTATCAATGAGATTAACCCAGCAGAAGAGCACTTCATTACGCACCTAATCAGACAAAAGCTCATTTCTAATATAGATGCACTCAGGCCAAAAGAGCACACGAACCCAAAGAAGTTCATTTTATTTCTCCCAGAAAATGAATTCCATGAAATGGGGTTACTTCTTGCGAATTATATGGTGAAAGAGGCTGGTCATAGAACTTACTATCTGGGGCAACACGTTCCCATGGAAGATGTTATTTCAGTAGCTAACAGCTTACAGCCAGATTACATCATTACCTTCTCTGTTACAGCACTTCAAAAAGAATCGCTCGCAGCGTACGCCAATAACTTTTGTAGTAGAGTACAAGGTTCTCAGCTGCTTATTTCTGGAAGACCAGCTCTTTTTGAAGGTGTTGAGTTACCCAAGAATGCGCACCATCTAGAAAGCATGGAAGCGTTCAGTAAGCTACTTGCTTAAGCAGAACTGCAGCGGTATTTCATGTTAATGCCGTGTTATCAAATTAATACTTCAAGTTTTTTCTGTCCTTAGTGTCATTCCGCACTATCAAGGCCTACACTAGGTATGGGTAGACTATTTAAAAAAATGACATTTGTCATATTCAACAAGTTTCAGAAATAATTGAAAATAAATTTGCATGTATGGACATCTTTCCCTTAAGTTTGTTTAACAATTAATCGGAAACGTTAAACAAAACTGAGCATTATGTCAAAATATGATTTCAATGAAGAGCTGTTACAATTAAGAAAGCCTCTAAGCTATTTTGCCCTTCAGCTAACAGCAAACAGCGAGGATGCTGATGATTTGCTTCAGGATACCATGATGAAAGCCATCAACTACCGAGATAAGTTTCAAGAAAGAACGAATTTGAAAGCATGGTTGTATACAATCATGAAAAATACCTTCATCAATAATTACAGAAGAGCTGTTAAGGCAAATACAATCATGGATAAAACCGAAGATTTGTATTATCTAAATGCTCCCAAGCCTGCAGATGAAGATGCACCAGAAACAACTTTAGCATTAAAAGAGATCAAGAAAAAGGTTGCTGAGCTAGAAGATGAGTACCGTATCCCTTTTGAAATGCACTTCACAGGCTATAAATACAAAGAGATAGCAGAAGATTTAGACTTGCCTATTGGTACGGTGAAGAGTCGTATCTTTTTGGCCAGACAAAAACTGATGTCAAAACTTAAAGGTTTCGTATAGTTGAAAAAAACTGCTCTGGTTATAGGGTCAGGATTTGCCGGTCTCTCCGCGGCAGGATGCTTGGCTAAAGCCGGATTTAACACAAAAATCCTGGAGAAAAACGACCAGGCTGGAGGACGCGCACGTCAATTTAAGGCTAATGGCTTCACGTTTGATATGGGTCCTAGCTGGTACTGGATGCCCGATGTGTTCGAACGCTATTTTGCTCTTTTCGGTAAGAAAGTATCTGATTATTACACACTAAAACGGTTAGATCCGTCCTACAGAGTGTACTTCTCCAAAGAGGATATTTACGATTTACCAGCTACCATGGAAGAGCTTTTCGCACTCTTTGAAAAACATGAGCCAGGCAGCAGCAAGCACTTAAAGCAATTTTTAGACGAAGCTGCTTACAAATACGAAGTAGGCATCAACGACTTAGTCTATAAGCCAAGTCGGTCTCTTACAGAGTTCATTGATGCCAGGTTGCTATACGGCTTGCTAAAAATGGATGTATTCAAGAGCATCTCCTCTCAAATTAGAGGTAAGTTCAAGAACAAACATCTAATTGATATACTTGAGTTTCCTGTGCTATTTCTAGGTGCGAAACCAGAAAAAACGCCTGCTCTTTACAGTCTCATGAATTATGCAGACATGGCTTTAGGTACGTGGTATCCCGATGGTGGAATGCACGAAATAGTTAAAGGTATGGTAGCAGTTGCTGAAGAACAAGGGGTGGAATTTGTATACGAAGCTGAGGTGAAGAGCTTTAACATGAAAGGCAATAGCGTAAAATCTGTTGAAACGGCTAAAGGCACGTTTGAGGCAGATGTTATAGTGGGTGGAGCAGACTATCATCATCTAGATCAAAAAGTAGTTCCTCAAGAATTCAAACAATATTCACCAGAATATTGGGATAGCAGAGTAATGGCTCCATCTTCTCTCATTTTTTACTTGGGTATCAATAAAAAGTTGAAAAAGCTATTGCATCATAATCTGTTTTTTGATTCAGACTTTGGCTTACATGCAGATGAGATTTATGAGAATCCGAAGTGGCCAACAAACCCATTGTTTTATGTATCGGCACCAAGCCAAACAGACGCTAGTGTAGCGCCAGAAGGGCAGGAAAATATCTTTATTCTCATTCCTGTAGCTCCAGGTATTAGTGGAGATGATGAAAAGACTAGGCAGCACTATTATGACTTGGTTATGAACAGGTTAGAAGCAATAACTGAACAAAATATAAGAGATCATGTTGTTTATAATCGTAGTTACGCTCATGCAGATTTTATGAGCGACTACCACGCTTTTAAAGGCAACGCTTATGGATTGGCAAACACGCTAAAGCAAACCGCCATACTAAAGCCAGCTCTTAAAAGCAGTAAAATCAAGAATCTCTATTATACAGGACAATTAACTGTTCCAGGACCAGGAGTACCCCCGTCTCTCATTTCTGGACAAGTAGTAGCTAAAGAAATTGAAAAAGACCTAAACTAGAAACAAATGAAAGCTCTCTACGATAATGTTTCGCTTAGGATGTCCAAAACAATAACCAGGGCATACAGCACCTCTTTTTCGCTTGGAATTTCTTTTCTAAGCAGAAAGTTTCACAATCCTATTTACGCGATTTACGGTTTTGTTAGAATAGCCGATGAAATAGTAGATACGTTCCATGCTTACAACAAAAGAGAATTGCTGAAAGAGTTTTGGGAAGACACATACGAATCTATAAATAGAGGTATTTCACTCAACCCTGTGCTCAATAGCTTTCAAGCCGTAGTAAATGAGTACAATATTGATAGAGAGTTAATTGATACTTTTTTGCGTTCTATGGAAATGGATTTAACAGAAAAGGCTTACGATCAAAACAGCTACGAAGAATACATCCTTGGCTCGGCAGAGGTTGTAGGACTTATGTGTCTAAAGGTTTTTGTTGAAGGAAAACAAGAGCAATACGAAGAGTTGAAACCTTATGCAATGAAACTAGGTTCGGCTTTTCAAAAAATTAATTTCCTTAGAGACTTACACGCAGATTATGAAACCATGGGACGTACGTATTTCCCAGGAGTTGAAATGACTGAGTTCAATGAAGAAATCAAACAGCAGATTGAAGCAGATATAGAGGTAGATTTTGCTCAAGGTCTCGAAGGTATACTGCGTCTCCCCAAGACATCTCGCTTTGGGGTATATGTAGCCTACGTGTATTTCTATGCATTGCTTCAAAAAATAAAAAACACACCTTCAACGCGCATTTTACATGAGCGAATTCGCATACGAAATCGCAACAAAATTGCTCTATTACTTCGCTCATATGTGCGTTACAGCTTTAACGCGCTATAAGTATGTCTACTTTCACTGATTCAACTACTTTGCAAGTTAACGACAGGGTCGATACAAGACAAGCACAAGACTTAACAAGCATGGCAAATTTGGAATACGTAATTCTGGTAGACGAGCAAGACAATGAAATAGGCACTATGGAAAAGATGCAGGCTCATGAAGAAGCGAAGCTGCATAGAGCATTTTCTGTATTTGTGTTTAATGAATTAGGTGAAGTAATGATTCACCAGCGTGCTTTACATAAGTACCACTCTGGTGGTCTTTGGACTAATGCATGTTGTTCCCACCCACGTAAGGGTGAATCTGTTTTAGAAGCCGCACACCGCAGGTTAATGGAAGAAATGGGTTTTGATTGCGAATTGGAAGAACAGTTCTCATTCATTTACAAAGCAGCTTTAGATAACGAATTAACAGAGCATGAGTTAGATCATGTAGTTTTTGGCAAGTTCAACGGCAAGCCAAATATTAACCCAGATGAGGTAGCTGGCTGGAAATACCTAAACTGGGAAGATTTGAAAAGCGATGTAGCTACTAACCCAGAGAAGTATACGGAATGGTTTAAGATAGCTTTGGATGAGGTAGATCGCAGGTATCAAAACGAATTCAAAAGATAATCGTGAAAGTAACCGTACATAGAAAAGCCCATTTTAATGCAGCACATAGGTTGCATAATCCCGCTTGGAGCGATGCAAAAAACCAAGAGATATTTGGTAAATGCAACAATCCAAATTACCACGGGCATAATTACGAACTGATTGTTAGCGTAACCGGAGAAATTGATCCCGAAACCGGTTATGTTATGGATGTGAAAATACTCAAAGACCTCATTAAAGAAGAGGTAGAGAATCCCTTTGATCACAAAAACCTGAACCTGGATATAGAAGAATTCAGGCAGCTCAATCCAACCGCAGAGAATATTGTGGTGGTGATCTGGAACAAGCTGCGCAAACACATCAACCGGTCGTTAGACCTTAAAGTTACCTTGTATGAAACTCCAAGAAACTTTGTTGAATACAGCGGAGAGTGATTTAGATTACAACCATGATGCGGAAGCCATGGGAGACGCACATGTAAGCACTAGCAAAGACACACCCATGAAAGCGGATGCCTTCAAACTCTCCGATGAAGAGAAAATGGAGAAAATCCAATATCACTTTTCAGAAATTATGGATGCCTTAGGCTTAGACTTAACAGACGACAGCTTAAGAGGAACACCGCATCGCGTGGCTAAAATGTACGTGAAAGAGATTTTCCAAGGATTGAACCCGGATAATAGGCCAGATGTGAAACTCTTTAAGAATAAGTATCAGTACAATGAAATGTTGGTAGAGAAGAATATCACATTGCACTCGCATTGTGAACATCACTTTGTACCAATAATGGGTAGAGCTCATGCGGCATACGTTAGTAATGGATATGTGATTGGTTTGAGCAAAATAAACAGAATCGTTCGTTTCTTTGCCAAGCGCCCGCAAGTACAAGAACGACTAACAGAGCAGATAGCAGACGAGCTGAAACGAATTCTAAAAACAGATGATGTAGCGGTTTATATTGATGCATCTCACATGTGTGTGAGTACGCGCGGTATTGAAGATACAAACAGCTCTACAGTAACCGCCCACTATGCAGGGATTTTTAAGTCTTCTGACCAAAAGCGGAACGAATTTTTACAAGCAATTAATGAGGGATAGGTAGTACTTTACCAAACCAAATCAAAAAAACCCTTTGCGTTCAGCAAAGGGTTTTTTTATGACTATTTCCGACACACCGCATTGATTACCTTTGCGTCCATGTTCGAGAAACAATTAACCATAGCTGTAGATTTTGACGGAACAATCGTGGACGATGCCTATCCACGCATTGGTAAGCCAAAGATTTTTGCGTTTGAGACGTTGAAAATGCTCGAAAGTAGAAACCACAGATTAATTCTTTGGACATATCGTCATGGTGCTCGATTGCAAGAGGCGGTAGACTTCTGCAAAGAGCACGGTATAGAGTTTTATGCGGTGAATAAGAGCTATCCAGAAGAGGTTTTTGACGAGATAGAATCTAGCCGCAAGATTAATGCAGACTTGTTCATAGATGACAGAAATATTGGTGGTTTTCTAGGTTGGGGTGAGATCTACCAGCTTATTGAGGGCAATAAAGAGGCACTGATAAATGAACATAAGAGCAGGTCAAAGCGTGGCATCTTCAGCCTATTCAACAAAAAATAATGATTACACTTAAGACTCCCGAAGAAATAGAATTAATGCGTGAAGCCGCCTTGGTGGTATCTCGTACCCTCGGTTTAATGGCTGAGCTTATTGAACCTGGAGTAACGCCTAAGTATTTAGACGAACGAGCAGAAGAATACATTAGAGACCAGGGCGCAGAACCAGGTTTTAAAGGCTTATACGGTTGCCCTAGCACCATCCTAACTTCAGTGAATGAAGTTGTAGTTCATGGCTTGCCAGATGACAGACCTTTACAAGACGGTGATATTATTTCCGTTGATTGTGGGTCTATCTTACACGGGTTTTACGGAGATCATGCATACACCTTTGAGGTAGGTGAAGTAGAACCAAAGACCAAGAAATTGTTGGAAGTAACCTTGGAGTGTTTATACAAGGGGATTAAAGCATTTCAACGCGGTAATCGTGTGGGCGATATTGGCTTTGCGGTGCAGCTTCATGCAGAGCGACATGGTTATGGCGTGGTGCGAGAACTGGTAGGACATGGCTTGGGTAGAAAACTACATGAAGAGCCGCAAGTTCCTAATTATGGCAGGCAGGGAAGAGGTAGCAAGCTAGAGAACGGAATGGTTCTAGCCATTGAGCCCATGATTAATATAGGTACGCATCGCGTAAAGCAGTTAGATGATGGCTGGAGCGTTGTTACCCAAGATGGAAAACCATCTGCCCATTTTGAGCACGATGTGGCCATGATAAGTGGTAGACCTGAAATCTTAAGTACATTTAAATACGTTGAAGAGGCGTTAGCCAAAAAGGCAAAGTAGTATGGCAAGAGTTCGCGTAACCAAGCAGTTTGATTTCGAAATGGCACATGCTTTAGATTGCCATGATGGTAAATGCCACAACATTCACGGCCACACTTATCAACTGGCAGTAACTTTTATAGGTGAACCAGAAGATGCTATGGCAACTCCTAAAGATGGAATGGTGATAGACTTTTCTGACCTTAAAAGAATAGTGAAAAACAATGTGGTTGATGTGTATGACCACGCACTGGTATTGCGCGATAATTCACGCTTCTTGGGGGTGCTTGATCATCAAATAAACGAGAGACTCATTTTAAAGCCCTATCAACCTACATGTGAAAACATGCTCATTGATTTTGTAGATATCATACAAGATAATTTGAAAGGTTTTCCAGGAGTAGAATTGCATAGCGTGTTGTTAAGAGAAACACTAACGAGCTATGCAGAGTGGTTTGCAACAGATAATTGATGAATATCCCAGCAGGAAAAAAACTCTACTTTGCTTCCGATCAGCACTTGGGAGTTCCTTCACACGAGGCAAGTCTTAAACGTGAAAGGCATTTTATTAAGTGGTTGGATATAGCCAAAGCCGATGCTGCAGCTATTTATTTACTAGGTGATTTATTCGACTTCTGGTTTGAGTATAAAACAGCTGTTCCCAAGGGATATATTCGGGTATTGGGTAAGTTGGCAGAAATTACGGATTCTGGTATTCCTGTATACCTTTTCACTGGTAATCATGACATGTGGATGTTTGATTACCTACCCAATGAAATAGGGGTAGAGATAATAAGAGATCCCATAGAACGTGAATACAACGGTAAGCAGTTCTTTATTGGTCATGGAGATGGCTTAGGCCCGGGAGATTATGGGTATAAATTCATTAAGAAAGTATTTAGAAACAAGTTTTGCCAATGGGCTTTTGCCAGGCTGCACCCCAATTTTGGTATTGGCTTAGCGAACTTCTTCTCAGGAAAAAGTAGGTTGGCCAACTCAGGCAGTGATAAAGAGTATCTGGGCGAAGAGAATGAGTGGTTGGCGGTTTATGCCAAAGAACAACTCCAGCATAAACATTTTGATTTCTTTTTATTCGGTCACCGTCACTTACCTTTAGACTTGCAAGTGGGTGAGAAAAGTAGATACATAAACTTGGGTGAATGGGTATCAGATTTTACGTATGCCGTTTTTGATGGAGAAAACCTGAGCCTAAAAGAATTTGGAAAGCCTTAGTTATTTGGAAAGAACAAGGTGAACATGGTTCCATTGCCAATTACGCTGTCTATTTCCACTTTACCTCCATGTCGCTCTATTAAAGATAGCACTAGGCTTAAACCAAGCCCAGTCCCAATTTCGTCATGTGAGCCCTTTGTTACTGTAACGTTTTCAGAACGAATAGCCTCTATTTGTTCTTTTGACATACCCATTCCATGGTCTTTTACAGAAAGCAATATCCAGTCTGAAGCCTGCTCTCCATGAATCTCAATGATTGACCCTTTATCAGAGAACTTAATGGCATTGGTCATGAGGTTCCGTAGCATGGTATTGAGCATATCTGTATCTGCAACAAGACTAAGCTTTGGGTCTATTACCGTTTTAACCGTAATGTTTTTATGCTCGATTGAATGTTTGTATAGGTTCACGATGTCTGAAACTACCTCGCCCAGGATGTTTTTGCTTGGGAAGTACCCGCTCAAGCCATTATTGTTTCTTGCCCAGTTGAATAGACTCTCTATGAGCTCATAAAGCGAGCGGAGTGAATCCTGCACTTGATTGACAAGGTAATCTCTGGTTTCGGGGTCGCTTTCTTTGGCCATACCCAACGCCTGTTCTGCAGTGCCAATGAGGCCTCTCACATCATGAGAGATTAAGGCAATGAGTCGTTTATTACCTTCATTCAAGCTGAGTAATTGCTCGTTTTGAGTATGTAGAAGCGCCTTTTGACGTTTCAGGTTGGTCTGATTGCGGTAAACTAGAGTGAGCGCTACAACGGCCAATAAAAAAAGTGATCCAGCCAACACATTAATGGTGTTTCCGCGAGATATGCTTAAATCTTTAAGTTCATTCTGCTCAGATAAGAATTTGTTTTCTTGTTCTTTGGCAATTAGGTCATATTCAGTTCTAAGTATGGCAAGTCTCTCGTCTTGAGCAAAAAGTCTAGCGCTATCCTTATAATTCAACGCTAAAGAGGAATAGTTAACTGCCGCATCGTAGTTTTTATTATGTGCAGAGATAGCAGTAAGACACTTATATAGGTTTACAAGGCCTCCAAAATCGCGTTGTTCAAGAGCATACTCAAGCGACTGGTTGCAAATAGCATTAGCTTCTTTAAACTTACCCAATTCAACCAAGCAGTTTGCATAATGGCCTGCAGAGCCAACTTTAGCGTCAACCATGTAAAGTGTATCAAAAGCTTCATAAGCCCTTTTTAGATAAGGGTAGGCTTCTTTAAAGCGTTTTAGTTCACTCAGATTGTTTCCTCTTGTGTTGTTGCTTATCTACATATTTATCTGCGCTGTCTAATAGAATGATCGAGGTATCTATTTGATGTAGATCACTGTAGATATTGGCAAGATTTGCAAAGGCGTACGTTTTTAGCAATCTCTTTGTATACTCATCCTCAATTTGCTTTACCATTGTGAGAACATCATTGAACTGATATTTTGCATCATCGTACAACTTCGATTCAAACAAGGCTACACCAAGGTTAATAGCAGCGGAAGCTTTGTCTTCATAAGATTCTAGAGAATCAGCTAAAGAGATAGCTTCTTTAAGTGTTGCTAGCTCGCCTATCCTATCTCTGAGCGTATTATGCACAACAGATTTCCTACTGTACATTCCAGGTAGAAGGTCAAACAGACTATCTCGTTTAGCAAATGAAATAGCAGAATCATATACCGCTAACGACACATCAAACTCAGACTCTTGGAAGTATGTAACAGCTAATGCTTCATAAAACAAAGACGTTCTTACAGAGTTGGTGTCTAATAACTTCTTGGCTTGGGTTATATACGAGTAAGAAGAGTCTAACAGATAGTTATGGTCGTAATAAGTATGAAGAGCGAATAAAAGCTCGAAGCGAAGAGAGTCTGAATTACCGTACGCTTCTACCTTTTCTTCAAAAGATTTTTTCAGGTTGAGGATGTAAGTAGATGAATCATTGCTTTCATTGATC
>CBFIHE010000003.1:64340-73986 GCA_965662345.1 Salibacteraceae bacterium
CGTACGCTTCTACCTTTTCTTCAAAAGATTTTTTCAGGTTGAGGATGTAAGTAGATGAATCATTGCTTTCATTGATCTGGTCAAGAATTGAGGTTAATGGTTTTTGCGCAATCACGTTTAGTGAGGCAGAAAGCATGATTGCTATTAACGAAAGAGTGGAGAGAATTCGCATAAACGGAATGGTAAAAACTTTTGGAATGATTACAGTAATCACTTAATAGCTTTCTTGCTACCACAATCTAGATACTCCAAAACCCAAAGCCTGGTTGAGAGATAACTCATTGATAAACTCTGGATTCAAAAACCACACCCAGTTTACTTTGCTACTTCGTGTTGTTACTCAACAAATTGCTTCAGAAACGCTTCATTCTCTGCTACAAATTCTGTGTAGCGTTTACCAGTTGCAGGACCTGCGAAGCCCGTGTGTATCTTAACTACTTCTCCTTGTCTGTTGATGTATATAGCTGTGGGGAAAGCAATTACGTGGTTAAGCATGGGCAATGCTTCTGCAGCATACTTCCCACCAGCCTTACCGGCATGCAAAACGGGGTATGGGATGTCTAAATCGTTCACCATTTTTTGAATGGCTGGTAAGTCTCTTTCATAGTCTCCATAACGCTCAAAACTTAGTCCTACGATTTGGAGTCCGCTTTCTTGGTAGCGTGCATATACATCTTTCAAATAGCGGGCTTCATCCATACAATTGGGGCACCAAGAGCCCATAATGGTCAGGATAACTGGCTTATTTAAAAAGCGATTATCGGTTAACGAAACCGCGTTTCCCTTTAAATCTGGAAAAGAAAAGCGCACTTCTGTATACCCTTCTTTTAGGTAGGTTAAAGTGTCGGCACTTGGTAAGGAAAAGGTGCTATCGCGATGTGCCTTCCATGTGATGTGAAACGATTTTCCAGAATACCAGTCACCATAAATGGAATCACCTTTCAGCTTTCCAGTGAATAGATAGGGGTGTGAACCTTCAAAGGCGCTTAAGTAAAAAGAGTCTCGTTCCCAGCTACCTTCCAATGATCTATAGTCTCCACTTCGAGTTAAGAACGTACCAAATAATTGAGAAGAACTTTGCTCAAAGATTCCAAGTGCATCAATGATTTTATCTGGTCGTTGAAATTGAACGTGCCATTCTCCCGATAAAGGAGGGTAATAGCTAGATAATGACACTGTCGGCATTGCCTCTGTACGTTCTGCACGAAATGGGAGTTTGTAACCGGTTCCATCTTGGTTGTGCCAATACCCTTTAAAACCAGATTTTGTTTTAACTAAATGGAAAACAGTAGGAAAAACGGGCATTTCTACCACAATAGAACCATTAGATTCAACCATCTTGGCTTCAACACGCTCTGCTCCATTGTAAATTACAAAGTCATCATTTCTTACGTAGAAACGAATGGGTAACTCAACACCGTCTTCGCGCTGTAAGTGTCCTAGGTAATGCACCTTTTGCGGAAACACCTCCAATTTTACGCTAAAGGATTCATCCATTAGAGCAGTTACCCGTTGTGAAGCAGAAACTGATAGTAGCTCTTCTGGGATAATGTGAACCTCTCTGCTTAGGCCGTAAACGGCATTGTCTTCTTGTATACGGTAGAAAGCTTCTTTGAGTTGATTGTTTTGATAGGTAAATTCTGCGAACTGAACGGTTCGGGCAGAGTCTTTTGCACGAATTATATAGCGTACTTCATTTGTGAATTGAAGCCGTACCGAGTCTATGGTGTACTTGTCTTTGGTAGAGATGGAATTCCAATCAGTTTGGGTAACAATCTCTAGTTCTTTTGCCCAGTCTACAGAATCTAGCTTTAGTACTTCTTCTTTATCATCTTTTGTTAAGGTCTTTTGGGTCCGAACATCGCTTTGCCAGGTTTGAAGCAAGGTATTCCAATCGGGTTCTTGAGGAAACCCTTTTTCCACAACTTCTGAAGTTGTGGAACAACCTACCAATAGAACTGAGAAAAGAGAAACAAGATTTTTCATACTGCGAAACTAAAAAGAAAGGCGCCCTTGAAAAGACGCCTTTACAACAATTGGGGTAACTACTTTTTAGTCTCTAGAATTGAGTCTGCTCAAAAGCTTCAACAACTCAAGGTATAACCAAACTAAGGTTACCATAATACCAAAGGCACCGTACCACTCCATATACTTGGGTGCACCCGATGCTGCGCCACGCTCAATAAAATCAAAATCCAATACCAAGTTTAACGCGGCAACACCTACAATAACAATATTAATTCCAATCATTAGTAAACTTGTGTCTCCCAAGCTTAAAAACGAAGCACCAAAAAAGCCCATTACCATGTTAAGCATGTACATGATAAAAATACCACCTGTTGCGGCAGCTACACCCATTCTAAATTTTTGAGTTACTTGGATAATGCCAGATCTGTACATGAACAGCATGGCAAATAGCACACCAATGGTAGAAGAAATGGCTTGAAATACAATACCACCAAACTGTGCTTCAAAGTACAGTGAGATGCCACCAAGAGCCATACCCTCTAATAAGGCGTATAGAGGTGCAGTTACACCTGAAGCTTGGGGTCTAAAGCTGGTAATTAAAGCCGTAATAAGGCCACCAATTACACCTACCCACATAAAGATAGGGTTTGGATTTACCCAGGTATAGGAGGCACTCGCAGCTACCAAAAGAGCCAAAATCACAGTTTTGTTAATCGTTCCTGTAACTGTCATTTGCTGAGCGCCCGCGCCCGCATACATGCTTTCTTCAAAAGCTTTTCCGTTAAAAATAGGATTAGATGATTTATCTAATTTCATGGTTTATGTTGTTTTATTTTTTTCCGGTAGAACCAAATCCGCCTGCACCTCTATCCGTATCACCCAGTACGGTTACTTCTTCCCATTCTGCTTGTTCAAATTTGGTGATAACGAGTTGCGCAACACGTTCTCCGTCTTGTATTACGAATCCTTGGTTAGAAAGGTTCACCAAAAGCACACCAATTTCACCGCGATAATCTGCATCAATGGTGCCGGGGGCATTGAGAACGGTGATTCCATGTTTAAAAGCCAATCCGCTGCGTGGCCTTACCTGAGCTTCATAACCATCTGGTAGCTCTATGAATAGGCCTGTTTTAATAAGCTTTCTGCCTCCTGGTCTCAAGGCGACAGGCTCTTCTAAATTAGCACGCAAATCAAGACCAGCGGCTTGTTTGGTTTCGTAAGCAGGCAGTGGGTGATTAGAACGGTTCACTATTTTAACTTTTTTCATGCAAGGAGTGCTTTTATTCTATGGCGTTCAACTGAAGCGCTTATAGCTATAAACAGCAAAAATAGTGCGGTGTTTGCTAACCAATAGGTTATTCCTTCTAAAGAATTGTATCGGGAAACAAAGAAGAGCAATAAACCGAGGATTGGGTACCCCAACATTCGTTTGAAATCGTAAGGTATGTAGTAGTATTTCCTACCTAGGCTCAATGATGTTATAGTGATGCCACCATAAGCCAACAAGGTAGCCCAAGCAGCACCTTCGTAACCTATTCTAGGAATAAGAATGAGGTTGGCTGTAATTGTAATAACAGCTCCAATGCCCGCGAACAAGGCTCCAAAGTAGGTTTTATCGCTTAGCTTATACCATATGCTAAGGTTGTAATTCCATCCTAAGCAAATGTTGGCCACTAACAGTATAGGTACAATATGAAGACCAACATGGTAGGCTTCATTGGCAATAAAGTACTTAAGTGCATCTAAATAGAGCAATACAAAAACCAACATTAAACTAACCGCTATAGTGAACCAATTCATTACATCTCTGTAGACTGAATGCGACTCGCCTTCTTTAGCTTTTGCAAAAAAGAAGGGCTCTGCAGCATAGCGGAATGCCTGTATGAATAAGGTTATTAGAATGGACAACTTATAGCACGCACCATAAATTCCAACCTGAGCTAAAGCCGCTGTTTCACCTATTTTAGGCTCTAACAAAACACGAATGAGCCTGCGGTCCAGCGTTTCATTAATGATTCCTGCAAACCCAGCCAACATCAATGGAGCCCCATAAACTGTGAGTTTTTTGGTGACTTCTCTCGAGAATTTGAGTTGAGCTTTAAAATAGATTGGAAGCAACATAAGCCATTTAACCCCTGAGGCAATAAGATTGGCTAAAAAGACATATCCCACCCCAATTTCTGGGTTGTAGAAGGTTTGTACTAGCCAGTTGTCTGAACCAGGGTTCCTCATGGCAAAGCCAATAAAAAAGACATTGAGCAAGATGTTAACACCAATTCCAGTGAGATTTACTGAGGCAAACCAAATGGGCTTTTCATCTAGCCTAAGTTTAGCCATGGGTATGGCAGAAAGGGCGTCAAACCCTAATGCAAAAGCCATCCAAACAATAAAATTAGATTGATCTGCATAGCCTAATAAATCGGATACTGGCATCTTGAAGGCCAAAACAACCAACCAGAAGAGAGTAGTTAGAAAAGCAATGGATAAAAGAGCATTGCCAATGATGAGCTCTGGAGATTCATCTTTCTCTTTAACAAAGCGAAAAAAAGCCGTTTCTAAACCAAAAGTTAGCACTACGGCCATAAAAGCGCTTAACGCATAGATATCCGTAACCACCCCATATTCTGCGGGAATAAAAACTGCGGTATGTAAGGGCACCAGCAGGTAATTCAAAAACCTGCCGAGCATGCTTGATAAGCCATAAATGGCGGTTTGACCGGCTAGTTTTTTGAGTGCCACGTTTATTTAACGAATTTCAAAAGAATTTAGCGCCCAGGGAATTGTGCCTTGCGCTTTTCCATAAATGCGGTTGTACCTTCTTTAAAGTCTTCTGTTCCAAATGCTAAACCAAATTGTTCAATCTCCACATCAAACCCATTTACTCCATCTCTGTAACCCGCATTTATTGCGGCTATGGCTTTTCCAATGGCTACTGGAGAGTTTCTCATTATGGCTTTAGCAATTCCATTTACTTTATCATGTAATTCGCTTTGGAAGGTTACATGATTCACTAAGCCAAGGTTTAGCCCTTCTTCTGCAGAAATCATTCCTCCTGTCATTACCATTTCCATGGCTTTTCCTTTTCCTACCAAATGAGCCAAACGTTGGGTACCACCGTACCCTGGAATTACTCCCAATGAAACTTCTGGTAAACCCAGCTTTGCGTTGTCTGATGCAATGCGAATATGGCAGCTCATTGCTAATTCGAGTCCGCCTCCCAAAGCAAATCCATTTACCGCTGCAATTACAGGTGTAGACAGATTTTCTACGAGGTTGAATAGTTTTTCTTGACCTTCTGCTGCTAATGCTTTTCCTTGCTCAATACTGAAATCTGCAAACTCTTTGATATCTGCACCAGCTACAAAAGCCTTTTCGCCAGATCCAGTTACAACGATTACCCGCACATTGGAATCTGCATCTGCTGATTTAAAAGCCGCGCTCAATTCAGTTATAGTCTCTTTGTTGAGTGCGTTTAGCTGTTTTGGACGATTGATGGTGATGCGTGCAACGTGGTCTGTGGTTTCAGTTAGTATGTTGTTGTAACCCATGGTTGATTTGAATTTGTCTCAAAAGTAATATTTCAGTTGGTTGAATTTGGTGAGTTCAATGGGATGGAAACCGTGAATGTGGTACCCGCACCCAGCTCAGAAACAAAACCTATTTTACCATTAAACTCTTGTATAATTCCCTTGACCATAGCTAGTCCCAAGCCCATTCCTCCGGATTTAGTGGTAAAGTTGGGTTCAAAAATCTTGGGTTGTAGCTCTTTAGGGATTCCAGAGCCGTTATCTGTTACTCTTAACAACACCTCATTTTCTACTAGTAGTGTTTCTACAGAAATTCTTGGCTCTTTATTTTCTGGTACTGCTTGAATTGCATTGGTTATGAGATTAGTAAGAACGCGATTGAGTTGATTGAGATCTGCGAGTACAGTTTTATCTCCTGGACCAATTTCTGCGTTTATAAGTCCTTGTTCTTCTGTGAAGAGTGAGATTGTGTTCTTAACAGCTTCGTCTATATCAACCTGGTTTAATTCTGGCTTGGGCATTTTGGCGAAATCTGAAAATTCAGATGCTATACCAGATAGGGTATCAATTTGCGCCACTAGTGTTTTTGAAACTTTCTGCATGCGCTCCTTCAAATCGGTAGGGTTATCATTTGCTATGCGTTGTAAATGCTGCAACTGCAGACGCATGGGGGTAAGCGGATTTTTGATTTCATGCGCAACCTGCTTAGCCATTTCTTTCCACGCACTTTCCCGCTCACTCCTGGCAAGAAGCTGGGCGCTCACAGCTAGCTCATCTACCATCCTGTTGTAGTCGTTCACTAAAGCGCTCAGCTCATCGTTACCGTTCCATTCTAACTTTTGGTTTTCTCCGTTGATCCGCACATTCTTCAGTTTTTCGGAGATTGTGCGTAGTGAATTGGTTATGTAATTACTCAAAAAGTAAGCGAGAATACTTGCTCCAATAAACAACACCACATAGACCTGTGCCAGGGTTGCCAAGAAATCGTACAGCTCGCTCCTATTGCGCTCTGTGTCTTTGTAATACGGTAAGTTTATGATGGCCATGGGTTTGCGTTTGGCCGTATATAGAATAAAATAGGTAGAAAGGTATTCGCGGTCTTGCACACTTTCTTGAATAATGATTTGCTCACTGCGCTTAATACGTTCAACAGTGCTGTCTGCAATAGACTTTGAGAAGGTGCCATTATCAAAAAGTTCAATTTGGGTAGAGCCCATTAATTCGCCACCCAAGGTGTACACATTCATGTCTAGTGCTTGAACATCTGCCAGTTCTTGAATCTTATTTTCGAGCTTTACATTGAGCTCGTTTATGTCGTTTTCAATAATGTAATAATCCAGTGAGAGCATAACGCTTTGCTCCTTGCGTCTGAGTCGGTCTAGGTGGTATTCGTCATTTTGGTTCTTGAAGAAAAACAAAGTCGCCACCCCAATCACAATGAGCGAAATAAGCACGAGCGCAATCATGGAGAGGTAAATCCGCGTACCTAGTCCTAATGCTCCTCCTTTTTGTATTTGCTTGCTCATTGTTTTTGCATCAACCTAGTGCAAGAATTACTCCAAAGAAGGGTTTTCTTCATTATCCTTAGGCAAAGCCGATGATGGAGCTTTCTCATCTTCTGCTATATCAACCTCTAAATCTTCTTCTAGGAGCTCGTCATAAAGGTCTGTGCGCTTGTTGGAGATTAAGCTGTAAGACATTAAAATACTGGTAACCAGTATAATGTAAAGTAAGGTTCCGCTGTCAAATTCAGGAATTTGATAAGCCCCTGGAATGGCAAAGAATAAGAGTATTGTAATTAACCCGCGAGGAGCAATTCCTAGTTCTGTACGGATAGGCCTTTTCCAAAAGGCCATTAGTAAACCCCATCGGAGAATGTAAATCACCGCCAAGATCGCTGCACTTTCTAGGAATACCCGAATGTTAAACAATGATGCAAGCGCAATGGTAGCTCCAAATACTACAAAGAAGAAAGTACGAACCACAAAGGCAGTTTCTACAGTAATGAGATGAAACTCTTGTAGAATTTTATTTATGCTCTGAGGCTCTACCCAAGACGCTAGCCTACCCCTAAAGAAAAGGTTGGTATTATTCAAAATGAGCCCAAAATTGAGGATGATTAAGAGAGATGAAAGGTGAAACATTTTACCTACAGAGTAGAGTAGAATGAGTACGGCTATTAGTAGAAAAAGTTTAATCTGAGTATTGATCTTCTGAAAGAGCCAAACCAGAGCATAGCTTAAGAGTAGGCTTATTACAATGGTGGCTCCAACATTCCAAGAAAAAGATTTTATGAGTTCTTGAGAAGTATCTGCTTCCAAGAATTCTATGGCTAAGTAGAAAGCCATAATTCCTAGAATATCTGAAAAAGTACTTTCATAAATGAGAAACTCTTTGCGCTCTTCATTCAACCCGCCAATACTAGGAATTACTATAGCTGAGCTCAATACGCTCATGGGCATGGCATAGAAAAGAGCCTGTTTGAGCGAGGAATCAGTAAAGTATTCAATAATGTAAGTAATGGCAACCGTAGTAAGCATTAACCCTAGAAAGGCCACTAAAAATGAACGTACAATAAGTCCTGCTTTATCTCGCGTGAGCTTTAAATCCAAGGCGGCTTCTAGTACAATCATGATTAACCCTATGATGCCCAGAATTTCTAATATGGGCATCAGGTCTTCGGTATCTACCGAATCTGTGTAGGTAAGTAGTTGCTGTACCCCCAACCCTGTTATAATGAGCATGAGCACAGAGGGGATATTGGTCTTCTTGCTGATGATATTGTAGAAGTAAGACAAAATCACCACCACAGAGAGAACCTCTAATATGATGTAGGGCGAGTTAAAATCTATCATGCCCACAAAATAGAAAAAAAGGCGAGGCGGCTATTTTTCTTCTTTCGGTAGGTATACCTCTTCAAACCCTGGAATGGTAACCATGATTTGTTTAGCAATTTCTGGAAATGCATCATCAGCTAATGCTTGTGCATCGTCTGTGGTTGCATCTGGGTAAGCATCGGCTTTGCCACCCGTTATTGGCTCACCTTGTTGATTGAATATGGTGTAGTGCACCCGTACCAAACGCTTGTAGCGCTCATATTGCAAGTCTAATTGGTTGGCCTGTGGCGGGTACACAATTTCCAACTGATTAACCATTACCATGAATTTATTCCCGTGGAACCCTTGCATGATTTCCAGAAAATCAGTGTTTTTAAGTTGGGCAGCGAGGTATTTTTCACGTGTATCGCGGGTGGTTACCACTTGTCCGTTTTCTACGTACGTACCGGTACGCTGAGGTTCCTCTTCCTTTTTCTTGAGCTGGAGCTTTTTCTTGAACTTGTCTGCGGTAGATAACTCTTCTTCTTTAACAGGTACAGGCTCGTACTTGAACGATACATTTTCATGAACCATTTGCGTTTCGCGTTCAGCATCAGAAACGGTGTTGGTATTTACCACACTAGTAAATTGGGCCATTTCTATACTTATGGCTTCGTTCAATTCACGTTGGAAAAATGCCCTAAGCTCTTCAAAAGTCATGGAGTTTTGTACCGTTAGCTCTTTGCTAAAGTGGCACTTGAAGAGTCTATCTGGGAAAGGAATCAGAAGGTAGTCGCCTTTCATTTCTGTAGAAGGCGCTACTGGTTTAACCTCTTTCGCATAAGGGTTATACGTTTCATTCTGAGCAAAAGTTAAAAAGGGAAGGAGGCCTAAGCTCAGTATGAGTATGTATTTCATATTTATTGGAAAAGTCTAAAGATATCGTTTCCGTTTGCAAAAATCAGGAGTGAGAATAATAAAAGCATACCAGTCATTTGAGCATACTCCATGAATTTCTCACCTGGTTTATTACCGGTTACCATTTCGTAAAACAAGAACATCACGTGTCCGCCATCCAGAGCTGGAATAGGAAGAACGTTCATAAACGCAAGCACCAAGCTTAAGAAAGCAGTGAGATTCCAAAAGGCATGCCAATCCCAAGAAGAAGGAAACATACCTCCAATTGCGCCAAAACCACCCAATTGAGAAATACCTTCTTTAGTAAATACTAGACTGAACTGGTCTATGTAACTTTTAATGGTGCTTCCTGCCTCTTTTGCCCCTGCAGGAATTGATTCAAAGAAGCCATATTCACGGTTAGTAACTTCAAAATAG
>CBFIHE010000003.1:74047-75228 GCA_965662345.1 Salibacteraceae bacterium
CCACTTCTTCTCCGTTACGGATAACAGAAATATCTGCCTTTTCGCCTTTAATAGGTTGCAAAGCCTTTACAAAATCAAGAAAATATTCAGTGGTAATGCCATTAACGGCTACCAAACGATCGCCTTTTTGAATGCCCGCTTCAGCGGCACCCGACCCTGCCAATACAGTATCTGCAATAAACGGTACCCGCTCCGTAAAAATGGCTTTCTCACCAGAGGTCAATACACGGGCAGCAAAATCATCTGGTAAGTAAACCGTGCGTTCTTCACCAGCATTGGTTACGGTAACTTCAGAAATATCTGAGTTTAGCAAGAGCTCTTTAGAAATAGTTGAATAGGTATATCCAGCAGGCAATGGCTCACCATTGAGTTTCGTCACTCTATCGCCATCTTGAAAGCCCACTTCTGCTGCAACAGTACCAACGTGTACACCATACTTAACGTCATCGGCAGCAATGTAAGATTTACCCCATGCAAATAAGACTCCCGCGTAAATGATTACTCCAAGAATAAGGTTTACCGTAACCCCGCCCAGCATAACAATCAATCGCTGCCAAGCAGGTTTAGCTCTAAACTCATAAGGCTCAGGAGCTTTTGCCATTTGCTCCTTGTCCATGGATTCATCAATCATTCCAGAGAGCTTTACATAGCCTCCAAGGGGCAACCAGCCCACGCCATATTCTGTATCTCCTCGCTTAAACTTGAATAGTGAAATCCAAGGATCAAAGAACAAGTAGAATTTTTCAACGCGAATACCAAAGAGTTTAGCAGGAATAAAGTGACCCGCTTCATGCAGTACCACTAAGATTGATAAGCTAAGAATGAGCTGCGCACCTTTTATAAGAATGTCTTCCATGAATTAGTTTTGACTGGGCAAAAATAACCGTTGATTTGGGTAAAGACTTACCTTTATCAGCCTTTGTGCTATTATTCACATTATATACCATATTTTACGGTTTAAAACACAAAAAGTTCACTTCATTATGATGAAACGCATACTTCTTTTAGCGGCTTGCTTACCACTTGTCTTTCAAACTACGGCTCAAGAACGAATGACTCCTGAGCGATTATGGGAGCTTGGTAGAGTTTCTGGCCAGACCTTATCACCAAATGGCAAAACAGTTATTTACGGAGTTAGTAAGTATGATGTTGCCGCTAACAAAGGCAATATGGACTTATTT
>CBFIHE010000003.1:75254-77052 GCA_965662345.1 Salibacteraceae bacterium
TATGCGTTTAACCGATATGGAAGGTAGTGAATACGATGCTCAATTTACTCCAGATGGTTCCAAAATTGGCTTTATGCATGGTGGTCAGCTTTGGGAAATGAACCCCGATGGCACGGATGCCAAGCAAGTAACCAATGTAGATGGCGGGTTTAGTTCATTCAAATATGCCCCAGCCGGTGATCGTATTGCAATTATCAAGTCGGTTAAGCTCAAAGATGTTTCAGGAGCAGACCGCTACGAAGACTTGCCGCAAAGCGAAGCCTTGATTTACGATGATTTAATGTACCGCCATTGGGATTCTTGGAATACAGGTGAATTTCAGCATGTGTTTGTTGGAACGTATGCAAATGGAGAAGTTTCTAACTTGGAAGACATCATGAAAGATGAGCCGTACGATTGCCCTCAGAAGCCCTTTGGGGGAAGTGAAGACATCGCTTGGCACCCTGAGGGAAGCGCCTTGGTTTATGTAGCTAAAAAGAAAGAAGGAGTGGAGTACGCAACCAGTACCAACTCAGATTTGTACTTGTACAATGTGAGCAGCAAAACCACGAAAAACATCACCATGGGGATGATGGGTTACGACATGCACCCTGCATGGAGTACAGATGGTACTTACTTGGCATGGAACAGCATGAAGCGCGATGGCTATGAGAGCGATAAGAACGACATCATGCTCTGGAAGTTCAACGGTTCAGAAAAAACCAACCTAACCAAAGACTGGGATGAAACGGTTTCTTCTTTCACATTCAATGCCAAAGGCGATGGCATTTATTTTCAAGCAGCCGTAAAAGCTACCTACCAGTTATTTGAAATTGGTTTTGATGGCGGAAAGCCCCGCCAGATCACGAAAGGAGACCATAACGTAGGCGGGGTTTTAGGCGAGACTAAAAAAGAATTGATAGCTGGCAAAACAGATATGAACCATGCTTCTGAACTCTATGCGTTTGCCAAGAAAGACGGAGCACAGCGTGCCATTACCCATGAAAACGATGCCATATATGCCAACTTGAAATTGAGCCCTATCCAAAAGCGATGGATCAAAACTACAGATGGCAAAGACATGCTTACTTGGGTTATTTTACCCCCAGATTTTGATTCTACCAAAACGTATCCAGCGTTATTGTACTGCCAAGGCGGACCCCAAAGTGCGGTTTCTCAGTTTTACAGCTTCCGATGGAATTTCCAACTGATGGCAGCCAATGATTACATCATTATTGCGCCAAACCGCAGAGGGTTACCCTCTTTTGGTACAGAATGGAACGAAGCCATTAGCCAAGACTGGGGCGGACAACCCATGAAAGATTACCTAACAGCATTTGATGCCGTAGCTAAAGAACCCTATGTAGATGAAAACAATGCGGGAGCTGTTGGGGCAAGCTACGGAGGTTATTCGGTTTACATGTTGGCGGGTATTCATGAGAACAGGTTCAAGAGTTTTGTATCACACTGTGGATTATTCAATCTAGAAAGCTGGTACGGTTCTACAGAAGAATTATTCTTTGCCAACTTTGATATAGGCGGTCCGTATTGGGAAAATCCTGCACCGGAGAGTTATGCGAAGTTTTCTCCCCATCGCTATGCGCAAAATTGGAATACGCCAATTCTAGTAATTCATGGCGGTAACGATTTTAGAGTACCCGATACACAAGGCATGGAAGCCTATCAAGTAGCGCGGCTAAAAGGCTTGAAATCACGCTTTTTGTACTTTCCCAATGAGGGGCATTGGGTGCTCAAACCACAGAACGGGTTGGTTTGGCACCGCGAGTATTTTAAGTGGTTAGATGAGACGTTGAAGAAC
>CBFIHE010000003.1:77235-83799 GCA_965662345.1 Salibacteraceae bacterium
GGAGCTTCCGTTGAAAAGGAATGGCTTACAAGATGGAGCGGGTACCTTACTTTGATTCAAATGGTGGGCAAATGGGCACAAGGTTTTGAAGCGGGTAAGGCGCATTACTCCCCCAAAATGGCGAGTTGTTTAGCGGCATTTATTGCGTTGTATGATGATTACACAGATGATTTTGATCTCAAGCATCATCAAATCCTAGAGCTGCTGAAATCAGACTCACCTAGGGATAGTCGCCAACGATTATCTATTTTCTTGTACAAGAAAATCCTTGAGATTCACCCCAACCCAACGCTTTTTAAAGAACTTTTAGAGAAAGGCGGAGCCGCTCAAGATCTAAGTTTAAAGCAAAAAGATGTCGGTACTTCTCAAGAAACCTTGTGGGAGATTACACGTAAAAAGGGAGGGTATTTCACCTTGATTTGTTTCGCTGGGTTTATCAAAGAATTTACTGAAGCACAACAAGACTATATTTATGAATTAGGTGCCAACATTCAATTATTGAACGATACGTTTGATGTGTATAAAGACACTCAAGCGGGTGTTTCTACGCTGCCAACTACGTCTCCTAGCATTCAAGATTACGCTTCGTTTTACGAAGAGCGTATTTCAAATTGGCTGAAACGAGAAATTCCGTTTCATGTAGATGCAGCTTCTCAAAGTAAGCTTCGGGCTCAGTTTGCTTTACCGTTGGCTACAGGCTTAATTTGTCTAAATCAGTTTAAAGAGCTGGAGTTAAAATTTGGCAGATTCAACCCACAAGAGCTTTCTCGTAAAGAACTTATATGTGATATGGACTCTGTATCTCGGGTTTTAGAAACCTTGCAATTAGCCAAGAGGCTGATCAAAAAATAGCCTTAAAGGGTATGGTCTGAGAGCAGATTTGCAACACTTCTGTCATTCGCCAACCGCGGTATTTTGTTTTGGCCACCAAGTTTTCCTCTACTTTTCATCATGGTATTGAACCCACCTGGTTTTACACGGGTAATTTTGAGTGGTTGTAGAACGTTCCCAGCAATTAAGTCTTTGTAGTATGGGTTTTTATCTTGCATGAGTTGGTCCATCCGCATGCGCATAGCATCTAAATTGCCTGTTGAATTATCAAACTCTATAAACCATTCGTGGTAGGGTAGTTCTCCTTCTTTAGGCTCAACTTGAGGTGCCAAATGGAATTCATTAACACTCGCATGAAATAGTTCCAATGTCTCTTTCATGGTGCTTTCTACTTCTTCTGCAATCACGTGCTCACCAAAGGCAGAGGTAAAGTGCTTTATGCGCCCACTCACTATTAATCTGTGAGGCTTTAGAGAAACAAACTTCACTGTGTCTCCTATGTTGTAGCCCCAAAGGCCAGAATTGGTATTTAGAATTAAGGCGTAGTTCACACCTAATTTCACATCTGCTAGGTTGAGTCGCGTAGGGTTCTCGTTGTGTATTTCAGTAAGTGGAATAAACTCGTAATAAATACCAGCGTCCAGGTTAAGTAGCAATCCATCAGCCTTTTGAGAATCTTGGAAGGCAATGAAGCCCTCAGAGGCGGGAAACGTCTCTACCGAGGCAATGTCTTTACCCATCAGCTTTTTGAAAATGGGTCTGTACGGTTCAAAGTTAACTCCGCCATAAACAAAAAGAGAGAAATTGGGGAATAGTTCTGCGATGGTGCTTTTTCCAGACTTTTCAAGCAGTCGCTCAAAGTACATCTGCACCCAAGCAGGAATACCGCTAATTAAGCGCATATCGGCATGGTGTGTTTCTTCAACTACGGCATCTACTTTGGTTTCCCAATCATCTATGCAATTGGTCTCATAGCTTGGCAAACGGTTCCGTTGGAGGTAATTGGGCACCCAATGAGCCGTAATTCCGCTTAGTCTGCCGGTAGGAATACGGTCTTCGTCATCCAACTCGGGGCTCCCTTGCAGAAAAATCATTTTACCGTCCAGAAAATCGGCTTTGCCAGTCTCGTTAACGTAACATAGCAACGCCAATTTGGCGGCATTCACGTGCAGCGGAACGGCTTCTTTACTCAGCGGAATATATTTAGCTCCTGAGGTTGTACCAGATGTTTTGCAGAAATAGGCAGGTATGCCTGGCCAAAGCACGTCTTTTTCGCCTTGGCGGATACGCTCTACGTAGGGTTTAAGCCCCTCATAATCTCTAACAGGAACGTGCTTCACCCAATCGCTATGCGACTGAATACTATTGAACGCGTGGTCTTTTCCAAAAGCAGTATTTTTAGCAGCCTGAACTAGGTTATGTAAGGTAGCCTGTTGAGTAGCTACAGGGTCTTCATGCAACTTACGCATTTTACCTACCAAGTAGGCCGCGTATGGTTTTGCTAATATGCTTTTGAGTCCCATCTTATTTAATCAATGTGCCAATGTTACCCGCAAAGAGTTTTACTGCAATGGCCAATAAAACCACACCAAATATTTTACGTATGATGGTGATTCCATTCTTGCCAATGGTATCTTCTATTTTTTTAGATGACTTCAACACTGCGTATACAATAATGATATTGAGCACTATAGCTACAATAATGTTCTCTTTATAGTATTCTGCGCGTAAAGATAGAATAGTGGTTAGGCTACCGGCACCTGCAATAAGCGGAAAGGCCAAGGGGAAAACAGCAGCCGATGCTGGTATATCATCTTTAAACAAGTGAACGCCTAACACCATTTCAAGCGCTAAAAAGAATAAGATGAAGGCTCCCGCAACTGCAAACGAGTGCACGTCTATTCCAATAATGTTGAGAATACTCTCTCCTAAAAAAACAAAGAGAATCATGATTACGGCAGCGGCAATACTGGCTTTTTCGCTTTGAATGTGACCCACTTTTTGCCTTAGGTCAATAATTAACGGAATAGCACCTATTATATCTACTACGGCAAAGAGAACCATAGTAGCTGATATGATTTCTTTCAAATCGAAGTTCATGCGCAAATAAGTTTTTCCAATTCTACTGGAAAATGCTGATGCTCTAATCCATGAATGCGTTCTGCCAATGATTGAGGTGTATCATTGGGTTTCACCTCACAAGAGGCTTGGAAAATGATTTGCCCTTCATCATAGTGAGCATTCACAAAGTGGATGGTGATTCCACTTTCTGCTTCATTGTTTGCAATAACGGCCTGGTGTACGTTAGCTCCATACATTCCTTTTCCTCCATACTTTGGAAGAAGTGCAGGATGAATATTCACTATTTTATTGGGATACGCATCTACCAAATATCCTGGAATGAGCCACAAGTAACCGGCTAAAACAACCCAATCTATTTTATTTTCTTTTAAAAGGCACAAGAGTTCTTGTGATTCTACATCGGCTTTAGAAATCAAAACGGTCTTTACTCCGCGTGAAATAGCACGCTCTATAACTCCCGCTCCAGATTTGTTACATAACACCAGTTCTACTGTAACTGATTCATTATCTCTAAAGTGCTCCATAATAGCTTGAGCATTTGTACCCGATCCTGAAGCGAAAATGGCAATGCGTTTTACATTTTTCATTGTTTGGCAAAAGTAAGTAGGCAAGAATGAATGAGAATCATGTAAATTCACACGTATGGAAACAGAAGCATTTATTCCCTACACCATGCCTGAGTATACAGATGAGGAACGTATTCAACGCTCTTATTCTTTTTATGAGTTCTTAGATTCTAGAAGAAGTGTAAGGCATTTTTCAACTGAAAGTATACCTGAGGAGGTAATTCATAATATTATAAAAGCCGCATCTACCGCCCCAAGCGGGGCACACAAACAGCCTTGGACTTTCTGCGTAATTTCTAGCCCAGAAGTAAAAAAACAAATTAGAGAAGCGGCTGAGAAAGAAGAATATGAGAATTACCATAGAAGAATGAGTAATGAGTGGTTAAAGGATTTGAAGCCAATGGGAACAAACCACATTAAACCTTACTTAGAACACGCACCTTATTTGATTGTGGTGATGAAGAAATCGTATGAAGCTGTGAATGGTGAAAAAGCCAACACCTATTACGCGAATGAATCGGTAGGAATAGCCTGTGGAATGCTCCTCGCAGCCATTCATAATGCGGGTTTAGTTGCGCTCACACATACCCCAAGTCCTATGATTTTCTTGAAGCGCATCTTGAATAGACCTAAGGAGGAGCAACCCTTTCTATTGATTCCTGTGGGAAAGCCAAGCACTGATGCTCGTGTTCCCGACCTCTCGAGAAAGGCTTTAAACGCAGTAGTGGCGAGCTATTGAGACCATTTTAAAAAATTTATGCGCAATTCAGCTTTTTCTTTTTCTTTGCAGCCGATTTAAACTCTAAAATCAAACATCATGTCTGATATCAAGTCAAAAGTTGTAGCAATCATCGTAGATAAACTAGGTGTAGATGAAGGCGAAGTAAATCTTGAATCTTCTTTCACCAACGATTTAGGTGCTGACTCCTTGGATACCGTGGAATTGATCATGGAATTCGAGAAAGAATTCAATATCGCTATTCCAGATGACCAAGCAGAAAACATTGCTACTGTAGGTGAAGCTGTAAAATATATTGAGGAGCACGTAGCATAATTTCTATCTTTACTACCACATGGAGATAAAACTAAAACGTGTAGTTGTAACAGGACTAGGTGCATTAACACCCATCGGCAATTCTGTTGATGAGTATTGGGCAGGGCTTATTGCTGGTAAAAGCGGAGGAGCCCCAATTACTTATTTTGATACAACCAACTTCAAGACAAAATTCGCATGCGAGGTCAAAGGTTTTGACCTCGATGCTTTTTTTGATCGCAAAGAAGCAAGACGTTTAGATCGTTTCTCTAAGTACGCATTGGTAGTTACAGATGAGGCGGTAAAAGATGCAGGTATCGACCCTGAGAAGGTTAACGTTGATCGCGTTGGCGTTATTTGGGGCTCCGGTATAGGTGGTATTGAAACATTCCAAGAAGAAGTTCGCGGTTACGTGAATGGAAGTGGAGTGCCTAGGTTCAACCCATTTTTTATCCCAAGAATGATTGCAGATATTGCCTCAGGTAATATTTCCATTCGTTACGGTTTCAGAGGGCCTAATTTTAGTACAATTTCTGCCTGTGCGAGTAGTACAAATGCATTGATAGATGCCTTCAATTACATTCGCCTAGGCAAAGCCGATGTTATTGTTTCAGGTGGATCTGAAGGAGCCATCAACGAGACTGCTATTGGTGGTTTTAACGCACTGCAAGCCCTTTCAACTCGAAACGATTCACCGTCATCGGCATCTCGTCCTTTTGATAAGGAGAGAGATGGTTTTGTGATGGGTGAAGGAGCTGGTTCTATAATCCTTGAGGAATACGAACACGCTAAGGCGCGCGGAGCTAAAATCTACGCAGAAGTTATGGGAGGTGGTATGAGTGCAGATGCGCATCACATTACTGCCCCACATCCTGAAGGTTTGGGTGCTACCAACGTAATGAAGAATGCCATCAGCGATACCTTTGGTCAGGTTAGCGTGAATGATATTGATTACATTAACGTACATGGAACCTCAACACCATTAGGTGACATAGCTGAGACGAAAGCTATCAAAGAGATTTTTGGAGATAATGCCTACAAACTCAATATTTCTCGTCAACCAAGTCTATGACAGGCCACCTTCTTGGTGCAGCAGGAGCAATAGAGTCTATTGCATCCATTCTGGCAGTAAAGAACAACATTGTTCCGCCTACGATTAACCACAGCACAGATGATGATGAGATTGATGCTAAATTGAATCTCACATTCAATAAAGCTCAAGAGCGCACGGTAAATGCAGCGCTTTCCAATACCTTTGGGTTTGGTGGACACAACGCTTCAGTAATCTTCCGCAAATACGGAGAATAAGTTGTTAGCTTGGCTTAAATCGCTGTTTTCTTCCTCAATAGTCAAAGAGCATCCTATTAAAGGGTATGTTAAAGAGCATTTTGGTTTTGAGCCTATGAATATTGAGCTCTACAGAACTGCAGTTAGGCATAAATCTGCCTTTGAGCACCCCAATGAAAATAATGAACGCCTAGAGTTTTTAGGCGATGCCGTTTTAGATAGTCTGGCTTCTCATTATTTATTTGATAGATATCCAACCAAATTCGAAGGTTTTCTCACCAAGCAACGTGCTACCATCGTAAGTAGGCGCACGCTTAATCGTATGGCCATAGAAACAGGTCTAGAGAAGCTGGTAGATGCAGTATTAGAGCAAGACCCCAAGCAAACATCTGTAGGCGGAAATGCACTAGAAGCCCTAATAGGCGCTATATACTTAGATAAAGGGTATGGCTTTGCTCAGAAAGTGTTTGATGAGCGAATCATGGACCGCTACATTAAGTTAGACGAACCCGGTACTGCGCCATTTGACCCTAAAAGCCGATTAATTGAATTTACTCAGAAGAAAAAGTGGGCAATACGCTTTGAAACGGTAGATCATCTTACAGTTGATAAGTTCAAGAAATACAGGAGTGAAGTGCGCATTAATGATGAAGTAATGGGTTCCGGTATAGGTACTTCTAAGAAAAAGGCAGAGCAAGAAGCCGCGCTCAATGCCTTAGATAGTCTAGATAATGTATAATTAACACTAAGCAGAAGGTGATGTGT
>CBFIHE010000003.1:84555-89673 GCA_965662345.1 Salibacteraceae bacterium
GAGCGTATTTACCTTTCTTACAAAGAATTTCCTAAAGATGTTCAAGCTGGCGAACGCATTGTTATAGATGATGGCAAGCTTCAACTACAAGTAGTTGAAACAGACAGGGATAAGAATGTTCGAGTAAAAGTTCTTCACGGTGGACCACTCAGTGGAAAGAAAGGCGTAAACCTACCCAATACAAAAATCTCATTGCCTTGCCTTACGCCCAAAGACCTGAACGATTTAGAGTTTGCTCTAGAGAATAATCTACATTGGATTGCATTATCGTTTGTTCGGAACCCTAATGATATTCGCGAGCTGCGTGAGATTATTGAGAAATCTGGAAAAGACACTCGTATTATTGCCAAGATTGAAAAACCTGAAGCGGTAGATAATTTAGAGGAAATTATTTTGGAAACCGATGGGGTTATGGTAGCAAGGGGTGACCTAGGGGTTGAAATTCCCATGCAAGAAGTTCCGCTTGTACAAAAGCGTATAGTTAGCATGTGTCAGCATCACGCAAAGCCAGTTATTATAGCCACCCAAATGATGGAGTCTATGATTACAAGCATTACGCCTACTAGAGCAGAGGTTAATGATGTAGCAAATGCAGTTCTAGATGGTGCCGATGCAGTTATGTTGAGCGGAGAAACATCAGTAGGTAAATTCCCAGAAGAGGTAATCAAATCGATGTACAGCATCCTTACTGAGGTAGAGAAAGATGAAAGAATCTACTTCCACGAATTTGAACCAGAAACCAAAGAAGAAGATCGCTTCATTTCAGACAATATTTGCTATTCTAGTGTTCGTTTGGCAAAGCGTTGCGAAGCACATGGAATAATACCCATGACTTTTTCTGGATATACTGCGTTTAAGATTTCTTCATTCAGACCAAAAGCAGGAATATTTGTATTTACTGGAAATCACCGCCTATTGAATATTCTAAGTTTAAGCTGGGGAACACGTGGGTTCTTCTACGATAGATTTGAGAGTACAGATCAAACCATTGAAGACATTAAGTTTACCCTAAAAGAAACAGGCTATGCCGTAGATGAGGATCTTCTGATTAACATTACCTCTATGCCTATTAAGACCAAGGGTATGTCTAATATGCTTCGCTTGAGCAAGGTGTAAATAGAAATTTTAGCAAATAAAAGCCTCGCCATTGGTGAGGCTTTTTACTTTTATGCAGTGAATATTCCCGAAAAATATAGGGCATACCTCATTCCTGGGTTTGCCTTTCTGCTTTACGCACAAACAATTGCATTTGGCTATGCACTAGACGATTACCTTATCATACTAGATAATGATATCGTTCTTTCAGGATTAGATAAAGTAGCTGAGATTTTTTCTAGACCAATGACCTGGGGTGTAGGATATAATGATGGACTGTATCGTCCACTTCCACTACTCAGTCATGCGCTTGAAGTTGCTTTATTGGGCGACCATAGTGCTTCTTTGGGCCATTTTATGAATGCGGGTTACTACGCATTACTCTGCTTTATTGTCTATAAAACCCTTCTCCTTGTTTTTCCCAAACATCCAACATCTATTTTTTGGGTTAGTCTTTTGTTTGCCGCACATCCATTACATACTGAGGTAGTGGCAAATATCAAAAGTAGAGATGAGGTTTTCGCATTGTTATTTTCTATGCTAGCCTTGTGGCAAGCCTTACAGTATCAAAACGGTAAGAGCGTTAAGAACTTGGTGCTGGCCACCACTGCTTTTGTAGGCGCTCTGCTTTCTAAAGAAAGTTCGATCGTCTTTTTAGTGCTTATACCATTAGCCATGCTTTTGCACACAAACCCAAAAGAGAGCAAGAGTTACTTAAAGGTATTTGGAGCGCTGGTTTTACCAACCTTAGCGTATTTGTGGCTACGTAATCAAGTCATTACTGTTTGGGTACCGCCTGTTGACATTACAAATATGTATTCTAAACTAGCGAATAGTTTGGCACCTGCAGAAGGGTTAGAAAAGTTTGGAATGGCAGCGTACTTGGTCGCAAAATATTTCATGATGGGCATTTTTCCAGTAAATCAAGCATACGAGTATTCGTATAACATGATTCCAATAATGCCAATATCTAGTCTTTGGGTGGTTGGAGCCATAGCGTTCAACTTGATTTTGATTGGCTACATGGTTAAGCAAATTGTAAAACGAGATGAAACCGCTACGGGTATTCTTTTCTTCTACGCAACCATAGCGCTGTTTTCTAATCTTTTCATCTTAATTGGTGTAACGTTTGCTGAGCGATTTGCCTTTATGAGTTCACTAGGCACCCTCATAGCTGTGGTATTTGGGCTAAAGCTATTAGCAGATAAATATGCTGGAATTCAAAAAGCTATACCAACAATATTAGTTCTACTGCTTGTGGCCTATTCAGGAAAGACAGTGGTTAGAAGTACAGTTTGGGAAGACAACGAAGCGTTGTTTATAGGAGATTATGAAAACAATCAGAATAGCGTTAAGGCAAAGTATAATGCAGGAACCCAATACAGTAGGCTTTCTAGATTGACTAAGAATCAGCAAGAAGTTAATCGATATCGCTTTTTAGCTATTGAGAAATACAAAGAAGCGTTAGAATTATACCCTGGCTACCGGGATGCCAATAACAACCTGGGGAATATTTACCTTGAATCTGGTGAATACAAGGCTGCAATTGCTTTGTTTGATAAGAACCTTGCGAATAATCGTGCGAATGTGAATAGTATTTACAATCGTGCAATAGCACACTTTGAGCTTGAGGAGTATGAGAAAGCAAAGGCAGATTTTGAATGGTATTTGAGTTTAGATAGATATGGATTGCCTAACGTTCCTTTAGCGCATTATTATTTGGGTCAGAGCTATGGATTCTTAGGAAACTTTCAAGCAGCTATTTCTACATTGAACCAAGCCGTTACATTGAATCCAAATTATTGGGAGGCTTGGCAGTCTTTAGGTAAGGCATACGGAATGCTCGGCAATTTTACTGAGGCGGAGAAAGCGCTTAAAGAAGCAGCTAGAATCTCTCCAAACAATGAAGCCATACTGTTCGATTTGGCAATTACGTATATGAATTCAGACCAAAACCCAAAAGCAAGTTCAGTTATAAATCAGCTTATTCAAATCAACCCCAATAACAACGACTACAAAGGGATGCTAAATGCGGTGCAATAAGGGATAGGTTTTAGTTTCCTTTTTTCTTGCCTGCTACGCTTTGCTCAGTGGCTGAGTAGGTTTTAGGCTAACAGGCATAATTAGACGTTCGAGCGTATTATATTACAGTTAACCTTATCGAAATAAGGAATAAACGAATAAAATAACTCATCTTTGAGAGAACAATAGCCTAAAATTCAAAAACCGCACTTCTTGAGCATCAACCTCAAAGAGGGTGTAGTAGTGCAAACACTTCTAGAAACCCAACACATAAGTCTTATGAGAAGATTAGTTATGCTGTTCGCATTTTTCGCGACTTTAGGAATGCCTACTACGTGGGCTCAAACGGTTTACACCTTCAGCAATTGCGGGGCTACAGGTAGGACAGGGCCAACACAAGCTCAGGTAAATACAACATATACTGGAGCAAATACCTTAGCTGGTGGTGTGACTATAAATACTCAGGGAATTCAAGAGTGGACAGTACCAGTATCAGGTTTGTACAGGATACAGGCCGTTGGTGCTGAAGGAGGTATTGGAGGAGGGAATCGGGTACCTGGACGAGGGGCCAGTATGCAAGGTGAAGTACAATTAGTCCAAGGTACTGTGCTCAGGATAATAGTGGGTCAGCAACCTACTGGAAATTCAAGTGGAGGTGGTGGCGCTTCATTTGTTGTTCAACCACCCTACAATACGTTGGCATCTGCTTTAATGGTTGCTGGTGGTGGCGGTGGTGCCCCTGGAAACTGTTGCAGTAGTGAAGTCAATGGAGTAAATGCTGTTATAGGAACATCAGGAACTAATGGAGTTGATGCAGGTTGTACTGGTGGCAGTGGTGGAAGTAATGGAAACGGTGGTCTAGCTAGTCCTAATAGTTATCCAGCTGGAGGTGGAGGTGGTTTAATCGGAAATGGTGCAACTACTACCGGTAATGCAGGCCAAGGTGGTCAGTCATTCATCTCAGGAGGTGTTGGCGGTGCTGGATATGCTGGTGGAGGTGACGGTGGCTTTGGTGGAGGCGGAGGCGCAGGACATGTCGCCTCTTGGACTGGAGGCTCTGGCGGAGGCGGAGGCGGATACTCAGGAGGTGGAGGGAGCTGCGGAAGCTCTAACTGGGGATCAGGGGGGGGCGGTGGCTCCTACAACTCAGGTACAAGCCAAGTCAATGTGGCAGGTGTTGGAACAGGTCAAGGTCAGGTAATCATTACCCAGCTATATGGAGTAAATATCACAGAAACAAATTCTATAGATTGCAACGGTAATGCTAATGGAGCACTTACGGCAGCAGGGAATGGAGGAACAACACCTTACACGTATTCCTGGAGCACGGGAGCAACTACTGCAGCTATAAGTGGTTTAACAGCCACAACGTACACCGTTACTATGACAGATGCAGCATCCGCTACTACGACAAATACTTATGTGCTTACTCAACCTACAACACTTCAAACCACAGCAACTACCTCTGCTAATGGTTCTTGTAATGGCGCTTCAGATGGTTCAGTATTAGCTTCACCAACGGGCGGTACAACACCTTATACCTATTTATGGAGTAACGGTGCCGCCACAGCTGCCAATACAGGAATTACAGCTGGTACCTATGCGGTTACGGTTACAGACCAAAATGGTTGTACGGCAACAGATGTTACCACGGTAACAGCACCTGTTACACTTACGGCTTCTATCACCTCTCAAACCAATGTGGCTTGTAACGGAGGAAATAACGGATCACTTACCGTTACGCAAGCGGGAGGTACAGCCAATTACAGCTACAGTTGGTCAAACGGTTCTACTACCTCAAATACCGCCTCTTCTACAAATACCATTTCTTCTTTAATGGCTCAAACGTATACCGTAACCGTAACAGACGGTAACGGTTGTACCACAACGGCCTCTTCAGTAATTACACAACCCACAGCCTTGGTAGCGTCATCATCGGTAACCAGTGCATTAGCTTGTAATGGTGATACAGATGGACAGTTAACAGCAAGTCAGACAGGA
>CBFIHE010000003.1:89773-133418 GCA_965662345.1 Salibacteraceae bacterium
GATGGAAACGGCTGTACGGATAGTTCAACGGTAACGTTAACACAGCCAGTATCCTTGGTAGCGTCATCATCGGTAACAAGCACCTTGGATTGTAATGGAGATACAGACGGTCAAGTAACAGCAAGTCAAGCAGGCGGTACCTCGCCATATACGTACAGTTGGAACACGGGTGAGACGAATGCGGTTGAGACAAATCTTGGAGCAAATACGTACTCAGTAACCGTAACAGACCAGAATGGCTGCACAGATAGTGCATCAGTAACGTTATCCCAACCAACATTATTAGCAGCAAGTGCAACAGGAGTAGATGAAACAGACAACTTATCTAACGGATCTGTAGCTGGTTCTGCAACGGGAGGCAACTCTCCATATATGTACAGTTGGAACACAGGAGGTACAGCTTCGTCCGAAACAGGTTTAATCGCAGGAACCTATAGCGTTACAATTACAGATCAGAATGGCTGTACAGATAGCGCCAGTACAACCATATCGAATGTTATTACATTTTCTGTTAACACAACAGTTAATAATAACATTTTATGTAACGGTGGTTCAAATGGTAGCATAACAGCTTCTATCCAAAACGGATCATCGCCATTTTCATATGTGTGGAGTAATGGTTCTAGTACAACAGGAACTACGGCAACCTCCAATACCCTTACAGGTTTGGTTGCTGGCAGCTATATAGTTACGGTAACAGACAATGGTGGCTTGACGGCAACAAGTTCAGTAACAATAACTCAACCAACAGCTTTAATTACATCAACCGTAGTAGACAGCAACGTAAGTTGTAATGGCTATTCTGACGGAGGAGCAACAGCAAGTGGAACGGGCGGTACCATGCCATACACCTATGGATGGAATAACGGTGCAACCACTGCGAGCATTATAGGTGTAACCGCAGGAACGTATTCAGTAACGATTACAGATGCAAATGGCTGTATGGATAGTTCAAGTGTTACAATTACTCAGCCAACATCATTTGTATCTGCTACGGTACTAGATAGCAATGTTACGTGTAACACCTTCAGCGATGGAGGAGCTACGACAAGTGGAACGGGTGGTACCATGCCATACAATTACTTGTGGAGTAACAGTGCAACCACAGCAAGTATCACAGGCGTTGTAGCGGGAACCTATTCAGTAACAATCACCGATGCAAATGGCTGTACGGATAGCAGTTCAATAACGGTAACAGAGCCTGCCGTATTGGTATCCTCATCTATTGTGGATAGTAATGTTACGTGCAACACCTTCAGCGATGGAGGAGCAACAGCAAGTGGAACAGGTGGTACCATGCCATACAATTACTTGTGGAGTAACAGTGCAACTACTGCGAGCATTACAGGTGTAACCGCAGGAACGCATTCAGTAACGATTACAGATGCAAATGGCTGTACAGATAGTGCATCGGTTACTATATCACAACCGGCAGCCTTAGTGGCAGCCTCAGTTCTTGATAGTAATACAAGTTGTAATGGCTTCTCTGATGGTGGAGCAACAGCGAGTGCAATGGGTGGCACAGGTGCATACAGCTATAGCTGGAGCAACGGAGCTACAAACGCGAGTATCACAGGCGTAGTAGCAGGAACGTATTCGGTAACGATTATGGATGCGAACGGCTGTACAGATAGTTCAAGCGTAACAATAACGGAGCCAGTGGTGTTGGTTTCATCAACGATAGTAGATAGTAACACTACATGTAACGGTTTCAGTAACGGAGGAGCATCAGCAAGCGCAACAGGCGGAACGGGTTCATATACTTACAGCTGGAGTAACAGTGCAACCACAGCAAGTATCACAGGAGTAGGAGCAGGAACATATTCGATAACCATAACAGACGCAAACGGCTGTACAGACAGTAGTTCTGTAACGGTAACAGAACCGGCAGTATTGGTTTCAAGCGCGGTTCTTGATTCGAATGACCTCGGAAATGGTGGAGGAGTTACGGCAAGTGCAACGGGTGGAACTATGGCATACGCATACAACTGGAGTAACGGTGGCACCACAGCGAGTATAGCTGGTTTGGCAGCAGGAACATATTCAGTAACGGTAACGGATGCCAATGGCTGTACGGATAGTTCGAGTGTAGAGGTTACCGCAGGTCCAGTAACCGTAGTAACTTTAGATAACAATGTGAGTTGTAATGGTTCTTCGGATGGAGGTGCCACTGCTTCTTCTGCAGTTGGCGTAATGCCATTTACTTTTCTGTGGAGTAATTCTGCAACTACGGCAAGTATTACTGGAGTTGTAGCTGGCACGTATTCCGTAACGATTACAGATGCAAATGGCTTAACAGATAGCACAAGCATTACAATCACAGAACCGGCTGCTTTGGTAGCCTCAAGTGTGGTTGATAGCAACATCAGCTGTAATGGCTTGAGTGATGGTGGAGCAACCTCAAGTGCGGTAGGCGGTATAATGCCCTACACATATGCATGGAGCAACGGAGACACTACATCAAGCATCACAGGCGTACTGGCAGGAACGTATTCGGTAACGATTACGGATGCGAATGGATGTACAGTGGTTAGTTCAGCTACAGTAACAGAGCCAGCTGTATTGGCAGCTTCTAGTGCAGTTACTAGCAACATTAGTTGCAACGGATTGAACGATGGGTCGGGTACAGCCAGTGCAACAGGCGGCACGATGCCGTATGCATATTTATGGAGTAATGGATTTACAACATCGGCTATTACAGGCGTGGTGACAGGAACGTATTCGGTAACGATTACGGATGCGAACGGATGTTCAGATACTGCTAGTATAACGATTACCGAGCCAGCTGCTTTACTAGCCTCAAGTGTGGTTGATAGTAATATCAGTTGCAATGGCTTGAGCGATGGTGGAGTATCTTCAAGTGCAGTAGGCGGTACAATGCCTTATGCATATGGATGGAGTACAGGCGATACCACATCAAGCATTGCAGGTGTAGCAGCAGGAACCTACTCGATAACCATTACAGATGCGAATGGTTGTATAGCGGTTAGTTCAGCTACAGTAACAGAACCAGCTGCCTTAGTAGCCTCAAGCATGGTTGATAATAACATCAGCTGTAATGGTTTGAGTGATGGTGGCGGAACTTCAAGTGCAGTAGGCGGTACAATGCCTTACACATATGCATGGAGCAACAGTGATACCACATCAAGCATCACAGGAGTAATGGCTGGAACATACTCGGTAACGATTACAGATGCAAATGGCTGCACAGATAGCACAAGCATTACAATTACAGAGCCAGCTGCTTTGGTAGCTTCAAGCATAGTTGATAATAACATCAGCTGTAATGGCTTGAGTGATGGTGGTGGAACTTCAAGTGCGGTAGGTGGCACCATGCCTTACACATACGCATGGAGCAACAGCGATACCACATCAAGCATTACAGGTGTAATGGCTGGAACATACTCGGTAACGATTACAGATGCAAATGGCTGTACAGATAGCACAAGCATTACAATCACAGAGCCAGCTGCTTTGGTAGCCTCAAATGTGGTGGATAATAACATCAGTTGTAATGGCTTGAGTGATGGTGGAGCAACTTCAAGTGCGGTAGGTGGTACAATGCCTTACACGTATGCATGGAGTAACTCAGCCACAACAGCAAGTATTACAGGCGTGGTGGCTGGAACGTATTCGGTAACGATTACGGATGCGAACGGCTGTACAGATAGCACAAGCATTACTATCACAGAGCCAGTAGCATTAGTAGCTTCAAGCGTAGTAGATAGTAATGTTACATGTAACGGTTCTACCAATGGAGGCGGAACCGCAAGTGCAGTAGGTGGAACGATGCCTTACACGTATGCATGGAGTAACTCAGCCACAACAGCTAGTATCACGGGAGTAGCAGCAGGTAGTTACACGGTAACGATAACCGATGCAAACGGTTGTACAAGCACGAGTTCCATAACAATTACTGAGCCTACGGCATTGGTAGCATCCAGTGTGGTTGATAGCAATACAACATGTAATACGTTCAGTGACGGTGGAGCAACAGCGAGTGCAATGGGCGGTACAATGCCTTACACATATGGATGGAGTAACGCGGCAACAACTGCAAGTATAACTGGGGTAGCAGCTGGAACGTATTCGGTAACGATTACAGATGCAAATGGCTGTACAGCAATTACAAGTTCAACCATTACAGATCCAGGTTTGGCGGTATCTACTAGTACTGTTTCTAATGTACTTTGCTTTGGCGGAAGTACAGGTTCAGCCTTAGCATCAGGTAGCGGAGGTTTTGCTCCATACTCTTATTCATGGAGTAATGGTGGCACCAATGCTTCTGTAGGAGGTTTGGTTGCTGGTACGTATACGGTTACCCTTACAGATGCAAATGGTTGCTTGGAGATAAATACAGTAGTGGTATCTCAACCTAATGCAGCTATTTCTCTTCAAACACAGGAGACTCCAGTAACTTGTTTCGGACAAGCAGATGGTAGTATAGCGGCAACTGCAGCAGGAGGTACGGCTCCATATTCTTATCTCTGGAGTGATGGATCTACAGGTGCAAACAGAACAGGTTTAGCAGCGGGTAGTTATACGGTAACCACAACGGATGATAACGGTTGTACTACCATTCAGTCTGTTGTAATTATTGAGCCAAACGAATTGCTTACTTCACTTGTAGGTGATGACTTAGTATGTTTTGGAGAAGCAACAGGTTCATTGGTGAGCACAGGTGTTACAGGAGGAACAAGTCCATATACATACAGTTGGTCAACAGGAGCTACTACTGATACGATTAGCGGTTTAGCTCAAGGTTCATACACGCTTACGGTATCAGATGCTAACGGGTGTACATACACGGTTGATGGAGTGATTTCTGAGAATGAAGCCATTCAAATTGCGTTGAGTGAATACAATACGAACTGTGAAGGTGGTCAAGATGGTAGAATTGATGCGATTGCCTATGGAGGAACTCCTGGGTACCAATATGCATGGAGCAATGGTTCAAACCTAAGAGACATAGAGAACCTAAGTGCAGGAGTATATACATTGACAGTAACGGATTCACTGGGTTGTGAGAACACGGATTCAGAAACGATAACGTTTGATAACCCATTACCACAACCAAACCTTGGAAACGATACGGCTTATGGTATTCCTAGTTTGATTGTGTTAGACCCTGGAACACCAGGTGATGATCACTTGTGGAGTACGGGTGACTTTACACCAACATTAACGGTGGAGTTGTTAAGTACTCAAACCATTTGGGTTCAAGTAACAACAGATGCAGGGTGTGTGAATAGCGATACAATCACCATTGAGGGCTTATTGGGAGTAGATGGCATAGCGAATACGTATGACATCAAGTTGTTCCCTAATCCAACAAATGGCGACTTGAACATCCAAATGCACAATATTCATGCAGATGAAGTTATTGTTCAGGTTGTAGACTTTGCAGGTAAGCTGGTTTACGACAGAGAGTGGAACTACCCAAGTGAGCAGTTTATGGAAACCATAGACATGAGTGCAAACAGCCAGGGTGTTTACTTCGTGAATGTGTTCATAGACGGACATCGCCATACTGAAAGAATCACGGTTTATTAATCAGTAAGAAGGCATAGAAAACAAAAAAGCCCGGAGAAGTTCTCCGGGCTTTTTAATGTGATTGAAGTTATTTGATATTAATCTACAAACTCATCAAACGCAGCTTGAAGGTTTTCTGAAATTAAATCAGCTGAATGACCTTCAATATTGTGTCTTTCTAACATGTGCACTAAACGACCGTCTTTAAACAAAGCAATGCTTGGGCTAGAGGGAGGGTAAGGCAACATAAATCTTCTGGCCTGTTCGGTCGCATCTTTATCTACCCCAGCAAAAACAGTTGCAAGTTTAGTTGGCTTTTTACCACCGTTGATAGCCATTTTAACTCCTGGTCGTGCCATTCCTGCAGCACATCCGCATACGGAATTCACTACCATTAAAACGGTTCCGTTGGTATTTTTAAGTACGTTATCTACGTCTGTTGCTGTTCTGCACTCCTCAAAACCTACACTGGTAAGGTCTTCTTTCATGGGTGCTACTAATTCTTCAGGATACATATGAATCTTGGTTTTATATAATTGAACTGCAAAGCTAACAATCTAGAATCGTTCTTGATTAGCGTTTTGCTTTAAAGAATGCTTTTACAATCTCAGAACACTCATTTTCAAGCACTCCAGGCTTTACAAATGTTTTGGGGTGTAGTAGTCTTTGCTCAATTCTAGAGAAACCCCTTCGCACATCAGATGCTCCATAAACCAGTTTCCCTAACTGACTCCAGAAAGCAGCTCCAGCACACATTAAACATGGTTCCATGGTTACATACAGCGTACAATCTTTAAGATACTTTCCACCAAGAGTTTCAGCAGCTGCTGTAAAGGCCTGCATTTCTGCATGAGCGGTAACATCATTGAGTCGTTCCGTTAAGTTATGTGCTCTGGCAACAATACGATTGTTACAAACCACAACTGCTCCAACAGGCACTTCATCTTGCTCAAAAGCTTTTTCTGCTTCTTTGAGGGCCTGCTTCATAAAATGTTCATCGGAAAACACCGTTAATTCCATGTCTGCAAGAATACAAGAATAAAGTACAATTGCTTTCTTTAGGGCGCGCTGAACGTTTAATTTCGCAACACATTTTTGGATATGTACAGAACACACAATTGCGGTGAGCTACGCAGCACTCACATAGGAGAAGAAGTAACATTGGCAGGATGGGTACAACGAGGCAGAGACCTTGGTGGTATGACCTTTATAGACTTGAGAGACCGTTACGGGATTACACAGTTGGCATTCAGCGAAGAGGATAACGAGCTCCTCTTGCGGGAAGCACGAAAACTAGGTCGGGAATTTGTAATCACCGCAAAAGGTGAAGTTATTGAGCGCTCCAGTAAGAATAAGAATCTTGCTACTGGAGAAGTAGAAGTGCGTGTAACTGAACTTACTGTGTTGAACGGAGCTAAAACACCACCCTTTACTATTGAGTCTGAAACCGATGGAGGCGAGGAGCTTCGCATGAAATACAGATACCTAGACTTGAGAAGAGACCCACTTAGAAAGAACATGGAGCTTCGGCACAAGATGGGTATCGAAACTAGAAAATTCTTAGATGATCAAGGCTTTTTAGAAATTGAGACACCATTCTTAATTAAATCTACCCCAGAGGGAGCGAGAGACTTTGTTGTGCCATCTAGAATGCACGATGGCGAGTTCTATGCATTGCCTCAATCACCGCAAACTTTCAAGCAGCTTTTGATGGTGTCTGGTTACGACCGTTACTTCCAAATTGTACGTTGTTTCCGAGATGAAGATTTGCGAGCAGACCGTCAACCAGAATTCACACAAATAGATTGCGAAATGTCTTTTGTGGAGCGTGATGACATACTCCATGTATTTGAGGGATTAGTAAAGCACTTGTACAAGAGCGTGAAGGGTATTGATTTACCTGAATTTCCCCGTATGGATTATGACCATGCCATGAAAAAGTACGGATCAGATAAACCAGATATCCGCTTTGGAATGGAGTTTCATGAGCTAAACGACTTAGCACAAAACCAAGGGTTTAAAGTATTTGATTCAGCAGAACTAGTTGTTGGAATCAATGCATCGGGCTGTGCCTCATACAGCAGAAAAGACATAGATAAACTTACAGATTGGTTAAAGCGACCTCAAATAGGAGCGAAAGGGCTCGTTTGGGTTAAATACAATGAAGATGGAAGCATAAAGTCTGCTGTAGATAAATTCTACCAAGAAGATGTTCTGAGGTCTTGGATAGATCGCTTTGATGCCAAACCAGGAGATATGCTCTTGTTACTTTCTGGTGATACAAATGCTACGCGTAAACAACTCAACGAATTGCGTTTGGAGATGGGGAATAGATTGGGATTGAGAAAGCCCAATGAATTTGCACCGTTGTGGGTAGTAGACTTTCCACTATTGGAGTGGGATGATGAATCTGGTAGATACCATGCCATGCACCATCCGTTTACTTCTCCAAGACCAGAGGATATGGACTTATTAGCAACCGATCCTGGAAAGGTTAAAGCGAATGCCTACGATATGGTTATGAACGGAGTTGAGCTTGGTGGAGGTTCCATTCGAATTCATGATAGAACGGTTCAACAATCTATGTTCAAGGCCCTTGGTTTTTCAGAAGAAGAAGCAGAAGAGCAGTTTGGCTTCTTGTTGAATGCATTTGAATATGGCGCTCCACCACATGGTGGTATTGCCTTTGGATTTGATAGATTGGTATCTGTTTCTGCGGGTGAAGAGAGCATTAGAGAGTTCATAGCATTTCCAAAGAATAATGCGGGGCGTGATGTAATGATTGACTCACCTTCTAAAGTAGGACCAGAACAATTGGATGAACTACATTTGAGATTAAAGAAAACAGATGCTTAGACTTTTGGCCATATTATTCATGATTCCTTTAACATTTGCTTGCACTAGTGATGAGCAGGTGGCCACAAATGAACCAGATTTAGCCTCAGGGCTTCAGGGTGACTACATTGGAATTCTAGAGGTTAGATATTCTGCTTTTCCAGATAGAAATTCATCTGAAAGCTTAACCACAACTGTGTTTTATGAAACAGAAAGTACGGTTAGGGTAGATAACCAAGGTGGAGATACATTTGTGAGTACTCTCTCTGGTAGCTCAACTACACCAAATTTTGATGAAGTTCTTGAGACTACAGGTATATACGATGCGGGCTCAATAGTGGTAGGTGGAGCTTTTAGCTTTTCAGGAGACAACATTGGCATAGATTACGATGCTACTATGCCTTATACAGATGGTGGAACTTTTACCGTTTCTTTCCAAGGAACTAGACTGCCATGATTCGGTTCATGCTATTTGTGTTTTCCGCACTCCTTCTTTTAGGTTGTGGTGACAATAAGAACTATACGCCTGTAGTAAAATTTGGAGGTGAGATTGCTAATGACCAAATTGGATACTTTACGTTGAGTAAAGTGCCAACACCGCTAGAAGTTGCTCGTGGAATAAACCTAGAAATAGATACCGTACGAGTAGATACCAACTGGTTTTTCCTAACAGATTTAGACTATACAGAAGGAGCGTACAACCTTACCTACAATAATGAGGGCCTTCTTCTATACTTCATTCCTGGAAAAACCCTCAACATTAATTTTGCTGCAAGCAGCCCGTTTGAATCTCGCGCTTTTTCTGCAGGGTCCAAGTATCCAACCCGTTTTTTGAATGACAGGATTGAGATTATTGAGAAAATCAAAAACGATAAACTCTATCAATACGAAGAGAGTGAATTTCTAGATAGGCTAGATTCGGCCAGAAAGTCACTAGATAGCCTACTAGTTAAGTTCATTACCGCGAAGCCTACTTTCAATGATGATTTTTTTAAAGACTACTCCCTTCGGAATTATTACTTCACAACAGCCCAAGTCATGCTTTATGCCAAGCAGAGACATCACTTCAATGATACCCTACAACCTATAACAGATAAGTATTACTCCTTCAAAGAGAATTTTGATTTTAATGATACACTAGCATTACGGGGTGCAGATTACATTCTTTCTTGTCAGCTCATTATGGAGCACGATTTGGAAGATGTACTGATAAGTGAGGCTTATTCAGCACAAGAAAAGTTAGCTGCGCGTTTATCTTGGATAGATTCAGTAATGACTCCAGGGTTGGTGAAAGATTATTTCATTACCTCATCTCTAAAAAATGAAATTGTCTTTAACGTACGAACAGATGTAGACTCGTTGATTCAACGAGGCATGAATCAGATTACAGATAGCGCACTCCAAGCGTCTGTATATGCTGAAATAAGGAAGCGAAGTCATCTAAAGCCAGGTTCAACAGCCCCCAATTTACTTGCTGTTGATACTTTAGGAAGAGTGCATAGCTTAAGTGAGCTAAAGGGTAAGGTAGTCTACATAGATTTTTGGGCATCTTGGTGTGCTCCGTGCATAGAGGCATTGCCATACATTGAGAAGATCAATGCGAAATATAATTCGCAAGAGTTTATGGTACTGCAAGTAAGCCTGGATAGAAGCAAGAGAGATTGGTTGCACTTTATTAGAAAACGCAATCCATCTGCTAGTCAATGGTTAGTGGAGAATACTTCTAGCGAACAGGTTGTGAATGATTTTGCACTTGCCGGAATACCGCGATATGTACTCGTAGATAAAGAGGGTAGGCTAATTGATGCTTCCGCAGATTCGCCTAATTCTGATCAACTCGTTCAACTTATTGATGTTGCTTTAGACTAGCATTCATAATCATTCGGTAACGCTTCCATTTTATTGAGTTTACTTTCTAGGAGTTTTCATAAGGTGCTTGTAACGCCTCATTAATGAAGGAGTTAACTACAGTAGGTTCTTTTGTTAAAACCCATTAAGATGTTTCAAGACCTAACGGAGCTCATTCATCACTCAGATTTAGTAAAGAACACAACTTTTCTTTGGGCAGACCCTGAGCAACTTCCATTTCCAATATTAGTAATCTCTAAAACTCTTGAATATGAAACCTATGAAGCGTAATGTAGATATTGTGGTCATATCTGATGTGCATCTTGGGACTTATGGATGCCGTGCAAAAGAGCTCCGCAAGTACATGAAGAGCATTAATCCAAAGCACGTTATACTCAATGGCGATATTATAGACATATGGCAGTTTAAAAAGAGTTATTGGCCAAAGTCGCACATGAAGGTGGTAAAGCAAATCATGAATTGGGTGGGTGAGGGTGTACAGGTAGATTACATCACCGGAAATCACGATGAGATGCTACGAAAGTTTGACGGACTCTCTTTAGGCAGCTTCAAGATTTCAAACAAATTATTATTGGAATTGGGCAATGAGAAGGCTTGGGTTTTTCATGGAGATGTTTTTGATGTAACTATGAAATACTCCAAGTGGTTAGCTAAACTTGGAGCTGTTGGGTACGACACATTGATTGTAATCAACAACATGGTAAACTGGATATCAAACAAGTTTGGCCAAGGAAGAATTTCACTTTCAAAGAAGATCAAGAACAGTGTAAAGTCTGCTGTAAAGTTTATTGATGATTTTGAAGAAACTGCTGCAGGCATAGCCATTGATAATCAGTATGAGTATGTGATTTGTGGACACATTCATCAGGCGCAAAAGCGGATGATAATTACAGATAAAGGAGCAGTTATGTACTTGAATTCAGGAGACTGGATTGAGAACTTAACCGCATTAGAGTTTGTAAATGGCGAGTGGAACTTGTTCAGGTTTGAAGAAGACTTTGTAGATTACCAGGAATACGAAGAGGAACACGAGCCAGAGACTCAAGAGTTGTTTGAGAAGCTCATCTCTGAGTTTAATTTACTCCGCACTTCGTGAAGGTATTATATGCTGTTCAAGGTACAGGAAACGGCCATGTAAGTAGAGCCTTAGAAATTGTACCCCTCCTCAAGTCAATGGCAAACGTTGACGTACTTGTATCTGGAACAGAACATGAAGTAAAGTTGCCTTTTAAGGTCAACCATTCATTTGCAGGTTATGGTTTTGTCTTTGGAACCAATGGCGGAATTGACTACGCAAAAACATTTTGGGATAATAGCTTTATTACCCTTTTTAAAGAGATTCTACGGGCACCAGTGAGGGAGTATGATCTGGTGATTAACGATTTTGAACCAGTAACGGCATACGCATGTAAGCTGAGAGGAACTCCATGCGTTTCATTAAGCCATCAAGCAGGAGTTATACACCCAAAGAGCCCAAGGGTTGAGAAGAAAGACCGTTTTGCATGGTTTGTTTTGAATAATTACGCTCCTGCGAAGCTCAGATACGGGTTCCATTTTAAAGCATATGGAAAAAGGGTCTTTACTCCTGTAATACGAAAGCTCATAAGAGACGTTGAGCCAACAAATGGTAATCATATCACGGTTTACCTCCCAGCATATGGAAAAGAAGAGCTATTGGATGTTTTGGGAACTTTCACTGGAGTACAATGGCATGTGTTCTCAAAGCGCGTTAATCGGTTAGAAACAGAAAGAAATGTGTCTTTTTATCCTGTAGACCAAGAGAAGTTTATTTCAAGTTTAGCGTCAGGTTCAGGATTTTTATGTGGTGCTGGCTTTGAAGGACCAGCTGAAGCATTGTACTTGGGTAAGAAGGTAGCGGTTGTACCTATGGAAGGTCAATACGAACAACATTTGAATGCAGCTGCAGCCGCAGAGTTTGGGGTACCAATCATTCAGAAACTTGATAAGGTTTCTATACCGATACTAGAGAAATGGCTTAAGAAACCACAACCCAAGCCTATCAAGTTTCCGGATGAAACACAAGAAATTTTAGCATATGTGCTAAAAGAAGCACAAACCCGATTTGATATAGCCAACTAGTCTTTGATTTGCTACTTTCACTTCATGGAAAGTTTACGCATATCATGGATTCAGGCCGCTCTTGTTTGGCAAGATGTAGATGCCAACAAGGCCAAGTTTGAAGGTTACTTGCAAAACCTTGAAGCCATGGATGTCCTGGTTCTTCCAGAGATGTTTACTACTGGATTTTCTATGGAACCACATCGCTTTGCGGAGCCTATGAATGGAGATACAGTTAAGTGGATGCAAACTCAAAGCGAGCGTTTGAACGCTGCAATTACCGGCAGTATTATCTGTACAACCGATGATGGAAATCATGTAAACCGATTAATATGGGTAGAACCAAGTGGGGCAATTAAGCATTACGATAAGCGCCATTTATTCTCATATGCTGATGAGCATAAGCACTACACAGCTGGTAAAGAACGTATTTGTATAGATTACAAAGGCTGGAAGATTTTTCCGCAAATCTGTTTTGATTTACGTTTTCCAGTATGGAGCAGAAATGAACTGGGTTATGACCTAGCTATTTATGTTGCCAATTGGCCAGAACGTAGGTCTTACCCTTGGAAACAGCTTTTAAGGGCCAGAGCCATTGAAAATCAAGCCTATGTGCTGGGTGTGAATAGGGTAGGAAAAGACGGAAATGAGATTGAACACAGCGGTGATAGCGTTTTACTAAATGCTCTAGGTGAAGAGGTGTTGGCCTCTCCTGCTCACGAGCAAGGTATTTTTAGCACTACACTTTCTAGGCAAAAGTTATCGTTGATTCGAGACAAGTTTCGGTTTTTAGACGAACAAGACAGCTTTACTTTACATCCTTAAAATCCCAATCAAAGTCCAATTCCCAATTGGCACGAACTTCAATAGATTGTTGAAAGTAATAAACGGTTTCTGGCTGTATGCGCTTGCTAAAATTACCAGTACTCCAGCGTCTATTTCTATCATGATCTAAAATAAGCCTTAGGCGATATTTTCCAGGTGATAAGAATGGGTATGTAATGGGCTCTGCTACAGAAAAGTAACGGGTTTCTAGCACTGAACCTTTTCCGTTCATCAGCTCTAAAATGTAAGGACCTTGGGGAACGTTCAACGGAGAAATTTCCAACTTCCCATAAGCTTCGAATGCTTTTGTACGTATTGGAAAAGTGAGGGTATCATTCGCTAGGCCGTAAACATCTTTAAAAGCTTCTGGATATACATTGAGTGAGTAGTTGGAATTTGGTTGCCAAGTATAGAGAAGCGCAATTTGGTTGTGAATGATACTGTCTTTTCCAAAGGTAACTCCCTTTTCGTACAGTAGTTGAATAGAGTCTGAAGAGACCGTATCTTTATCTATGACAAACTCGATTTTTGAGGGATCTATTTGTTTTAATGGATGATTAAAGTTGATGAACAACGTATCAAAGTAGTTATGATAGCCTCCTTGCATCATGGGAGTAACTTGCAATTCAACATCGGCTTTGCCTTTTTCAACACTTTTGAGGTATTTGCTGTAGCTAGGGAGACGGTAGAGCAGCGTGTCAACTATGGAGTCTGCCTCAAGAACCATCAATAGTGTATCTCGTTCTTCAGGTGGGTATACAAAAAGCATGGCACTGTCTCTTTGTGGGTTAAGTACAGAATAAACTCTGGCGCTTGTTGTATCACCTGGCAGGCTTATCTCTAATGAGTCTACAGGCAGACTGAACTTGGCGCCCATCATCCCAAAGTGGGTTGCACGAGCTTTTTTTACAGATTGCTTGGGAGGTTCTTCAGTAAAGAATCTGAATAAAAAAGTATCTGGGATAGCGGTATTTACTCTTTTCTCTGTAAAAGCTACACGCTCTGCATATCTGTCGAAAATATAGTTTCCATTCAGATCTTCAAAGGCAAGTATTTGAAATGATTTTTCTGGCAAATAGCCGATGTTGAATAGTCCAGTAGACTGGGTTTTGCTCAAGAAATTAGGTCTAGAAGTAGTGAACACACTATCCTCTTTACTTTCATAAAGACCAATGTAAACCTGACCTACTGGTAGGTTGGTATACGCGTCTTTTACCTTGCCCCAAACCGATAGTGAATCTAATGCATCTCCAGTTGAGATTACAAAAAGGTTACTATCAAGCGGATTGCCTTCTGTAAAATCAACAATTCCATTTCCAAAGTTGAAGTTATAGGTAGTGTTTGGTTTGAGTTTTTCATTGAACTCCATGGTTATGGACTTACCTTTTTCCGTGAATTCAGGATTCTCTTCCAAAGGTGGAGAGCTAATAAACTCTGCATTCATATTCTTGAGCTGCACATACTCATCAAAAGTGAAAGTGATGGAATTATCAGTGAAGTTCGTGCTGAAGTTAATAGGCGAACTTTCTTTGATACTGGGTGGAGTAGTGTCTTTCTCTCCTCCAGTAATAGGGTATTGTTGAGCACAGCCAATGAGCAATGCAACTAGTATAATGGGAATAATTGTACTCTTAATTACTTCCATGAACTTCTTTGATTTGAAAGCCAACTGCAATGCGATTGTGTGTATTGGATATCTGTTTCTGTAAAGTAGTTTAGAGATTCGCTGTCTATGTCTAGTACTGCCCATACATTGTTATTCTCATCTAGCAGTGGTACAACAAGCTCACTTTTTGATCGTGAACTGCAGGCGATGTGACCAGGAAAGGCATCTACATCTGGAACGAATATCAAGCGCTTTTCTTCTAGCGCCTTGCCGCAAACGCCTTTACCTATAGGTATACGCGTACAAGCAACGGGACCTTGAAAGGGACCTAACACCAAACCATTTTCATCTGTCAGATAAAAACCAACCCAAAGTACAGGAAAAGTTTCCTTAATTGCGGCCGCTACATTGCTCAAGTTTGCAACTTGATTTGGCTCTCCATCTAGTAACGATTGCAACTGGGTAATTAGCGTTTTGTATTTCGCTTCTCTATTTCCTTTGTTAATGACCAGATCTTCTGCCATGCGACAAAGATAGTTTTTGACGCTATCAAGCAGTATACGCAACAGTAGCAATGCACAGGCTTGACACACCTGACTCTTGAAGTTGTTTTCCGCAGGCTTCAAGCGTGGCTCCGGTGGTTACAACATCGTCTACCAGTAAAACACATTTATCTTCAACTTCACTGGGTTTAATTGCTTTGAAAATGGTTTCAACATTCTGCCATCTGGCAAATCGACCCTTTTTTGTTTGAGATTCATTAAAGGCTACTCGTTGCAGTGCTGTGGTATTTACAGGAATATGTAACACTTTTTCGATACCCTTCGCAATTATTTCAGCTTGATTATAGCCTCGCTTTCTAAGCTTTTTGCTGTGTAATGGAACTGGAATAAGCAGGTCGGGTTTTGGAAAACGCTCCGCCTCCAAGATAGATTGCCCCAACAGTTTCCCCATGTATAACCCTGCATCTATAGAATCATGATACTTAAGAGCGTGCATAAGTGTTTGGGTTTTACTCTCGGGATAGAAGTACCACAAAGCTGTAGCCGCCTCAAGAAGGAGCCTACCGCGAAATACTTGCTCTACCGTATTCATTGGTATTCGCTCAAAATATGTTCGCGGAAATTGAGTTATACAAGCTAAACAAACGTGCTTTTCGTGTGGTTCTAGCACGGTTTGACAACACAAACAGCACGGTGGATAAAGAAGGTGTATAAAATCTTTTAGCATGTGATTAGAGATTGGTGCTTAAGAATATACTTTTGAACTGATTTTAAAATTATGGAAAACAAGCAAACTCCCCAAAATCAAGAAGATAAAAAGCCAGTTAGTGCCATTTTAATCTTGTTGCTCATTATAGTTTCAGCTTTTGGAGCTTACATGACATATTCTAACCAACAACTAAAGAAGGAACTTACAGATTTGGGTTACCTCAAAGAGGAGGTAGAAGATGAGAAGAATAAAGTGATTGATGAGCTCGAGATAATGACTGGCCAATATGACTCGATGGCAGTTACCAATGACTCCATGAATATTGAGTTAATGGAGCAACGATCTAAGGTTGAGGAGCTTATTGCGCAAGCAAAAAACAATAAGTGGACAATTTACAAGCTCCGGAAAGAAGCAGGTACATTGCGAGAAATAATGAAAGGGTATGTAAAAACTATAGACTCTTTAAATACATTGAATGTTGAGCTTAGGGCAGAAAATGCGCAGGTAACGCGCAAGTTAAGTGAGACAGAGAATAAGAACACAGAGTTGCGTGATATGAATGAGGAGCTGAACCAAAAGGTTAAGCTAGGCGCAAAGTTGAAGGCACTAGATATGGTAGCCTATGGCCAACGTGTGAAGAATAACGGTGTTCATAGAGAGACCAATAGAGCAGAAAAAGTTGAGAAAATAAAAGTTTGTTTCACTTTAGATCGCAATGAGATTGCTGAGAAGGGTAACAAGCCCATTTACGTAAGAATCACCATGCCAAATGGTAAGGTATTGGCTGAACGTAGTGATGATTCGAACATGTTCAATTATGGGGATACCCGTGGATTGTATAGCATCAAGAAAGTAGTCTTGTACGAGCAATTAGAGTTAGATGTTTGCATGTATTGGGAAGATCGAGTAAGCCTAATGGAAGGTGAATACATGGTAGAAGCCTACGCTGACGGTATGAAAATAGGATTTGCTTATTTCACTTTAAAGTAAGGAAAAGACAAAAGGTTATTTACTATTAAACTCATTCATGGTTCGCTGAATGCCCAGCGTACCAAAAGAGAGAGCTGCATCTGCTGCCAGTTTCACACGCTCAGATAGTGTTTGTTGCTCTTCCGCTGTCCATTGCCCAAGCACATAGTCTACTTGCCTCCCCTTAGGAAAGTTGTCTCCAACGCCAAAGCGAAGCCTAGGGTAAACTGGAGTTCCAAGAGTGGCCTGGATGTGCTTTAATCCATTATGACCGCCATCACTGCCTTTGCCTTTGATTCTAATTTTCCCGAAGGGAAGCGCTAAATCATCTGTGATAACGAGCGTACGTTCTAATGGAATTTTTTCTTCATGCATCCAATAGTGTACTGCTTTTCCACTTAAATTCATGAAGGTGGTAGGTTTTATTAAAACGTAGGTTCTTCCCTTATGTCTAAGCTCAGACACAAAAGCGTGACGCTGTTGGTCAAAAAAAATACCCGATGCACTAGCTAGTGCATCGAGTACTTCAAAACCTATATTATGTCTGGTATTGGCGTATTCTGCACCTATGTTGCCTAAACCCGCAATTAGGAACTTCATACACCAAGTAAATTATGCTTCAGCGCTTTCTTCTGCAGCTTCAGCACCCTCTTCACCCTCTTCATCTTCATCCACTGCACCACGAGCAGTTTTAACTGCTGCAATAACACTAGAAGCTGGATCTAGTAACTCAATACCATCGTAGTTTAAGTCACCAACTTTAATTGCTTTACCAATTCGGATATCTGTAATATCAATCTCAACAGCATCTGGAATTGCAGAAAGGGCACCTTTCATAGATAGTTTACGCATTGGTTTGCGCAGCTTACCACCATTTCTAACACCAATAGAACTACCCGTTAAGTTAATAGTCATTTTAACTTTTACCGGCTTGTCTTCAGATACCATCAAAAAGTCTACGTGGGTAGGGCGATCTGTTAGCGCATCAAACTGAGCATCTTGAATGATGGTGCTTACTTTCTCACCATCTACAATCAAAATTACGTTAAATGTATCTGCGGTATAGATAGCTTTATTGAGTTCTCTTTCATCAATCTTGATATGTAACTCTTTACTTCCTCCGTAAACAACTGCAGGTACAAGACCTTCTTTTCTCAAGTTTGCAGCGTCTTTCTTACCAATAGCTTCTCGCTTCGCAGCGTTTAATTCAAGCGTTTTCATCTTCTTTTCTCTATGCTGTTAAATTATAAAGTTGGAGCTGATTGACTCTTTCGTTTGGATTTTCTTCACAACATCTGCAAATAAATCAGCTACACTAAGGACTTTAATTTTATCTGATTGTTTTTGTAACGGAATAGTATCCGTAACGATTAGTTCCGTAATATCAGAATCATTGATTCGATCGTATGCAGGACCACTTAACACAGGGTGGGTACAAATTGCCCGTACACTATTTGCACCTTCTTCTTTCATCAAAGAAGCTGCCTTACACAGCGTACCAGCTGTATCAATGATATCGTCTATGAGTAATACGTCTCTGCCCTTGACATCACCAATTACCATCATATCTTGAACTTCGTTGGCTACCCTTCTTTGCTTGTAACAAATAGCCAGTTCCAAGTCTAAATATTTGGCATACGCATTGGCTCGTTTGGTACCTCCAGTGTCTGGAGCTGCAATGACCAAATTGCTCACATCTAAGTTACTTTCTATGTAAGGCAAGAAAATTGATGAAGCAAACAAGTGATCTACTGGAACTTCAAAGAACCCCTGGATTTGGTCTGCATGAAGATCCATGGTCATGATTCGTGTCACACCTGCAGCAGTAAGCATATTAGCTACTAACTTTGAGCCAATGGCTACTCTAGGCTTATCTTTTCGATCTTGTCTTGCAAAGCCAAAATATGGCATAACTGCAACTATACTTTTGGCAGAAGCTCTTTTAGCGGCATCAATCATGAGCAAAAGCTCAAACAGATTATCTGTTGGTGGAATGGTAGATTGAATCAAAAAAACGTCTTTTCCTCTAACGGTTTCTTCAAAATAGGCTGTAAATTCACCATCGCTAAACTTGGTTGTACTAACCTCGCCTAACTCAGAACCGTATGCCTTCGCAATGGCTTGCGCCAAAGCAGGATGTGCATTTCCCGAAAAGAATTTCAATTCTGAACCCATACCGCTTCTTAAAAAGGGGTGCAAATTAACCAAATAAAACCCACATGTACAAACAATTAGAAGGGTCTGTGCAGAATCCTTACAGAGAATTTGAATGAGCCCTACTTGAGGAGTCCGAAAAAAATATACTTTTGCCCTCCATTTTAATCCGCCCGGGTGGCGGAATTGGTAGACGCGCTGGATTCAAAATCCAGTTCTAGCAATAGAGTGCGGGTTCGATTCCCGCCCCGGGTACAGATGCAAGAGGTTGCGAAAGCAGCCTCTTTTTTTATTTCTATCACAAGCCCTTTCAAGTAGACAATGCTTTGTTTGTATTGCATCAGTCATTCGGTTGACCTTGGTGAAATGCGTCTAATATTACTGGGCACTGAGCAAGGTCTAAAAGTCAATCTGAGATGGTTGAAAGCAGCAGTACTTGTAGAGGTTAAGATTAATGAGGCTCTTAATTCAGTTAAAGATCACCTACTGAAACGGATTTTAAAGATTGAGATATCTTTTTACCCTACTTGTCTTTAGTAAGAGATCCGAAGTAAGATTAAGGAGAAGTTGGTAGAACATATCGTTTCTGTTTCTCGTTGCATTCATTGTAATTAACATACTCCTTTACATTTGCTTACATGAACAAAAAATTCATTTATCTCCCAATATTGTTATTCGGATTTTTAGCGATAGGCTTTTATCTAGGTCAAATACTTTACTTTCCGAGCCAATCTGGAGGGAATTCTGCAGTTAACGCTAATAGTTTCAAGCCGTCTGATGAAGGACGTAAGCTCGAACAAATTGTACGCTATATTGATAACGAATATGTTGACCCGATAGAGCGAAAGAAATTGGTTGATGAGTCTATTAGCCATATCCTTCAAGAGCTAGATCCGCATAGTTATTACATAACTGCTGAAGATCTGCAAGCATTGAATGAACCGTTAGAAGGTAACTTTGAGGGTATTGGTGTGCAATTCAACATCAGAAAAGATACGGTAGTAGTAGTAACACCATTAGTTGGTGGTCCGTCTGAAAAAGTGGGTATTCTGGCTGGAGACCGCATAGTTCGGGTTGAAGATGAATTAATTGCTGGCGTTGGTATTAAAAATGGCGATGTACTTAAACTGCTGAAGGGAGAGAAAGGAACCAAAGTTCGCGTGGGGATAATTCGAGATACTAGGGACGAATTGAAATTCACCATTGTACGAGATAGAATTCCTATTCACAGTGTGGAAGTCGCCTATATGCTTAACGAAGCAACGGGATACATCAAGATTAGCCGGTTTGCGAAAACCACCTATGATGAGTTTATGGAAGCAGCTAATCAACTTACTGGTGAGGGTATGAAAGACTTAGTAGTTGACGTAAGAGGAAACGGTGGTGGATTTTTAGATGCTGCTGTTAACATAGCCGATGAGTTTTTGACTGAAGGAGAATTGATTGTATATACGGAGGGTAGAGCTAGACCAAGAGAAGAATATCGAGCAACTTCTAAAAACCTTCTAGTAGATATTGATGTAACAGTATTAATTGATGAGGCTTCAGCGAGTGCAAGTGAAATACTTGCAGGAGCAATTCAAGACAATGACCGTGGAAATATAGTAGGAAGACGCTCTTTTGGTAAGGGCCTGGTACAAGAGCAAACTATGTGGCCAGATGGTAGCGCTACTCGGTTGACCATCGCCAGGTATTACACTCCAAGCGGCAGGTGTATTCAAAAGCCATATTCGAATGGTTCAGAAGAGTATCATGAAGAAATGTATGACCGATATGCACATGGTGAACTCTTCTCTGAAGATAGTCTTCAAGTTAATGATTCACTGATTTTTACAACCAAAAATGGGGATACTGTTTACGGTGGCGGTGGTATTTATCCAGATGTTTTTGTTCCTTACGATACAACAAAACGGTCTTCATACTTGACTGCATTAGTATATAACGGAATTATATACGAGTGGGCGTGGAGCTATGCAGACAAACATCGCGATGAGCTTTTGGCGTATAAAACCCCAATAGATTTTGCCAAGGAATTTTCTTTTTCTACTGAACTCTACAACGAATTCACTGCATTTGCCGAGGGTAAAGGGGTGTCAACAATGCTTGATGGAGCGAGACATTCAGCTCCTGAAATTAATCGCAGAATAAAGGCCTACATCGCCAGAAACATTTGGGGTAATGAAGGCTTTTACCCCATTTGGAACAAGTCAGACAAAGTAATTGCGAAGGGGATTAAATAGAAGAATGTCCTTTGATATGGGACATTCTTCTTTATTCGTAGCAACTATTTAGGTGCGTTCAATAACTCTCCTTTGTTATGGTTTTTGTGTTCGTAATTCAAACCTTTTGTTTCAGGTTGTCCAAATAACTCAGGATGGAGATATTTACCTCTTTCATTAGATTCTTTCTCCTTCTCAGCTTTTACTCTATTTGCATTAGACCAGGCATCATCTCTAATACCAGTAACTTGCCATGAAACTTCCACATTTGGTTGATTCGTCTGAATAACAAATTTGTTGTTGCTTATTTTCTCTTTGATAATCGCCTGGGCGAATGTCCCGATTACCGTAAGTTGATATCTAAAGTCTTTGTTGGCAACCTCAAAGTATTCTGGTAGTTCAACAGTCGCGAAACCAGAAGCATCTGTTGTTGTGTTTCCATTGTACACATTCATCATTTCTGGACTCTCGACAAAGCTATGAACAAGGTATTTGTTTTCAGGGTCAATTGGGTGGTCAATTTTAAATGTTCCACCACCTTTACTAATATTCCCTGTAATATCTAAGTTTCCATTTATGGTAACATTCCCTTCAAAATATCCTGCATAGTTTGTCCCCGTGGCTCCTAGAGTTGAATTACCATAAATCGCATAATTGTTTGAGGAAGAGCCTAAAGCGTAAGCTTCAACCCCATAGTTATCCCCTGCCCCATTTGCTTGAGTATACCCAAGTAAAGCCGCATTAAATGAACCTGCACCTCCATTGATATATACCTCTCCATCAATAGCATTATTAATAGACGAACCTGCTGAGCCTCCAGCTAGCAATCCAAATACACCTAAGTTGACTGAAGATTGACTGGCAGCAAAACCAGCTACCCCAATATTTCTTCCAGGAGTCAAGAAAAAAGATGTTCCTGCTGCACCAGCCATGGCAAAGTTTGAATTTGACCCATTTGCAATAGACTGCACACCATAATTGTTGCCGTTGCTACCAGTTGCTGCTGTTTTAAGAGCAAGGTGATCGCCAGCAGCAGTAGTAGTTAGCTGAATATCTAATCCTGTACCTGAAGTTGTACCTACGACATCAATATCTACACCCGTATTACGGGTTGCTGTTAAAGTATCGACAATGACTAATCTACCAGTGGTATTGGTATTATTGATTCGTACTAGGCCTTCATTGTAGCTTATATCATTACCTGCTGTTATCCAACCATTTGATAAGTCATCCAAGGCAACATTTCCGCCATCGCTCAAATAAAGCGTGTCATTACTTCGCGTAAGTACTTGAATTTCATTTGTAGAGTCATTATCGTTATTGACAACGGTTGGCAGTATGATGCTATCCCCATCAGTGATGAAAATGGTATCACCATTAATGCTCAAGTCCTGAATCTCATTGGTAGAATCATTATCATTATTGACAACGGTTGGTAGTATGATACTATCGCCATCTGTAATGAAGATGGTATCACCGTTAATACTGAGATCTTGAATCTCGTTAGTAGAGTCGTTGTCGTTATTGACAACGGTTGGTAGGATAATGCTATCGCCATCAGTGATGAAAATGGTATCCCCATTGATACTCAAATCCTGAAGTTCGTTTGTAGAGTCGTTATCGTTGTTTACGATAGTCGGCAGGATGATGCTATCCCCATCAGTAATGAAGATGGTGTCACCGTTGATACTCAAATCCTGAAGTTCGTTTGTAGAGTCGTTATCGTTGTTTACGATAGTCGGCAGGATTATGCTATCGCCATCAGTAATGAAGATGGTGTCACCGTTGATACTCAAGTCCTGAATCTCGTTTGTAGAGTCGTTATCGTTGTTAACGAAATTGGGTAAGATGATGCTATCCCCATCAGTGATGAAAATGGTGTCACCGTTGATACTCAAGTCCTGAATTTCGTTTGTAGAGTCGTTGTCGTTATTGACAGTTACTGGCAAAACAACATTTCCACCATCTGTTAAGAATATTGTGTCATTAGATAGACTCAATGTTTGGATTTCGTTGGTGGTATCTCCATCAACTTCACCTGGGAGAACGGCAAATCCACCATCCGTTAGAAATACTGTATCGTTAGAGATGGATAGAACTTGAATCTCGTTGGTAGAATCGTTATCGTTGTTTACCGTATTTGGTAAAACTACAAAACCACCATCCGATAAAAACACGGTATCGTTACTTCTAGAAATCGTCTGTAATTCGTTTGTTGAATCAGCATCCGCATCGTTTACCTCATCTATAATAAAACCTCCTCCATCAGAGAGGTTGATTAGGTTTCCTGACTTACTAATCGCTTGTAATTCGTTTGTAGGGTCTGTATCGTTGTCATCCTCAGCCGTCTTTGCACTTAATGCGTAAGGAACTGATAATAGCTCTGATGTTCCAGCTACGCTGTAATTATTACCTCCTGCAGGGTCCATTTCAATTTGTAAGAAATAGGATGCAGCTCCCCAATCAATGGTAGTAAAGTCTCCAGAAATGGGTGCACCTCTACCAATTTCTAAGTTTACTAATCCGTACTGATTTGTGGTATCAATATGAGATTCTGAATAAACACTTGGCCCTGCGTTGCTTCCTTGTAATACACTAATTCGGAAAGTAACCAATTGATTTTCAAGAATATTTCCGCTACCATCTCTAGCAACTGCTTGGTATTTTACTGCCTCAGGTGTTTGAGCAAATGAAACCAAGATGGAAAACACCAATGAAAGTGTGATTAAGATTCTTTTCATAGCTATTTAGATTTTCTGTAGACGGAAAGTCTCCGATATTTTACGCGTTAGGTTTTCAATTTTCAATAGATACATACTTTGAGAAAGGCTAGTCAAATTCAGGCGTTCTTGGCTGCTTTGGAAAGTGCCAAATTTCAACTGCTTACCAGATAGGTCGTACAAAGCATATGTAAATCCTGTGTAGTCAATACCTGATATTTCTAAAATAGTGTACTCAAGTGCTGGGTTGGGATAAATTAAAGTAGTGAAATCAACTTCTGCAATTTTCTCAACAGAAACGAAGGTGATAAATCCTTGGTGGAAGCCTTGCGTGAGCTGGTTATCAGTTGACTCAATAGTTTCAGAAACAGGTTCTCCCAGTGTAAAGGCTACACTTCCTGCTGGGCTGGAGATTTCTTCGCCTGTGCTACCAATAGCCTGAAGTTCAACCGACTGACTGAAACTCAACATGGAAAACAGAACAGGCCCAATGAGAAGAAGGGTTGATTTCATTACTGCGTGTTTTAGGTGAAACAAATATAGACGAATTTGACTAGCATGTGCGCTTAGGTTTACCCTTTAGATTAGTGCAATTCTGTGTTGAACGTATTTTTCAACTTTTTGAAAGAAAGCAAGTGGTCTATGCGTGCGCCAATCTACCTCGTTTAAGGTGCCTCCAAGAACAAAATAATGGTCTACGCTTAAGTCTGTTAGCTCTTGAATAACTTGATCTCTAAAATTGACTAAGGCAATCCATCCATCTTCTACATCCTCAAACCACTCTTCATAATAGCAGTCGTCTGAAGCGTGAAAGTTTAATACGTTTTCACCAATAAGAATGAACTTGTTTATTCCCTCATCCACCAAAAGATCAACTACATTTCTCTTTAAAAGCATTATATCGTTATGCAGTGTATCGTTCCACTCGCCAATAAGCTCCATGATTACATAGCCATCATCATAGTCTGTATAGAGTAATTTTATGAATAGTGTGGGCGATTCAATATTGTCCCATTGCGGGTGGATGTAATGATTATAAATCGTATCAGAGAAATAAAACTCACTATACTCCCTGCCATAGAATGGAGATTGATCATCGGTCTCTGCCGTATATAGATCTCTCCAGTTATAAAATGGCTCAATGTGATGCATGACTGCAAAATTACTACGGAGGTTGTGTTTAACAGTGACTCACATCTCAATTCTTTGTAAACTTGTTTTCAGCATAAAATTTGAGAACAATGAGGCTATTTTCAAGACTTTGTTTTGCCCTAGTTGGGTTAGTAGTGATACCTATTACTGGATTTGCCAAAGAAGGGATGTGGCTCCCTTTCTTTCTCAAGCAGTTGAATGAGAGCGAGATGCAATCTATGGGTATGAAGCTGTCTGCAGAAGATATTTACAGTGTGAACCAATCTAGTTTGAAAGATGCCGTGCTCATCTTTGGAGGTGGCTGTACAGGAGAGGTTATTAGTGATCAAGGACTCCTACTTACCAATCATCATTGCGGATACGGACAAATCCAAAGCCATTCATCTGTTGAGAACGATTACTTAACAGATGGTTTTTGGGCCATGAACAGAGCAGATGAACTCCCCAACTCAGGCCTTACTGTAACTTTTGTTGTGAGTATGGCAGATGTAACAGATTCTGTTTTGGCAGCTATTCCAGAAAATGCCGATGAAGATGCTAGGAATAAGGCTATTGCTGCAGTAGCTAAGCGATTGGAAGAAAGAGCCAAAGGCGAATCGCATTACGATACGGAGGTTCGACCGTTTTACCACGGGAATCAGTTTATTCTAATTGTTACGGAGACCTTCTCCGATGTGCGCTTGGTAGGAGCTCCACCATCGTCTATTGGTAAGTACGGTTTTGACACAGATAACTGGGTTTGGCCGCGTCACACAGGAGACTTTAGTATGTTTCGCATCTATGCAGACTCCAATAACATGCCAGCGGAATATTCAGAAGACAATGTGCCCTATACTCCCAAGCATCACTTACCTGTGAATATCTCGGGTTATGATGAAGGTGATTTTACTATGGTTTTTGGCTTTCCAGGAAGAACGGAAGAATACCTGCCTAGCTCTGCGGTGTCTTACGTGTTGGAATCGAGCAATCCGTCTAAAATTGCCATGCGCGATGCGTCTTTGGAAATCATAGGTAAGTGGATGGAAACGGACAAGAAAATAAATATCCAATATGCTGCCAAGCAATCTCGCATTGCCAATGCTTGGAAAAAATGGATTGGTCAGAGTAAAGGACTCAAAAACGTAGATGCTATTGGTACCAAAAAAGCATTGGAAGAAGAGTTCACAAATCGCGTAAACTCCAATGATGCTTTTAAAGAGAAGTACGGTGATGTATTGGTTGAATACAATACGGTGTATGAAGAGGCGAGTTCATTGCTTTTGGCACGAGAACTCTTGGTGGAGTACTTTTATTATGGCCCAGAAATTCTTCGCTTTGCTTCACGTTTTGAGGCTTTAACAGACGAAGAACTGTCTGAAGAAGATTTGGCCAAGCGAGTAGCGGCCTTGCAAAAAGCAGCTAAGGGTTTCTTTAAGAATTATCATGAGCCTGTGGACCGGGAATTGTTTTCGACCCTAACAGAGATGTATTTACTAGAGCTAGATCAAAAACTGCATCCGCGTGATTTTTCGTTGTTCACAGAGCGCAAAGACCCAACTGCAGATTTATTTGATAAAACGATGTTCTCTTCAGAGCCTGAGGTAATGGCATTTCTTGCAGAGTTTACTAAAAAGGATGTTAAGAAACTTAAAAAAGACCCTGCCTATTTCTTGCAGAAGAGCTTGTTAGATGGATACTCTTCTTCTGTGAGGCCAAAGCTGGGCGATTACCAAGCAAAATTAGATGTGTTGAATAGGACATACATGCAAGCACTTATGGAGGTAATGCCAGATGCGCAACGCTACTATCCGGATGCTAATTTCTCCATGCGTGTGACCTATGGTCAAGTTGATGGATACAAACCCATGGATGGAGTAACTTACAAGCACTTTACAACGGCAGACGGAATTTTAGAGAAGATGGATAACTCTACCAAAGAGTTTACGGTGCCTAAAAAGCTAGAATCATTAATTCGCAACAATGACTTTGGCAACTATGCCGATGCAGAAGGCGACCTTCGTGTGTGCTTCATAGCCTCTAACCATACCACAGGCGGAAACTCTGGGAGCCCTGCTATTAATGCTAAAGGTGAGCTTATTGGACTGAACTTTGACCGAACTTGGGAAAGTACAATGAGTGATATTATGTACGACCCTACCATATGCAGGAACATAATGGTTGACGCACGCTACGTGCTATTTATTGTAGATAAGTTTGCAGGGGCAGGACACTTAGTTGATGAGATGACCTTGGTGAAGGAATAACGTAAGACATTATCAGCATAAAAAAAGCCCCGAGCAGCTGCTCGGGGCTTTTTTGTTCAAACGTGTTGGTTGTATTTATTCTGCTCTACCTACGTAGAATTCAAACGTTTTCTCGCTTTGGTTACCCAATTTGTCTTTGGCAACCACGCGAACCTCGTATTTTTTCTTCTTGCGGAATTTACTCAACTCAGATACATCTAGGGTTTGGGCACTTGAATAAAGTGTTAAAGGACCACCGTCTATGCTGTACATTACACTTTCTGTTCCCGTGTGCTGATCTGTAGCACCCATGTACATGCGTACATAATTAGGATAGATGTTTTTGTCTCCTTTTTTACCAATGGGCTTAATGGAGAAGTTTACATAAATATCAGGAGCAGTATTATCTACAAACACGTTGCTCGTTTTGGTTTGCTCCACGTTATTTACGTTATCTGTACTGTTAAACGTAATCGTGTGATAGCCCTCTCCTGGAACTGTAAATTCTGAGTATGCCTTATCACCTGCTCCATCTATAGAGTACATCGTTTTCTGAATTCCAGAATGTGCATCTCTAAATACCAATTTTACGGGTGTCTGGCTAGTAATGAATAATGTATCACGATCAAAGAACTGTGGCTTACCGTATACAATACCTGTTTCGGGAGCTTCATTATCCATAAACACGTTGAGATACTTATTTGCAGCCAAATTTTCAACGTTATCGTTGGCATCATACTTAACTGTGTGTACGCCCAACGTATTTGGAATATTGAACTGATCGCTATACGTGTAGCGTTCTTTACCGTCTATGCGGTAGTATATGTTCTTAACGCCCGCTTTGTTATCCGTAGCACTTAAACTGATTTTGGTACGTGGAGAAACATATAAATAGCGACCTTTATATTGATCTCCGTTAACTTGAATCTCTGCCACTGGCGGAATCAAATCCAAGTAAAACTGTACACTTTGCTTGGTAGCTACGTTGCTTACGTTATCTGTAGCGTAGTAGTATAACGTGTGTTCTCCATCTCCCAATCCAGACATGCGGATATTGGGGGAGTAACCTCTATCAGAACCTCCATCAAAAGAGTACTTCACGCTTCTTACACCAGATAAATTGTCATTGGTTGTTAATTTGAAAGTAGTGCTTGGCGAAAGAATATTACCGTTGTATACAATGCCAACAATTTCATGCGAGCTGGTTGGTGCTGTAAGATCAACCGTAAAGGCTTTATTTTTAGTCTCTTCTGCATTTCCAACGTTATCTGCAGAATAGTAATAAACCGTTTGAGCTCCTTCTGCACCAGCATTAACAGCAGCGCCATAATTGGTGTAACCTGAGCCTAAAGCATATTTGGTTTCCATAACGCCAGAAACACCATCACGCGGTGTAAGCGTAAAGCTCAATCCTTTTCCAAAGAAAGTTGTTCCACCTGAAACATATTTAGGTGCGCCAGCAAATTTCAACCTTGTAACAGGAGCAAGACCATCGGCATACAGTTCCATTTGAACCTCACGTTGAGGAGAGACTGGCTTTCCCGTTTCTGGGTCTACCGCCCATCGCGAACGGATGTAGTTTATTCCTTCTGTATCTAAATACAGCGGGTTGGCATCAGTAGGATGCGCATTACTTTTTAATGGATAGTTGTTACCATCTGGAGTAACAGAAAATTTAAGGTAAACAGGTAGCGATTTTTGCACATAGGTTTTACCATCGTTAAGATAAACCTTTTTCTCGTAGCTAGGCTTTGAGGGTTCACCTTGAGCCTGTGCATTTCCTGTAGAAAGACCAAGAGCCAAAATGGCTAAAGCTGGGTATTTGTATTTCATTTTCAACACGTTTGGTATTGGGGGCTAATTTAGGTAATTCACAAAACATGATGCACAATTCAAAAAAGAGCTGTTAGTACACATGTATTAAGAGCTTACTATTGTAGTATGTCTTTGGTATTTAAGTTTGGAGGTGCGAGTGTTAAAAGTGCCGATGCTGTGCGCAATGTAGCATCTATTGTTTCGCAATACGGTGAAGATAACCTGGTAATTGTGGCTAGTGCCATGGGTAAAACCACCAATGCATTAGAAGAAGTTCATCGTTCAGTCTTATTGGGCAAAGCCGATGTTGAAGACAGGGTTGAATCACTTAAGGCTTTTCACTTAGAGATTGTTGAAGAACTGTTTAGGGAAAAGCCTCGAACATTACAGATGGAGCTTAAAGACCTGTTTGCGGGTTTGGCTGAGGCTATATCTGGTGTAAGAAAGGGTAGAGAAGACTTTGCCTACGATAGATTGGTACCTTTTGGTGAATTATTAAGTACTACCATTATTAGTCACTATTTACGTGATGAAGGCATGGAAAACCGATGGATGGATGCCCGTGAATTAGTGAAAACAAACTATGACTACCGCAAAGCTAAAGTAGATTGGAAGCGAACTTCAACGCGCATAAAACAAGAGGTGAACTCATTTTTTGAATCAGGCCCTGGAAAGATTGTGGTAACACAAGGCTTCATTGGTGGTGCAGACTCTCTACATTCTACAACCTTAGGCAGAGAAGGGTCTGACTACAGCGCAGCTATCTTCGCCTATGCTCTAGATGCTGAATCTGTAAGTATTTGGAAAGATGTTCCTGGAGTATTGAATGCAGACCCGCGTACTTATCCAAATGCACGTTGGCTACCTAAAATATCGTACAAGGAAGCAATAGAGCTTGCGTATTACGGGGCATCTGTAATTCACCCCAAAACAGTGCAGCCACTGCGGAATAAAAAAATTCCACTTTATGTAAAATCCTTTATTAAACCAGACTCAATAGGAACGCTAATAAGCGATGACAATAGCGAAGATGCGCGTATTCCTGCCTTTATCATTAAACACAATCAGCGTTTAATTTCACTAGCCACCCGAGATTTTTCCTTTATTGCAGAAGAGCATTTGAGTCATATTTTTAGAGTATTTGGAGAACATGGTGTAACCATGAATATGATGCAAAATTCTGCGGTGAACTTTTCAGTTTCTGTGGATGAAAATGATTTGAAGTTAGACAAACTGATAGAAGAATTGCAGCAAGATTATGAGGTGAGGTACAACCAAGCACTAGACTTGCTTACCATTCGTCATTTCAATGATGAGATTATTGCTGAGCTTACCCATGGTAGAACACGTTTGTTAGAACAGCGTACTCGAAATACGTTGAGGTTATTACTTCACTGAACCAAAACTGGCTAAAATTTTCTCTGCCAAGAAAGTAGATAGCTTCTCGTAACTTTCTACAGTCCATCCAGCAATATGCGGAGATAGAATCACATTATCTGCTTGGGATAGGTAAGTAAATGCTTCTGGCAAATTTTCAGCACCTATATTTTCATAAGAGCTTGCTTCGTATTCAAGCACATCTAAACATGCTCCACGAATCTTTCCAGATTTGAGTCCGTCAACTACAGCATCGGTTTGTACCACTTTTCCGCGAGATGTATTGATGAGAAAGAAGGGCTTATCTATACTGTTCACAAACCCGTGGTTGAGGTAGTAATGCGTTTCACTGGTTAAGGGAACATGAAAGCTCACTACATCTGCGTAGCGCATAAGATGCTGAAGGCTCACTTCTTCAACAAAGGCCGTGGAGAAATTTGCTTTGTATTTGTCATAAGCAATAACCCTACATTCAAATCCGCTGAGACGCTGAGCAAACGCGCTTCCCATTTGGCCATAGCCAACAATTCCAACAGTTTTGCCTTTGAGTTCTAAACCGCGGTTTTCTTCTCTGCGCCAGATTCCTTTACGTACTTCGTCATCAGCTCGGTTTAGATTGTTGAATAAAGAAAGCAGCATACCTGTGGCTTGTTCACCAACAGCATCTCGGTTACCCTCTGGAGAGTTGAACACCTTTACTTGGCGTTTTTCAGCTTCAATGAGATCTATATTTTCTAATCCCGATCCAGAGCGCGCTATGAATTTGAGATTTGTTGCAGCCTCTAATAACTCTACATCAATTCTAAACTTACTGCGAATCACCACTCCATCAGCATCGGCTATGCTATCTAAAATATCCGCTCTGGTTTTTTGAGTAGCATCTACACATTCGCACCCATTTTTTGAAAGAATATGGGCTAATGCTGGATGTACAGTATCAATAAAAAATACACGCATATTACAGGCTTGTGAATACGACTTGACCAATCATAAAATAGATAAATAGGCCAATAATATCGTTGAGAGTGGTAATAAAGGGCCCTGTTGCAAGTGCGGGGTCTATATGGTACTTGTCTAGCATGAGTGGAACAAAAGTGCCTAGAAGTGCCGCTACAATAATTACTGTAAGTAGGGCAGTACTAACCGTAATTCCTATTTGGTAATCAGAAAAAACAAGATAGCTTCCTATCATAGCCAAGGCAGATAGCACTACACCGTTAATGACTGCCACAGTGAATTCTTTAAAGAGCTTGGGCATAATACCGCCTAACTCTAACGTATTGTTTGCTAAACCTTGCACTATGATGGCTGATGATTGTACTCCAATGTTTCCTGCCATAGCGGTAATTAGAGGTATAAAAAATGCCATGGCTGGAATTAGCTTTATACTTTCTTCATATTTTCCTATAACCAATGCGCTTAGCATACCGCCAATCATACCAATAAGTAACCAAGGTAAACGTGCCTTGGTAAGCTGCCAAACATCATCGCTTTGGTCTACATCAGAAGATATACCAGATGCCATTTGGTAATCTTTTTCCGCTTCTTCGCGTATGACATCTACCACATCATCAATTGTAATTCTTCCTACCAGTCTGCCTAGCTCATCAATTACGGGTAATACAACCAAATCATACTTTTCCATGATTTGTGCCACTTCTTCTTGAGGGGTCCAGGTTTTTACAACACGTAAGTCTGATTTATATACGTCACCAATACGCGTTTTCACAGGTGTTGTAAGTAATTGCTTTACGGGTAACCTCCCAATGAGTTTGTCGCGAGCATCAACCACATAGACCGTATAAACGTGGTCTATTTGCTCTGCCTGAATACGCATTTCTTTTACGGCTCGCATTACGGTCCAGTTTTCAGAAACCCAGATCATTTCCTTACCCATAAGGGCTCCTGCCGTGCCTTCTTCATAGTTGAGTAGCGATACAATATCAGAGGCTTGGTCAACATCGTCTATCTCTGCTATAACGGCTTCACGCTTTTCTTCAGGTAGCTCTGCAACTACGTCTGCAGCATCATCAGAGTCTAGGTTCTCTACAAACTGGTCTGCTATTTCTTTAGCAGTTAAGTTTTCTAAGAGCTTGGTGCGTACATCGTCTTCTAGTTCAATGATCACATCAGAAGCACGAGGACCATCTAAATACTGCAGGATTACGAGCCCTTGGTCAATATCTAATTCATCCAAGATTTCGGCAACATCAGCCGGATGCAGGTTATCTATTTTTTCCAAAATAGCCTGCTCGTCTTGGTTGGTAATGACTATTTCCAAGTCATCTAAAAACTCTTTGGTAAGTTCAAATCTATTCATGCGGAGCCCGAATGCTCACAAATGTATCATTTTGACTGCGATGCCTCTATGAGGCGTGTGATGTTAACGAATTCTTCAACTGCCAGTTGTTCTGGACGTTTATTGAATAATTCATCGTTGAACACTTCTTTATCGGGCACCAATGACTTGAGGGAGTTACGCAAGGTTTTTCTGCGTTGATTAAAGGCTGTTTTTACTACAACAGTAAATCGTCTTTCATCGCAATTTAGTGCCGTTACGCCATTGCGTTTTAAGCGAATTACTCCTGATTTTACTTTAGGAGATGGGGAGAAAACGTGCTCGCTAACCGTAAAAAGATATTCAATGTCATAAAAGGCCTGAAGTAACACACTCAAAATACCATACGCTTTGGAGCCTGGGGGTGATGCCACCCGTTCTGCCACTTCTTTCTGAAACATACCTACCAACTCAGGTACGCGATGCCTGTTTTCGTGCGCTTTAAAGAGAATTTGAGAAGAGATATTGTAGGGAAAGTTACCTATGATTCCTACCTCACCCTCAAAAAAATCATCTAGTGGTTGCTTTAGAAAATCTCCGTACACAAAGCGCTGTGCTTTAGATGGGTACGTTTTATGCAAGTAGTCTACAGATTCTGCATCTAAGTCTATGGCTTTGAAATCCATATCCTCACGGTTAAGCAGAAATTGGGTGAGAACTCCCGTTCCTGGACCAATCTCTAGCACTTGCGAATACCCTTCTAGTTGTAAAGACTCTGTAATGCGCAGGGCGATACTCTCGTCTTTTAGAAAGTGCTGACCGAGATGTTTCTTGGCTCTTACTGGATCATCCATGCGTCTTATGGTCTACCACGTGCATCAGTGTTCTGAATGCAACAAATTTATCTCTGTAGCGCTCGGTATGCTCTATTTGCAAGGCATTTGCGTGTTTATTTTGGTAGGTGTTGAGGTTATCTTCATTGGCGCAGAGGTATTGTATAGAGTAACTCACACCATCGGGGTCATCTAATAGAATACGACTGAGTTTATACTCCAAGAACAGGCCTGTATTCATAACATCTGGAATGTGTTTGGTTTGCATCCAATTGAGCCATTCTTCTTGAACCGACTTATCTATTTTAACCGTTACGTTGTAAATTATCATCTCTCTATTTTTGCTTATTGGATATCATCTCCACGCAGCAACCTGTAGCGCTTTCTTGCCTCAACAACGTATAAACTTGAGGGGTAATCCATCAAAATACGTTCATAATGTTTCATTGCTGTTTTGGGCTGGTTGAGGTAATCTTCATGCAATACACCTAACTGAAAAACAGCATCATCTCCCAGTATATCTGTGCCATATTGATTTGCGATTACCGCTAAATCATCTACTGCTTTCAGATACGCTCGCTCCTGCATATGTAGCTTATACTTTAAGAAGTAAACATCATCTGTTAAACGATGATTGGGAAACTCCTTCAAAAGAGAATCGAGTAGGTTTCCTGCACCGGTATAGCGTTGTTGGTTAAAGTACAAATCTGCACGGGCAAAGATTTGCATAGCTACTTCTGATGTATCTATTGTAGTATTATCTAGAATTAGTTGAGAGAGGTAGAGCGCATCATTGGCGATGAGTCTTGAGGTACTTCCTTTCAATACATCCAACATTCCTTTGGCAAAGCCAAATTCTCCCGTGTAGTAATACACTTTGGCCGCCTTGAACTTGGCTCGCTCTCCAATCTCATCATATTTGAAGGCATTCTCGGCTTTCATGTATTCTAATGCGGCATCCCAAACATTGTTTTGCATGACCAGGTAATCTCCCGCATCTATGCGACATTTTGCACGAATCTCTTCTGTGAGGGATGGAATTTCAATAAGCTCATTCAGTAGTACCAAGGCACTGTCTTGGTTATTCAGTTTGCGCGCTAAAATAGAGGCGAGTTCACGCTGACTCACCGCGGTAGAGGCCGGTTGGCCTATTTCATTTAAGAAGGCAATGTAGTTAGTTGCCAATTGCGTGTATTCGGTTTCTCCAGCTGCCGTATCATCCTCTAATACGAGGTTTTGCGTTCTTAGCCCTGCTTGTTTTGCTTCTAAGTAGTAAGGTGAATCACCTTTTTTAATAACGTAGTTATAGGCTGCGGTAGCAACATCATATGCTTCGTTTCCTTCAGCTATTTCCGCTAGTCCCATCAATCTAAAACCATCTTCATTAAATCTGCGATCCAATGCTCTAACTTGAGTAAGTGCTCCGTAGAAGTCGCGCTGCTGTATGTAGAGCCAAATGAGCAGCTCTGGATAGAGTTTTTGATCAGGCTCTTGTTGAATGAAGCGCAATAAACGGGTGCGCAATAGCTCCATTGATTCTGTATCGTCTTCAAAATCAATATTTCTATTCAATAAATTCTGTACGGTTTGCATGTATCCAGGATTGTAATCCAACATCTCTAAATACATGTCAATCATCTTATCGCGTTGCCCTAAAAGCCCGTAAATATCTGCAATTTCAAAGTTGAAAGCGTAGAAGTCACTCAAGTCGCGCTTTCCTTTCTCATAAACCTTTAATGCATATTCGTACTCGGGAATGGAAGAAAATTTTCTAGCTATGCGTATTACTTCATTTCTACTTGCGGGCACATTTTCTACTGCATCACCCCACGCGCTCTTTGCTTTTTTAACCTCACCTGCTCGCTTAAACATTTTACCCAACTCTATGCCCAAGATCAAGTTATCAGGATGCTTGCGCATTTCTTTTTTCATGAGTTTTTCTGCAGACTTGTAGTCTTGGGTTTCTACAAAGCAATTGAAGAGGGGTAATGCAAAACCAAGAATGGGCTGATTGTCGTAGAAGTCTTGGTAATAAACGAGTGCTTTTTCATACTCACCTTGTGCCATGTAACTTCTCGCCAAATCTAGGTCTACCTGGGTTTGAGCCTGAGTCGCAGCTGAGGCGAAGAACGCGATTACAATGATAATATGTGAAAGACGTGATTTTAGCAATTAGCGAATTCCTCGTTTATTCATGTCTAAGATAACCGAATCTACTTTGGTCTTGAGTCCGTTATGACGTTTAATAATCTTGTCGTACTTCAATGTGAGGGTAGAGTCACCTTTCATAAGAACGTCAGTAGCATTCTTTTCGTCTTCTAAGTAGTTAGCTAATTCTTCAGGAGTGTGAATATCATTCACAATGTCATTTCTGAGTCCGTCTAATTGCTTAAGTGAGTATTCACACTCTCTTTCCATGCGTTCAATCTGCTCTGCAAAGAAACCAAGTGCCTTTTTATTGGCTTTGTAGTCGCCCAAAAAGGCTGCCGTTGCTCTGCTTAAACTATCTTCTCTAGGCCATTTTTTCGAGATGAAATCAAGCTGTTCTTTTGCCTCTTTAGACTTTTTGACAAGTACGTCTGCATCATAGTTTGCCAAATTCATTGTGATGCGCTCAACCTCTTGATACAGTGAATCCACTTCATTCAATTCTTGCTGCATCTCTCCTGTATTGCAGCCGTAAAATGCAAAGAGGAATAAGGTTGTAACTGTAAGAATTGTGTATTTCATGGTATTATGATTTGGTAATGAGATCGAAGCCTGTATATTCTGCTAATGCAGCTGGAATACGTATGCCATCATCTGTTTGGTTGTTTTCTAGAAGAGCTGCCAAAACCCTTGGGAAAGCCAATGCTGATCCGTTTAAAGTATGAACCAATTGTGGTTTTTTATTTTCATCGCGGTAGCGGCATTTCAAACGGTTTGCTTGGAAGTTTTCAAAATTAGAAATAGAACTAACCTCTAACCATTTGTCTTGCGCGGCACTATACACTTCCATATCAAAGGTTAGCGCAGAAGTAAATCCTAGGTCACCTCCGCAAAGACGAAGAACGCGGTAGGGTAATTCAAGCTTATCCAATAGCGTTTTTACATAGGCTACCATTTGGTCTAGTATTTCGTAAGAATGATCTGGATGGGCAACCTGTACAATTTCCACTTTATCAAATTGGTGAAGCCTATTTAAACCGCGCACATCTTTTCCGTATGAACCCGCCTCACGTCTAAAGCAGGGAGTATAACCCGTATGTTTTTTTGGTAATTCTGATTCTTTGAGAATCGTATCGCGGTAAATGTTTGTAATAGGCACTTCAGCTGTAGGAATGAGGTACAAGTCATCTACGTTAGCATGGTACATCTGCCCTTCTTTATCTGGTAACTGTCCAGTTCCGTAACCTGAAGCTTCATTAATCACAAGTGGTGGTAATGTTTCTGTATACCCTTGTGCTGTAGCATTATCTAAGAAAAAGTTCACTAAGGCACGTTGCAATCGTGCTCCTTTACCCGTGTAAATTGGAAACCCAGCGCCTGTTATTTTTACACCAGTTTCAAAATCAATGAGGCTGTAGTCCTTGGCAAGTTCCCAGTGCGGTTTAGCCCCTTCATGTAGAGTGGGTTTAACCCCTGCTTCCTCAACTATTTCGTTATCTGCATCTGTATTTCCAGAAGGAACAGATGGATGAGGTACATTAGGTATTTGGTAGAGCACATCGTTCAATGCTTGTTCAGCCGTATTTAGCTGCTCCTGTAAACTCTTATTACTTTCTTTTAGTTCAGCGGTTCTTGCTTTTTTGGTTTGAGCCTCTGCTTGTTTACCTTCTTTAAAAAGCATGCCTATTTCTTTGGCAATGGCATTGGCCTCTGCCAATTGAGCATCAAGTAAGCTTTGGGTCTCTCTGCGTTTTTCATCTACCGAGATTGCTTGTTCAATAAGGTCTTCTGCGTTTAGGTTACGCTTCTTAAGCCCTTGAATAATGGTTTCTTTATTTTCTCTAATGTGCTGAATACGGAGCATAGCGATGCTGTCTTATGATGAAAACAAATGTAATTTGAAGTGAGGAGGGTACCAACAAAAAATCCCGAGCGCTAGCTCGGGATTTAAAATATGCGAACGCAAGCTTTTAGTTGTTCTCAAATGGAACTACCGATACAAATGAGCGGTTATTTGCTTTACGTCTAAATTCTACTGTTCCATCAACAAGTGCAAAGATAGTATGGTCTTTTCCCATACCAACATTTTCACCTGGGTGATGCTTTGTTCCTCTTTGGCGTATAATGATGTTACCAGCTACTGCGGGTTGACCACCAAATATTTTTACTCCAAGTCGTTTACTTTCTGATTCACGTCCGTTCTTGGAACTACCGACACCTTTTTTGTGAGCCATGGCTTATCCTTCTTTTTTGTTTTCGTTAGAATCTTTTTTCTTAGCTGCTGGCTTCTTGGTTGCTGGCTTTTTAGCAGCAGCCTCTTTCTTAGGAGCAGCTTCTTTTTTTGCAGCTGTCTTCTTAGCAGCAGGCTTTTTAGGAGCAGCTTCTTTTTTAGTAGCTGTCTTCTTAGCAGCAGGCTTTTCATCTTTTACCTCTGCCTCTTCTTTCTTAGCAGCAGGCTTAGCCTTAGCAGTACCTTTTTTGGCTCCACCCTTTTCAGAGATTCCTTCAATTTGAATGGAAGTCAGGTACTGGCGGTGACCGTTTTTCTTACGGTAACCTTTTCTTCTTTTCTTTTTAAAGACGATCACTTTATCGCCTTTCAAGTGCTCCATCACCTTTGCGGAAACGGAAGCTCCTGCTATAGCTGGGGCGCCAACATTAACCTTGCCATCGTTGTCGATCAAAAGAACGTTGTCAAAAGAAACAACTTCACCTTCTTTGTTCTCCAAGCGATGTACATACAGCTGCTGGTCTTTCTCTACCTTGAACTGTTGCCCTGCTATCTCTACAATTGCGTACATCAAGCTTACTTTTAAGTTATTAACAATTTATCCCAAAAGGGGTGCAAAAGTAACTATCTATTTGAATATCACAAAGTCTTTTTAAAGCGCCTTTTGCTGTTAATGAGTGAAACGGCTAGTAATATTACTCCCGTTGAGATCCATTGCCAAAAGCTGAGCGCTTCGCCATCTAAGATTCCCCACATAATAGCTACAATGGGAATCATATAGGTTACGCTAGATGCGAAAAGAGCACTCGTTTCTTTAATGAGCATATTGAAAATCCAAACGGCTAGAGCAGTACCTACTATTCCCAGAATATTGATGTATCCAAAGTTGGTCCACGCCTCAACTCCGTTAAGTCGAGTTAAAAAATCAGTTCCTGCAAAGAGGTACACGCCTGCAGCGGGACCTACAAATAAGAATGAGAGTGCAGTAACTTGAAGGGGTTTCACTTCTTGCAAATACATTTTAATAAGGTTTACGTTAAACCCGTAACTAACAGAGGCTACAATAGGTAATATGGTAAACCAGCTGAAAGCCAGTACAGACGTATCATCCATACCAAAATATACGAGACCCGTAGCCCCCGTTAACCCCAAAATAACACCTAGAATACTAAGAGGCTTGAATCGCTGTCCAAAAAAGATAAAGGCAAAGATGAGGGTGAACAGCGGAGTAAGTGAATTGAGAATGCCATTCATGCTACTCGCAATCTTGGTTTGTGCCACTATGAAAAGAAAATAAGGAAGTGCGCTTCCGAAAATACCTACTGATGCTAGGGCTGCACCTTTTCTCCCTTTCAACAGATGAAGCTCTCTAAACGAGAAGGGAAGTAGGCACACAAAAACGATGAATACGCGGTATGCCGCTACTTCTTCTGGAGCAAATGTCTCTAACCCTCGCTTCATTAGAATGAAGGAACTCCCCCATGTGAATGCCAAAAGAATTAATGTAACCCATTGAACGGGTTTAGAGGAGAAATCTATTTTCATGCGTGTCAAAAGTGAAATAACCGCTCAAAATAAGCGTTGTTTATTTCCCTATTTTAGTAGACAATCTAATCTTTTAACTAAAGAGCCATTATGAATAAGCAAAGAGCAGCTGGTATTGCTGCTGTAATCATTCCGCTTGTTGCCTACTTCGCCTTTTTCAAAGACGATGAGCAAAAAAGCCTTACAGGAACGGTTGAACAAGGCGAGTTTACCATAGAAGTAATTGCCACGGGTGAACTACTTGCAGAAAACTCCATTGAAATAACTGGACCCGCTGGTATGCGCAGAGCCGGAGTTTGGAATGCCAATATCACAGATTTGGTTCCTGAAGGCACCTATGTAGATTCTGGCGATTACGTGGCTACTCTAGACCGAACAGAATTAGCCAATAAGCTCAAGGAAGCATCTAATCAACTAGATAAAATATCTTCAGAATTTAGGGCTGAGAAACTAGATACAGCACTCACCCTTCGCGAGAGTAGAGATAACCTCATCAATCTGAAATACGCAATGGAAGAGAAAGATTTATTGCTAAAACAATCAGTATATGAGTCTCCAGCGGTAATAAGACAGGCAGAAATAGATAAAGAGAAAGCAGAGCGGGCATACAACCAAGCCCTGGAGAATTATCAGATTAAGCAAAACCAAGCAGAAGCAAAAGTGAGTCAGGTGGCAGCTACACTCAGACAAGAGCAAATGCGCCTCGATCTCATTCAGGAGGTAATAGAGTCTTTTACCATTACCGCACCTCAATCTGGAATGATTATCTACAAACGCGATTGGGACGGAAAAAAAGTAGAAGTGGGATCACAAATTAGTAGTTGGAATCCTGTGGTAGCTACTTTACCAGATTTAAGTTCTATGATTTCTAAAACCTACATTAATGAAATTGATGTGAGTAAGGTGGCGAAGGATCAACGAGTAGATATTCAAATTGACGCCTTTGCGGATAAAGAATATGAAGGAACCATCGTAAGTGTGGCCAATGTAGGAGAACAACTTCCCAATTCAGAAGCTAAAGTTTTTGAGGTGAGTATTCTTTTAGATCGCGTAGATACGATTTTGCGCCCTGGGATGACTACGGGAAATACCATTAAAGTAAAGTCCTTTGAGGATGTTATTTATGCGCCTATAGAAGGAATTTTCTCTGATGACTCACTAAAATATGCTTTTGTGGCAGAAGGTTTTGGCAATCGCAAAGTTCCAGTTGAAACGGGAGAGGCCAACGTGAATTTCATCATTGTTTCTTCTGGTCTATCAGCGGGTGATGAGCTCTTGCTAAACAACCCTGAAAAAGGAACGGCAAAATCAGAAGAGTAATGCGGTTTTGGTATCTTTATTCTTTGCGTAACAAGCATAACTTTCTAATTGCTTTTGAAGCTGTTCTGGCCAATAGAGTACGCTCGTTACTCACCGCTTTGGGTATCATATTTGGCGTGGCAGCTGTTATTACCATGATGGCGGTTGGAAAGGGTACAGAACGAGAGGTGCTAGAGCAGATTGATTTGGTTGGGGTAAATAATATTATCATTACTCCTTCTCCCATTGCAGACGAATTAGATGCACCTTCTGGATCCAAGCAAACCAAGAAATTTTCGCCAGGGCTCACCTTAAAAGATGCCAACAACCTAGCAGCTGGAAATCCGGCTATTGAGGCTGTTTGCCCAGAGGTGAGCTATGATGTGCAGGCCATAGCCAACGGCAGGCGCATGCTTTGTGAGATTAAAGGCATTACAGCTAATTACTTTTCTGTATTCAATATTACCACAGAGAGCAACACCTATTTTTCAGAGGCTCAAATTCAAAGGCATGCACCTGTATGCGTCATTGGTAAAAATGTGCAAGCCAGATTATTTCCTGGCGGAGACCCCATTGGTGAGCGCATAAAATGCGGAGGTATTTGGTATACAGTTATTGCCGTGCTTTCTCCATCGGGAACAGTAACGGATGAACTGCGTGAGATGGGTATTAATCAAGCCAACGATTTGGTGTTTGTTCCTATAGAAACGTTGTTACTTAGGTATAAGAATAACCAATTGATAACGGAGCAGTTCATCAATTCAGGTCATGATGAATTCAATGATAACGCAGAGAAAAACAGTGAGGCTGAACGAAGCCGAAGAGCGCATCAGTTATCAAAAATTACCGTGCAAGTAAAAGATACGGAGTTCTTGAAAGGGAGTGTAGACTTTGTAAATCGGAAACTCAAAAGACTTCATAACCAGGTAGCTGATTTTTCCATTCAGGTACCAGAGCTACTGCTTAAACAGCAACAAAAAACCAAAGAAACCTTCAAGTTTGTTCTATTAGCTATTGCGGCTATTTCGCTCATTGTGGGTGGTATTGGCATCATGAATATCATGTTGGCCTCCGTTATGGAACGTATCAAAGAAATTGGCTTGCGCCTAGCTATCGGAGCCAAAAAGACAGATGTTCAGCTTCAGTTCATTTTTGAGGCACTCGTTATTAGCGTTTTAGGTGGTGTGGTTGGCATTCTGTTGGGCGTTGGGCTTGCTTGGGCGGTTGAATCGCTGTTTGGTATACGCACCATTATTTCGTTGTGGAGTGTGGTTATTTCTTTTGGGGTTTCTGCGTTGGTAGGAGTGGTGTTTGGCTACTTCCCCGCCAAGAAAGCAGCAGATGAAGACCCCGTTAATTCATTACGCTATGATTAAAAAACACCTCTTCTCCTTTTTCCTTGGATTAAGCACTTGCACGTTACAAGCGCAAGATACCGTTGTACTCACGCTTCAAAACGCCATTCAGCAGGCGCAAGATTTCTCGCTTATGGCTGAGAGTGTGAAGCAGGGCTATTTGGGAGGGTACTACGGAAACCGCTCGTTTTGGAGAAGCTTTTATCCAGAGATGAGTATCAACGGAAGCATTCCAAATATCAATAGAACCTTGCAACCCGTAGTACAGCCAGATGGTACTGAGCAGTTTGTGCAACGCAGCCTTAACTCTACCAATGTAAACCTGAATGTGGTTCAACGCATTGCTCCAACTGGTGGAACATTGCGCGCTAGTTCTACCTTACAGCGCATAGACTTGTACGGAGATGATCCAAGCACAAGTTACCTAACCAATCCTATTCAATTAACGCTCACTCAGCCCATATTTGGATACAACGACATGAAGTGGGACATCCGCCTGAGAAAGGTGATGGAAACTCAATTTGAAAAAACCTATCAAGAGGATAAAGAGAGAGTAGCGGCAGAAACGGCCATTTTGTATTTTGATTTACTAGAGGCGGTGATTATGGAGAAAGCCGCACTAAAAAACGAGGCGTATAACGACACCATCTATGGTATCTCCAAGGGTAGATTCCAAATGGGCAAAATTGCCGAGAATGAGTTATTACAAATGGAGCTTGCCTTGCTAAACTCCCAACTGGCAGCACAGCGTGCAACGGTAAGTCGTGCTTTAGCAGAGTTAGCTTTAAAGAATCATTTGGGCTTCAGAGGAGACGCACTGCTAATGCCTGAAATCCCCAAAGAAATTCCCGTAATTGAGGTTCCTGTAAATAAAGCACTTGATCTTGCTTTAGAGCATAACTCACGCCAAGTACAATGGCATTTTAATCAAATGAATGCACAGCGCGATGTTGCCATTGCCAAAGCTCAACGTAGGCCAGATATTAACTTGCTTGCAAGCTATGGAAGAAGCAGAAGTGCCGATGAGCTAGACCTTGCCTACCAAGAAACAGAAAGTCAGGAAATGGTTCGCTTGGGCTTTGATATCCCCATCCTAAACTGGGGAAGTAATCGCTCTGCTTATAAAGCAGCTATGGCTAGGCAAGAAGAGAATTTGGCAGACTACAACATAGCAGTGCTCAAGTTTCAGGAAGAAGTGGTGAGTAGCGTGCAAGAATTCTCCATGAAATACAAAGAGCTGGAAATTGCCGCCAGAGCAGAAGAAATTGCCGCAAAACGCTACAAGGTGAGTCAGCAACGCTTTGGAATAGGGAAAATAGACATGACAGATATGAACATCGCCATGGCAGAGAAAGACCAGGCAAGAAGAGG
>CBFIHE010000003.1:133572-159265 GCA_965662345.1 Salibacteraceae bacterium
ATAGAACAAGTCATACCTTTGAGCATCATGCAGAACATCATAGAACTGAAAGATATTGCGCGGGAGTACCAAGTTGGAACGCAATTGGTAAAAGCCCTGCAAAGCGTAACGGTAGATATTCAAAAGAACGATTATGCCGCGCTAATGGGCCCATCTGGTTCAGGAAAATCTACACTCATGAATATGATTGGCTGTTTAGATACACCCACCCGTGGAACCTACATCTTGAATGGCACAAACGTGAGCGATTTGGCAGATGACGACTTGGCAGACGTGCGCAATAAAGAAATAGGCTTTGTCTTTCAAACCTTCAACCTGCTGCCCAGATATACAGCGCTAGACAACGTAGCTCTTCCACTCATTTATGCAGGCATGAGCAAATCCGATAGAGATGAACGCGCCAAAGAGGTGCTTGAACAAGTAGGTTTGGGCGACCGTATGGACCATAAACCTAATGAAATGTCGGGTGGTCAGCGCCAGCGCGTGGCAGTAGCCCGGGCCTTGGTAAACAAACCCGCCATTATTTTGGCAGATGAGCCTACCGGAAACTTAGATACCAAAACATCGTATGAAATCATGGCGCTGTTTGATGAAATCCATAGCCAAGGCAATACGGTCATTTTGGTTACGCATGAAGAAGACATTGCCCAACACGCCAAAAGAATTGTGCGTTTGCGCGATGGTTTGGTAGAGTCAGACACACTACAAGAACAATAACCCGCTTTAGGTTGTATCACAAGCATGAAAATTTACACCAAAACAGGAGATAAAGGCCAAACCTCACTCATTGGAGGAACGCGCGTACAGAAACACCACCGCAGAATTGAAGCCTACGGTACCGTTGATGAGTTGAATTCTTGGGTAGGATTGGTACGCGATACCATACCGGGAGATACTGAGAAAAATACCCTGGTAGAAATCCAAGACCGGCTCTTTACCATTGGTAGTTCATTGGCCACAGACCCTGAGAAAGAACCCAGACTTAAATTGCCAGATTTGAATGAAGCGGATATCACGCTTCTAGAAAACCGCATGGATGCCATGAACGAAGAGCTACCAGCCATGTCAAGCTTTGTACTTCCCGGTGGCCACGTAGCCGTATCAAACTGCCATGTTGCCAGAACCATTTGCCGCAGAGCAGAACGCAGAGTCATTGAACTCACCGAAACCGATTTTGTAGCTCCATTGGTGCAGCAGTACTTGAACCGTTTGAGCGACTATCTCTTTGTACTTTCCAGGTACGTTACGCAAGAAACCGGAGCAGAGGAAACCCCTTGGAAGCCACGTGTGTAAAGGCTTTTTAAAGAATTGCACACAAACTTGGTTTTGAACTGCAAAAAATTACTTTTGCGTTCTCGTAAAAAAGACCTTATAATACACTATTATGTATTGGACGTTAGAATTAGCAAGTTACCTAGAAGATGCCCCTTGGCCGGCATCAAAAGATGAGTTGATAGACTTTGCGTTGCGTACAGGTGCTCCGCTAGAGGTGGTTGAGAACTTGCAGCAATTAGAAGATGAAGGCGAACTCTTTGAAACCATAGAAGACATTTGGCCAGATTATCCCACCAAAGAAGATTTCTTCTTTAATGAAGATGAATACTAAACACCGTAAAACGGAACGTAAAGGCTGCTCAACGAGCGGCCTTTTTTGTTCTTTGTTTAACTGTTTTCCTTCTGTCAAACTTCCAGAATAAGGTTAAATTTGACGCCCCGAACCACGAACTACTGCCAATATGCCGGTAAAATGCCCCAAGGCACGGGATTTGGCCAACAAGATTAAACGCAATTTAGATGCTAGATTCACTCACAAATGCGGTAAAAAAACTGTTCGGCAGTAAATCAGACCGCGATATAAAAGTCATAATGCCCTTGGTAAACGATACCCTAGCGGCATTTCAACCGCTCCAATCACTTTCTAACGATGAACTTCGCGCCAAAACCGCAGGTTTTAAGAAGCGCATAGCCGATGCGGTTACGCAAGAACAGGTAGAGATAGATTCCATCAAGAAACAAATGGAAGATAACCCCTCCATGGATTTCATGGAGAAAGAAAAACTCTACGATCGCATAGACGCAATTGAGGAAAAAATCACCGAGAAAATGGAGGTGGTACTCAATGAAATTCAGCCCGAGGCTTTTGCCGTGGTCAAAGAAACTGCCAGAAGATTCGCTGAGAACGAAACCATTACCGTTACCGCCACAGAAATGGATTTAGAATTGGCGGCACAGCGCGATAGCATCACCATTGAAGGCGAGCAAGCGCATTGGGCAAATGCTTGGGATGCTGCTGGAAATACGGTAACCTGGAACATGGTGCATTACGATGTGCAGCTCATTGGTGGTTCTGTGCTTCACTCGGGTAAAATTGCAGAGATGCAAACGGGTGAGGGTAAAACCTTGGTAGCCACATTGCCGATGTACTTGAATGCACTCACGGGCAGAGGTGTACACTTGGTAACTGTGAACGATTACTTGGCCAGACGTGACTCGGAGTGGATGGGCCCAATCTTTGAATTTCATGGATTAACAGTAGATTGTATAGATAATCACCGCCCCAATTCAGAAGAAAGAAGAAAGGCTTACCGTGCAGATATCACCTACGGTACCAACAATGAGTTTGGGTTTGATTACTTGCGTGATAATATGGCCACATCTCCGGATGATTTAGTGCAGCGCAAGCACAATTACGCCATTGTAGATGAGGTAGATTCCGTATTGATTGATGATGCGCGAACTCCGCTCATTATTTCGGGTCCAACGCCCAAAGGCGATGTGCACATGTTTGATGAGCTTAAAGGCAAAGTAGAGCGTTTGGTGGGTGAGCAACGCAAGTTGGTAACCAAGTTGTTGACTGAAGCCAAGAAAGAACTCAAACAGGCAGAAGAAAGTGGAGATAAAAAGTTAGCAGAAACGAGTGGTCTCAAGCTCCTTCGTGCATACCGCGGACTACCAAAAAACAAAGCACTCATCAAGTTCTTGAGTGAGCCGGGAATCAAGCAACAGTTGCAGAAAACAGAGAACTACTACCTGCAAGACCAAGCCAAAGAAATGCCTACAGTTGATGCGGAATTGTACTTCGTAATCGATGAAAAGCAAAACTCGGTAGAGCTTACAGATAAGGGTATCGACTTGGTAAGTTCTAGTACAGAAGATCGTGGTTTTTTCATTTTACCCGACATCGGCACTGCATTAAACGACTTAGAGAAAAGCGAAATTCCAGATCAAGAGAAGTTAGAACAGCGAGATACCTTGATGAACGAATACAGCATCAAAGCAGAGCGTGTTCATACGGTAGATAAATTACTCAAGGCTTACTGCATGTTTGAGAAAGATGTGGAGTACGTGGTCATGGAGAACCAAGTGAAAATCGTAGATGAGCAAACCGGTCGTATTATGGACGGCCGCAGGTACTCAGATGGGTTACACCAAGCCATAGAAGCCAAAGAGAACGTAAAAATTGAAGCTTCTACTCAAACCTACGCTACGGTAACACTGCAGAACTACTTCCGTATGTACAACAAGCTTGCTGGTATGACTGGTACAGCTGAAACGGAAGCAGGAGAGTTCTGGGAGATTTACAAATTAGATGTGGTGGTGATTCCAACCAACCGCCCAATTGCGCGAGACGATAAACAAGATTTGGTTTTCAAAACGGCTCGTGAGAAATACAATGCCGTTATTGAAGAAGTGGTACGCTTACAACAAGCCGGCAGACCCGTATTGGTAGGTACTACATCGGTAGAAGTATCGGAATTGTTGAGTAGAATGCTCAACATGCGTAAAATCAAACACCAGGTGTTGAATGCCAAGTTGCATCAAAAAGAAGCAGACATTGTGAAGTTTGCTGGTGAAGGCGGTATGGTAACCATTGCAACCAATATGGCAGGTCGTGGTACGGATATCAAACTATCAGACGAGACCAAGAAAGCAGGTGGTTTGGCCATTATTGGTACAGAACGTCACGAGTCTAGACGTGTTGACCGACAGTTGAGAGGTCGTGCTGGTCGTCAAGGAGATGTGGGCTCATCGCAATTCTTTGTGTCTTTGGAAGACAACCTCATGCGCTTATTTGGTTCAGACAGAATTGCTAAGCTTATGGACCGCATGGGTCATGAAGATGGTGAAGTGATTCAGCATAGCATGATTACCAAAAGTATTGAGCGTGCTCAGCGTAAGGTTGAAGAAAACAATTTTGGAGTACGTAAGCACCTGTTGGAGTATGACGATGTAATGAACCAACAACGTGAGGTAATCTACAAACGAAGAAGACACGCCTTATTCGGTGAGCGCTTAAAAGTAGATGTGGCCAATAGCGTGTACGACTTGTGTGAGGGCATTGTAGGCGATTACCAGCCGATGAAAGATTATAACGGCTTCAAGTTGGAGACAATCGGTACCCTTCACATTGAATCTCCTGTTACGGAAGAAGAGTTCTTAAAGATGAACCAACAAGAGTTGGTAGATAGGGTATACGAGGCCACCATCCAAAACTACTTGGCCAAGATGAAGAAAACGGCATCTATGGTGCACCCTGTAGTAAAACAAGTGCATGAAGATCCTAATGCCAACTTCATAAATATGGTAGTGCCGTTTACAGATGGTCGCAAGTCTATACAGGTGATTGCCAATTTGGAAAAATCTGCCAAGTCAGAAGGCCAAGAAGTAATGGATGCGTTGGAGAGAAGCGTAACCTTGGCCATGATAGACCAGCACTGGAAAGAGCATCTGCGCGAGATGGATGATTTGCGTCAATCCGTTAGAAGTGCGGTTTACGAGCAAAAAGATCCGTTGTTGATTTACAAGTTTGAGTCGTTCGAGCTCTTCAAGAAAATGGTAGACCAAGTGGGTAGAGAAATTATCTCTTTCTTGATAAAGGCTCAGCTGCCACAGGCCGACCCTAATCAAATTCAAGAGGCACGCGCTCCCAAGAAGGTAGACATGAGTAAGCTCTCGGCACGTAAAGACGAATTACCATCAGAAGCTACTGGAGGTCAGCAATACAACGACCCAAGCGCCAATAAGCAGCCAGTGAAGAAAGAGCCTGTACGCGCTGAGAAATCATATGGCAGAAATGAGCGGGTAGAAGTCATCAACCTTATGACGGGCGAAACCAAAGAGTTGAAGTTCAAACAAGCTGAGCCACTTATTCAATCAGGTCAGTGGAGAATTAAAGAGAAAGCAAACGCGTAAGCGTTTAAATAGCAATGCGCAAAGCGATGTTGAATACAGATTCGGCATCGCTTTTTTGTCTTTAGAGAGATGATGAGATGCTGAATCAAGTTCAGCATAACCAAGCCGATGAATTTTACTCATTCGTCACTCTGAACTTGATTCAGGATCTCTTTAGCGCAATTCGGAAGTTTGAAGTTTCCTCACATCTTTTGCTCATGTAAAATCCTGATAAACATCCTTCAATATCTCGATATCTTTTTCAACGGAAAGACCCTTCTGTACCTTTTAATTAAGTTTTTTTTGCACCCTTTGCATAACAATTCGCCTTGGTGGCGGTTATCGTACTCAAATCTTTATTCATGGCAGGAGCACAGATTAAAGGGTTTTCTAAACTCTCCAAAAACGAAAAAATTAACTGGGTAGCTGAACACTACTTCAACAACCCAGCGGAAGGCATTGAATTATTGAAGCAGTATCACCATGATGATGCCAAGTTGCAGAAATTGCACGATGAATTCATTGAGAATACGTTAACCAATTACTACCTGCCGTTTGGTGTGGCGCCTAACTTTAAAATAGATGGTGAGATTTACACCTTGCCCATGGCTATTGAAGAGAGCTCGGTGGTTGCCGCTGCGGCTAAATCAGCCTCGTTTTGGTTTGACAAAGGCGGTTTTAAAACAGAAGTAATTGGCACGAAGAAAGTGGGTCATGTGCACTTTGTATACTACGGAGACTCCAATAAATTGTGGGAGTTCATCAACGAAATCAAGAATAAGTTCTACGAAGATACCGCTGATATTACAGAGAACATGCGCAAACGTGGAGGTGGTATTTTAGATATCATGCTGATTGATAAAAACTTTGAGGAGCCTAATTACTATCAATTAAAAGCCACGTTTGAAACCGTGGACTCTATGGGTGCCAACTTCATTAACACGTGTTTGGAGCAGTTTGCACAAACCTTGCAGCGCGAGATTGAAGCTTCAGACCGTTTTACCGCGGAGGAAAAGCAGATTCAAATCATCATGTGCATTCTAAGCAACTACACACCGGAGTGTTTGGTACGTGCCGAGGTAAGTTGCCCTATTGAACAATTGGCGTCTGACGGAGTGAGCGCAGTGGAATTTGTTCAAAAATTTGAAAGAGCGGTGCATGTGGCGCGTATTGAGCCTTACCGCGCTACTACGCACAACAAAGGAATTATGAACGGCATAGATGCGGTGGTAATCGCAACTGGTAACGACTTTAGAGCCATTGAGGCAGCTTGTCATACCTATGCGGCTCGCTCGGGTCAGTACCGTTCCTTAACAGATTGCGAAGTAAAAGACGGCATTTTCCGTTTTTGGATTGAAGTGCCTCTAGCCTTGGGTACCGTTGGCGGATTAACCAAGCTACACCCAGTAGTGAAATTGGCACACGAGATGTTGGGTAAACCCTCTGCTAAAAAGCTCATGGGTATGGTAGCAGCATCGGGCTTAGCTCAGAATTTTGGTGCCTTACGTGCATTGGTAACTACTGGTATTCAAAAAGGCCACATGAAAATGCACCTCCTTAACGTGCTGAACCAATTGGGAGCAACGGAAGAGGAAAAGCAGCGAATGGTTGAATTCTTCAAGGATAAAGTGCCACATTACAACGAGATTGTACGTGGGTACGAAGCCATCAAAAAGGGGTGATGCAATCATACAGGGCGAACGGCAAGCTGTTATTATCTGCTGAGTACTTGGTGTTAGATGGAGCCAAAGCTCTTGCGATTCCAACGCGTTTGGGCCAAACTTTAAACGTGCATACATCAGAAGCTAATCAGCGGAAATTGGAATGGCGAAGCTATAATCACGATGGTTCATTGTGGTTTGAAGCGTTGTTTGATAAAAACCTGCAGGTTATTCATACTTCTAATCTTGAGATAGCGGAGCGATTGCAGAAGCTACTAGGTTTTGCGGTGCAACTGAACCCAGATTTTTACGCAGACATCTTGTGGTATGAAGCTGAAACTACATTGGAATTTCCTCGTGATTGGGGTCTTGGCTCCAGTTCTACCTTGGTGAGTTTGGTGGCTCAATGGGCAGAGGTAAATCCGTATGAATTGCTACAAAACTCCTTTGGAGGTAGTGGTTACGATGTAGCTTGTGCAACTGCCACAGGTCCTATTACTTATCAATTGGGAGGCGTAAAACCCATAGTTGAAGAGGTTGCATTTAAACCAAGTTTTAGTCACCAATTACACTTCTTGTACACAGGAAAAAAGCAGTACAGCAACAAAGAAGTTTCCCGCTACCGAGACTTGTCATTTAATAAAGCATCGGCAATTGCCAAAGTTGGAGACTTGACAGAGCAAATGCTTGAGGCTCATTCAATATCGGATTTTCAAACGATTTTAAATGAGCATGAATTGCTTTTAAGTACTATTTTAGAAATGCCTACAGCCAAGAGTCTTTTATTGCCAACCTATACAGGTTCTGTAAAATCATTGGGTGCGTGGGGTGGCGATTTTGTTTTACTCGCAGGTGAAACTGTTGAAGGCAGTATACCATTTGCAGAAATGATTTTAAGAACCAATACGCCAAACTAGGCGTTCTCATTATGAATTAGCTTTAAAGCACATTTTTGCAGCATGAATCTTACGGAAGCATCTTTTCTACCAAATAACCATGAACTACCTGCAGCGGGTGAAGACAAATGGCAGAGCCCGTCTAACATTGCTCTGGTAAAATATTGGGGTAAACATGGCAATCAGTTGCCTAAGAACCCATCTGTGAGTTTTACATTGTCTAAAGCTACAACAGAAACACGTTTAATTTGGGAACCTAAGCAAGGGGATACTGCTGTAAAGCGCTTCTTTTTTGAAGGTGAAGAGAACCCTAAATTCGGAGAGAAGTCCTTTAAGTTTTTTGAGAAAATAGCTGATTATGCACCTTGGTTGAGTCAGCTAGATATGGAAATCCATACATCTAATACCTTTCCGCATTCGAGCGGCATCGCTTCATCCGCTAGTGGAATGAGTGCATTGGCTTTAGGAGTAATGAGCATTGAGAAAAACTTGAATCCAGAATTAACTAAGGAAGATTTTAATCGTAAAGCCTCTTTTTTAGCGCGTATTGGGAGCGGAAGTGCAGCACGTTCACTATACGGAGGCCTCGTACAGTGGGGAGCTTTAGAAGGCACCCGAGGGTCTGACTTGTATGGTAATCCATATGAGTTTGAAGTTGCAGATGTGTTTTCCTCGTATCGAGATACCATACTGTTGGTAGACATAGGGCAAAAGCAAGTTTCCAGCACAATAGGGCACGGGCTTTTAAATGGGCATCCCTTTGGGGATATACGTTTTGAAGAGGCCCGTAAAAATATGAACGCCATTCAACCTATTTTAGCGCAAGGCGATATTGAAGCGTTTATGAAGTTGGTAGAAAGTGAGGCGTTGATGCTGCATGCGCTAATGATGACCTCTAACCCATACTTTATTTTGATGAAGCCGAATACCCTGGCTATTATTGAAAAACTGTGGTCTTTTAGAGCAGATACGGGTATTCCAGTGTGCTTTACCCTAGATGCTGGCGCCAATGTGCATGTACTCTACCCAGAGGCGAACGAACAAAGCGTAAACCAATTTGTTGAAACAGAGTTAATTGCCTATTGCCAAAACAAGCAGTATCTTCGCGACCAAGTAGGAAGCGGACCCGAACGAAAGTGACATGATTAAAGACGCATTGTTCTATTCTAAGATTCTTCTCTTTGGAGAGTATGGAATCATCCAAGATTCCATGGGATTAAGTATTCCTTACGGTGCCTACAGAGGTGAATTGAAATTCACTGAAGATGACAATGCTGCTCACACTACATCTAACCAAAGTTTAAGAACATATTTGGCCTTTTTAAAAGAGGAGGCAAGCAAAAGTTTAGCCCATATAGAGCTAGATACGCGTGAATTAGAAGCAGATCTTGATAAAGGTATGTACTTCGATTCATCTATACCGCAAGGTTTTGGTGTTGGTAGCTCAGGCGCCTTAGTTGCTGCTATATATGATCGCTATGCGAAAGCAAAAATTATAGATAATGCTGCTGATCCTGGAAAAGAGGAACTTGTTAAGCTTAAAGGTACTTTAGGCTTGATGGAGTCTTATTTTCACGGTAAGAGTTCAGGTATAGATCCACTTATTTGCTATTTGCGTTTACCCATATTAATTAAAGGAAAACAGGATATAGGTACAGTAGGTATTCCAGAAGGTGGTACTGGTGAAGGTGCTATCTTTTTGTTGAACTCGGGTCAGCCTGGCGAAACTCAACCGATGGTAAACATCTTCATGGAGAAGATGAAACAGGAGGGGTTCCGTAACATGGTGAAGCACCAATTCAAGAAATATAATGATGCGTGCATCAAGAGCTTCTTGAAAGGCGACACCAAACCATTGTTCTCTAATCTTAAGCAACTTTCTGGGTTGATTTTAGAAAACTTTGCACCCATGATTCCATCGCGCTTCATGAAGCTATGGCAAGAAGGGTTAGATTCCAATGCCTACTACCTCAAACTTTGTGGTAGTGGTGGTGGAGGTTTTATCCTTGGGTTCACACAAGACCTAAAGGCAGCAGAAGCCAAATTGGCTGGTCATGACCTTGAAGTAATTTATCGGTTTTGAGTCCAGTGCTTAATCGGAAATCCCGATTAGCTGTTTTCAAATTTATCGGGCTGCTCTCGTTGGTTAGGTGGTACAACATCACATTGGTAGTGCTGGCCCAATATCTAGCCACCATTTATGTATTGAACCCAGGCGTTCCTCCTTTAGAAGTACTATCAGACCCGTACTTGCACATCATGCTTTTTTCTACTGCCTGTGTAATTGCTTCTGGCTTTATAATCAATAGCTTTTATGACCTTGAAAAAGATATCATTAACAAGCCTGGAAGTGTTGTTTTCAGTAGGTTAGTGAGTCAACAAACTTGTCTGAACTTTTATTTCTTTTTCAATACCATCGGTATGATTTTGAGCTTTTATGTGAGTAAGCGTATCATGCTATTCAATTTCTTATTCTCTATAGCTCTATGGTTTTATTCGCATAAATTGAAAAAGGTGGTTCTTGTAGGCAATATAGCAGCTACATTACTTACCGTAGCTCCGTTTCTCATCATTGTGCTGTACTACAAAGAAGTGAATTTTGCTATTTTCTTTTATGTTGCATTTATGGCCTTAGTGGTACTCACCAGAGAGATTATAAAAGACATCATTGCAGAAAAAGGCGATGTAATCTATGGCTATCATACCTTACCAGTAGACTTAGGTAGAAGGCGCACCAAGCTTATTCTAACTGGCTTTATCTTGCTCACTTTCATACCGCCCGTACTGTTGTTTTTCACCTACGCTGTAGGTCAAGTTATTTGGTACTTCGCACTGAGCTACATTCTGCTTGTAGGTGCCATTGTATTGGTTTGGTTGGCTAAGAACAGGGTCGATTACGAACGACTCAATACACTTTACAAATTCTTGATTTTATCAGGAATTCTTAGCCTAGTTTTGGTGTGATGAAGCAAGACCTTCTTTCTTCCATACACTCCCCAGCAGATTTAGATTCGCTGAGCGATGAAGCCTTGAAGCAGCTTTGCGATGAACTCCGTAAGTTTATAATTGAGGAAGTAGCCAAGAATGGTGGTCACTTAGGCGCTTCACTTGGAGTGGTTGAGCTTACCGTTGCGCTACATAAAGTGTTGAATACTCCTCACGATGCATTAATTTGGGATGTTGGCCATCAGGCGTATGGACATAAAATACTTACTGGCCGAAAACCCCATTTTCACTCCAACAGAAAGTTAAACGGACTTTCAGGATTTCCTAAACGGAAGGAAAGTGAATACGATGCTTTTGGAACGGGCCACTCTTCTACCTCTATTTCTGCTATGCTAGGGATGGCTATTGCAGATCGGTTGTATAACGTGAATAGGCAACATGTTGCAGTTATTGGTGATGCTAGCATGCAAGCGGGAATGGCTTTTGAAGCACTAAACCATGCAGGTGTTGCAGAAACCAATATGCTGGTAGTGCTAAATGATAACCGTATGTCTATTGACCCTAGTGTAGGTGCCTTAAATGCATTTCTAGATGAAGCTGCAAAGCGTTATGAAAGCGATAAAGGGCGTATCCATAGACAGTTAAAAGGAGAGCGAAATGAGGAGCGAACCAATCTTTTTGAAGATTTACACTTGACCTATTTTGGTCCAGTAGACGGACACGATGTTGTGTTACTCACATCCGTTTTAGATACTCTTAAAGATATTGAAGGACCTAAACTGCTCCACATACTTACAACCAAAGGAAAAGGTTATGAGCCCGCAGAAATGGGTAATGCTACCAAGTGGCACTCTCCCGGCTTGTTTGATCCTTCAACTGGAAAGGTATTAAAGGCTGCATCTACAGGAATTTCTAAGTATCAAGATGTGTTTGGAGAAACGCTTATTGAACTAGCTCAAGCGAATGATAGTGTAGTTGGAATTACCCCCGCCATGCCAACTGGAAGTGGTATGAAAGCGTTTATGGATGTGTTTCCATTGCGCGCTTTTGATGTAGGAATAGCAGAGCAGCATGCGGTAACCTTTTCTGCTGGAATGGCCACCCGGGGCTTGCTCCCATTCTGTGCTATTTACAGCACTTTTCTACAACGAGCATATGATCAATTGATACATGATGTAGCCATTCAGGAACTCAAAGTTGTCTTTTGTATAGATAGAGCTGGTCTGGTTGGAGAAGATGGGGCAACACATCATGGCGTGTATGACCTAGCCTATTTACGTTGCGTACCTAACTTGATTGTTATGGCGCCAGCTTCTTTAAATGAGTTGCGAAACATGCTCTACACAGCATCCTTAGATAGCATTAAGGAGAGTATAGCCATTCGATATCCAAGAGGAAAAGGGCATGATGCCAACTACAAGCGGTCATTTAAAGAGTTAGAAATTGGCAAAGCCGATAGAGTACGAGAAGGGGCTAATTTGGCTTTTCTCTGTGTAGGTCCACTAACTCAAGAAGCATTAAAAACTGCCAATGCGTTAGCGAATATGGAAATTGAAACCACCGTAGTAAATATGCGGTTTGTGAAACCGTTAGACAGGGTTTTGTTAGATGAGTTGGTAGAAAGTCACTCAGTATTTATTACCGTTGAAGACGGAACTGTAATCGGAGGTTTTGGGTCTGCTGTGGCAGAATATATGGGCGAAATAGGGTTTTCAGGTGTAGTCCACCGTGTAGGAATTCCTGACCAAGTTCAAGAACAAGGTACACCAGGTGAGCTGCATGCACTGTGTGGTTTAGATGCCAATTCACTAATGACTAAGGCGCTCCAATTGTTGAAATAGGGTTGTAAAGTCACTTACGGGAAAAACACCAGGTTCCTCCATCAGCGTGTTGTAAGATTCAGTAAGATCTTCCCAAATGAATAAAGGCTTTCCTTTTTGAAGTATTGTATTTGCCAATTTTAAGGAGCCAGGTCCACCGCCAATAGCAATAGCTGCATCTGTATTTTTAGCAATCAAGGCATGCTTTTCTTTAGTAGTTGTTACTGAGGTAATACGGAATGAGGAGTGTGTGGCTTCTGATACTCGACTTTCTTCCAATGCAACATCGGCTTTGCCACCTTTTGCTAAACATGCAGCTAAGCCAGCTTCTAACGTGCCTTGGTATCCACCGCAGAGTAAAGTATGTTTTCTCTCACCCAAAGCAAGTCCTAGCTCTTTAGCAAGGGCTAAATGAACTGTAGGAGGATTAATGCCATAACCGATAAGGGCAATGGTCATTCGAGTACATGTATTTTATAGATACGCGCGGTATAGTTTTCGTTATTTGGATTGAGTGTATGCAGCAATGCATCTACATAACTAGGCTCAATGGTGGCCTTGAGTTCTAATGTGCAACGGTAGCCTTCTTCAAAACGCTTCTTACGAGCATCAAAGTTTGCCTCATCCATAAATACCACATAATTAGGAATGGCATCTACTCCATAGTATGTGTTGTTCTTGCGAACAATCTGAGCAGTAAATTTTGATTTGGTGGTATAGAAATAGGGCTGCCAATTTCCTAAGTAGAATTTGGGAGGCATTGCGGGTGTATCTGTATGTGAACCTTCAACAATTAGGTTGCTGTAGTCTTCTTGTTGTCTTAACCAACTCATGGCTTCTACTTGACTTTTTTTGGTATAAGCGGGCGTGAGAAAAACTAAAGCAATAGTGTTTACAGCCCAGAAAAAAGTCATACCCCCCTTTATTAAGCCAGGTCTTTTCTGCCAAAAATCTTTTTGTTTGATTTCTTGCCATCCCATGAGCCCTACCATTATGAGAAAGGGGACAAAAGGAAGTACAAAGCGCTCTTGTTTATTGGGGAAATACGAGTGGAAAGCAAAGAATAGGAAAGAGGGCAGCACTAAAATCAAGTACTTCTTCCATGCTTTTAAATAGCCTGCAAACAAGAGTAGGCTTAACGGAGGAATTAGGATACCACCAAGTGTTCCCAAATACATGTACCAAGGTCGATCAAAATAGGATACGCGGTGCTCAATGTTATACCGTACATACTCTCCAAATTCTGCAAGTGGATAACCCCAAAGAAATACATCTGCTCCCTGGGTAACTACAAACATTCCTATTCCAGTTAAACCGAAAATAACTGCAGCTATCCACTCTTTTCTTATCAGTAGATATAACCCAAAACCCATAGCAAAAAAACCTGTTTGGTAGCGAATTCCCATAGAGATACCAATGAAAAGCCCAGCGTAGAAAAGGTACTTTTTAAGCAGAGCTTCTTCATATTTTACCAAGTTGTAGGCTACCGCCAATAGCGGAGGAATACATACCAATTCCACTAAATTTTTTACTGATAGGATAGGGAAGAACCAGAGTAATGCTAAGAATAACCCTACTTGTTTTGCAATGTCTTTGGAGCTCAGTTTTTCAGTTATGCGATAGCCGAGGTAAATAACAAGAAGAGAGTAAAAAGCATGAAGAAACCTTACGATATACATTTTGGTTTGAGGTTCCACTATGCCAAGAACGTTTTGCAAAAACCAAAATAATAGGAAGTGAAGTCCAGGGTAGAAGAAACTGTGTCCGCCAGGATTGGGGTTACTTTGGTTCCACGGCAACCAGTTATTGTAATCGGCACCATCTACCCAGCTTTGTGCGGCTTCAATCACAAGGTAGTGATCATCAAACATACCCCAACCTTTAGAAAAAACAGCAGCAATGAGCCTGAAGACTAGTCCGACTAGTAAAAGGGTATTTAAGGGCTTCTCGTTCCAGTAGTACTTGAGTGTATTCATGCGTACAAAATAAAGAGGCCCGTTCAAGTGTTTTCTTAAACGGGCCTCAAAGATATCATGAAGTTGTTGTTATCTTCTGAAATCCCACTCCTCTAAAAACTTAGTGGTAAAGTTTCCTTTTTGGAATTCTTCATTAGCCATAAGTTTTTGATGGAAAGGAACTGTAGTATGAATGCCTTCAATAATATATTCATCTAATGCGCGCTGCATTTTTAGAATAGCCTCTTCTCTGGTTTGAGCAACCGTAATAAGTTTAGCAATCATTGAATCATAATATGGAGGAATGGTATATCCAGCATATACGTGAGTATCTATGCGAATACCGTGTCCACCTGGCTCGTGGTACGATGTGATTTTACCCGGACTTGGACGCCAATCGTTGAACGGGTCCTCTGCATTAATGCGACATTGAATGGCGTGCATTTTAGGGTAATGGTTAGTTCCTGAAATGTTTTCACCTGCCGCTAACTTGATTTGCTCTTTTACCAAGTCATAGTTGATTACTTCTTCTGTTATGGTGTGTTCAACTTGAATACGAGTATTCATTTCCATAAAGTAGAAGTTACGGTTTTTGTCTACCAAAAACTCAACGGTACCAACTCCTTCGTACTTAATAGCTTCAGCTGCTTTAACAGCAGCATCACCCATTTTTTCACGAAGTTTTTCTGTTACGAATGGTGATGGCGTTTCTTCAACCAACTTCTGGTGTCTACGCTGTATGGAACAGTCACGCTCACTCAAATGACAGGCTTTACCTCGTTGATCACCAGCAATTTGAATTTCAATATGACGAGGTTCTTCAATGAATTTCTCCATGTACATCCCATCATTCCCAAATGCAGCTCCAGCCTCTTTTTTAGCCTTATCCCAAGCTTCAGATAGCTCCTCATCGGTACGAACTACGCGCATACCTCTACCACCACCACCTGCTGTGGCTTTGATGATTACTGGGTACTTAATCTTCTTGGCTTCTTTGAGCGCATCTTCTAAGGTATCTAAAACACCATCAGAGCCAGGAACAACAGGCACCCCTGCAGCTTTCATAGTTATTTTAGCCGTAGCTTTATCTCCCATCTTATCTATTTGCTCTGGTGAAGCACCAATGAACTTGATACCGTGCTCGCGGCAAATTTTGGAGAACTTAGCATTTTCAGATAAGAATCCGTATCCTGGGTGAATGGCATCTGCGTTGGTTATTTCGCATGCCGCCATTAAGTTAGGAATACTTAGGTATGACTCAGCACTGGAGGCTGGCCCAATACAAACGGCTTCATCTGCGAATCGCACATGCAAACTATCGGCATCTGCCGTAGAGTACACTGCTACCGTTTTGATACCCATTTCCTTAGCGGTACGAATAACGCGCAGAGCGATTTCACCGCGATTGGCAATTAATATCTTTTTAAACATGTTGTTCTGTTTAGGTTCGGAATTCGAACGAACGAATTCTCAATTAAGAAGGGTCTACCAAGAACAATGGCTGATCATACTCAACTGGAGTAGAATCATCTACCAATACCTTCACGATTTTACCTGAAACTTCTGCTTCAATTTCGTTAAAGAGCTTCATAGCTTCAATGATACAAACTACTTTACCTTCTTTGATATCATCTCCAGGTTCCACAAAAGGTGGTTTATCTGGAGAAGGGGAGCGATAGAATGTTCCTATCATTGGAGATTTCACGGTAATGTATTTGCTCTCATCATCAGCAGGTTTAGCAGCTGCCTCTTTAGGAGCTTCTGCCGCTGGGGCAGGAGCTGAAGGTTGAGCCACTTGTTGAGCTGGCATAGCTTGAACAGGCATAGCTTGCATAGGCATTTGCATTTGCGTCATTACCTGTTGATTAGCATCTCCCGCTTTGTCTTTTTTGTTGCTTTCTGATTTGATGATGATCTTGAAGTCTTTGGTTTCAAGTTCAACTTCGCTTGCACCTGATTTAGATACAAATTTGATAAGCGACTGAATTTCATTCAATTCCATAATTCAGTAATTTTTCTGAATGATAAATTTAGGTTTTTGAATCATTTTGAGTTGTATGCCCATTTCAAGTAAACAGATCCCCAAGTGAATCCGCCACCAAAGGCTGCTAAAATGACATTATCTCCTTTATTGAGTTGTTTTTCCCATTCCCACAAACAAAGAGGAATAGTACCGTTGGTCGTATTTCCGTAGCGTTCGATGTTAATCATCACTTTTTCTTCGGAAACTCCCATGGCTCTTCTTGTGGCTTCTATAATTCGCAGGTTAGCCTGATGCGGCACTAGATAGGCAACGTCATCAGCGGTTAGACCATTGCGCTCCATAATTTTGGTAGATACATCTGCCATGTTGCTAACTGCAGCTTTGAAAACGGGTTGACCTTCTTGATAAACGTAATGTAGTTGTTGATCTATGGTGTCATGTGTGGGTGGGTATGCAGATCCACCTGCTTTCTGGTGTAAATGAACTCTACCAGATCCATCACTTTTCAGAATTGTATCGTTGATTCCAAAGCCGTCTGTATCTGGTTCAAGCATTACAGCTCCACCACCATCGCCAAAGATGATACAGGTAGCCCTATCCTCGTAATTGATAATGCTACTCATTTTATCAAAGCCACAGACAATTACTTTTTTGTGAGTGCCAGATTCCACAAACTTAGAACCTGTAGTTAAGGCATATAAAAAACCAGAGCAGGCCGCGTTCAAATCGTAACCGAATGCGTTTACGAGACCTGCTTTATCTGCAGTTATGTTAGCTGTTGCAGGAAAAATCAAATCTGGTGTAACGCTGGCGAAGATGATCAAATCTACTTCTTCAGGTTGTGTATCCGTTTTCTGAAGTAAGTCTTTTATAGCGTGAACAGCCATATCAGACGGACCCAAACCTTCTCCTTTGAGTATTCTTCGTTCTTTTATTCCGGTGCGGGTAGTAATCCACTCATCTGTAGTGTCTACCATCGTTTCCAATTCGGCATTGGTAAGCACGTAATCGGGAACATACCCAGCAACACCGGTTATTGCAGCAGTTATCTTAGCCATGATTAATTGAACGCGTTTCTTATTTTATCGGGAAGCTGAGATTTCGCCACTTCCGCAGCAAGTTTAAGCATTTTTTTAACGGCAGTTGGGGTAGACTTCCCGTGGCCTATTAACACATTACCGTTAACGCCTAAGATGGGGGTTCCTCCGTATTCTTCGTAATTGAAACGGTTGAAAAAGTCATCTTCAATTTGTCTTTCTTGTACCAATCCGTACAATGCCTCTGCTTGCTTAAGAACAATATTGCCTGTGAATCCGTCACACACAATTACATCAGCCTTATTGGCAAATAAATCGTTGCCTTCTACATTTCCCACGAAATGGATTTGTGAGCTGTCTTTTAATAGTTGGTAGGCTGCCTTGGTAATAAGATTTCCTTTTTCTTCTTCTTCTCCAATGTTGAGAAGTGCTACGCGTGGAGTCTCTATGTTCTTAACGTTTTTGACGTAGATAGAGCCAAGTAGAGCAAATTGATACAACACATCAGGCTTGCAGTCTGCGTTGGTACCCACATCTAATACGTAACTAAAAGAACCATCTGATTGGGGGTATACAGATGAGATACATGGGCGAATCACACCTGGTATTGTTCGAATGGTTTGCATGGCCCCAACAAGCATTGCCCCAGTATTTCCTGTGCTAGCCAAAGCGTCTATCTTTTGATGAGCGAGTAGCCCAAATCCTTTTGCGATAGTGCTTTCTGGCTTATTTATGAATGCCTTTACTGGATGATCTCCCATCTCAATGGCATCATTGGTATGTAAAAAAGAAAAGAGAGAAGGGTCTGCGCCTTCTCTCTTCATAATTTTTTTGGCTTCTTGTTCGTTGCCAATTAAGAGCACACGAACATTTTCCGAAGCCTCGTGTGCAAAGGTAATTGCACCAAGCACATTTGCTTCAGGTGTATCACCTCCAAGTATATCTAGAGCTATTGTAATCATGTAATTCGGTAGGGTATCTTCTTTAGCAAAACGCCAAAATTAGGAAGATTACCGAATTTACACGAGTACCTCCTTCTCCATTACTACTTTACCCTTATAATAAAGCTTACCTTCATGCCAGTGTGCTCTATGGTACAAATGCGGCTGACCCGTAGTAGGACACGTTGCAATTTGAGGCATTTCTGCTTTGTAATGGGTTCTCCTTTTGTCTCTTCTCGTCTTGGAAATCTTGCGTTTAGGATGTGCCATTTTATCTTAATTTAATCTTTTTTCAATTTCTTTAATGCTTCCCATCTGGGATCAACTTCTTCTTTGGTTTCTTCTGTATCTTCTACGCTTCCAGCAATGTAGTTCAAATACTCTTGATCACAATCCTCATCGTTTTCATGCGCTGCATTGAGAGGAGTATGGACGGTAATCAATTCTTCAAATACAGGGGCAATGTTCAACGAATGCGCTTGTGGCGACAATGTTAAAATCTCTTCTGTATCTAAATCTTCTGTAGTGAACTTAACCAACATGCGCTCATTAAATTCAAGCGGAATGCGCATGAGTTTTGTACATCTTCCACACGGTTGAACAATAAAACCATTAACATTAAAATGCAATGTCAACAAGTTTTCTTGCTTCTCTAGTGTGAATAAAAGTTGCAATTCACCGTCTTCGATATCGACACTTTCAAAACCATCAAAGAACGACTTGTCTACGCTGTACTCATATTCATGAACGCCTACTTTGAGTCCACCGAACTGAATATCAAACGCTTTCAAGTAGTTTTTTTCCTTTTTCATAAAAGGATGGCAAAAGTAATAATATTAGTAATGCTGACAACGCTTAGCGTCTTTTTTCATGTCTAGGCTCAATATTTAGTGGATTGGCACTCATTTCTTTATGAAGTTTACGGTTGGCATAAACATCGCTCGCTAGATATATTGCATTTCTGAAAGAGGCTTCTGAAGCAATTCCTTTCCCAGCAATATCATATCCTGTCCCGTGGTCGGGAGATGTTCTTACAATAGGGAGTCCAGCTGTATAATTAACGCCTGCATCAAATGAGATAGATTTGAATGGAACCAAGCCTTGATCGTGATACATTCCCAGCACGCCATCGTACTTTTTATAGGCACCGCTGCCAAAGAAACCGTCAGCTGGAAAAGGACCAAATGTGAAGATGTTTAATTCTGCTGCTTTTTTCATTGCAGGAATAATCACTTCTTTTTCCTCATCTCCAATGACTCCGTTATCTCCTGCATGCGGATTTAGTCCTAGCACAGCTAACTTGGGTTTGCTGATTCCGAAGTCTTGAATGAGCGACTTATTAAAGACCTCTAGCTTTTTTACGAGTAAGTCAACTGTAAGAGTTTCTGCAACCTTTTTTACTGGAATGTGTCCAGTAGCTACTCCAACCCTTAAATCATCATGAACTAAAATCATGAGTGGATGCTCTTCATTCGCATAATTAGCTAAATACTCCGTATGCCCTGGAAACTGGAATTCTTCTGAGCGGATGGTATCTTTATTGATTGGAGCGGTAACGAGAACATCTGTGTGGTTAGCAGCAAGGTCTTCAGTAGCTTTTTTCAATGAGGCAAACGCCATGGTTCCTGTTTCCTTTGAAGGCTCGCCTATGGATAGCGGGACTCTCTCTTCACCAGTTTCAACTACGTTAATGCGCTTGAGGTTCAGTTTTGCGGAATCTTTAACGATATGGAAACTAATGTCTTGATAACTCAATTGTTTTCTGTAGGCGTTAAGCGCTCTTGATGAACCATAAACAATGGGTGTGCAGACTTCAAACATTCTTGGGTCCATAAAGGTCTTCAAGATAACTTCTGCACCAATGCCATTGAGATCGCCAATGCTTATTCCTACTTTAAGTCGTTCTCTATTGCTTCTTGCCATGTGCCAAAAGTAGTGGAAATCAGTTAGGCCACTATCCGTTTTCTCGGGCAACTAAACCACATTCTCAATCGTTATAACAATGCAACACTTCGTGCGTTAATATTGATGTAGATTATAAGTTGACCATCTATATTTATGACCTTTGCACAGCTTTCCAACTGAAATTCTATGATTAAAAAGTTATTTGGAAGTATACTCGGCCTTGTATTTGCGTTGGCGTCTTACGCCACGCACAATCGTGCAGGTGAGATTACATACAAGCATGTAAATGGATTAACTTACGAAGTAACAGTAACTACTTACACCAAAACCTCCTCTACTCAAGCAGACCGATGCGATGTTACTGTAAAATTTGGCGATGGTACTCAAGAAGTAGTAGCTAGGGTAAACGGGTTACCCAACTCTGCTAACCCAGGGTGTCCCCACTGGGGCCAAGAAGTAGCCAACGACATCAAAATGAATAAGTATGTTACTACTCATACCTTTCCTTCTACGGGGTCTTACAAGATCACCATGGAAGACCCAAATAGAAATGCAAATGTACTGAACATACCCAATTCGGTAAATGTAGTTTTCTACTTAGAAGCAGAGCTCATTATTACGGCATCTACTTCACCTAACAGTTCACCAGTATTAACTAACCCGCCTATTGATAAAGCGTGTTTACGGAAAGTATATGAGCACAATCCAGGGGCAGTTGATCAAGACGTATCCGCTACAGGTAAGTCAGACAGTCTCTCATATTCATTGGTAACATGCTTGGGTCAAAATGGCCAACCCATCCCTGGTTTTGTGCAGCCAGACCAAGTATTGCCTGGTCCGAATAATCAAATACGTATAGACCCTGTTACAGGAACCTTAACCTGGGCTGCTGCGCAGCGAAGCGGAGAATACAATGTGGCCATTCTTATTACAGAATGGAGAGATATTAATGGTACACGAGTGAAAATTGGCTCTGTGCTCAGAGACATGCAAATTGATGTGGTAGATTGCCAGAATAATCCTCCCATAATTGCTCCAATAAATGATACTTGCGTGTCTGCAGGAGAAACCTTGTTAAAGGCAATCACTGCTTCAGACCCTGATGCAGGAAATGAAGTTACGCTTTCTGCTACAGGTGAGCCTTTTGGGGTGGTGGGTAACCGAGCCACATTTGGCACGCGCACTGCCTTGGGAACGGTACGTTCAAATTTTCGATGGGAAACGGAGTGTTTACATGTTCGACTTAACCCTTATCAAGTAATTTTTAGAGCTGTAGATGGTAATCCGTTTGATCCTACGCACACAGAACTCACAGATTATGAGACTTGGTACATTAAAGTTATTGCTCCAGCTCCTGTAAATGAACTGGCGCAAGCCCAAGGAAATGGTATTAACCTAAGCTGGGATTACAATAGCTGCACCAATCACAATGGTTTTGAGATTTACAGAAGAATAGATTCATCCGGTTTTACTCCTGGGCCATGTCAGCCAGGAGTTCCTCAAGGGTTGGGTTACAGCAGGATTGCAACCATTTCAAACCCTAGTACAACATCGTTTTTTGATGATGATGCTGGGAATGGGCTTATTCACGGTATACGCTATTGTTATTTGGTGTATGCAACGTTTGAAGATGGTTCTAAGAGTTACGTAACAGCAGAATTTTGTGAAGAACTTAAACGCGATGTCCCAATCATTACGCGAGTTAGCATTAATGCCACATCGGCTTCTGGCAGTGATACTGTTCAATGGTCACCGCCAACTGAGTTAGATGCATCGCAATTCCCAGGCCCCTATCAATACCGCATTATGCGTAGAGATTTTACCGATTCATTAACGGCTACATACATAGAAGTTGGACAGTCTTCGGTTAATGCGAACCTTTTGGCAATTGACTCTGTATTTGTGGATAATGGAATCAATACAGAAGCAAGGCCATACCGTTACAAAATTGATTTATACAGTGCAGGTACCTATGTGGGAAGTTCATCTGCTGCATCTTCTATATTTCTGGGCACAGAAGGATTTGATAATCGAATTCGCTTAAGGTGGAGTGAGAATGTGCCTTGGACGAATGAACGTTATGTGGTTTACAGAGGAGATGATGCCTCTGGGTTCACCTTGCTTGATACGGTAGACTCACCAGCCTACACAGATACTGGGCTTGTTAATGGAAACACGTATTGTTACCGTGTACTTACTATTGGGAGTTATAGTATAGACAATATTTTGAAGCCACTTCTCAATTACAGTCAGGTAGCTTGCGGTGAGCCAGTGGACAGAGAAGCGCCTTGCGCTCCACCCAATCAAGTGATGGATGCAGACTGCGAAATAGGTACTCGAACGTTGTATTGGGACTTACCAGAAACCCGCTGTGATAGTGTGGATGATGTGGTTGCATATCACATTTACTACAAGCCCATTGTAGACGAGCCTTTTGTTTTTCTGGGAAGGATTAATGACCCAACCGTTACAGAGTTCACTTTTGATGTAGCAGAGAATTTAAGTGTTGCAGGATGCTATGCTGTTACCGCGGTAGATTCATTTGATAATGAGAGTGCGATTACAGACTCTGCTTGTGTAGATAATTGCCCCATATACGAGCTACCCAACGTATTTACTCCAGGTGGAGATGGCATAAATGATTTATTTGTTCCTTTCCCGTATCGACAAGTAGATAAGGTGGATATGAAAATCTTTAACCGATGGGGCGATTTGGTTTTTGAAACGGATGACCCTGATATACTTTGGGATGGTACTCATCTTTTTGAGGGCAATCGTGAATTATCCGATGGGGCATATTTTTACGTTTGCACGGTATATGAACACAGGGTAGAAGGAATCATACCTCGAGAACTAAAGGGGCAGGTTACTTTGATTCATCAACTAGAAAAATTTCCGAATAACTAATGTTTACGGGTATCATTGAGAAGCTGGGAAAAGTGAAATCGCTTACACCAGAAGGCACCAACTTACACGTTGAAATTGCATCAGACTTATCTCCAGAGTTACAGATAGACCAGAGTGTTGCGCACAACGGAGTTTGTCTTACCGTGGTAAGTAAGACAGAATCAAGTTATGTTGTTACTGCTATTCAAGAAACCTTGGAGAAGTCGAATCTTGGAGATTTGTCTCAAGGCGATGCGGTAAACTTAGAACGTTGCATGCAGATGAACGGCAGGTTAGATGGCCATATAGTTCAAGGACACGTAGACCAAACTGGAGTAGTTACTGGAATCAATGAAGAGGATGGGAGTTGGATATTTTCTTTTGAGTACAATGCTTCTTCTGGAAATGTAACCGTTGAAAAAGGCAGTGTTACGGTGAACGGAACAAGTTTAACTGTTGTCAATTCAAAAGAAGGGGCCTTCTCCGTTGCGATTATTCCTTACACGTATGAACACACGGTATTTCATGCGTTAAAAGTGGGCGATCGTGTTAACTTGGAGTTCGATATAATCGGGAAGTACGTTGCCCGCTACTTTGATCAAATCAAAGGCAAGTATCAATAGCTGTATTTAAGGCGAAGAAAAATGCCGTTCCCAGAGTTTTGAAATTCTGATGTCATGGGTTGTTCAGAAGCGAAGAACTGCCCCACCAAATCCATGTCCCAATTGTTTTTAATGTTGTAGGTAAGCGTTGGAAATAGAATCAACCAATTTACCTCAAAGGCATACATTGCTGCCATACTCGCTGAGAAAATGGGGCTGAATGCGTACATCGTCATGCCAAACCCAGTGTGCCTATTGGGCATGAGTGCTTTGGCGCTTGGCAGAGTGTTGTAGAAGCCCGTAAGCGGAATAGGTTGCCCTGCTCCCGTAGAGTTAAACAAGTAAGATCCCATTACATACAGGCCATTTGAGAAAGAGTAATCCAATTGTGTGGCCAAGTTCAACGAGCCTGAGTTTCTGTCTGTATGAAAACGCGGAATGAAGAAAGAAGCTTCCGTTTTAAATCCAGCAGATTTTATAGAGCCGTCCCATCCTAAGCCTGCGGCAAAGTCGTTGCCGTAGACCCCACCCAACACTTGAATGTCATACGTGCGGTAATTGAATCTGTAATTTATGGCTGCTACATTGTTAGAATCATCTGCTGCCCATTTATAAGCAAGAGATAGGCTAGACATGTCGCTTGGAAATAGAGTAACTAAGGCAGCATCAGAACCAGGTCGCTCTTCATAATCAAAATCAAGATAGTTGAAAGTGTTAAACCAATCATTTGGGTTCCAAACCGTATTCATTCCCCAATTGATACGTTGCCTTCCAACTCTAGCCTCCCATACTGCTCCAGACCATTCCACCCAAGCGCGGTCTACTATGGTGTTCGCCACCAAGCTATATTCATCTATCCAAGCATATTCTAAAGGTAGAACTCCGTCATAATCCGTTACCAAACCTGCATAGTTTGGAGTGAGCTTAACGGTTTCACCGTAGAAAACGCGGTTCCTGAACTCCAGCTTGGCAGAGAAGTGTTTACCCGATGTTAAGGCCAAATTCACGCGGTTATGCAATAAGTTATCGGTAAAGAAGAGGGAGTCTGGAATAAACTGATTGGTTTGCATGTATTTCACATAGCCATTGGCACGCACATTGGTTTTCTTTTGGGCAAAGCCGATGAAGGTGAAACACATCAAAAACAGGTATGTAAGTAGAAGTCTCATTGCCGCTTGTCTTCTACAATTTTGCCGTCTTCGAGGGTTATTATCCGCTTTGCGCGATCAATTACGCGTTGGTCGTGCGTAGAGAACAAAAAGGTAATGTGCTCCTCTTGGTTCAGGCGGTACATGATGTCTAGAAGGTTTTCGGTTGATTTGGAATCCAAGTTAGCCGTGGGCTCATCTGCCAATACGAATTTGGGTTTTGAGGCTAAGGCCCTAGCAACGGCCACCCGCTGTTGTTGACCACCAGAGAGTTGTCCCGGGCGGGCATCGGTTTTATCGGCTAGGCCAACTTCTGTCAAGAGTTTGGTTACCCTCGCTTTGCGTTCATCTTCTGGGCGATTCTGAAGAAGCATGATGAACTCTGTATTCTCATAAGCACTCAAAACGGGAATGAGGTTATATGCCTGAAACACAAAACCTATGTTGTTCAATCGAAAATCAATCAGTTCTTTATCGTTTAACCCAGCAATGTTGGTGTTGTCTATCCAAACCTCTCCGGAAGAAGGTACATCCAATCCACCCAACATGTTGAGTAAGGTGGTTTTTCCAGAGCCTGACGGACCTACAATAGCTGTGAATTCGCCCTTTTCTATGGTGAGGTCAACCGCATTTACAGCCTGAACGGTTAGGTCTCCTGTACCAAAGGTTTTGCTCAATTGCTGTGTTTTTATGATAGACATGGTTATTGCATTAAAGTGAACGAATAGATTCAGAAGGGT
>CBFIHE010000003.1:159359-162589 GCA_965662345.1 Salibacteraceae bacterium
GTACCAAAGGTTTTGCTCAATTGCTGTGTTTTTATGATAGACATGGTTATTGCATTAAAGTGAACGAATAGATTCAGAAGGATTTAGAGACAGGGCTTTGCGTGCGGGGTAAACTGCTGCCAAGAGCGATGCTAGCATAATTCCGGTAAAAATTAAAGGGTAGTAAGAAAGGTCTAATTCTGGGCGCAATACCACGGCCATTCCAAAAGCCTCCATTCCTTGACCAACGGAAGAAACATCTATCCCTATAGCATTGAAATAGCCAATGCTGAGGTAGCCCAACAACAGTCCTGTTGGTCCGCCAACCAATGAGAAGTAAAGCGTTTCCAGCATCACCATGAGGAAGATACGCTGCTTGTTCATTCCAATGGCTTGTAGCATTCCCAATTCTTTATTGCGTTCCAAAACAGCCATTAGCATGGTGTTGATGATACCAAAAAGCAGTGCCAGAATGATAATCCCGATAAAGATGAAAAGCATCTGTTCCATCATATCATCGGTATAGCCCAATTCTGGAGAAATTTGTGCCCAATATTCCACCAAGGCACCAGGCAATTCTTGTTGCATGGCATTTGCAACGGGTTGAGCTTGTGCGATGTCGGGTAAGGTGATAGCCACTTCGTGTATTGGTGCTGAACCGAGCAACCGCTTTAGTGAATTTTGAGGAATAAAGGCGTGCATTTCATCAAAGCCCGAGTTAGAGGTCTTGTAAATGCCTACCACTCTGAATGCTCCAGATATGAGTTCATTGTTGGCATCTTGAAAGGTAATAACCACCTTGTTTCTTACCTGCACATCTAATTTATTGGCGAGCTTTCTGCCAATGAGAATGGGGTTTTTGTAAGCTGCTGTAAAATAGGTCCCTGAATCTATTTGCGAATGAATATTCGTTACCGTTTTTTCTTCTTCTGGTAGGATGCCATACACCACTACGCCTTGAGCTTGCTTTGTAGAAGCAATCATTCCCGTAATCTTGGAACGTGCAGCTGAGCGAGCGCCTTGAGGCAGGTTGAGTTGTTTGAAGTTGTAATAGTCCAACGAATCGGCCATACGTTGGTTTTGGCTGTACTCTCGATTGTGAATTTGAATATGACTCACATAAGTATCTACCGCATCTTGCAAACGCTGACTGCTCACTCCAAAGCTTAGGCCCATAACCATAATGGCAGACCACATGCCTAAGATGATGGATGTAACCACGACTCCTGTGCGCAATTTGTGGCGCATTACATTGCGCCAGGCTATATGAATAATCTTGTTCATTTTATCCTTTTCTCATGGCTTCTACTGGTTTTATAAAGGCAATGACTCCAGCTGGATAGAGACTCAGCAAAGCCGATATGGCTAAAATCAACCCTCCGTTGGCAAGCGGAATGGAAAGTCTCTTGCTTGCCGCCATTACGGGTTCCCATCCGTATTCTTCAATAGCGTTAGCGGCATCGCCTGTAAGCGCAATGGGAAAGTCTGCATAATACACGCAAAGCGGATAGGCCGCTGCAATACCAACAAGAGTGCCCAACAAGGCTAAAAGCAAGATTTCCAAGAAAACCGTACCCGCTAATTGATAATGGTGCAGACCGATAGCCAGGGAAACGCCAAACTCGTATTGACGTTCTCCCGTCATCATCAAAATTGTACCGAATATTCCGAAAATCACCACCATGTAAAGGATAGCCGTCATGATTACCCCTGATACATTATCAGCTTGTATGGCTTGAACCAATTCAGGCATCAATTCTTGCCAAGGCATTACTTCGTATTCAGTGGCGCTTAGTTTGTTTTTTAGTTCGGTGGTAATGTTGTTAATGTCATTGCCGCTTTGAGGGTCAATAACCAGAGAGGTGCACATATCAGGCAAGGAGAATAACATTTGCGCATCTGTAAAGGTCATATACATTAGGCCTGAATTGAGCTGCTTATTTGCAAATTTGGCAATTCCTGACACCGTATACTTGCCAGCAGCGGTTGAGCCATATCGCCCTTGCCCCAATGTTACCAAGGTATCTCTGGGTTGAACATTCAGAAATCGAGCCAATTCCGTTCCCAATAGAACTTCACCTGGTTGAGGTGCGGTGCCTTTCGTTAGTTTGGATGCAAAATCTTGCAACTCCTCTTCATTTTTTGGGTCTAATCCAATAATCTGTACTCCTTTGGTAGCCACATCTGATGCTACAAGCGCATAGCTTTCTATTCTTGGGTAGACGGCAAAATCAGAGTTAGTAGCGTGCGTAATTTCGTGTAAACTATCGCTGAGAAACAGAGCATTGTCAAGCGTTGGGTCTTCTTGATAGCCTGTTGTTTGGATACGCGCAAAGCCAGTGGTTGACCGTACCACGGTGCTAATCATTCGATCATAAGTACCCAGTTGGAAACTGCGCTGCACCGTTGCCAGGAATACGGCAAAGAAGATGGAAGCCATAGTAATGAGCGACCTGCGTTTATTGCGCCATATGTTCCGCCATGCGAGCTTGAAGAGCATATCAACGTGCGTTTTTCATGTTTCTCACCGTAAAGAAATCATCTGTTATTTCTTCATCAAAAACCAAAGCATTGTAAGTCATTACTGTTTTCTGTCCAGGTTTTTCCAAGGGTATCATTTCCATTACCGAGGGAAGAAGTTTACCACCAAACTCTATTGGCTTGTAAGCCTTCATTACGTTAATGAGGAAATCATCTTCGTCATAAAATTCTGTTTTCAACTGCATGAAGTTGTCTTTTTCAACCCAAAGGATCACCTTGCCCCATACAACAGCAGCCTCTTCTTTGGGTGTTAGTATGATTTTGTGGCATGCATACCCAGCTACGGTTTCTTCTCCAGCTAACTGGTGATTGTAGTCTACCACTATACTGCTTTGCTTTACTAGATCATCATTGGTGAAATCAGTACCCATCCAATTCTGAGTCATCATAGAAGGAGGTAGCTTAATGGTGCGTTCAATGGTGGGTACCCAGTTCCAAATTTCTTTGTCGCGTTTTAAAAATGTGGTACCCGCATCTTTTTTAGGTGTTTCAATAATTACAAGAGAATAGTCATCTCCTTTGCTCCACATGCGAGTTCGCATTTCACGCGTGTATTTGGGCCGAACAATAGAAATAGTAACCGTGGCTTTAGAGGTTTTTCCTTTGAAACGCTCATCGGCCTTGCGCACTATTTCCGTGGCATCTTGTCCTAATGCGCTAAAGCTCAGGAGGAGCGTTAGTATTGCTAGAAAGTTTTTCATGATTCGGGT
>CBFIHE010000003.1:162688-167943 GCA_965662345.1 Salibacteraceae bacterium
ACGAGGGTGAAGATTATGTGTTAAACCTCATTGATACCCCAGGGCACGTAGACTTTTCGTATGAAGTATCTCGTTCTATTGCAGCTTGTGAGGGAGCTTTGTTGATTGTAGATGCCACACAGGGCATACAAGCACAAACTATTTCAAATCTCTACTTGGCATTGGAGCATGATTTGGAAATCATTCCCGTACTGAATAAAATGGACCTCCCATCGGCTATGCCGGAAGAGGTAAGCGACCAAATTGTAGATTTAATTGGTTGTGATTATGAAGATATTCTCCAGGCATCTGGAAAGACTGGTGAAGGAGTTGATTCTGTATTAGATGCAATCATAAACCGTATACCTTCACCAAAAGGTAATCTCGATGCACCCTTGAGAGCCATGATTTTTGATTCGGTATTCAATCCGTTTAGAGGAATCATTGCTTACTACCGTGTGTTTGATGGAAAAATCAACAAGCGCGATTTGGTGAAATTTGTAAATACTGGTAAACAGTACGGAGCCGATGAAATTGGTGTGTTGAAACTCAATCAAGAAACACGCGATACTGTTGAGGCAGGAGATGTAGGCTACATTATTTCTGGTATTAAAGTAGCTCGTGAGGTAAAAGTGGGCGATACCATTACGCATGTAGAACGGCCAACCGAAGAAATTGTAAAAGGGTTTGAAGATGTTAAACCTATGGTTTTTGCTGGTATTTACCCTGTAGATACAGATGAATACGAAGAGCTGCGTGAGTCTATGGAAAAGCTTCAATTAAATGATGCTTCTCTCACGTTTGAACCAGAATCATCTGCTGCATTAGGTTTTGGTTTCCGATGCGGGTTCTTGGGGATGCTCCACATGGAGATTATTCAAGAGCGCTTAGAACGCGAGTTCAACATGACGGTGATTACCACCGTGCCCAATGTATCCTATTTTGCCACTACTACAGATGGCGAAACACATAAAGTTACCAACCCAAGTGAACTCCCAGAGCCTGCAACATTGGCACACGTAGAGGAGCCATTCATTTCTGCACAAATCATTACCAAATCAGATTTTGTGGGTCAGGTAATGACACTTTGTATAGAAAAGCGCGGTATTCTTAAAACGCAAAACTACCTTACTACAGATCGTGTTGAGATCATCTTTGAAATGCCATTGGCAGAAATCGTTTTTGATTTCTACGACAGATTAAAAACTGTTTCTAAAGGGTATGCCTCTTTCGATTACCACCCGATAGAATACCGTCAATCGCATTTGGTGAAAGTAGATATACTCCTGAATGGAGACCAAGTAGATGCCCTTTCTGCTTTGATTCATAGAGACAATGCGTATACCATTGGTAAGAAAATCTGCACCAAACTACGTGAGCTAATCCCAAGGCAGCAGTTTGAAATTGCCATTCAAGCAGCAATAGGTTCTAAAATCATTGCGCGTGAAACAGTAAAGGCGCTTAGAAAAGATGTTACTGCCAAATGTTACGGAGGTGATATCTCTCGTAAACGTAAGCTTTTGGAAAAGCAGAAAAAAGGGAAGAAGCGCATGCGCCAAGTAGGTAATGTTGAGGTGCCTCAAAGTGCGTTTATGGCCGTTCTGCAGCTAGACTAATTGCCGCTTGTCTAACTTTTTTGAATTTTTTCCGGTGGGTGTTGTAACTTTCGGTGAGGCTTGTGCGTCACACACCCAAACAACACCAAGTTGAATCTTCAAGCATATAACCAAGTAGTTAACGATTACGCAGACAATGTGTACCGCTTTTTGCGGTCTATGGTGTGTGACGAAATGTTGGCGCAAGACTTGGTTCAAGACACTTTTGAAAAGCTTTGGAAGAACAAAGACTCCGTAAATCCAGAGAAGGCAAGGTCTTGGTTGTTCACCACCGCCCAACGTGCATGGATAGATCATTTGCGAAGAGCCAAAAAGCAAGGCGATTGGGAAGAGGTGCAAGAGCCAGAGGTGAATCACGGGTACAGTGATTTACAGGAGATTTTGCACCGTGCATTGAACACGCTACCCGATGTTCAAAAGCAAGTGGTTTTACTGCGAGACTACGAAGGGTATGATTACAAAGAAATAGGAGAAATCACGGGCTTGAGCGAGTCTCAAGTCAAGGTGTACATCTTTAGAGCGCGCAAGGCCTTAAAGCAATACATCGGTAAAACGGAGTATGTGCTATGAGAATTACGGTAGAAAATTACGAAGCGTACTTGCTAGATGCTCTGGAAGGGAAATTGAATCCTGCAGAAGAAGCTGCGTTGCAGTTATTTTTTCAAGCTCATCCAGAATTAGATGAGGGCCAAGAGTTGCAAGAGGCAATGCCGATGCTAGAGGCGCAAGAACAGACTGCGTTCAATAAAGAGCATTTATTTAAAGGTGCTGAGCCTGTTGGTTTTGTGCATGCCGGGAACTATGAAGATGCGTTTGTTTCTTCCGTAGAAGGTTTGCTTACCGATGACGAAGAAGTGCAATTGGAGGCGTTTATCCGTACCAATCCGCATTTAGAGCGAGATGCCAAACTTTACGGCTTAACCAAACTAGCCCCAGCAGAGGTTACTCTTCCTAATAGGGAAAAGTTGAAGAAAACTGCGGTTGTTGTGCCGTTGTTCAAGCCGCAAAACGTGCTTCGCTATGCCGCTGCCGTAGCCTTGCTGATTATTGGATTATCTGGTTGGTGGTTCTCCTCTAAAACGAAAACGGGAGTATATAGTCCACGCATGGCAAATGTAGCACTAAATACGCAAACGCATAGCGATGGTGTATTTCGCATAACTCAGAGCAAAAACACAAATGATGCACTACCATCTGAGTCGCTTACCCCATCACGGCAGGTAAGTAATCAAATCCAAAATCAAGAGTTGCTTGCAGAAGCACCGGTGAGCATTCAACCGAAGTCAACATCGGCTTTGCCAGTTGAAACTTCTGCGGAATTAAGAGAAACCACAGTTCCCGAGTTTCATATTGAAGCATCTCAAGACGAACCACGCTCTTTCTTTGCGGGATTAATAGATGAGGTTAAGGAGCGCCTTCCGAAGCGCCAAACGGATGAACCGCTTTTTGCCAAAGCAACGGAACCAGTGCTTGATGCCGTAAACCAAACCATACGTTATGAAAACTCAGAATCAGACTCGTTAAATCGCAAAGGATGGATGCTAACCTTGGGTCCGGTTACCCTGTCTAGAGTGCGTTACGAATAAAGTTTATTTACTGTGTAACAAATGAGATGTATGATGCGTCTCACATAAAACAAGACTCAACAATTAAATTAAAAGTGATGAAAAAGTGGATGATTACTACAGCCTTAGCCCTTACTACAGTCTTTGCTTTGGCTCAAGAAGAGGTTCCTGAACCACCTGCTCCCGAGCAGCCAAAAAGTAAAACGGGAGATACTACCCGCATAAAAATTGGAGGTAAGGAAATGGTATTGGTGAATGATGGTGATGATATGAATGTGTATCAAACAGCCGATACCACTAAGGTTAAGAAATCGAGTAATGTTACGGTTTCGGTTTTTGGAACTGGTCGAAACAGAGTATTTCAGGGTATAGAGTTTGGTTTCAGTGGATTTAGTTATTCAGAAGACTTCAATACAGATGTTCCAAACGGAATGGATGCTTGGGAGGTAGACGTGCCTAACTCCATCAACTGGGCCATTAACCCCTTTGAAGTAGATGTTCGTATTATCAACGAATACGTTAAATTTTCTACAGGTTTGGGATACAATGTGCGCAACTTTTCATTGCGGAATAACTACGATATTTACAAAGATGGTGCTGGCGATACCATAGCTTGGTCTCCTAGTGCTAACGACCTAGAAAAGAATCGCTTTAGAGTGGGTTATTTAACCATTCCAGCCATGTTGCACTTTAATACCAGTAAGAACGCAGAGAAGTCGTTTCGCATAGGTGCTGGTGTACAAGGTGGAATGCGTTTGTTTCAAACATATCGCTGGAAATACTTTGAAGATGGGCAGAAGCACAAAGGAAATGTGAACAAAAGCTGGGAAACCAATTTCTTGACGCTAGATGCTCGTGCTATCGTTGGGTACGGTGGAATTAACTTGTATGCTACTTATGCGTTAACACCACTCTTTGATACAAATCATGGACCAGAGCTATACCCCTTCACTATAGGAATTACATTTGTAAATGTTTGGGATTAAATCTATTGCGCTGCCATAGACAAACCCCCAGCTTAGGAAACTAGGCTGGGGTTTTTTGTTATGTTCGCTTATAACTTCAAACAACTAATTATTTAATTCCTATGAAAACTACCTATTCTTGGCCGCAAGCCTCAAGACTTAAGGTACTAGTGTTTTTGATTTCCACCTTTTTTCTATGTGTTGCGGAAAGTTCTGGGCAATACATCAGTATCCTTGGCAATGATTGGATGCAGCATAATATCTCTGGGAATAATCGTGATGTAATTGGCACGGGAATGTATTGGGAAAAGAACTCCCCACTTCATTCGGATACGGTAATCGATGGCCTAATTTACAAATCAGTAATTTTTCAAATGGAAGCAGTCGGACTTCCTGTTTGGAACCCTTACACAGATGTAATCTATATTTATGAAGACACAGTAGTGGGAAAAGCACATTTCTATCCGATTACAGATTTTACAAAACGATATCATATTTACGATTTACAACTAGCAGCAGGTGACACATTCTGGTTAACATCAGACTCTACCGATTTTATTTTAATTGATTCGGTATACATCAACAACGGAAGATTAGTTCAATTGCTGGAAGATAGCATCTCAACAGGCACAGGGACTTTTCAGCTCAAAATATATGAGGGTATCGGTTCAAATAATAGCTTTTTGACAATGCATGGGCTCGGTTATGGTGATTCCAATTATATTTTAGTTTGTGCTTACCGAGATGATTCCATAGTTTACAGAACATCATTAGAGGGAAGAGACTCCATTTGCACAAATATTGGTACGCAAGCTCCGCTGTTAGAGCCAGAAAAGGGATTGTTTATCTACCCCAACCCAACTCAAAGCACCCTGCAACTAAATGGGTTAAAGGAACCCCAGAACTACAGTATCTACACCCTACAAGGCAGCTTGGCACAAACGGGCAGAGCAAACCCCGGAGAAGGCATAGAAGTAGCTCGCCTCACCAAAGGCATGTATGTGTTTCAATTAGAAACAGGAGAGCGAGTGAAGTTTGTGAAGGAATAAAAAAGGGAGGCTTTTGCCTCCCTTCTCTTTTATTGAATCATCACTTTAGAAGTGTATCGTTTTTGGTTGGTTTCTGCCACA
>CBFIHE010000004.1:0-48178 GCA_965662345.1 Salibacteraceae bacterium
CCCACTCAGCAAGTGGTTTAGCTTTATGGCAGAGGGTTCCGACCAAATTAACGAGTTTATTGTTCGTAAACAATCTGGCATCAACATTCCCATGAATGTAGAGCGCCAAGGGCATACCAACCGTATGATTATTTACAACGGTTCGGTGTCTGTAGGTGAAGATGAACTCATACCAGAAGATGCAGGCATTCGCGTGTATCCGAACCCTAGTTCAGGCATCATCAATTTGACAGCAGAAGTTCCTTTAAGAGACGCAACTGTGACCTTATATGACCTAGCGGGGAGGGAAGTTATGCAAGAATCTATTTCTGGGTCTTCGCACCAATTGGAAACTCGTGTAGAAACGGGTATCTATTTATTGCGTATCACTCAAAAAGGCAAAGAAATAGCCTCTCGCAAAATTATCCTAGAATAATTCTCTAGAATTTAGGAAATCAGGTTTTTATAAATCTCCTATCTTCCGCTTCATGAGCAAGAAGTTTATTGACCTGCGCAGCGATACGGTTACGCAACCCACATCGGCTATGCGCGATGCCATGTTTTCCGCATCTTTGGGAGACGATGTCTATGGAGAAGACCCTACCGTGAATGAATTGCAAACCTACGCTGCTGATTTATTCGGTTATGAGGCAGCCTTGTTTTGCCCAAGTGGTACCATGACCAACCAGCTCGCCATTAAGGCACACACCCAACCTGGAGATGAAGTTATTTGTGATTCGTTTGCTCACATTTATCATTATGAAGGTGGAGGAATGGCGTTTAACTCTGGTGTTCAAGCCAATACCATCGCTACAAAACGTGGAGTTTTCAAGCCTAAACATGTTGAGGCCAGGTTAAGGCCAGATAATGAACACTTCCCCCGCACTACATTAGTTAGTATTGAAAATACGTGCAATAAGGGCGGTGGAACCTGTTGGGAACTTGATGAGATTAAAAGCGTTTCTTCCTTTTGTCAATCTAAGGGACTCCCCTTGCACTTAGACGGGGCTCGACTCTTCAATGCAATCGTGGCGATGGGCTATTCTCCGCGCGAAATTGGTCAAGCGTTTGACAGTATCTCTATTTGCTTAAGCAAAGGCTTGGGCGCTCCCGTAGGCTCTCTTCTATTGGGAAACAACGTTTTCATGTATAAAGCCCAACGCCATAGAAAAGCTATGGGTGGTGGAATGCGTCAGGCCGGAATGTTAGCCGCAGCAGGGCTTTATGCCCTAAAAAACCACGTAGAACGCCTACAAACAGACCATGCCCATGCTGACCGACTGTATGAGAGTATTGCAAACTTGCCCTTTGTAGAAGAGGCTTTCGTACCAGAAACCAACCTGGTATTGTTTCGTTTAAACGAAGGCATAGCCGATGGTGACTTCCTTGAAAAATTGAAGGAAAAGGGGATCTTAGCAGGAACTATGGGGCCTGGGTTGGTTCGATTTGTTACCCACTTAGACATTGAAGATAATGATATTGAAACCATTATAAACATACTGAAAAGCAACGCAAATGATTTGGTTTAAAGACTATGAATTAGCTCAATTCGAAGGCATGGACGAAGGAACCATCCACAAGGCCTTGGGCATTGAAATTACTGGCCTAACTTATGACTCCATTACCGGTAAAATGCCTGTAGACGAACGCACCAAACAACCAGCAGGTATTCTGCATGGTGGAGCTAGTGTTGTACTGGCTGAATCCTTAGGAAGTATAGCATCAAACCTAGTCATCGACACGGAAAGCGAATACGCAGTGGGGCAAAGTATACAAGCTAATCATATTCGACCAGGAATTGAAGGGTTTGTACACGGAACGGCAGAACCTATTCACCTGGGAAGGAAAACACATGTTTGGGAAATTAGAATTGTTAATGATCAAGATAAATTGGTATGTATTTGTAGACTAACCATGGCTATCTTAGCTAAATAAATATCCGAATACATGAATATTCTCGTAGCGTTAGACTTTTCAGATGCATCTGCCCCTATTCTTCAACAAGCCGTAAACTTGGCAAAGGGCGTAAAAGAAGCACATATTTACCTATTACATGTGGCGGCTCCTGAACCAGACTTTGTAGGTTATGATGTAGGTCCAAAGTACATTAGAGATGCACGTGCAGATGAGCTTAAAGAAGAACATACTAAACTTGCCACGTACCGCAAGCAAGTAGAAGCTGCTGGTATGGAGTGTACACCTCTACTGATTGCAGGTCAATCTTCACATGTCATATTGAGTAAAGCAGAAGAATTAGATGTAGCATATATAGTCATTGGTTCTCATGGAAGAAGCGCCTTATTTGAAGCCTTATTAGGTTCTGTTACACAGTCTGTGCTACGAGATTCTAAAGTACCCGTAATGGTAATTCCCATGGAAGTCTCTTCTTAAGTGATAAAAGTCATTTTAGTGCGAAATATTTATTCGGATTTTTGAGAAAATTCTCGAATATGCGTGCTATCATAGCTTTTGCCCTAGCTTCTACCCTATCCTTAACATCACTTTTTGCCCAAGAACCTTTTTCGCTGAGACTTGAAGAGGTTTCGTACCAAGGCATGCCTGGAATTCAGTCGTTTGCTATTGCACATCAAGACAGTTTTCTATTACTTATGGGTGGTAGAATTGAGGGATTGCATAACCACAGGCCACCCGTTTCTTTCGGTAGGAACTTTGCGAATGACCAAATTTGGTTGCTCAATACGCAAAGCGAATCGGTAACGAGTGTGGCGTTTACTACCCTTCCTACTCCTATTCAGAATCAATTATACTCCACAAACATCAACTTTGAGCAAGTAGGGTCTATGTTATACCTGCTTGGTGGGTACGGAATTGATAACTCTGATAACTTGCACCATACACACGGGGTGTTATCTGTAGTAGATATCCCTTCCTTAATCAATGCTATACAAACAGGTGGATCAATAGACACATGCTTCTCCTACCTTGAAGATACGCGATTTAAGGTAACTGGCGGACACCTTCACAGCATCAATGACACCTTGTACTTAGTTGGTGGACAAGACTTTGACGGCAGATACAACCCAATGAATGGGCCAAGCTTTACGCAGTCTTACACGTCTGCGTTAACCAAATTTACTGTTGATCTTTCTTCAGGAACGCCTTCCGTTTCATCGTATTCAACACAAGTTGATGTAGCTGCATTTCACCGCAGAGATTATAATGTAGTTCCACAAATCTTTGCGGATGGTACCTTGGGTTTAACCGCTTTCACAGGAGTATTTCAAATTGGCGTTGATTTACCTTTTTTAGATGTTGTAAACATTAAACCAGGTGGGTATAATATTCCAGCAGGGTTTGAGCAAAAGCTAAATCAATATCACACAGCAGTGCTCCCACTCTACGATTCAACTACGAATGAAATGCATACCGTATTCTTTGGTGGTATTGGTCAATACTACTACAACGATTTAGACTCTCTCATTGAAGATGAAAACGTACCTTTTGTAAAGACCATCAGCCGTGTTACCCGGTTTTCTAATGACTCATTGGCAGAAATAAGAATGAGTACCGATATGCCAGGTTATTTAGGAGCAAGTGCAGAGTTTGTTCATAAAAGAGATCTGCCAATCATAACAAATGGTATTGTAGATATGAATGACTTACCAGTAGGAGAAACTCACGTTGGATACATTATTGGTGGAATTGAGAGTCCGCAACCCAACGTATTTCGTACCGGAGTAAGTAGCAGTGCTTCGTCTAAAATTTTCAAGGTACTTCTTACCAAAGCTGCACCTTCTGGGATGCAAATGCCTGAAGGTGATTCTGAATTTAACTTGTATCCAAATCCCAACACAGGTGATTTTACCCTAAAAACACCATTTGAAAGAGGTAGTATGGCTATTTCCATCTTCTCTACATCAGGGTCTGAGGTTTACAGAAATGAGAGTGCGGTAATAGGCGAGTCAGGAGAGATTGTACTTTCTACAGGACTATCATCTGGTACGTACGTATTGTCTACGATTCATGAAGGGGCAGAATACTCTGTTAAATTTCATGTTAGGCCTTAGGGTATTGCTATCTCGCCTACTTTTGAAACATGCATAATGAATCAGGAATTCACGGCCAATCCAATAGCATAAATAAATACCAAGACTATTTAGGTGAATTTGTGTACGGTGCAATTGATGGAAGCGTAACCACCTTTGCCGTTGTAGCGGGGGCCTCGGGAGCACACTTAGATAGTTCGGTAGTAATCATTTTAGGTTTTGCAAACTTGATTGCAGATGGCTTTGCCATGAGTGTAGGAAGCTATCTTAGTAATAAGTCTGAAATAGAAAATTACGAGAAGCATCGTAATGTAGAGGTTTGGGAAGTAGAAAACATACCTCATAAAGAGCGCGAAGAAATACGAGAAATTTATGCCTCAAAAGGGTTTGAAGGGGACCTTTTAGAACAGGTAGTCGATCAAATTTGCTCCAACAAAGAGGTTTGGGTAGATACCATGATGAAAGAAGAATTAGAAATGATTCAAACGGGAAAAAGTCCTTTCTCAATGGGAGCAGTAACTTTTGTCTCATTCGTATTCGTAGGCTTTATACCGCTTTTGGTTTACGTATTGGACTATTCAGGATTAGAAGTTTCTCAACTTTTTGCTACTTCTACTCTATTGACCGTTATCTCTTTTGCAGTAATTGGCTACCTAAAAGGCTACATTACAGAAACATCTAAGTGGAGAAGCATAGCAGAAACTGTTACTCTAGGTGCAGTAGCGGCACTCCTTTCTTATGCTGTGGGTGGTTTCCTAGAAAGACTATTCTAACTTGTTTTAGGTATTTACTTCATCTTAAAGTTGGGATTACGCTTCATTTTCTAATTTCGAGTTCAAATTAAAATTGTTCTCATGTCTCCGAATTATCCGCATTTACTCTGGAATCACGCTCCACTATTCTCTTTAGCCTTTGGTTTTGTATTTGTCGCCATCAGTTTATTAAAAGCTAATCCGGTACTCAAAAAAACAGGCTTAGTTTTATTGGTTCTAGGTGGTCTATTTAGTGTTCCAGCTTATTTATCTGGAGAAGATGCAGAGCATTTTGTTGAAGAAATACCAGGAATCTCAGAGCATTACTTAGAAGAGCACGAAGAGCTTGGAGAAACTGCATATTACGTAAATCTGCTTGTTGGTATGCTTGCACTAGCTGCTCTCACCCTTGGAGGCATGTTAGAGAAGTACCGCAAACTTTTAGATATAGCTGTTGTAGTAAGTGGTTTTATTGGAATTGCTATCACAGGTATTGCAGCTAAACATGGTGGCCAAATTCGTAGACCAGAACTTTGGGATGAACAAGAAGTAGAGGTTTACGAAGCTGAAGAACATCTCGAAGAACACGACCATTAGATTATCCTATGGATAGAGCTGACTCTAGAAGAGCGGCCCTTAAGTATTTGGGCAAGGTAATTCACCCGCAAACCAAATTCGGATGGTTTACGCTGGTTTCTATACTTGCTGGGTTGGTAACCTACTTAATGACTCCAACAGAATTCAGCTTGGAGCAAACCCTGGTTTTCTTTCTTCTAATTTACTCTATTGGCTTATGGCTTTCTGAAGCCATTCCACCATTTGCTGTTGGAATTTTCATTATCGCCTACCTTGTTTTTGTTTTTGGCACAGACCATTTCTTTACCGCAGACTACGATGTAAACCACTACGTAGGCACCTGGACCAACGGTGTAATTTGGCTCTTACTTGGTGGGTTTTTCTTAGCTGAATCTCTGCGCAAGGTTGGGCTAGACTTAGCTTTATTCAAACTCACGGTACGCCAATTTGGAAATAAGCCCGTTAAGCTATTGTTAGGGCTCATGTTAACAACGGCCATTGCAAGTATGGTAATGTCTAACACGGCTACAACAGCCATGATGATTTCTTCTATAACTCCTCTCATCACCAACTTGGGAAAAAAGAGTCCGTTTGCCAAAGCATTGCTCATTGGTATTCCCGCAGCTGCAGGTGTTGGCGGATTAGGAACCATTATTGGTAGCACTCCCAATGCTATTGCTGTGGGGGCCTTAGAAAATGTAGGTATAACTATTGACTTTCTTTCATGGATGGTATTTGGTGTGCCTTTAGCTTTAGGGCTAGTCATAGGCTTTTGGTACTTCCTTAAAAATAGGTTTATACCTAAGGTAAAGGAACTTGATCTGTCTTTTTTAGATCAAATGGAACAAACCAATGTATCGAGTACAAAGCGAACCATCGTATTATCTGTATTGAGCTTTACCGTGCTACTTTGGTTAACAACTCCCCTACATAACCTTCCTCTACCTGGTACATCTGCTTTACCCATTTTGGTATTAACCATGACGGGAATAATAACCTCTGATGATGTACGTGGTTTAGCATGGGATACGCTGATGTTGGTGGCTGGAGGCTTAGCCTTAGGAGCCGCATTGGTTGACTTTGGTATTGCAGACTATTTGGTTTCTAAAATTGTAGAAGCGAACCTATCTGCAGTTTTGCTCATGGTGGTTATGTCTTTGGTATCCGTAGTGTTAAGTAATGTGATGAGCAATACGGCCACAGCTTCTGTGCTTATTCCTTTAGGCTTAGCCTTACCAGGAGAACTTAAGATTGTAGTGCCCTTGGTAATTGCATTGAGTGCAAGTTGCGCCTTGTTTTTACCTGTATCTACACCACCTAACGCCATCGCCTACAGCACAGGTATGGTTGAACAGCGAGATTTTAGACCCGGAGGGCTTTTCTTTGGAGTTATAGGTCCAATTGTCATTATCGTATGCATGGCGGCCTACAGTATGTTTATCGAATAAAAAAACCGATTCACGCAAAGATGAATCGGTTTTTTTAAAGTTGTCGTAGTCTAGGTAATCTTCATATAAACGAGACAATGAAGTGAGACGATGAAAAGAACGTTCTACGACTTTTAGGGACTAATACAGCAGCAAATGAACGTTCTTGATGTAACTCTATCCTCAACTCAGTGTAAACTCACAATTAAGCCTGCTCCTCTGTAATCTTTGCAATGTTTACAGTAACTTCAACTGCTTTTTCCATGTCGCCAACGCTTACCCATTCATACTTGCCATGAAACGCATGTTCACCCGCAAAAATATTTGGGCACGGGAGTCCCATAAACGAAAGTTTAGACCCGTCTGTACCACCACGAATGCTGCCACATTTTAGCGCTAAACCCGCCCGTTCTATGGCTTGAGCAGCATAATCGGCAACATGTGGGAGACGGCTCAAGACGTTTTTCATATTCCTATACTGTTCCGTTACGGTAAAGGTATACGAGGAGCCTGGATAGCTTTTCATTACCTCTTTAAGATACCCTTCTAACTTGTCTTCATAAACCTGCAAATCTGCATCCTCAAAAGACCGAATGATGAAATCTATTTTAGCCTCTTCTGCTATGGCGTTTAAAGAAACAGGATGAACAAAACCTTCTCTTCCCGAAGTAGTCTCAGGCGACCAACCGTCTTTTGGCAGAGCCGATATGAAATCAGAAGCTATTTTGAGTGTATTCTCCAATTTACCCAACGCAAATCCTGGGTGGGCGCTCACTCCTGAAATTACAACGGAAACACCATCTGCACTGAAGGTTTCGTCTTCCATACTGCCCAAGGTTTCACCATCTACCGTGTAGCCAAAATCGGCACCTAACTTCTTCAAATCAACATGGTCTGCCCCTCTGCCAATCTCCTCATCAGGTGTAAACAGAATACGAATGGCCCCGTGTTTAATTTCAGGATTACGCATTAAATAACTGGCTGCTGTCATAATCTCAGCAACTCCTGCTTTATTATCTGCACCCAAAAGAGTTGTACCATCAGCAGTAATAATGGTTTCACCTTTCTGCGCCCTCAAATCAGGATGGTCTTCAGGCTTAATAACAACATCATTCTGAGGCAATCTTAGGTCTCCCCCATTATAATTAGTGTGTAATTGAGGCTTTACGTCTTTTCCAGAAGCATCTGGAGAGGTATCCATGTGAGCGCAAAAGCAAATAACAGGTGTTTTCTTTTCTGTGTTTGAAGGTATAGTAGCATATACATAACCCTTTTCATCTATTTCAGCATCAGCTAAGCCAATGGCTTTAAGCTCTGCTACCAATACCTTCCCAAGGTCTTTTTGCTTTTCAGTTGATGGCACAGAATGCGAATCTGCATCGCTCTGCGTATCGATTTTCACGTAACGCACAAATCGTTCAATCAGTTCCTTTTGCATGTTGGTTGTATTTCTCACGAACTTAACGGTTTTACAGGTGTTCTAGAATCACAAAAGATTTTTAACAATTAATTGTAGTGTAATTATTTGTATATACATATTTTTGTAGTCAATCAAAATCAACAATATGAAAAAGACAATTTTAGCAGTAGCAACAGTATTTATTGGATTTGCCTCTATGGCTCTAACTCCAGAAGGTGAAGCAACCATAAACGTTTCAGATAGTAAACTAGAATGGGTTGGTGAAAAGGTAACTGGTAAACACTGGGGAACCGTAGGTATCAAGAGCGGAAACCTAACTGTAGACGGAGACAAAATTACTGGCGGTAAAGTTGTAATAGATTTCACATCTATATCAGTAGACGACCTTGATGGAGAGTATAAAGGTAAACTAGAAGGTCACCTAAAGAGCGATGATTTCTTTAGCACACAGGATAACCCTACAGGTACCTTCGTTATTAAGAAAGCAGCAGCGAAATCTGACAAAAACGGAAATACCCATGTTATTACGGGTGATATGACCATTAAAGGAATTACAAAACAAATTTCTTTTCCTGCTCGCGTAACCATGAATGATGGCGAATTGAAGGCATTTGCAAGTTTTGCGCTAGACCGCACACTTTGGGACATCAAATATGGTTCAGGATCTTTCTTTGATGACTTGGGTGATAAAACAATTTACGATGAGTTTCAAGTGAAATTTAGCCTGGTAGCTAACATGTAATACACTTTGAATCAGAATAGGAAAAGCCTCGTGATACCACGAGGCTTTTTTTATGTCCAATAAAAATAGAATGAACTCTTTCGCCTCCCCATAGCCTTAAGTACTGACGAAACCTACAAAGCCAAATTCCTTCGAGCAAAGCCTTGCTTCAACTATATAAATACATAGAAGCAATTCCGAGTAGTAAGCTAATATTTCTAAGAAATAATAAGCATTCAGCCATTATTTATCGTATTATTGCGATATATCAATTAAAGGCTAAATGGGTATAACCAAGTCAGACTTATTCTCCAAAGAACAAAATCAACTAGCAGACTATGCCAAAGTTATGGGTCACCCTGCTCGCATTGCAATTTTAGAGTACTTGCTATCATCTGACACGTGCATAAATGGAGAACTTGTTGATGAGTTGGGGCTTGCCCAAGCTACTATTAGTCAGCACTTAAGAGAACTCAAACAAGCAGGACTCATTCAAGGAACCGTAACGGGCACTAGAATGAATTACTGCATTAATAAAGAGAATTGGTCTAGTATAAGTGAATTATTCACCGCCTTTTTTCGCATGCTTCCAAATACCGCTGATACTTGCTGTTAAAAAAATACATATGAAACTATCAACATTTAAAGACACATTAACTGGTTTAGATACGATTACATTCTTCTTACCAGATGAAACTCCAGTACCTTCTCATTTTCATGTAACAGAAGTGGGATTGGTATCTAAGCATTTCATTGATTGTGGAGGCACCACACGACATGAAACCAAAGTGAATTTCCAGTTGTGGACTTCTACAGATTACGATCATCGGTTGAGTGCTCTAAAACTTCGAGAAATCATTGAGTTGTCTGAAAAAAGGCTCTTCCTACCCGATGCGGAAATTGAAGTGGAGTATCAAGGTTCTACAATAGGTAAATATGGTATAGAGCAGCATGGCGAAGGCTTCATTCTTGTAGCTCAGCAGACTGATTGCTTGGCAAAAGATAACTGTGGTATACCCGTTGACGAATCTGAACAACCCGTTGCTATAGCCGCAGAAAATCAACCATGCACACCAGGTTCTGGCTGTTGTTAAAGCGATGTGATGCTACTCAAGAAATTACAAGAGACTTATACCTCATTGGTAAAGCAACCACCAAGTGAGGAACGAAAGATTATTCTTGAACCCCTTGTAGATTATCTGATGAGCGAGATAAGCAACAACCGTACACCCGTGTTGAACTTTATCTGTACTCATAATTCAAGAAGGAGTCAGTTTGCACAAATGCATGCGCAAGCTGCAGCAGGATATTACCAAATTCCCGTTCAATGCTTCTCAGGCGGAGTTGAAGAAACCGCGTTGCATATGAATGCCGTAAATGCCTTGCGCAAAGCTGGGTTTGAAATTCCTGATGCAAACGGCACAAACCCGAGGTATTCGGTTAAATTCAGCAATAACTCACCCGCAATTGTTGGGTTCTCCAAGCTATTTGATGCCCACCAGAATAAAGCAGAACGATTTGCCGCGGTAATGACCTGTTCACATGCCGATGATAACTGCCCACATATTCCTGGAGCGAAAGCACGAATAGCTCTAAATTACCAAGATCCGAAACAATACGATAACACTGCTAAATCGGAAGAGAAGTATGAAGAAAGAAGCTTACAAATTGCAAGCGAAATGCTCTACCTCTTTCACAGAGTGAAACTGAAACAATAACCGATGAAAAAGTCTCTTGGGTTTCTAGATCGCTTTCTAACGCTTTGGATATTTGCTGCTATGGCTGTTGGTGTAGTCTTGGGTTACAGTATTCCAGCTTTGCCGGCATCTATCAAGGCTATGAGCACAGGTAGTACAAATTGGCTTATAGCTATTGGCCTCATTGTTATGATGTATCCACCCCTCGCCAAGGTTGATTATGGTACTTTACCTGCGGTATTCAAAGACGTAAAGACCCTTGGTTTAAGTTTAGTTCTGAATTGGATTATTGGCCCCATACTTATGTTCTTGTTGGCGTGGATCTTTTTACAAGACTATCCGCACTATATGGTTGGAATCATTCTTATCGGACTCGCTCGATGCATAGCTATGGTATTGGTTTGGAATGACTTAGCAGAAGGAAGCTCTGAATACGGAGCTGGACTGGTTGCACTTAACAGTATTTTCCAAGTATTCGCTTACAGTTTTTATGCTTGGCTATTCATAACCAAATTACCACCCATGTTGGGGATGGAAGGTGCCATTGTGAACATATCTGTATTGCAAGTAGCCGAAAGTGTAGCTATCTACCTAGGTATTCCATTTATAGCAGGCTTCCTCTCAAGAAAAATCTTGGTAAAGATTAAAGGACCTGCTTGGTATAAAACGACATTCCTGCCTGCTATAAGTCCAATCACACTAATTGCGTTGCTATTCACCATTGTAATAATGTTCTCCTTGAAGGGGAAATGGATTATTCATTTACCAGGAGATGTTCTACGCATTGCTATACCCCTGCTTGTCTACTTTGTAATTATGTTCTTTATTGGTTTTCTCTTAAGCAAGTTTACTGGAGCAAAATACGACCAGGCAGCAAGTGTGGCTTTTACTGCATCGGGAAATAACTTTGAATTAGCTATTGCCGTTTCTATAGCGGTTTTTGGCCTTAACTCAGGCGAGGCATTTGCTGGTGTGGTAGGTCCACTTATTGAGGTCCCCGCGCTTATACTATTGGTTCGAGTATCCTTTTGGCTCAAGTCCAAGCTCTTCTAGCCTATTCTATTCAAAAAGTCTACGTTGCCTACCTTGGGTCATCCCCATACCTTGCAGCTGAAGTTCCTGAAGAAGTGAGAAATCATGTTCTGGTTTAATGCGCTCACCCGTTGGCCTAAGTAACTCTTTGCTAGAGTTCCCAGGCTTCTTTACTTCAGGTGATACGGGGTAAGCATTTAATAACCTGCCATCCGCGGGTTTTAACAGCGCAGTTATATCTCCTAAGTCTGCATTTGGGTTAAGCCATATTTTCTCCTCATCAGGGGCTAAAATAACTGGAGATCTATGGTGACCAATAGCTGCTGTAACGCTATTGGCAACGGTTGTGATAATAGAAAAACCACAGAAGATTTCTGCGGTATTTCTATTCACGTACTCATCATAAATACCAGCAAATGCAAAGGGTCTTTCTTCTTTGTGATATACCACATATGGCTTGGATAACTTCTCTTTTTGTGGTCCTTCAAAAAAGCAATCTGCCGGAACCAAGCATCGCTGTGAGCGTATAGGTTTTCTAAAAGCAGGCTTTTGTAATATTCCCATATTTCCATTGAAAGCCTGATTGTTCTCTTTATTGAAGTCACCTTCAGAGCGAGCATTAAACAAGTACATAGGTTTCTTAGCCCAAAAAGGCGTAAGCCCGAATGTGAAAAAGCGTAGAGTCTCAGGGGCATCAGATGTGATAACTGGAGCAAAATTACCAGGACCTATGTTCACTTGGGGCACATATTTCTGAGGCTCCTCTGTTTTAACATTGAAGCGCTTCTCTACCTTTTCTAGCTTGGTTACCAAGGTGTATCTACCACACATTTAACATCCGTTTGTATCAAAGATAATTGTGCCTAATTGAAATACCGAACTAAACCATGTGTAATATGTATCTTCCGTTTTCAAATCCTTTCTTAATGAAGACAATACGCTACATAGTAATAGCTCTGGCCGTATTAGCCCTAATTCCTGTTTTGGCATTTCTCGCTTTGTATGTAAAACACAAGCCCTCTTATACTGGTGATCGAATGCTGAAAGAGTTGAATAAACCCGTAGATGTAACCTACGACCAGTATGGAATACCCCATATTTATGGAGAGTCTAATACCGATGCTTTTCATGCCTTGGGATATGTTCATGCCAAAGACCGCCTTTTTCAAATGGATGTGCTACGAAGAATAGGTTCAGGCAGACTGTCAGAGTTCTTTGGAAAGGATTTGGTAGAATTAGATCGATTCTTCAAAACACTGGGAACTCATCGCCTTGCAGAAGAAACGGTACGCGATATTTTTGAAAATGAACAAGACCAAGCCTATGTGCAGTTAGCTACTGCATACATTGAAGGAATAAATGCCTACATACAAACAGGAAACGCCTCTGCAGAGTACACCTTTTTAGGTGTAGACCCCGAGCCTTTTACCGTTACAGATTTACACTACACCGTAGCTTACATGAGTTATAGCTTCGCCATCGCTTTGCAAGAAGATCCTTTGGTGAATAAAATGTATTCACTTGGACCTAACTATGCTGCCGCACTAGAAGAGCATCATGATGCATCCTATTTCCATACCCTTCCTAATACCTATGAAGCAGACAGTGCCCGTGCAGATTCAGCCATTATGGCTACGCTTAGAGAGGTCTTAAATGCATTGCCTGCGCCTGCTTTTTTGGGTAGTAATAGCTGGGTAATTAGTGGTGAAAAAACCAAATCTGGCAAGCCGATATTCGCCAATGACACGCACATTGGATTTAGTCAACCTTCTGTATGGTATGAAGCCCACGTAAAAACTCCAGAAATAGATTTATACGGGAACTTTTTAGCGGGTTTCCCTTTTCCTCTTGTAGGGCATACACGCAGCCACGCATGGGGTTTAACCATGTTTGAGAACGATGATATGGACTTGTACGCAGAAACGTTAAAAGAAGACTCTGCCATTTACAAGGGCCAGTATGTGGCACTAAAAACTCGAGAAGAAACCATTCGAGTAAAGGATGGTGAAACGGAAACGTTTACCGTAAGAGTAACCTCACATGGGCCAATCATTAGTGATGCCCATAAACTAACAGGATCTGTGGGTGAGCCGTTAAGTGTGTATTGGACCTTAACCAAGTTCCCACTGCGTGCACCTGAGGTTGCATATGGGTTTGCGTTTGCTCAGAATATAAATGAGTTTGAAGCTAACTTAGAAAAGCTACATGCACCCGGTTTAAACGTAATGTACGGAGATGAAGACGGTAACATTGCTTGGTGGGCAACGGCTAAGCTTATGAAACGCCCTAAGCATGTAAATTCCAAACGGATTTTAGACGGTGCAACAGGTAACGATGAACCCTTAGGATGGTATGCTTTCAAAGACAATCCGCACTTAGTTAACCCAGAACGTGGATTTGTACATAGCGCCAACAATCAACCAGATTCGCTAGCCGTTGATTCGCTATGGTATCCTGGGTATTACTACCACGGTTCAAGATCAAAAGCCATAGAGTTGGCTTTAGAAGCCAAAAACGATTGGGACCTTGCCGCTACTCAAGAACTATTGCTTAATCACAAAAGCCCTACCTACCCTGGAAATGCTCAGGTACTTCTTGAAACATTAGAACCAAAAAATGAGCTAGAAGCATCGGCTTGGCAAACGTTAATGAATTGGGATGGAAGTCACCACAAAGACGATAGTGCCCCTCTACTCTATTATGCTTTAACCTACTATGTGCTTGAAGGAGCTATGTCTGATGAATTAGACTCACTTTATTTTGAAGAGTTTTTGCACTCGTTTTATCGTTTACGCAGTTTTCCTAAATTCATACGTACAGAAGAATCGCCTTGGTGGGACAATGTTAATACACCTAATAAAGAATTGAGGAAAGATATTGTAGCGCAGGCATTCAGTAAAGCAATTGATGCTGTTGTAGAACGTTATGGTTCTTCTCCAGAGAATTGGAAATGGAGCGATGCCCACCAAGTAACTCACGAGCATCCGCTTGGCAAGGTTGTCGTGCTAGATAGGCTTTTTAATGTTGGACCATACCCAGTAGAAAGCGGTGAAGAGGTAATCAATAAACTCTCTTTCAATTTGAATCCTGAGGTTACATATAAAGTCAAAGCGGGTCCAGCCATGCGTATTGCCATAGATTTTGCAGATGTAGATGCTGCTGTAAGCATTAATCCAACGGGTAATTCAGGTATGGTATTTACAGAATGGTACAAAAATCAGGCTGAGATGTATGTAAATGGTGACTTTAGACCTATGCACATGGATTCCACTCAAATTGAAAAACCAACCAAGATGAAGCTATTACCCACAAATTAGAACTTTGCTTACTTCGGTTTTGCTAATACGGTCAGCTCCTCCAAGGTATGTAAGCAATCGCGGATGGCATCCAAATAATCAAAATACATTACGCTATTCTTAAAATTGTAGCGTTCTTCAATAAGACCATTGATTTGATTCTCCATAGAAGTAGCTAGCGAAGCATCTAAGTCTTGAGAATATTTGGTTCTACTATTTCTTCCACTTAGAAATGCTCGCAATTCTTCTGTTCGAATTGCTAATTGGCTGTTGACCTCTTGTAGTTGGCGAATTTGTTCCGCTTCTAATGGTGTTTGCAGATTAAGAATGTGTTCCCTGCAATCTCTAATCAATTGCATTAGCTCAGTAAACAAGCCTTCTTCCATTCTAGTAAGCTTTATAAGTACCTTTACTCTTTCTTTTGTTTCTCTGGTACTTAAAGCAAGTTTGTGCGAGATTCTTGTCTGCCAGGCTAGTGAGTCTGCAGCACAAGCAGAAGCACTATTCAATATTGGTTTTAGCGCTTCAGCATCGTCATTTTTTAACCCTGCAAGGATTTCATTCATTTGAACCGTAAACCATTTTAATCTATTGGATACGTGTAAACATAACTCCTCTTCAAAAGCCTCTTGATTAAGCGTTTCCCACGTTTCTGGCAAAGCCGATGTGGGTTTTTCATCTCTTTCGGATTCATGAGTAAGCTTATTCACCAATACAATACCTAGCACTACAACAATAATCACGATAACTATTCCCACAAATTCAAGAGAATAGACCAACGCAGCGAAGAAACTAGATAACAATAGAGCTGCAAAAGCAGTAATGAACCATCCACCTATTACAGTAAACACCCCAGATACGCGATATACTGCACTATCTCTGTTCCAAGCCCTATCAGCTAAAGAAGTTCCCATAAGAACCATAAACGATACATAAGTAGTAGAAAGCGGCAGTTTATAAGCGGTTCCCCAAGAAATCACCAAGGCAGCAACCATCAAATTTACAGATGCCCTAACCATATCAAATGCAGGAGCATCTGTAGTACGAAGCTCCATTACAGGCTTTCTATTGAAACGGTTGTCTATGGTATTTACTATTTGATCTGGAATGAGTTTCACAAAGCTATTGGCAAATGCAGAAATACCCTTTACCACCCACCTCACGGGTTCATTAGGCTTAAACCGTTCGCTAGTGGCACCTTGTCTACTTAAGTCCACAGAAGTTTGAATCACCTTTCTAGCTTTTTTAGAAAGCCATAGCGTAGATCCCATTATTATCCCAGCAAGAATTAAAAACAACTGATTTGCTGGTAACCCATCTTCCATAAATGGGGTCATCATAAACTCATTAGCAGGGATACCTGAATCTTTCCAGACCATAAATGCATCGAAACTGGCAACAGGCACACCAATAAAGTTCACCAAATCATTACTGGCAAAAGCCATCGCCAATGCAAACGTTCCTAGAAAAGTGATGAATTTAAATGGATTGAATTTACCTCCTGCCAAAACATAAAAAACAGGAACTGATAAGGCAAAAACTGCAAGAGACACTAGCGCAAAGTGTTCAATCAGCATAGCTATGAACTCCCACTCTTTCAATGGTGAGTTCTTAAATGCTACATTAATAATGAAGCTAATAACTATAACCAAACTTATTCCAGCAAACAGTGAACCTCCCAGCTTCTTGAACCTCATGTAATCAAAGGTTACGATTGTTCTTAGTGCTAATTGAACTATCCAACCAACTAGAAATGCAACTCCAACAGAAAGAAAGATAGCCACTATTTTTTGCAATGCTTTGGTTGCATTAATGTACTCGCCCCACTCGTTCAACGAAACATTATTATGGAACATATTAAGCAAAGCAACAGCCATTGAGGCTCCCAGTAGTTCAAAAACAATGCTCACAGTTGTTGAAGTGGGTAGCCTTAGCGAATTGAAAACATCTAATAGTAAAACATCACTTAGCATTACAACTACGTAAATGAACATAATGTCTTGAAAGCTGAACTTCCCAGGAAAAAACAAACCTTTTCGTGCCACTTCCATCATACCTCCCGCAGAAATAGCACCAACAAAAATGCCTAAAGAGGCTACAATCATAATAGCTTTGAAAGACCCTGCTTTAGAGCCTACTGCCGAGGTGAGAAAGTTTACTGCATCATTGGAAACGCCTACTACCAAATCAAATATGGCAAGAGCTAGAAGAAGAATAACCAATGCAATAAACAACGTTTCTACCATTTTCTTAAAGGGCCTGAAATTACCTCTCCACCGCACAATTACTGTTTGATAGGCATGAACTTTAGTTTAAGAATCCGTGTATTTAATATGAACAAGGAATAAACTATTATCAGCATTTTCAAGTGATAACTTGATGTTAAAGCCCATAAAATAGGCAATCAGTAAAAACTATTCCATTAATCTTGTGTTCAAATACGTGTATATACATTTATTCGTAGTAGACACATGCCATACGTACGTACCTTTCTTCTTTTTCTTGCTTTTACCCCATATTTTCTTGTGGCACAGAACAGAACCTCAAAAACCATTACAGGTACAGTTTTAGAGGCAGGTACAGGAAATCCGTTAGAGTTTGCCAATGTTACGGTCACACAACTTCCAGATTCCAATTTCTTAGGGGGCACCATTACCAATCAAAAAGGGAAGTTCACCCTAGATGCCAAACCAGGTGATTTACTAGTTCGCATCAGCTTTGCTGGTTTTGAAAGCATCGAAAAAGTACAACGATTGGAACGAGGTAAATCAAACCTAAACCTTGGTACCATTGAAATGCAACTTTCTAATTACGTGTTTGAAGAAGCGGTTATAGAAGGTGAGCGTAGTCAAGTTTCATTGAGTCTAGAGAAAAAAACGTTTGAAGTAGGTCAAGACTTAGCTTCTATTGGTGGGTCAGCAACAGATGTACTAGAAAACGTACCTTCAGTTACAGTAGATGCAGAAGGCAACATTAGTCTGCGAGGTAGTGGCAATGTGCGAATCCTCATAGATGGCAGACAATCTGGTATGGTGGCATTGAGCGCCCAAGACGCACTACAAATGCTACCTGCAGATATGATTGAACGTGTTGAAGTGATTACGAACCCCAGTGCACGATACGATGCAGAAGGTATGGCGGGTATCATTAACATCATTACCAAAAAAGAAAAGAAAAAAGGAACAAACGGTACGCTTTCACTAACAGCTGGTGAACCAAGAAATTATCAAGCCTCGCTAAACTTGAATCACAGAACAGGAAATTGGAATTTTTTTGGTGGTTACGGATACCGCAACGGTGCCTACCAAGGATTTAGCTTAGAAGAACGTACAACTATTGAAGACGACTCCATTTCCTTTGTGAATCAAGACCAAAGAAGAAATAGAGCTAGAGAAAGCCATAGCATTCAAGGCGGAATAGAATATAGAGCTGGGAAACACAACCTCATCTCCTTAAATGGTTCATGGCGAAGAAGTCTTGGTGATAACAGAAACTCGGTAACCTACACGTTTGCAGATGCAGACGGCACGTACGGTACGGGAACACGCTTTAATGTTGAAGAAGAAAACAGAGAAAGCACAGATTTTAGCGTGAACTACACTAGAACTTTCAGCGAAAAAGATAAAAAGCTACTGGTAGACTTCTCTTACACTGGAAGCGATGAAACTGAAGACACCGATGCTGAACAGTACAACGTTACTACCACTGGACGTTTTGAAGAAAATGAAATTTTGTACCAGCATTCGCTGAATCAAGAAGACGTGAACAATATTGTTTTCCAAGCAGATTTCATTGACCCGATTGGCGAAAAAGGAAAATTTGAAGCTGGTATCAAATCAAGCTATCGCATTATTGGATCTAATTACATGGTTGAAGAGCGCAATGCTATATCTGAAGACTGGGAGGTTCTCCCTAATGTTACCAATTCACTCACTTACAATGAAATAATACATGCGGGGTACGTAATGTATAGTCAAGCATTCGATAAATTCTCCTTTGCCGCTGGACTAAGAACAGAGTACACAGATATACTTATTGAGCAAGATCAATTGGGAACCAAAGATCGAAAAGAATACATCAACCCCTTCCCAACCATTCATCTAAGCTATGCCTTTGATGACTACAAAAGCATGCAGCTGAGCTACAGCAGAAGAATTAATAGACCAGGTTTCTGGGAGCTCAATCCTTTTTACTCCTATGATAATCCTTTGAGTTTCAGAAGTGGAAATCCTAACTTAGACCCAGAGTATACGAACGCTGTAGAGTTGGGATATCTCATTTTTAAAGATAAATGGAATATTAACCCTGCCGTATACGTAAGGCATACCACAGGGGTTATTCAACGTATTCAATATATTGAAAATGGGGTTACCATTTCCAGACCAGAAAATGCAAATACGCAAACCAGCTATGGTATTGAACTAACTGGTACCTATAAACCGCTAAAATGGTGGACATTGAATGGTACCATTAATGGATACGGAGCACAATTAGATGGTAGCAACATTCAAGATGGTGCGCAACGCGATTTTTTCACCTACACCGTACAAGCAAGCAGTATGATGCGCATTCCTAACTGGTTCAATGTACAGGTAAGAGGGAATTATCAAGCAGAAAGAGAAACCGCACAGGGAAAACGACTTAGCATTACCAGAATGGATGTAGCTGTTACCAAAGACTTTTTGCAAGGTAAAGCGAACGCTAGTTTCAAAATCCAAGATGTTTTTAATAGCAGAATTCGCAGGAGCGAAAGTTCAGGAACCAACTTTGATATCTACCAAGAGGGCCAATGGCGACCTAGAATGTTCATCATTGGGTTTACTTATCGGTTAAACCCCAATGAAAGAGATACTTCTAGAGGCAAAAGAGGTTTTGACGGAGGCGGGGAATAATTCCTAACTTTATCCCAAATCCTATGCCTATTATGAAGATTGATTTCCATGACTTCGCCATTACTGCTGGAATAGCTCTTACGCTCGGCTGTTGTTTAGAGTTTCTCTCAGCAAATTACCTCCCCATCGTTTCTTTCATGGTTGCTTTGATTGCGTATTTCTATGGTAAGAAAGTGTATAAGATTACTCTGCCAAAAAGTCGCTAAAACTGCTTTACTTACTCTGAATAAACAAACAGAATAATGTTGCGAAGATTGATTTACTTGTTGCCTACACTGCTGCTTTCACACCTTGGAATTGCTCAAACAACTATTATAATTGATTCGGTTCCTGTAAATACGCCCGTTAACGCTACCATTCACATCGCAGGAGATTTTCAGAATTGGAACCCGAGTAGTACTGCTCATACATTTGAATATGATACCGCTTTATCGACTTATGCCTATACCCTACCCATGGGTACTGGAAGCATTGAATTCAAATTCACGCGTGGAAGCTGGAATACAGTAGAATCTGATGCAAACGGAAATTTCATCCAGAACAGAACGTTCACCCCTATTCCTGGTGATACGGCTTATTTTCAAATTGCGGGTTGGGAAGACCTAAACGGTAGCGGAGGTTTAGGAAGCACGGCAGCTGATAACGTAGAAATCTTAGCCGATAGTTTTTATATGACCCGCCTCAATAGATACAGAAGAGTTTGGGTTTACTTACCTCCTGATTACCACTTTGGTTCAAAAACTTACCCCGTGCTCTACATGCACGATGGTCAAAATGTATTTGACGCAGCCACATCATTTGCAGGAGAATGGCAAGTAGACGAAACCTTAAACCTACTCTATGCGCAAGGCGACTCAGGAATAATAGTAGTTGCTGTTGATAACGGAGGTAGCAATCGAATCAATGAATATACACCATGGAGTAACCCTACCTACGGAGGCGGTGAGGGAGCAGATTATGTAGACTTTTTAGTAGATGAACTTATTCCACATATAAATAACAATTATCGCACTAAAAAAGGTAGAGACTACACGGGAATCATGGGTAGTTCTATAGGCGGACACATTTCCATTTATGCTGGGTTAAAACACCTAGATGTATTTGGTAAAATAGGTTCATTATCGCCTTCTTATTGGATAAACCCAGAAATTTTTGAGTTTGTGCACAACAATCCAAAAATAGAGTCGATGCGAATCTACCAGGTAATGGCTCAACCTGAGGGGCTATCTCATATTAATCGCATGCAAGCTATGCACGACTCACTGCTTGAAGCAGGATATGATTCTGCAGATATTAAAACGGTTGTTACGCCAGATGGAGCACATAGTGAATGGTATTGGGCCCGCGAATTTGAAGCTGCTTATTTGTGGCTTTTTCGTAACATAAGTACAGGGCTAACCAATCAACGACAAACCAAAAGCTCTGTACGCCTCTATCCTAATCCAATAGCGGATGGTCATCTATTTCTTGAGCTCAATAGCCCTAAGACCGAGGATGTAACGGTTGAAGTAATTGACAGCTCAGGTACTGGATTAGTAGTTTATACAGGTGTAATCCAGCAAACAGGCACTAGTTCTTTAGAAATTCCTAGAAGTAAACTTCCTAAAGCTCGCGGTATTTATTTCCTAAGAGTAACCTTCTCAGAAGAGATTGAGCTGGTAAGATTCGTTGTTCTTTAACTCAAATGCAAGTTGGTGAAATGCCTACCAAACTCTAGCCTAAGCCCTATTGATTCGTCTCTTCATCTCATAGGGTTTGAGCTACTAGTGTCACTTAAATAAAGCCCTCTTTCAGAGTAACCAAATACCTCACCTTATTTACTACATCAATACTATTTGAGACTTTTTAGCTGTTAGAACGAAAAATATTTCAGGGATATGGTACATTTCATACTAAGCCCTTCATCGCTGCTCCACAGCCCGAAATCACCTTTTCTTCAAATCTCAATTTCCCTAGAGTGCTGTTTATCAAACATATATATACCTACCTTGTACGCTCTGCGTGGAATTAATCAAGCAGTGTAATTACAGATTATGAAAGTATATTTAACCGTATTAAGCCTATGTGCCACTAGCCTATTAACAGCACAAAATGTACCCGTTGATTTTGAATCTAACGGAAATGGTGCTAATTGGACGTGGACTACTTTTGAAAATGACTCTGATCCATCTCTTGAAATTGTTCCAAACCCAGATCCCACTGGTTTAAACACCTCTTCAACCGTAGCCAAGTTTACAGCATTGCAAGCAGGACAGCCTTTTGCAGGTTGCGAAACAATGCATGGTTCAGATATAGGAACATTCACTATAGACAATACCAATAACATCATTAGAATTACAGTTTGGAAGAATACGATTAGTGATGTAGGTATAAAACTCGTAAGATCTGATAACTGGTCTTTGGGAGAAATCAAAGTTCCAAACACCAAAACAGGAGAGTGGGAACAACTTGAATTTGACTTTTCTGCTCACAATGGAAACACCTATGATCAAATAGTTGTATTTCCAGATTTTGATGCTAGAACCCAAGACAACATCATTTACTTTGATGACCTCTATGGAGACCTTGCTTCTTCAATAGGTATAAATACAGTTTCAGAAGAATCTGTTAAACTTTTCCCTAACCCAGCAACAAATAAAATTCAGATACAAAGTAAAACCGCTATTGACTCTTACACCATCATCGGGGTAACAGGTCAAACGGTACTCCATGGATCTTTCTTGCCTAATAACACTCTTGATATTAGCGAGTTACCAAGCGGAATTTATATTTTCAAATGCGTAATTGGTAGCGAACATCACACGCAAAAATTCTCTGTAGAATAAAGGCACAAAAGTATTACTCATCAAAAGTGGAGTTCGTTCCACAGAACTCTTCTTTTGATGAATCATTTCTATTCCTAAATTGCTGCTCAATTACAATTCTGGTATTCTCAACATGTGTTGATGCATACACCAATTTAGGTTTAATTCCATAGTAGTTTAGTTGTGAAGCCCTTAGCTAAACAGTTCTTTTTCTCTTTATTCTCGCTGTTCTTAGTTTATCAGTCTTTTCAACTGTTCGATTCCTTCTTCCGAGCCAACAACCTGAACCTATCAATTGCAGAAAGCTTTTTCATCGCTTTCTTAATTAACCTGTACATTACAGGCATATTCGCATTTTCAGGATTCGTTTTTCCCACCTATAGTTTGCTTCCTAAAACCTATTACAAAATCTACAACAGAATTTTACTGAAGAAAGTCTACAGCATACTTGGAGTTAGATTTTTCACCCTTCTCTTACTCTTCTTTTATTGGGGTAAACCCAAAAACAAACAGCGTTTTTTTAACGGAAGTCGCTCTGGACTACATCAACTCACTATTGAAACCAAGCGAGCAGAATTTGGTCATGCAGGTGCTTTTCTCATCATACTAATTTGCTGTATTCCTTTTATTATGAAAGGTTTTTGGTGGGTTGCAACAGGGGCAATGCTCATCAATATAATCGGTAATTTGTACCCTGTAATTCTTCAGCGGTACCACCGTTCGCGTATTCTCCGAATAACGAAATAAATTATTATTCCAAAAGCCTCATTTCATCTTAGTGTTTTTTTGACACTTAGTATAATTACTTTTCTTTGCGCTCTTAAATTCAAAACGCATGTCTGTACGAACAGGTAGAATTAAATCGCTATTAGGCGTTAATCCCGCAAAGGTCTCTGGAGAAGAACTCATCACACTTTACAAAAACCACATAACAGAAGGTGTACCCGGATTATGCTTTAGTTCTTACGAAGAGGGACAAGAGCCTGGAGATCAAATTTCTGCAGAACAGATTGAGGAGCGCATAAAAATCATTGCCTCGCACACGCAGTGGGTACGCACTTTTTCTTGTACAGACGGAAACGAATTGATTCCAGAAATCGCAAAAAAACATGGCCTTAAGGTTATGGCAGGCGCCTGGTTGAGTGATAACAAAGACCTGAATGAGAAGGAAATCGAAAACCTCATCGCCTTGGCACAAGCAGGTTTTGCAGACTTAGTAGCTGTAGGAAACGAAGTGCTTTACCGAGATGAACTCACAGAAGAGGAACTTTTAGACTACCTGCATCGCGTTAAGCAAGCTCTACCGAATGCGCAGGTAGGCTATGTAGATGCATATTACGAGTTTAGAAACCGCCCTGCGTTGGCAGATGCGTGCGATGTGATTTACACTAATTGCTATCCGTTTTGGGAAGGATGTCACATTGATTACGCTTTGCCCTACATGAAAACCATGTATCAAATTGCCAAAGAAGCGGCAAAGGGCAAGCCCGTGGTGATTACAGAAACGGGGTGGCCAAGCAGAGGCACCAACTTTGAAGCATCTGAACCCTCTGAAGAAAACTTCATGCGCTATTTCGTGAATACCATGAACTGGACCAAAGAAGAGAATATTCCGGTAATGTACTTTGCCAGTTTTGACGAAGCCTGGAAAGTAGGAGATGAAGGTGATGTAGGTGCCTATTGGGGCATTTGGGATAAAGACCACCAACCTAAATTTCATTAAATCTCACAACGCATGAAGAATAGATATGAAACCCTAAACATTCCCTTTGCTCCTGCTATCTGTTACTCGGGCTACAGAGACGGACAAGACCCCGGTTCGCATACCTACCCTTCATACGAAGAGGTAAAAGAAGATTTGCTAATGCTGCAGGGTCGATGGAAGTACCTCAGACTTTACGACTGCAGCAAACACGCGCAGATTGTGTTGGATGTCATCAAACAAGAAAAGCTAGACTTTAAAGTAATGATGAGTGCCTACATCAATGCGGAAATGAACAATGCACGTTGTCCTTGGGGTGGCGTATATTCAGAAGAGGAACTTGAAACCAACCGAGAAAACAACATTGCCGAAGTCAAGAAACTCATTGACTTTGCCAATAACCACCCTAGCGTGATTAACTGCCTTTCCGTAGGAAACGAAGCCACCGTGGAATGGACAGACCATTTGGTACCCGTAGATCGGGTTGTTGAATATGTGCAAATGGTAAAAGCAGGTGCCAAACAGCCTGTTACGTTTTGCGAGAACTACCTTCCATGGCACACCAAGCTAGAGCCATTGGTAAAAGAAGTAGATTTCATCTCCATTCATACCTATCCTGTTTGGGAATACAAGCACATACACGAGGCGTTGGAGTACACAAAGGAAAACTACTTTAGCGTGGCCAACAAATACCCTGATACTCCCGTAATGATAACCGAAGCGGGATGGTCTACCAACTCAAATGGCAGGGGGATTCAGCCCGAGCATGTTAATGAGGAACTTCAGGAAGTGTACTTCCATGATTTAATGAATTGGACCAAAGAAGAAGGAATTATCACCTACTACTTTGAAGCCTTTGATGAAAATTGGAAAGGTTCTGAGCATGAATTTGAGCCAGAAAAACACTGGGGAATCTTCAAAGCAGACCGTTCTCCTAAGAAGGTAATGGAGCCATTCTACCCTAACTTGATTAAGGCATAGTTTTAAGAATACGTATCTTCATCTCGTTAATGTTTTACCAATGGCGGGATTAGCAACACAAGAGACCAATTTAAGCGTAGATGCTTTTTTAGATAGTATAGAGGATGATGCTATGCGCGCTGATGCAAAGGCTGTAAAAAAGCTGATGCAAGAAGTAACCGAAGATGAGCCCAAAGTATGGGGTAACAATTTCATTATTGGCTTTGGAAAATACACTTACACACGCAAAGGAAGTAAAGAAGAGTTGCAATGGTTTAAAGTGGGCTTTGCACCGCGTAAAGACAAACTCACCCTCTACCTAACTTGTGATATTGCCCAATACCAACACCTTCTAGATAGGTTAGGGAAACATAAGCATGGCAAAGGATGCTTATACATCAAGAAATTGGCAGATGTAGATTTAGAAGTATTAAAAGCAATGATTGAAGCCAACAAAGAAGATCGATGGAGATAAACTTCTCTCCTACTTCATGAATCGCTTGTACTTTTCTTTGAATGCCGTTTTCAAACGTTCAGGCTTGGCTTTTGAATTCATGTAGGAGCCCAAAAAAGTAGCCAACAACCCTACTACAAACCAACTTGGGTCGGTCATGAAGAAGAAAGCCAAAGAGATGACCGTCATGGTAATAATCACCCACAACATGGCTCTAGTTCGTACTGCATTCTCTGTGTAACTCTCGTTTAATTTGTTCTTGCCATTTAACTCACTCAACTTAGGTAAGTCATGAAGCCAAACTACAATGGTTTGATTGGCTAGTATAGCTCCAGCCATAGCTCCCAACACAGCAAAGCCTATGTTGAATATCCAATCCATTACACGTTGAATCTAAAGTGCATCACATCTCCGTCTTGCACCAAGTACTCTTTCCCTTCTACAGATAGTTTACCAGCATCGCGACAAGCAGATTCCGAACCATATTCTACAAAATCTGCATATTGAATTACTTCTGCTCTAATAAATCCTTTTTCGAAATCGGTATGAATTACACCCGCAGCTTGCGGTGCTTTAGCTCCAACATCCACAGTCCATGCACGTACTTCTTTCTCTCCTGCCGTAAAATACGTTTGTAAGTTCAATAAGATATATGCCTTCTTTATAAGCTTGCTTACGCCCGGCTCATCCAAATCCAATTCTTCTAAGAAGAGTTGGCGTTCGTCATACGTTTCTAATTCTGCAATATCTGCTTCTATGGCCGCACCCAAAACCAATACCTCTGCATTTTCTGCCGCTACCGCAGCTTTAACTGCTTCTACGTGTTGGTTACCCGTACTTACCGAGCTTTCATCTACATTACACAAATACAAGATGGGTTTTGAAGTAAGCAGTTGCATCTCTTTTAACCACTCCTCTTCTTCTTCTCCAGAGAGTTCTACGGCTCTGGCACTCTGGCCGCTTTCCAGTGTAGAAATCACCTTTTGATAAAAATCAGCTTGCTTTTTAACCGCCTTGTCTCCTGTACGCGCAGCCCGATGTACTTTCTCAAAACGCTTTTCTACAGTCTCCAAATCTTTCAATTGGAGCTCAGTATCAATTACTTCTTTATCTCGAACTGGGTCTACATTTCCGTCTACGTGAACAATGTTATCGTCTTCAAAGCAACGTAACACATGAATAATGGCATCGGTCTCACGAATGTTGCCCAAGAACTGATTACCCAAGCCTTCTCCTTTGCTGGCCCCTTTCACCAAGCCGGCAATGTCTACAATTTCAACGGTTGTAGGTACCACACGCTCTGGATTCACCAATTTTTCCAGGGTCTCCAAACGCTCATCGGGAACGGTAATTACGCCAACGTTAGGCTCTATGGTACAGAATGGAAAGTTTGCCGATTGTGCTTTAGCATTAGACAAACAATTGAAAAGCGTAGACTTACCAACATTGGGCAATCCAACAATACCACATTTTAGCGCCATGTATTCCTAATTTGAATGAGAGCGCAAAAGTAATGATTGCTACTTCATGCGAATTCCGCCTTTGCGTTTTTTCTTCTTGGGCTTTTTGTAGTTGTTCCCGGGTGCAGTGCAATCTCTAAATCTCCAAAATGGAACCTTGCTTGCCGAGTTGTTTTTGCATCGGTTACTTTCTGCCAAATCTAAGGTTAAGCTGAAGTACCCATCGAGCCTGTAAGCGTCTCCAAATAGCCAGGTAATGAGGTTATCTGTACCAAACTGAACCGGACCAAAACGAAATGCCGTGCCCAACCGCGGTCTAAACATGCGGTTAACACTTACGGGCACCGCAAACTCTACAAAACGTGTTTCATACCTAGGCACTACAGATAAAAATGCCAACTCCTCTGCCCCGCGTCTGTTCTTGGCAGGGAGTCCGTACAATGCAGAAAAACCAACCCACAAATTATCTCTGTAATGATAATCACCGTTAACGGATATAGCCGTTGGCAGGCGCATGGTGTAATCCGTTCCCTTCTCATCTACAGTTGTTCCGAATTCTTCATCCATGCGAGCAACCACTTCACCAACATTCAAATAGGTGAGCTCTTTTTCTGTGTCCCAAACCGCAGAACCTGCCGCCATGTTTGTAGTGTAAGAGTTATTCTGCATACGAACTCTACCGATATCCAATATACTAACCCCTATTTTGAACTTGTAAGGAATATACTCACAGCCTGTTTTTCGCGAGTGTGGAATGTAATTCCCTACCGACCTCTCCAGAAAGCGGTATTCCACACCCAAATCTACTCCAGCACCCAACCCAGCAAAACCTGCCTCTGTGCCTACAAACTCTGCATTTACATTATCAAACCGCACAGATACGGTAGATAAAGGAGTGTAATCAAATGAGTTTACGGCAAACTGTCCGCCTGCTATGCCTACCAACAGTTTAGGCCTAACCCCAACGGTAATCATGTCTTGATTCTCTTGGTAAACGATTCGCCCTACGTGAAAGGCCAACTCACCCCAAGTAAATCCGCCAATGCGAAAATCATCTTCGTTAAAGGTGTTGAGATTCAGCGTATCGTCAATATCCTCTCTATCGTTTTCCAAAATACGCGCCATAGCCACAGGAATATTGCGCGTGCTGCTGATATTCCTCACGGATACTCCTGCACCTACCACCCACTTTTGAATACTGAGGTTAAAAGAGGGTCCGTGTACCGCGCCCATCAACTGACCGTTTTTGGCATTTCCCGTGTAATTCAATTGCGGGTCAAAACTTCGCCTGCCAAAAAGCGGAGCAAAAGAAGACTTGGGCAAATACAATAAGTTGTTGTCAAAAATCGCATGAACACCCACCAAGTGAATATCTAAATACGGTGTAGGAGCTACTGCAGCTGCAGGGTTTAAGCGTAAGGCCTCGGTTACGTTATAATTCCCGTGCACCAACCCCATCTGTTGCTGTGCTTGCGTTTGCAACATCATCGGCCCTGCCAAAAAGAACAAGACAAACAGCCCTATTTGATATGTTTTATGCCTCTTCACGAAATCCATTTGTGCGGTTCATTGCTCTCGCACATCTTTGCCTTGCAATTTAAGCACGAATGGATAACGCAAAAAACATCGTAAATCATATGTTTCAACACGATGCTTTTAGCCAGTGGCTAGGCATTAAGGTGAAAGAAACCTCTCCCGGACGATGTATTGCCTCTCTAACCGTACGGCAAGAAATGACCAACGGCTTTGGCATTGCACACGGTGGAATCACCTATTCGCTTGCAGACAGCGTGTTGGCTTTTGCAGCAAACGGATACGGCAAAATGCAAGTATCGCTAGAAACGAGTATATCGCACTTTAAGCCTTGTAAAACGGGCGATGAACTTACTGCCACTGCTGAGGAGATTAATAAAACTAAACGCACCGCACACTATCAAGTAGATATCATCAATCAAAATAACGAACACGTGGCTCGCTTTACTGGAGTGATGCACAACACCCAAAAAGATTGGGAAATAAACGACTAAATATGGAAGCATACATTGTAGACGGAATACGTACACCCATTGGTTCATTTGGCGGAACATTGGCTCCTGTTAGAGCAGATGATTTGGCTGCACATACTATAAGAGAACTCATGAAGCGCAATGCTGATGTTGACCCAGCAGCAATTGCTGATGTGATTTTAGGCTGTGCGAACCAAGCAGGTGAAGATAACCGCAACGTGGCAAGAATGGCTTCACTGCTTGCCGGACTCCCTTATAGTGTACCCGGTGAAACGGTAAACCGGTTGTGTGCCTCTGGAATGAGTGCTGCCGCGCATGCATATAGAGCCATTCGCAATGAAGACGGGCATGTATTTGTAGCGGGAGGTATGGAACACATGACTCGCGGACCTTGGGTGATCAGCAAAGTGAGCAAGCCTTTTGGTCGCGATGCAGAAATGCACGATAGCTCTTTTGGATGGCGTTTTATCAATCCAAAAATGAAGGAGTTGTATGGCACGGATGGCATGGGAAACACCGCAGAAAACCTGGCCGAGTTGTACAACATCGATCGCGAAGATCAAGATCAGTTTGCACTGTGGAGTCAGCAGAAAGCAACAGCCGCTCAACAAAATGGAAGGTTGGCAGAAGAATTAGTAAGCGTTAACATTCCACAGCGCAAAAAAGCCGATATCGTTTTCGACACCGATGAGTTTGTGAAGCCTTCTTCATCACTAGAGGTATTAGGTAAATTACGACCCGCGTTTAAGAAAGACGGAACAGTTACGGCCGGAAACGCCTCTGGATTGAATGATGGTTCTGCGGCATTACTTATGGCAAGTGAGCAAGGCTTGAAAGACCATAACCTAAAACCCATGGCAAGAGTAGTGAGCTCGGGAGTTGCCGGAGTAGAGCCGCGCATTATGGGAATAGGGCCTGTTTATGCTTCTGAAATTGCTTTGAAAAAGGCAGGTTTAACACTGGCTGACATGGATATTTTGGAGCTAAATGAAGCTTTTGCAGCTCAGGTTTTGGCTTGTACCCGTAAAATGGGAATTGAAGACAATGACCCTCGTATAAACCCGAATGGAGGTGCCATAGCATTAGGTCATCCATTGGGCATGTCGGGAGCGCGTTTATTACAAACCGCAGCCATAGAATTGCAAAAAACGGGCAAACGCTATGCCCTATGCACCATGTGCATTGGCGTTGGACAAGGGTATGCCGTGATTTTGGAAAGGGTTTGAGTATCTAGTTCTTAGTTAGAGGGGACTTAGTTGTTAGTGTTAACTGTACTAAATATCAATAGGTTTTAGTTTGGAGGTGTCAGAATTTCTGAAGCCGTTAAACCGCTCAACTAAATATCCTCTTGCTCAAGACTCCCACTCTTCACTGTTTTTTCGTCATGCTGAACTTGTTTCAGCATCTCATTATTAAAGTACAAAGACTCAAGTACCAAGTACTAAGAGAAATCACAGCCTTCATGTCGAGTGGGCTTTTTGGAGTGGTACGGAGAAAAGGCTGTATCTAGACATAGGAGGATTTACAATAAAATTTAGCAGTTAGCTCTTAGCAATTAGAACGTTCCTATTGCTCAATACTCAAAACTCTTGCTGCTTTTCCCGCCTCATTCTCGATACAATCCGCCTATGGCTGATTACTCGAATTGACGGCTACATTGGTCTAATAAATGGAGTCTTAGTCTGAATGTTAAGAACAAATATCTAGCCGTCAAATCGAATGAATTTCTTTGAGTAACGCGGAAAGGAATTTGTATCGAGATTGAGGCCCAAAAGAGGATTAGAATGTTCTTTACTCTATCTCCAAACTGTTCTTGAGACCCTGAAACAAGCTCAGGGTGACGATTTGCTTTATAACCCGCCTTATTCTCGATACAATCAGCCTATGGCTGATTACTCCAATTGACGGCTAAACCCTCTTGCTCAAGACTCACACTCTACACTGTTTTTCGGCCTCCAAATGCGTTGGTAGAAATCCGGGTTGAAGTAGCGTCAAGCCGAACTCATGTTTGAGCTCAGGCATCGGGTTTAGGAGAAACCCGTAAATGCCGTTTGCGAGTTTGGGTGAGGTAGCGGAAGGAAACCCATTGGATTTCAACATAAGCGTTTGGTCAGCCTTGACTTTTTGTCTCTTTTGTGTCAAGACAAAAGAGTAGAGAAGAAAACAAAAAAGAATTAAAAGTCTTCAGACTTTAGCTGTTAGACCATAGCGCTTCTGCTTCTGCTAAACCACTCAACACCACAACCACCAAACAAAAAACCCTTTGCCATGCAAGTGCACAACAAAGGGTTTTCTTGTTATAGTATAAAGTCTAACAGCTAATTGCTAGCACCTAGACGCTACCAAATCACAATTCGGGTTGAATCTGGACGCATGAAGGTACCTTCACCCTCACAACCAAAGGCTTCTTGGAATTCTTTCATGTTAGACACCGGTCCTAACACACGGTAACGTGCGGGAGAATGCGGGTCTGTCATCACTTGATTGCGTAAGTATTCATCGGTTTGGTTGGTTTGCCAAACTTGAGCCCAACCCAAGAAAATACGCTGCTCCGGTGTAAACCCGTCTATGGGCTCTTCTGCAGGCTTACCTTCTCTTGATTTCTTGTAGGCATAATAGGCCAGTGTTAATCCGCCAAAGTCTGCAATGTTTTCACCTACGGTAAGCTCTCCGTTTACTTTAACATCTTCTAACGGCTCGTAAGCTCCGTATTGGGCAATCACTTGGCCTACCAATTTGTCAAATGCTTCACGGTCTGCATCTGTCCACCAATTGCTCAAGTTTCCGTTTACATCATACAAGCTTCCTTTATCATCAAACCCGTGTGTAAACTCATGACCAATTACACCGCCAATTCCGCCATAGTTGATGGCATCATCAGCATCGGGATTGTAGAACGGAGGTTGCAAAATTCCAGCTGGAAATACCACTTCATTAAACAATGGGTTGTAATACGCATTCACAATGTGAGCTCCCATGAACCACTCAGACTTATCTACTTCTTTACCCAGTTTCGCCAAGTTCTCTTTGGTACGGTACTCGGTAATGTTCATCATATTTTGAAGGTATGAGTCTGGAGAAATAGACAAACTGCTTACGTCTTCCCACTCATCTGGATACCCAATTTTGTAGGTAAACCCATCTAATTTTTCCAATGCCTTCACTTTGGTTTCTTCACTCATCCAAGCTAGCCCTTTGATTCTTTCTCGGTAAGCTGCACGAAGGTCTTCTACCATTTGAGACACTCTGGTTTTAGATTCTGGTGAGAAATGCTCATTCACAAACAAATGACCAATTTGCTCGCTCAATCCACCCATGTTATCCAAGGTTCTTCTCCATCTTGGCTTCATTTTCTTGGTACCACGCAATGTAGTGGCATAGAAATCAAATTGCGCCTGCTCAAATGAACTTGGCAGTTGGTCTGCATAACTGTTCAATGCCTTAAAACGCATGTAGGTTTTCAAGTCTTCTAAAGCCACAGTTTCATACCAACTATTAAGTGCTTTGTAGAAATCAGGCTGACCCACAATCAGAGTATCGGCCTCAATACCTATACCTTGGGTATGTATATCCCATTGGATGGCGGGTGTCATTTCTTTCAATTGGGCAAATGCCATTTTATTATAAGTAAGTGCTGGATTTCTGCGGTCTACTCTACTCATCTGTGCCTCAGCCAATTTGAATTCCATTTGGTAAATGGTTTCTGCCTGCGCTTTAGCGGTTTCCGCATCGGCTCCTGCCAACTCCAACATTTTGGCTACAAAAGCTTTGTATTTGTTCTGAATCTCTACACTTGCTGAGTCGGTTTTCAAATAGTAATCTCTATCTGGTAAGCTCGTACCGCTTTGTCCGGCATAAAGCACGTTCATGGTAGAGTTTTTCTGATCTGGGCTTACCCCGATGCTGAAAGGGTTTTGGATACCCTTGTACTTGAAACTCACCGTTTGCTTGAAGTAATCATCCATAGAAGCGATTGCCTCAATCTCATCTAGAGTAGGCTGTATATGCTGCAATCCGTCTGCATCAATCTTTGCTGTATCCATACCGCTGTGGTATAGGTCTCCAATAAGCTGCTCTTCAGATCCCTTTTCTAGGCCTTCATTACCAGAAAAGCGTTCTAAAATCACCTTTATCTTTTCGTTGTTCCCTTCAATAAGGGCGTTGAACTGTCCCCATCTGCTTTCAGATTCTGGAATGGGATTATTGGCTATAAACCCGCCTGCAGTGTACTGAAAGAAATCTTCACAAGCGTGAACTGTGGTATCTAAATTTGCAACATCAAAAGCCGGAAATGTTTCTTTGGCTTCTTCTGGAACTTCTTTTGGCTGCGGATTACATGCCGCTAGTCCTGAAACGGCCATAGCCGCTAACAATATTCGTTTGTTTTTCATCTTAAATTGAGCTTCTTTTTGCTTTCGTACGTGCAAATGAACGCTTTTTGGAATTACACACAACATTTATTGGACGAACGGCAGTGCAAATGCTACATTTGCGCCTCAAAATAAACAGCGTATGCTTTTTGCTTATTGGTTCAGATTGGGTGTTTTTGGCCTTTTATTCGCTTCTAGCGTTTACTCCTTTGTAGATGGAGAAACAGGTAACGGAATTTTTATTCTGCTTTTATCTCTCATTGTGCTCATTACCGTTTGGATTAATGAAGCAGTTGTGCTAGTTTTTCTAGCCGTTAGAAAAGGTGATTTTACAACTGCAAGAAAGCGGTTAGATTGGATGAAAAAGCCTGAATGGCTAATCAAAGGTCAACGCGCATACTGGTATTACTTAGATGGTATGATAAAATCACAAGGTGGTGAGTTAAGCAAAGCCGATGGTTCTTTCAAAAGAGCACTTAAACTAGGTTTATACATGAACCACGATACGGCCATGGCTAAATTGAGTTTGGCAGGTATTGCCGCATCAAAAAGAAGGAAGCGCGAAGCGCTGAACTGGTTGAATGAAGCGAAAAAAGCAGATGATAAAAAGATGCTTACAGACCAGATTAAGATGATGAAGCAACAACTGAGCAGGATTTAATCAATCTCTACTCCTTCTAGAATCCAAGATACTGCGGCATTCTTTGTTGCGAAGGGCTTTATATTCAATACCGATTCCAGTTGATGGGCAATAAACGGAAAAGCCACAATATTGGGAGAGTGTGATACTGCTTCCATTTTGATGCGTTTGGCGTTAACGCGTAATCTCAAGAAACTTAGAAGCTTTCTAAAATCGGTAAGTTTCATTTTAATATCTGCCTCATCTAGTAAGTTAAGCAACCCAACAGAGCCTTTAACAACTCGACAGGTTATATATTCAGGAAAATCAGGATGCCTGTGATAGGTGAACTTCATGGCTAGAAATTACTAAATATTTCTGACAGAGTCAATTGCTCTACTAAGAACCTCTATAGAGGCTTCTATTTTCGCCCTTTCTTGTAGATCTGCGTACACGGGTAAAATCTCCTCTGCTCCATGCTGCGATACCACACAGGGCAACGAATAAGCCACCTCTCCACGCGTAGGATGATTCACCACGGTAGAAACACTTAGAATGCTACGTTCTTGATGTAAGATCGTCTTTATTAATTCTGCCGTTACCAGTCCGATAGCGTGGTTGGTAGCTCCCTTTCGCTTGATTATTTCTTGGGCCGCAGTGCGCACTTGCTCTGTTATACGCTCTTCTGCCTGAAGGGTCCAACCCGGCCAATCGCGCAGCGGAGCTGCACCAACCATGGCTTTAGACCACAGCACCACTTCAGAATCGCCATGCTCACCAACCACGTAGGCATGAATATTTTTGGGTTCAATGTTCACGTAATCGCTTACGGCTTCTCTGAGTCGGGCCGTATCCAACATGGTTCCCGTACCCAACACTCTATTTTTGGGGAGGCCCGTAAAGACTTGGTAGTAATAGGTAAGTACATCTACGGGATTGGATACAATCAATAAAATACCGGGGAAGCCCGTGAGTTGATTACTAATTTGCTTGGCGATTTCAATGTTTTCCGTGAGTAAGTCTAACCGTGTTTCTCCGGGTTTGCCTCCCCTGCCGGCTGTGATCACAATGATGTCGCAATCCAACATCTCCTCAACAGATGAGGACCTCACTTCCGTAGAAGGCAAGAATCGCGACCCATGACGCAAATCCATAGCTTCACCATCGGCTATGCCCGGTCTTGCATCATTAATTAGAAGGTGTTTGCAAAGACCTCTATGCAAAATGCTTATGGCAACGCTGGAGCCTACCCACCCCATGCCAATGATACCCACTTTACTGTTTCTCATGCTTGAAAATTACGAAACAGCACCTAAAGGCGAGTTAGGTATAAGTAAAGTTTAAGAGTTTTTTTCTTGGGAGGTATTAGCACTTTTGAATCGCTCTAGGAGCTCCTCATCACTCATGCCTAATACTTCAATGGCTTTGGCAGCATCATCTGCAAAAATATGATCTGGGTATTCTTCTATTACCCGCTCATAGTATTCCTTGGCCTTTCCGTATTGGCTTAAGTGGTAGTCATACACAAAGCCAGTCATGTAGATTACCTCTGGGCGCTTCATGTAATTGGGGTAGTGTTTGGCCACCCTATTGAAATAGGCAATAGACTTCTCAAACTCATTCAAGCCAATGCAAATATTACCTGCTTTGAACAGCATTTCTGGTGCCAATGAATCTGCTCTAAAATCTGAAGCAAAAGCTTCTAAATGAACTTCTAAACGCTCTGCATGCGACTTTGAATTTTTGCCTGTAGACTGCTTTACTTGGTCTTCTATTTCTGCAATCTCAGCTAAACGATCTTCTTTACTTTTTACAGTTCCTTGCTCTGTTGTATTCTGGTTGCCAGATTGCTCTGTACTGCAGGCGCTAAAAAATAGTGCTACTGCAACTGCTCCAACATGTACACTATTCATCTTCATGATTTATCGTTTTGCGGGAAATTTCATCCGGTAATTTACTTCTACAACTCCCTTAGATATATTGCTCAATTTCTTCTTGAGTAGTCTTATTTTAAGACTAGAAAGCTTATCTGTGAATAATACTCCTTCAACGTGGTCATACTCGTGTTGAATAATACGAGCAGGTATTCCAAAGTACGTTTCTTCTTTAAGCTCCCAGTTTTCATCATAGTATTCTATTACCAGCTCTTTTTTGCGTTTCACATCTTCTCTAATTCCTGGAATACTCAGGCATCCTTCTTGAAAATCCCAAGGCTCACCAGCTTCTTCTATGATTATTGGATTAATGAATACCTTTCTGAAGTCTTTGAGTATCTGGCGCTCGTCTTCTTCCAAATCTTCATCCTCTGCAAACGGGGAACCATCTACAATAAACAAACGGATAGACTTTCCAATTTGTGGTGCAGCTAAACCAACACCTTGAGCTGCTTCCATGGTTTCAAACATGTTTTCTAAAAGCTCATTAAGGCCAGAATAATCTTCATCAATTTCATCGGCCATACGCTTTAGTACTGGGTCTCCGTATGCTACAATGGGTAAAATCATGCGTTCTCTTCTAAATACGATTGCAATATTAAGGTAGCGCTTACTTTATCTACCAATTCTTTTTTTCTTCTTGTCTTTTGCTTGGCACCTGCTCTAATCATGGCTTGAACAGCCAGTTTAGATGTGAAGCGCTCATCTTGCCTATGAACGGGAATTTGTGGAAAGTGTTTTTTAAACCTATTCACAAAGGGTGTAATAGAACCTTCAATAGCAGATGGTTCATCATTCATTCGCTTGGGTTCACCTACTACTAGAATATCCACTTGCTCAGTAGAAATGTAGGTTTGAAGAAACTCCCAAAGGTGCTTGGTTTCCACAGTATCAAGTCCGTTAGCTGTGATACGTAGTTCATCTGTCACGGCCACTCCAGTGCGCTTTTTACCGTAATCTAAAGCCAGTACTCTTCCCACGGCACAAAAGTAATGGAAAGATTAGGATATGAGAGGTTTGCACAGTGGTTGAAATGAAGAATAATGGGCGCTGGCAACCCACTGCCAAAGCTTCGCAATTAGCAACTAAATACTAAAACCTACATTGCTACATTTGCAACGAAATATCAACCGATATGAGAGAAATAATTGAAGCTGCATGGGAAGACCGTTCCCTTCTTAAAAATACCGAAACCATTGAAGTCATTAATGACGTTATTCGAGCCATCGATTCTGGAGAGTTACGCTGCGCAGAACCAACAGAAAATGGATGGCAGGTAAATGAATGGGTAAAGAAGGCTGTTGTATTGTACTTCCCGATTCGTAAAATGGAGACCATAGAAGTGGGACCGTTTGAATTTCATGATAAAATGGCTTTGAAAACGGGTTATGCAGAGAAGGGTGTTCGCGTAGTACCACATGCTATTGCACGCTATGGTTCTTATGTAGCTAGAGACGTAATTATGATGCCATCTTATGTGAATATTGGAGCTTATGTAGATTCAGGTACTATGGTAGACACATGGGCTACTGTGGGGTCTTGCGCTCAAATAGGTAAGAATGTTCACCTTTCTGGTGGTGTGGGTATTGGCGGTGTTCTAGAACCACTACAAGCTTCTCCTGTAATCATTGAAGACAATGCTTTCATTGGTTCAAGATGTATCGTTGTTGAAGGCGTTCACGTAGAGAAAGAAGCAGTTCTAGGCGCCAATGTAGTACTCACCAAATCAACTAAAATTATTGATGTTTCTGGCAGCAAACCCGTTGAGCACAGAGGTAGAGTGCCTGCTGGTTCTGTTGTGATTCCAGGAAGCGTTGAAAAAGAATTCCCCGCTGGAAAATATAACGTTCCAGCTGCGCTCATTATAGGAAAGCGCAAGCCAAGTACAGATTTAAAAACTTCGCTGAATGACGCTCTTCGCGAATATAATGTGGCTGTTTAAGAAATGAGCTCAGAACTTGTAGCCTTTAGCTTAGTGGCGTTCACCTCATTTTTCACCATCATTAACCCGTTGGGAACCATGCCTGTATTCATGACCATGACACAGGAACTCACCAACGAACAACGCAGAAAGACTGCCCAAAAGGCAGTAATCGTATCCTTTCTTACGCTCATTGCATTTGCCATAAGTGGTGACGTGCTCTTTAACTTCTTTGGTATCTCTGTAAATGCCCTTCGAGTTGTTGGAGGAATCATTTTCTTTTTAATGGGGCAAGACATGTTGCAAGCTCGGTTGGCAAAAACCAAGGTTACAGAAAAGGAAGTTAAAAACTATGTGAATGATATTTCCATAACTCCGCTTGCCATTCCCATGATTGCTGGCCCTGGAGCCATTACCAACTCCATAGTACTTTGGGAAGATGCCCATAGCATAGAACTCAAGGCTATTTTGGTTGGAGTGCTTGCTCTTATACTTCTCATTTCTTTCTTGGTTCTTTGGAGTAGCGGAAAAATCATGGTTTTTCTGGGGGAAACAGGCAGAAATGTAATGATGCGATTAATGGGACTAATTGTAATGGTTATTGCTGTAGAGTTCTTTATCAGTGGTATAACTCCAATAATTCGTGGTATCTTAAACATCTCATGAGCAAGGTACTTTTTATACAAACTGCATTTATAGGCGATGCCATACTCGCATCGGGCCTTATTGAAAAGTGGCACTCCAAATACCCAACACATGAGGTTCATTTACTCGTAAGAAAAGGAAATGAATCGCTATTCATGCACCATCCACATTTAAGCGATCTATTGATTTGGGATAAAAAGCAAGCTAAATATTCCGGCCTATTAGGACTCCTAAGCATTATTCGCAAACGTAAGTATGATAAAGTATTTAACCTGCAAAGATTTGGAGCCACTGGACTCTTAGCTGGTTTCTCAGGAGCACGTGAAATTATTGGTTTTAAGAAAAACCCATTTGCCTTTCTATTCACAGAAGCGCACCCTCACAACATTGGAGACGGAACCCATGAGATAGAGAGAAATCACTCACTAATTGCTAAATACACAGAAGGTAGGGCAGCAAAGCCGATGCTTTATCCTGGCAAAGCCGATGAACAGGCGGTTAAACCTTACTTAGAAAAGAGGTTTATATGCCTCGCTCCTACTAGCGTTTGGTTCACCAAACAATTGCCTGCGGCTAAGTGGATTTTCTTTTTGCGTGAAGTACCAGAAGCGTTTACCGTTTATTTGCTAGGCGCACCGTCTGATAGACATGCATGTGATGAAATTATGCATCAATCTGGTAGAGCCGATGTACACAACCTAGCTGGTAAACTAACCTTATTACAATCTGCAGCGCTAATGAAACATGCAGCCATGGTTTATGCCAATGATTCCGCACCCATGCACCTTGCTAGCGCTGTAAATGCTCCTACTACAGCTGTTTTTTGCTCCACTGTTCCCCGCTTTGGTTTTGGGCCATTGGCAGAAGAGCACCACATCATTGAAGCACAAGCAGGGTTAACCTGCAAACCTTGCGGGTTACATGGGAAAAGTGCTTGCCCGCTTAAACACTTTAAATGCGGAAATACCATTTCTGTTCAGGAAATGAAAGCCGTTTTAAACGAGAAATAATCTCCCTAGAATCAGGCAAACATCGCACGGTTTATTTAGGTACATTTGTTACAAACCCCCATATTAATGGAAGAATTCAGAAAGCTAAAAACAAGAGAAAAAGCCCTGAAAATCAACCTGAATCCTGAGATTTATGGATCGTTTTCCGAAATTGGTGCAGGTCAAGAAACCGCAGCAACCTTTTTCCAAGCGGGAGCAGCCTCAGGAACAGTTGCGATGACGCAAAGTGCCTACGACATGAAGATTTCAGATAGCATTTACGGTGATAGTGCCCGTTATGTTAGCGCGCAGCGCCTGGAAGCCATGTTGGAGAAAGACTTCATCAATATCAGCGAGAAACTTTCACACCGCGCAGACCACACCAAGTTTTTTGCATTTGCGAATACCATTGAAAGTTTAAACTTCCACAAAACCAACCAAGGTCACGGTTGGTTAGGTGTGCAATTTCAACTCTCGCCAGAAGGCCCCTCAAATACCGTTGAGCTCCATGTGAAACTCAATGATAATGATGCCTTGCTTCAACAAAAAGCCATTGGCAGATTAGGAGTTAACCTCGTTTTCGCTTGCTTTTACCACTACGATAGCATGGAAGAGTTTATAGAATCTCTTACCGACTCTATTGCAGACGGGAGGATAGAAATAGACATGTTCAACATCAACGGTCCAGATTTTCAGGACATTGATAATCGAATCATTAGTTTGATTTTGGTTCGTAATGGTCTAACGCCAGCCGCGATGTTTGGACCCGATGGTAAAAATGTACAAGCCTCAGAAATTCTATACAAGAAGAATATTTTGGTGCTTCGTGGTAGATTCAGACCGCCAACATTAGTTAATGTAGATATGCTTTTATCTGCCTACCGGCAGTTTAAGCAAGACAAAGACGTTGATAAAGAAAAACTCATTGTGCTTTGCGAGCTATCGCTTAATAATCTCACTCACGAAGGCGAAGGTATTAACGAACAAGATTTCTTAGATCGCGTAGATATCCTTTGCTCATTGGGTCAAACCGTAGTTATCACTAATTTCAAACACTATTACAACTTTGTGCAGTATTTAAGTGATATTAACCGCGGTAGAAAAATTGGTGTTATACTGGGTATCAATAACTTAACCGCCATATTTGATGCTAAATACTACAAGCATTTAAAAGGCGGTATTTTAGAGTCATTTGGAATGATGTTCGGTAGGAACGTAAAACTAATGGTGTATCCTGCCACCAATGGAGATGTAGATGGGTTGTACAGTTGCGAGAACTTCTTACTTCCCCCTAACGTATATCCGCTTTTCCAATATCTGTTAGACAATAAAAAAATTGAGGATGTTAAACACGTGAACAAAGAGCTGCTCACTATCTACAGCGATGATGTACTTGAACTCATTCATGAGGGAGACAATCGCTGGGAAGATTTAGTGCCTAACAAGGTGGCAAAAGCTATTAAAAAGCAGAAGCTATTTAAATATCCTGGTAAAAAGGTACTAAGTGAATCCAATGCAATGGAGTCAATTTAAGCTGTAGTTCACAAAGCTAACAGACATACGATTGTAAGTAATGGTAAAAAGTTGAGCAGAGAAACTTGGCTTTTTGTTATTTTGAAAGTTGTGTTTAGTACGAGTATATGAAGCTAGCCGTAAAGGTAGAAGATAAAGACAAAAAGCTTATTGTAAGGGAGTATAGAAAGTTGCTACGTGCTGCCTCTATGCAAGACCCAGAAGATCGCAAGCAAGTACGTAAAGCTTTTGATATTGCTACCGAGGCACATTCTGGAGTACGCAGAAAATCCGGTGAACCTTACATCCTTCACCCTATTGAAGTTGCCCAAATCTGCGTAAATGAAATTGGACTAGGACCAACCTCTATTGTAGGAGCATTACTACACGATGTAGTAGAAGACACCTCCATGTCTATAGATGATATTGAGCATCTTTTTGGCGAAAAAGTAGCGGGTATTATAGACGGCCTCACTAAGGTAGAAGACCTTTTTGATCAGCCAGAAAGCTTACAAGCAGAGAACTTTAGAAAGGTATTACTCACGTTGGCAGATGATGTGCGTGTAATACTAATAAAGCTAGCTGACAGGCTGCACAATATGCGTACACTAGGCTCTATGCGAAAAGATAAGCAGCTCAAAATAGCTGCTGAAACGCTTTACATTTACGCACCTTTAGCACACCGTTTAGGCTTGTACAACATTAAAAGTGAGCTAGAAGATTTATCTCTAAGTTTTAAAGCACCAAGCCTTTATAACGAAATTCAATCTAAACTTAAAAAAACCAAGGCGGTAAGAACTAGATTTATTAACCGCTTTACCACGCCCATAAAACGTGAGTTAGACAAGCTTGGAGTAGATTACGAAATAAAAGGGAGAACCAAGAGTATTTATTCAATCTACAGCAAAATGAAGAGCAAAGACATCCCCTTTGAAGAGGTGTATGATGTTTTTGCCATCCGAATAATTGTTGATTCCGACCTAGATGCTGAAAAAACCAATTGTTGGAAGGTCTATTCAGTAGTTACCGATTACTATCAACCCAACCCAGACCGATTGCGTGATTGGATTTCAACTCCAAAAGCCAACGGTTACGAGTCTTTACACACTACTGTGATGTCTCCTACGGGAAAATGGGTTGAAGTTCAAATTAGAAGCTTGCGCATGGATGAAATCGCTGAAAAAGGCTATGCTGCGCATTGGAAATACAAAGAAAGAACTCATCAAGAATCTGCCTTAGATGCTTGGGTTGGTAGAATTAGAGAACTACTTGAAAATCCAGAAACCGATGCTGTTGATTTTGTTGATGATTTCAAACTCAACCTGTTTGCAAAAGAAATATTTGCCTTCACCCCTAAGGGTGATATTAAGTCGCTGCCTCACAGAGCAACTGTATTGGATTTTGCTTACGAAATTCATACACAACTAGGGCACCATTGTGTGGGTGCCAAAGTAAATAATAGGTTGGTGCCTGTATCTCATCAGTTAGAAAGTGGAGATCAAGTTCAAATCATTCGTTCTAAAGCGCAAAAGCCCGAAGCTAAATGGTTAGAAACCGTTACTACGGCAAAAGCAAAAAGTGCAATTAAGACCTTTTTGCGCTCAGAACGCAAAAAGGTAGCTGGGCAGGGCGATAAAATATTAAAGGAGATATTTATCAATCTTGGAATTACGGAGCGTGATGAGAACGTAAGAATACTCAAGGGTATCTTCACGATTAATAGTAAAACAGATCTACTATATAAAATTGGGAGTGGTGAAATAAAGCGAGCATCTCTTGAGAAGCTGCGTGTTGCTAAAGGCAAAATCACGTACAAGACACAGAAAGCCAATGCCTTAAAAACACTTGAAGAAATTGTTCAATCAACCAGGGGTAAAAAAGATGCCTTGGTTATTGGCAATCAAACCAAGTTAGACTACAAACTAGCCACATGCTGTAACCCCATTCCTGGAGATGATGTATTGGGTTTCGTAACCAAAGACGGCTCTATCTACATACACCGCATCAACTGCCCTAAAACCATTCCCATCATGAGTAACTACGGTTACCGTGTGGTTAAAGCCAAATGGGACAGTAAAGAGAGCATTACCTTTTTGGCAGGGCTCAAGTTAAATGGGTTTGACAGAACGGGTCTAGTAAATGAAATCACCAAAGTGATTTCAGAAGAAATGGACGTTGCTATGCATAGTATATCCTTTGAAAGTACAGACGGACTATTTGAAGGAACCATTATGGTGTACGTAACAGATACCCAACACCTCAAGAATTTAAAAGAAAAAATCAGTAAAATCGAAGGTATTATGGCTGTGCATCGGGTTGAATAATGCACCGTCAAAAAACATACCTTTGCCTTTTAATGAGGAGCACATGTCTTCAGAAGAAACCAAAGAAAAAGTAAAACAAATCTTCGCTAGCTTTTTAGAGCAGAACGGTCACCGGAAAACTCCAGAACGCTTCGCTATTCTAGATGAGGTCTACAGTAATGACGGTCATTTTGACGTTGAATCGCTGTACTTATTAATGAAAAACAAGAAGTATCGTGTGAGTAGAGCCACGCTCTACAATACTATAGATCTATTACTCGCTTGCAACCTCATTCGGAAGCATCAATTTGGCAAGAATATTGCCCAATTTGAGAAATCATATGAAAACAAGCAGCATGATCACTTAATTGATGTTGAAAGCGGAGAGGTGCAAGAATTTTGCGATCCACGCATTCAGTTGATTAAAAATACCATTGCTGAACATTTTGATGTAGAGGTACTGCATCACTCTTTGAATATCTATGCTCGCTTCTCTGGAAGTGCAAAAGACAAACCATCCGAATAACCCGATTATAACTCGACATTAAACTAAATTAATGAAAGTAGATGTGCTTTTAGGCCTCCAATGGGGCGATGAAGGTAAAGGTAAAATTGTTGACGTTCTTACTCCTGAGTACGATATCATTTCACGTTTTCAAGGTGGTCCAAATGCGGGTCACACACTAATATTCAATGATGAAAAACACGTGCTGCATACCATTCCGTCTGGTGTCTTTAGAAAAGATACGCTAAACGTTATTGGTAACGGTGTTGTTATCGACCCTGTAATATTGAAAGGTGAAGTAACCAAGCTCAAAAACGCAGGTGTAGACGTAAGTAAGGTAATTAACATCTCTAAGAAAGCACACCTTATTTTACCTACCCATCGTATGCTCGATGCTGCATCTGAGCAAGCAAAAGGCAATGATAAGATTGGCTCTACTTTAAAAGGTATTGGTCCTACCTACATGGATAAAACGGGTAGGAACGGGTTGCGAGTTGGCGACACAATGGCCAATAACTTCAATGATCAATACACCAAATTAAAAGAGAAGCATTTAACTCTGTTAGGACACTATAACTTTGACACCTCTTCTTTACTAGAGCTCGAAAAAGAGTGGCTGGCAGCAGTTGAAGAGATGAAAGAGATGCCTTTCATAGATAGCGAGCACTTTATTAATAATGCTAGAAAAGAAGGGAAACGCATTCTTGCTGAAGGTGCACAAGGCTCGTTACTTGATATAGATTTTGGCTCCTACCCTTTTGTAACTTCATCTAATACAATTACTGCGGGAGCTTGCACGGGTTTAGGTATAGCACCAGGAAGTATTGGTGAAGTATTCGGTATTTTTAAAGCGTATTGTACGCGTGTGGGAAGTGGTCCCTTCCCCACTGAACTCTTTGACGATAACGGCAAAGAATTAGCAGAAAAAGGACACGAATTTGGAGCTACTACTGGCAGACCTCGTAGATGTGGTTGGTTAGACTTACCAGCTCTAAAGTATGCGGTTATGCTCAATGGTGTTACCAAACTCATTATGACTAAAGCAGACGTAATGAGCGATATGGATGAGATTAACATCTGTACCCACTACAACCATAATGGTGAAGTAATAGACTACCTACCGTATGACATTTGCAATATTGAAGCCAAGCCAGTTTACACAAGTCTACCTGGCTGGAATAAAGACCTAACACAAGTAAAGTCTGAATTAGATTTTCCAGAAAACTTGGTTAAATACATCGACTACATTGAAAGAGAAGTTGGTGTGCCCATCAGTATTGTTTCCGTAGGTCCAGATAGGGAACAGACTATAATTCGTGGCTAACAAATCAACATATAACTTAACGCTACAGACCATTCTTTTGAGTGGTCTGTTTCTTTTGTCTTTAGTTTCTTTTTCTCAGGAGAAAGGACAACGCATCAAGCTTTTAAATGCAGACCAACTTCTGTTTGATGACCAAGTTAGCGAGGCCAGAAAACTCTTGGGTAACGTGCGGTTTAAACAAGGTGATATGCTCATGTACTGCGATAGCGCCTATCTCTTAGCAGAAAAGAACACACTCTTTGCCTATTCTAACGTGAGAATTGTACGTGGCGATACCGTTACAATAACAGGAGACTCTCTCAAATACTATGGCAATACTGGAAAAGGAGAACTGCGTGGAAATATTGAAGCTAACTCCCCGTCTCAACAACTAATTACACAACACCTAGATTTTAATACGCTCACTAATACCATATACTATCTAGGCGGTGGACACATTTTACAGAAAATAAAGAATCAAACATTAAAAAGTCAGGTAGGGTACTTCTATGGTGAATCAAGCACCTACTTCTTCAAAGATTCGGTAGAAATTGTTGACTCTTCCTATCGGATTTTAGCAGATACTCTACGCTACAACATACGTACAGAATATACCAAGTTCCTGGGTCCTACCTACATATTCAATGATTCTAACCTGATATACTGTGAGAGTGGATTCGTAGACCGTACTACTTGCGAATCCGAATTTGCGTGTAATGCATTTATTCAAAGTAAAGAGCAAATTATTGAGGCAGACAGTATTAGATACAACCAAGAAACAGGTTTAGCCCGTTGCTACCGCGATGTGGTTCTTACTGATACTGCAAATAACATTCAAGTTAGAGGTGACTACGGGTACTACAACAAAGCAGATTCAACTTCTTTAGTAACCGGCAGAGCAGAGATGATTCAAGCCTTTACCAAAGATACTCTCTACATGCATGCCGATACCCTATTTGCAACAACAGATTCTGCCGGGAATAGATTGATTCATTGTTTTAATCATGTGAGGTTTTATAAACCCGATATGAGAGGCAAGTGTGATTCACTTACCCTATCTGAAGGAGATTCATTACTTGAAATGTACCGAGATCCCGTCATTTGGAATAATGCCAATCAAATCTCAGGAGAGCATATACGTATTAAGACATATGATGGTACTATTGAGAATATGGAGATTACGGAGAACGCCTTTATTGTATCTCAACAAGACACCACCCTATCGCCTGATTCAATACTAGACTTTAATCAAATAAAGGGGCGGAATTTGTTGGCGTTCTTTCGCGACAACGATATCTACAAAATCAACATTACAGGCAATGGCCAAACCATTTATTACGCAGAGGAAGAAGATGGTTCCAAATTTGGTTTAAACCGATTGGATTGCTCCAATATGACCTTGTATTTAGACAGTAATCAAATCAAAGACATACGTTTTTATGTGGAACCTAAGGCCACTCTGCATCCTATGAAAAGTCTTACCCCAGATTTGATGTACTTTAGATACTTCAGTTGGCGTTACAAAGAGAAGCCCGTAAACAGAGAAGACATCTTCAATTGGAAACCTAAAACTGAAGGAAACGGTCTTCTTAAGCGGTTAGAGCCTGAATCAAATAAAGAAGAACCATCAAGAGACTAGCGCAGCAATTGTTTGTGCCAGCTATTGCCTACAATACTTTCATGGCTTTTTTCAAATGCTTCTTTCGTATCTACCAAATTATTGAATACGATTGTGTTTTCATCAAAGATTCCTTCTTCCAATCCGTGAGAGAACTCCGCTAAAGATGTGGTGAGTAATTCACCAGCTTTGCCCTTGTAAACAATGGTTGTTCTGTCAAAGAAATCTAAATTGAATTTAGCCCCTAGCTCTTTGAGTAATTTTACTGAAGAGTCAATGCTACATCCACTCGCATGCTGATGCAGCTCATCTACGCACAATACAATAAATCTATCATGTAGAATACGATATCCTGCTGCCAGTTTGGTGCCGTGCGTATTCCAACGCTGCATAAATTCTTCAAGCGCTTTGGTGAGCTCGTCTAGTTCATCATCTACGAGGGCACGGTTAGATTGATAAACCCAAACTCTTGAATGGTTAGGAAGCGTATCCCAGCCCGTGCTTTGAATAGTTAACGTTTCCATTATAAATCAGCTGCGTTTGCAATGAGTTCTGCAATATCGTATACTTCAACTTCTTCTTCTTTATTGAAGTTCTTCACACCATCTGTCATCATCGTGTTACAGAACGGACAACCCGTTGCAATTACATTGGCTTTGGTTTCTAACGCATCTTCAGTTCGTTCGATATTTACTTCTTTATTCCCCTTTTCTGCTTCTTTAAACATCTGAGCGCCTCCTGCTCCACAGCATAGTCCCTTCTCTTTGCAGCGCTTCATTTCGCTAAGCTCTACATCGAGCTTGCTCAATAATTCTCTAGGAGCTTCGTACACATCATTTGCACGACCTAAATAACAGGGGTCATGAAAGGTAATGCGCTTACCTTTAAAGTCACCACCACCTTTAATTGCTACCCTTCCTTCTTTGAGCAAACCATTGATAAACTGTGAGTGATGCTGCACTTCGTAGTTTCCTCCCAATTCTGGATATTCATTTTTGAGCGTATTGAAACAATGCGGACAAGTGGTTACAATCTTTTTAACTTCATATGCATCCAATACCTGAATATTCATCATGGCTTGCATTTGAAATAAGAACTCGTTTCCTGCACGTTTCGCTGGATCTCCGGTACAAGACTCTTCTGAACCTAGTACCGCAAATGAAATTCCTGCTTCATTCATGATACGCACGAATGCTTTCGAGATTTTCTTGGCTCTATCATCAAAACTACCTGCACAGCCTACCCAGAAAAGAACTTCAGGTACTTGACCAGAT
>CBFIHE010000004.1:48276-52527 GCA_965662345.1 Salibacteraceae bacterium
TTTCGAGATTTTCTTGGCTCTATCATCAAAACTACCTGCACAGCCTACCCAGAAAAGAACTTCAGGTACTTGACCAGCTGCGGTCATTTCTGCCATGGTGGGCACTTTTAAAGGAGTATTATTTGCCATGATTGTCAAATACTTGAATGGTAACTTGTTTATCTATAAGCTCGCTAAAGCTTCCTTCATAACGCGTGGCTCTAACCATATGATTGTCTATCCAATGATAGTTGCCTCCACGTGGCTTATTCATGAGTAGGTCGTGGTATTCAAATCCGCTATCGTTAAGCCATTGCTCCGTAATAGCTCTATGTTCTTCTGTTCGTGAAGTAAAGAATGTAATAACGTGTCCTTCTTCAAACCATCGATTCAATCGCTTTAATGCGTCTGGGTAAACCTTTGCACAGGCCATGCGTTCTGGCTCTTCATTGGGTATATCATCACAGACGGTTCCATCTATATCAATCAAGAAGTTCTTGATTTGCTCAGGAAGCATAGGACTAAGTTTTTCTCCGTTCGTCTCTAGCTCGTTCAACTGATATGGATTGGGATGTTTACTCATCTTTCCAATTCAATCTATCTGCTTGAGCAAACTGCCAAGGCGCTCCGTTATTCTCTATGTTAGTAAACATTCCGTTTAGCTCGCTTGGAGCAGCAGATTGCTCCATTACCAAATAGCGTCTCATATCCATAATAACAGATAGAGGGTCTATATTCACTGGGCAAGCCTGCACACAAGCATTGCAAGAAGTACACGCCCAAAGCTCTTCTGGTGTAATTAAATCATGTAAAGACTTGCCATCTTCATGATCTGCTCCGTGTTTATCAATGTTATTTCCAACCTCTTCTAGCCTGTCGCGAACATTCATTACCACCTTTCTAGGAGATAATAATTTTCCAGTTTGATTGGCCGGACATTCAGAGGTACATCTTCCACACTCTGTACATGTGTAAGAATCCATTAGTTGTTTCCAGCTAAGATCTTTTACGTCTTTGGCTCCAAAAGCCTGAGGCTCTTCTCCTTCAGCTGGAGCTGGAGCGGCAAAAGGGTCGGCATTTGGGTCAAGCAATAGCTTAACCTCATTGGTTACAGACTCCAAATTGGTAAAGGCCCCTTTTGCTTTGAGATTGGAATAAAACGTATTGGGAAATGCCAAAATGATGTGAAAGTGCTTAGAGAAAGGTAGGTAGTTCAAGAATGCCAAAATACCTAATATGTGCAGCCACCAAGCAACTCGTTCAATGGTTGCCAAAGCTGTGAGCGATTCTGGCAAAAGTGCTGTGAGCCAAGAGCTAATTACAAAACTCCCATCAAGACTAAGTGCATACTTTGAGAGGCCTGCCTCTGCCAATACCTCTGGGTTTGTACTCATAAGAATACTGTCTGCGGCATTCATTATGAGGAAAGCTGCCATTAGAACAAGTTCAATGTATAATATATTCAATGCATCATTGGCAGGCCATCCTTTCATTTCAGGCTTATGAAAACGTGGTAATTTCAGTATCACTCTTCTCGCGAAGAATACTACAACGCTTACCACTACCAACAGGGCAAGAACCTCAAAAAAGTTAATCATCACAAAATAGAAATCACCTAGAACGCCATGGAAAAGCCTATGCGTTCCAAAAATCCCATCCAATACAATCTCAAGTACCTCTAAGTTGATGATTACAAAACCTACATAAATAAAGATGTGCATTATACCTGCTATTGGCCTAACCACCATTTTAGACTGGCCAAGAGCAACCCGTGCCATAACCTTCCATCTGTCTGGTGCATTATCTGTACGATCTACATCTCTACCTAGCAGTATATTACGTCTAATTTTACCAACATTTTTGGCAAATAAAAAGGCGGCCGCTGCCAAACAGGCAATAAAAACTATGCTTCCTATCATTACGGTCTTTCTTTTTTCTCTGGTTTATCCTTAGGCTTTTCGCTCTTCCCAAATACAGAGAAGTGAACATACCTTTTAGGATTCACACGCATGTCTTCCAACAATAAATCAAGCTCTAATGTTGCAGACTCTAAATTATTGTACAAGGTATCATTGTTGACAAGCAAACCAATGGTACCCTCACCATTATCTATTTTCTCCATAACAGATGCTACGTTCTCCATGGCTTTACCAGCATTGTCTATGGTTCCTACTAAATCTGCCTCTACCAAAGAATCTGAAAGCGTATTCATATTGGTAAGAATGGCGCTTATATTCTCGTTATTCTGTTCTATGTTGGCCACGATGCCGTTCATATTATCAATAATTGCATCAAATTTTTCTCGCTCTGCAACTACTAAGGTATCTACCCTCTTAAGCGTGGTTTCAAAGGTTTGGAAGGAGCGATTGATACTAGAGAAACTCTCAGATAAATTTTGTGCAGCATCCTCATTCAAGATAGACTGAACAATGGTAACCAATGAGTCTATTGAACCTATAAGGTCATTTGTTTTTTGCTCCAGCGGTCTCAACCGCTTATCTACCTCTGCCTTGAGGTCACCTTCTATTTCACTAGTTAAGGTATCTCCAGATTGAAGCTCAACTGTACTACTTCCTAACTGTAATGAAATGGCCTTGGAACCAAAAAGATCAAGGCTAGCTATCCTAGCAATGGCATCTTCTGTTACGGGAACACTATTGTTATTAATCTCAAATTCAACTACAATATTTCCAGAACCATTGGCAAGTAATTGAATACTACGAACTCTCCCAATTTTAACTCCGTTCAATTGAACTGTGTTATCAGAAGACAGACCGTCTACGCGCTGGTAGATTGCATAGTACGTTCTGGAGTCTTGAAATATTTCAATGCCTTTGAGATAATTAAATCCAAAGTAGGCAGACACAATAGCAATTACCGCCACTAAACCTACTTTTATTTCATTGGACATTTTCACGTTTATCCTTGCTTTTTGATGATTTCAAAGGCTTCTTGCAAAGAAATCCTTTTTCCTTTGTACATGGCAATGATAAAGGCATCTTTATAGCCTTTATCACGTACTTCGCGTTGTATCTCTACAGCAGATTCAAATGCTGTTACACTTCCAACGGAATACTTGTAAACTTCTCCCTCTTGACGTTCAACAACACCATTGAGTCCTTTAAAATTATTGGGTACCGTTTCAATTTGGTCTTTGGAGGCATGTAATTGAACAGAAAATACTGGCAATGCCGATACTGCTTTCACTTGGGGCTCTGGCTTCACATCTTCAGTAGTTGTAGATACTGACTCTTCTTTCTGCTCTTCTGCTAACTTATCTTCATTAGATTTTTCTACTGGACTAACAGACGTATCAACACCTTCAACCATTGTTTTATACTGCTTAAATGCACGATAAATAGCCGATGATAGATATACCTGTCCTTGTTCAGAATTCAAAAAATCTTCTTCTGAGTGATTGCTGATAAAGCCTAATTCTATAAGTACAGATGGCATAACCGTTTGAGATATTACCCAATACCCAGCTTGCTTTACTCCCCTATCTCTTCTGTGTACACGTTCTCTAAACTGGTCTTGAACCAAGTCTGCGAAATAGATAGAAGATTCTAGGTACTGGCTCTGCATCATACTCAAGGCAATCATGCTTTCTGGTGATGAAGGATCAAAACCTTCATAATTCTCTTCGTAGTCCTCTTCTAGAAAGATTACTTGATTCTCACGCTTTGCCGTTTCCAGATTAGATTCTGATTTGTGTAAGCCAATTACGTAAGTCTCAGACCCAAAAGCACGTGTATTGCCATTTGTATTGCAATGAATACTTATGAATAAATCTGCTTTGGCCTTATTCGCAATGCGTGTGCGCTCTCTTAGCTCTAAGAACACGTCTGTTTCACGCGTCATGATTACCTCTACATTGCTGTAATACTTCTGAATATATTCTCGAACTTTGAGGGCAACATCAAGCGCCAGGTCTGATTCTGTTTTCTTGTATCTACCTGTTCCTAAGGCACCTGGATCTTTACCTCCATGCCCTGCATCAATCACTACTTTATTTACTTCAAACCCTGTTTTTGATTGTGGCAAGCCAATTGTAGAGAACAGTACCGAAACCATTATCAACATCAAGTTGTGCATCCTTGGTTTAGGTATAACCAAACAACGTGCTGAGGGTATTACTTTTGTAGCTTTGCGCGCCAGTTTTAGCATGATAGACAAATGTAGCGATATCCCGGGGGGAACCCCGATGCGGAACACACAAGTATTCCACGCTTTTCTGTTAATTCCCATTTTGTGCATAACATTTGGTTTTAG
>CBFIHE010000004.1:52626-150512 GCA_965662345.1 Salibacteraceae bacterium
ATTCAACTTTAGTTACATCAATAACAAAACAGGAGACCCCGAAACTCCAGACTATTTCCAGAGTAACTCCTTTTTCATCAATTGGGATCACAGACAAGACCCCAAGGCCAGACCTAATAGCTCATTCAGTGCTAGCGTTAATGCAGGTACTACCACCAATTTCGTGAATGATTTTAACACCTCTGCAGAAGACTACCTAAGTAACCAATTTAAATCCAACATCAGCTACACCAAAAGATTTGGAAACTCACCTTTTACACTTACTGCTAACGCTAGTCATACGCAAAATAGCAGAGACTCAACAGTAACTGTAACCTTACCTCAAGTAGCCTTAACAATGAGTAGAATCTTTCCGTTCAAGCGGAAAGTACCAGTAGGAAAACAAAAGTTTTATGAGAAAATTGGGGTGAGTCTAACCTCAAACTTTCGGAATACGGCTTCTGCTAAACAAGATGTGTTCTTCACTCAAAACACGCTAGATAATATGCGCAATGGCTTTAGACATACCATACCGATTAGCACATCGCTAAAAGCAGGTAACTTTACCATAAGCCCTAGTGTAAATCTAAATGAAACATGGTATTTTGAAACCACTCGACAAAACTTTGATACTGAAACGGGTAGTGTGGTTTTTGATACAGTTGAAGCATTCAGGCGATATGGCGAGGCAAGCGCGTCTGTAAGCTTGGCCACAAAACTTTACGGTATGTACACCTACAAAAGAGGTCGGCTTAAAGCAATTCGTCATACCATGACACCGAATGTATCTTTTAGCTACACACCAGACCAAAGTAGATTAAACCCGCAGTACTTTGATAGCGTACAAACCAACGCAGATGGAGACAAGCGCAGGTACAGCATTTTTGACAGAGGAATTTACGGTGGCCCCAGCACCTATCGCAGAGCGATTGTGAACTTCAACATCCAAAATACCTTGGAAATGAAGTACAGACCCAAATCAGATACGGCAGAAACGCTTAAGAAAGGGAAAATTCTGGATGCATTCAACTTTAGTTCCAACTACGATATTTTCAAAGATTCCTTGAATTGGGCACCTGTTAGCTTTAACACACGAACTTCATTCGGCAGATTCTTACAACTTCGGTTTGACGCCACCTTTGACCCATATGCCCTAGACGGAGAAGGAAGAAGAATAAATGTTTCTGAATATGAAACAACAGGTCAACTTTTCCGCTTAACCAGAGCACAAACTTCGGCTACGTTTAGATTCGCAAGCAAGCCCAAAGACGAGCGTAAAGATGAAGAACGAGCTCCACTTGCACAAAACAACGAACTCAATGATGTACAAAATAGGCAAAGCGCCTACGTAGATTTTAACGTGCCATGGAGTTTGAATGTAAATTACAACATCACATATACTAAACCAGGTTTAGAATCTCAAATTGTGAATTCACTCACATTTAACGGAGACGCCAACGTTACAGACAATTGGAAAGTTGGATTCCGCTCTGGTTATGATTTTGAGCTGAATGAGCTTACCTACACAAGCTTGGATATATTCAGAGACTTGCACTGCTGGCAAATCAGGTTTAGCGCCATTCCATTTGGCCCAAGAACGTCTTATACTTTCGACATACATGTAAAAGCATCGGTTCTTCAAGACCTGAAGCTCTCTCGCAGAAGAAGTTGGTTCGATACAAATTGATACCTTAGAAAAATGAGACTTTCTCTTTTTACCGTTTGTCTTTTGCTCTGTTCCAACTTGAATGGACAGGTATTTCAATTTGGAGACACCACAGTAAGCAATTCAGGAATAACACACCTACAAGCACCATCTGGCAGTATTTTCTTGATAGGTCATGAAGAGATAAATCAAATTGGTGGCTTAGATGTAGTGGTTTACAAGTTGAATCAAGATTGCATTCCTTTAGACACCTTTATTTTGGGGAGTGTTGAAAATGATGCGGTAACTGAAGCCATTTGGGTAAATGATGAAATTGCAATCGCTGGCATTCAATCCGACTCTTTAGGAACTCTTGAAGCATTTTACTTAAGATTTGATACACTAGGTACACAACTAGCCTATAAAACCTTTGGTTATGCTGGAAGAAATACGGGTTTCAACGCCCTTACATTTAACGGATTAAACCAATTAGTTCTGGCGGGTTTTGTGAGTAAGATATCATCTCCAGGTAATGGGTATTTTGCTGTAAGCACTAGTATTCAAGGTGTTGACGGGTGGGAATACACGGGTGAGATAGGCAGCTCCGCCACAGCCAATGCTATATGCTACGATGCTAGAATGAATAGGTACGTTTTGGCAATAGACCAAACCAGTCCTATAGGCTCTGTTGATATTGCCATTGCGGTACTTAGTGAATCAGGGCAACTGGTTAAAGAAAACATCAACAAAGACAATCTAAACGGGGGTTGTCAGAAGATAAAACCCATTAGTAGAAATCGCTTTTTACTACTAGGTGAATCGTACACTCCAACTGAGCCTGCTTTTGATGTGGTAGTATCTATATTAGATTCAAATTACACTATCGTTTCATATGATTTAATAGACGGCACAGGTTTAGGTGAAGCAGGCTTTAACGGTTTAGAGCTAGACAATGGTCATTTTGTAGTAACTGGCTATGCTGGAGATGTGATTTCTGGCAGAACAGGAGTCCTTCTTTTAGAATTGGACACAGACTTTAATGAGCTGAAAAAAGAAATTTACCTCACCACGGGTTCTGTTTCTATTGGCTATGAAATCAGTATTTCAAAAATGGGAGAGCTTCTCATATCTGGTACTGCTAACGGTTCAAATGAAGGCTACTTTATCATTAAAGATTCTGTTAATCTGAGCGAGATGCCTTTAAGCTTACCCAATGGCTACCTAGAGCAAGGTTTTACCCTTTTCCCTAATCCAACAACAGAACAGTTGAATGTGGTTTACCCATATACTGTACCAGGTAGAATTTACATTACAACAATAACGGGTACAATCGTACTTAACGAGTTGGTAACAAAGAATATGGAAATTTCTTTGGCCAACTACCCTGCAGGAACGTATTTTGTAACCATTGAGAATTCAACTATTCACCTTACCCAAAAAGTACTTAGATTATGAAAAAAGTAGTTAGCCTTCTTTTTATAGCCATTGGCTTTAGTCTTTCATCGCAAGCACAAGTTGTTACAGATACATTGAATGTTGCTGGGGTATGTGGAATGTGTGAAGACCGCATAGAGAATGCCGCATACATCAAGGGAGTGAAAAAGGCAGATTGGGATAAAAACTCCCAGCAACTTGTGTTGGTTTACAAAAGCAATAAAGTCTCGTTAGATGAAATCAGCAACTCTATACAAGCTGCTGGGCACGATACGGAAAAAGGTCCGGCAAAAAAGGGAACGTACGAGCAAATTAATGAATGTTGCCGCTACAGAGAGCTTGAAGTGCACTAGTGTATGACTACTAACATCAAGGCCTTCTTAGCCATAGCTGCTTGTATTGTTTTTATAGGAGTTATAAATATAACTTCATTGCAAGCACAAGAAATGATTAGTGGAAGAGTGTTGCAAAGCAGCAGTGGCATTATGAGTCCCTTGCCATCTGCCAATGTTTACTATTCAGATCAATCTGCAGGAATCTCAACAGACTTAGACGGTAATTTTTCGCTCGTTTATAAACCAAACACACCCCTCCTAATTAGTTTCATTGGCTTTGAAACAGACACCCTCTACCCAGAGCAGCCCAATGACCTGGGAGACATCGTACTGCAAGCTGCTGCATTAGATGAGGTAGTTGTTGAAGCAAAGACCGATGCCTTAAAAATCAACACGCTTAGCGCTAAAAATATCCAAATCATCACTTCAAAAGAGCTTGCTAAGGCACCCTGTTGCAATCTGGCAGAGAGTTTTGAAACCAATGCTGGAATTGATGCTTCTTTTAGTGATGCCGCTACTGGTCAGCGACAAATAAGCATGATTGGGCTAACTGGAATATACGCACAGCTCATGCAAGGGAATATGCCTGCATTAAGAAGCGGATATGCTATGCAGGGGTTGAATTTTGTTCCCGGGCCTTGGATTAGCAGCATCCAAATTTCTAAGGGTGCGGGATCAGTAATGAATGGTTTTGAGAGCATTACTGGTCAAATAAATTATGAGCTAAGGCAGCCAACTGATGAAGAGCTGGTTTTCGTAAATGTTTACGGTAATGGTGGTAGTCGACTAGAATTCAACGGTGCGCTTAACCTAGACCTAACAGAAGGCTTGTCTACGGGAATTTATGTACACGGCAATAATGTCTCTAACGAAAACGACAACAACAAAGATGGATACCTCGATATGCCAACAGGTTCACAAATCAACCTCATGAACCGCTGGCAGTTGTACAAAGGCGACTGGGAAGCGCAAGCAGGGATTCACTATGTAGAAGATGAGCGCGTGGGTGGTTTTACGGATTACGATTTCAACTTAAATCTAACAGAGAATAAAAACTTACAAGGTTTAGGTCTATCAGACCCAGATTTAATTGCCTCATCTAATGAAAGAACCTTTGTTCGAACATTTGCCAAAGCTGGTTGGGTTAATCCTGAAAAAGCTTGGCAGTCTATTGGTTTTCAAGCTTCTTACACGTATTACACAGACTCATTGAGGTACAGTTTTGGAAACTTTAGAAACGAAGAACACAACTACTACTTTAATGCAATCTATAGCTCTGAGTTGTTTAATTGTGATTTACCATTCAAAGCAGGTATTTCCGTGCTGGGCGATGATGTTACACAAGTGCTCTATCGATCAGATACTCTTACAAATAGTATTGAAAACACTGCCATTGGAGCATTTTATGAGCAAACGATAAAAGCTAGTGAGAAACTAACATTGATGCTAGCTGCTCGAGCAGATTATTTCACACTAAACGACACCACTGTGCTCTCGCCAAGAGTTCATGTTCGCTATGCTCCAGTTGATGAAATCACCCTCCGGTTCAATGCAGGTTTGGGCTACAGACAGCCAAGGCCTTTCGCCAATAATTTGGGGCTCCTTATGGCTACAAATGGATTGCAACTTAATTTTCAGGGTGATTTAAGTAACCTACCCCTAGAAGAAGGGTTCAACATGGGAGTTGGGTTTGTATGGAAAAGAGAGCTTGACTATAAACCCTTCTCTTTAACGGGAGATGTTTTCTACACTACCTTCTTTAGCAGAGTAATTTATTCTAGAGAAAACCTATCTGGTAACAGCCCCGTAACAGAATTGAATGCCCATTTTAGAGATAACTCCCCATCCTATACATTTGGAGCACTCGTAGAGGCAAATTATGAAGTGTTTAGAAGGTTTGATGCTCGCATCTCTTATCGCTACACACAAAGCGTAGAAAATCAAAACTATGGCGGAAACACATTTGTAAATGAGTTTTCGTACTACCAGCCTTTTCATAAGGGTATGGTGAACCTTGCCTATTCCACAAAGAAAAGTATCAAAGGAGCTCATTGGGTGTTTGATGGAACATGGCAGTGGGTTGGTGAACAGCGACTACCCCAATCTTTAGGCTATGTTACTGCAAATTCGCGTTCTGCCACAAACATCCCAATTGATATTACCCTAACACCAAGCTATTCTTTGGTTCATTTTCAAGTAACTAGACATTTCAGCAATAGGTTTAATGTATATGTTGGAGTAGATAATGCACTAGATGTTGTACAAGACCCTGTAATTACTCAAGTTGGCTTAAATACAGAAGCCACCAACATATTTGCTCCTGTTTTTGGGCGTATGTTCTACCTTGGACTTAAATTCAATGTGTTGAAGTCCAAAAAATGAATCAACTTCCAGAGAGCTTTGTCACTAGGCTAAAAAGTGAGAGACCGCTTGTAGCAAAGAATATACTCAGCGCAATAGAAGAAGGAAAACCAGGTACATCCATTAGAGTCAATCCAGATAAACCTTTTCTAGTTCCATGTTCAGCCGAACGAATTCCTTGGGCAGATAACGGCTATTTTTTGCAAGAAAGAGGCAGCTTTATTACAGATCCATTGTGGCATGCTGGTGCTTACTATGTTCAAGAAGCTTCAAGTATGCTCATAGAACTTGCCATTAAACAATATGCACCAGTTAGTGCATGTAAAGCATTGGACTTATGTGCCGCGCCAGGAGGAAAAACTACGCATTTGGCAAGCCTGCTTTCAAAAGACAGTTTGATTATTGCCAATGAGGTTATTCAGAGCCGTTCTAATATTCTCAGCCAGAACATAAAGCAATGGGGAAATCCAAATGTATATGTAACTAATAACGACCCAAAACACTTTGCAGCCATTGGAGGTTTTTTTGATCTCGTATTGGTAGATGCTCCTTGTTCAGGTGAGGGAATGTTCAGAAAAGATATAAGAGCAGCTGCTGAATGGAGCGAAGCCAATGTATCTCTGTGTGCCTCTAGGCAAAAACGTATTCTCACTGATGCTTGGGACGCTCTTGCCCCTGGAGGTCTCCTACTCTACTCTACATGTACATTTAATAGTGCTGAAAACGAAGAAAACATGGATTTTCTTCAACGCGAAAAAAACTGCAACTGGTTAGAACTAAACCTAGATGGTATTGATGAAGTTACTGAAATAGAAGCCAAATCTGGAGTTGGGTATGCGTGTTACCCAGGAATTACAAGAGGTGAAGGGTTCTTTTTAGCCATAGCAAGAAAACGCAATAGTGCTCAAGTTGACAGTGCAAAAAGGAATAAGAAAAAGAAAATACAGAAGTCAAATGCTACAATTCCTTCAGCTGTAAAAGAGCTAATTCTAAATACTGAGGATTATATTATTGAGACCAGCACATCTACTCCTTTTTTAGTGAAAAAGTGCCATGTAAATGATTTACTGCACATTAAGTCGCGTCTAAAATTCAAAAAGCATGGGTTATTCCTAGGAGAACAAAAAGGTAATAACTTTATTCCTTCACATGAATTAGCAACATCAACACTCTTGAATATAGATGGGCTTGCCAAAGAAGAATTGACATTAGAACAGGCTAATTTGGTGTTAACTCGAAGAACATTTAGACTAAAATCAGAAGAAAAAGGAATACATATAGTCACCCATAATGGCGTACCGTTCGCTTTTATGAAGCACCTCGGAAACAGAAGCAACAATTTATTCCCATCGGCCTTGCGTGTTCTTAAACAATTAGATGCTGATAAGTTGTGGTCTATCGTTCTGTCATAGCCTAGCCATTTTCTACTTTGCAATAATGAATTACGTTAGAACAGTCATAGGGATTGCGGGTATATCCATGATTTGCTCCTGCTCATCAACTCCCGCAAGTGACACGATAACTAGACAATCAGAACCAAACCAAGATTCTGTTATTGTCACCTACAATAATTGCACGGTAACAGCAGAAGACTGCAGTTACTTTGCGGCTTATTTCCCAGTATTTGCGAAGGAAGATGTAGCTCTTAACAAATTCGTAAACAAACGAAAGAAAATAATGGGCGGCTATTTTGCTGGTGATACAGAGTCGCTTCAACAAGCGGGTGAAACGTTCATCTTGAGCTTTGACACTTTCGCAACATCTTTCCCAGAGTCTGCAAGGTCTTGGTATACTAGAATGGAGCTAACAGTAGACTCATCATTCAATGGTATTGTGCAATTCTCTGAATACTATGAAGACTATACGGGTGGTGCTCATGATAATTATAACTCTAATTACTTCTTGGTGAATAACCAAACAGGCACATCATTGGTCTTGAAAGATGTAGTACATAGTTCAGCATTGATAGAGCTTACTGCCAGAATTACACAAGCGTACCGTCAGCAAGAAGGAGTAGATACAAATGTACCATTGAGTGAACATGGTTTGTTTTCTGACCAAATATCTCCAGTAGATAACTTTTTCATCTCCAAAGAGTCCATTGGATTTCTTTATAACCCCTATGAAATAGCTCCTTACTCTACAGGAGTTATAGAGGTTAGACTACCGCTAGAAGAGGTACAACATCTTTTTAAAGAAGAATTTAAAGCGTATCTTGTAAAAGGCAGAGCGCTTTCATAAAATGCAACGTACAGTATACTATGAATATTCTAATAGTTGATGACGATCCTATTGCCAGGTTAATCATTCGGCAAAACCTATCTCAGGTAGCTCTCACTAGCCCAGTAATTGAAGATGCTGTAAATGGGAAAGAAGCCTTAGATGCCATTTCTGAAAAGCCTATTGATGTAATCTTGTTAGACCTGAATATGCCTATAATGAATGGTTTTGATGGTCTGAATGCGCTAAAGGAGTCTGAATCCAAAACACCCGTGTTCATCATTACATCTAGTAACCTTGATGAAGACCGAATGAAGTGTGAAGCCTTTTCTATGGTTAAAGGTTATTTAGAAAAACCTATTACACATGGTGTGTTAGACGTATTATCTACGTTCGACAATTGAATCTGCCTCAACTGCTTGAGCCTCTTTCAATCGTTGAAGTTCTTTTTCAATCGCATACTTATCTAGTCTGGTTTTATGTTGCTTAGAAGCTTGCTTGAGTAGCTCTTCGTTCAACACATCTATCACCTGATTTTGGCGGTAAGAGAAAAAACCAAGTACAAAGCACCCTAGTGTGGTAAATACTAGGAGTACATCTTGTTTTCTGTTCGGAAAGCGCATTAGCCTAATTCAGACAATGACTTGTAGAGCTGGGTTAAACCTTTGTCAAATCGATCTTGCACTTGCTTAAAGTGAGTAGAAGCCGCTACATTTTCATCGGGGTTGTTAATGGCATGGATAAGTTCATCAAACAAGGCTATGGCATCGTCAATGAGTTTTTCCGTATCCTTAGAAATATCTTTAGACTCCGTTCCCCGCTTTTCATAACAATCGTCTATGAATAACGCCAACGATTCATTCACTTCTTTCTTTATTTCTCTGATACTTGCCATAGCACTACATTTGGGCTCAAATTTAATAAACAACACGAACCCTTGAGCGAAACTTCTCTACACCCTGATATTTACGGCCTGGCGTTGTATGACTATCTAATGGATAACGACCCCCAAGACATTGTTGTACACAGCGATATTACTGAGATTGAGGTATACCCCACAGAAGTTTTCTTTAGAAACCAAGCTGCATTTCCTAGACTGGAACGCATAGCGATGAAGCACTGCACAGGTAAATTACTGGATATTGGTGCTGGTTCTGGAATACATTCTTTGTACTTGGCTGAAACAGGCCTTGATGTGCATCCGATTGATACTTCTGCACTTGCAGTTAAGATTATGCACAAGTTGGGACTTTCAAATGCGCTAAAAGTCGATTTCTTTGAAATGAAAAATGAGAAGTTCGACACCTTGTTAATGATGATGAACGGGTTTGGCGTGATGGGCACCTTAAATAAAGTGCCGACATTCTTTAAGAAGGCCAAAGAGCTTTTATATCCAGGTGGCCAAATTATTGCAGATTCTAGTAACCTCATTTATCTCTTTGAGGAAGAAGACGGCACCGTATCTATAGATCTATCGCAAGGGTACTACGGGGAAGTAACGTATCAAATGGAATATAAAAATCAGAAAGGATACCCGTTCAAATGGCTGTTTATAGATTATGATAATCTAGTACATGAAGCAGACCAGGCTGGTTTTGATACAGAGCTTCTTGCCGAAGATGACAACCACCACTACTTGGTAAAATTAAGTCAACGGCCATAAAAAAAGCCCAGTCTCCTGGGCTCTTCTTTAACCATTAGCTATGCTTAACTTCTGTTTAGCTTCCAAGCTGAAACCGGTTTAGCATCTGGCTTCATACCAGTTGTTCTTTTCATATGCTGCTCCATAGCATCACCAGCAATAATTGCGGCTATCTCTTTTTCTTCGGTAGCACCTTCTGTAATCAATTTTGGATTCCAGAAGTTATTTACAAAGTGAGTATCAAATTTTCCTGAGACAAAAGCTTCATGGTTAATCGCATACCTACAAAAGCCTAGCGTTGTTTCTACTCCACTAATTTGATAGTTATCAATGGCATACGTCATTTTTGCTATTGCTTCTTTTCTGTCTTTACCATGAACAATGAGTTTTGATAGCATGGGATCATAATAAATAGGAATATCCATTCCTTCTTCAAACCCATCATCTACACGAATCCCATCCCCTACTGGCACTCTGTAACGCGCTAAGTAACCAATATCTGGTAAGAAGTTGTTCTGTGGATCTTCTGCATAAACACGTACTTCTATGGCATGGCCATCAATCTTCAAGTCATCTTGATTGAATGATAACTTTTCACCTCTAGCCACGCGTATTTGCTCTTGAACCAAATCAACTCCAGAAATCATTTCAGAAACGGGATGTTCAACTTGCAAGCGGGTATTCATTTCTAAGAAGTAGAAATTATCGTTTGCATCATATAAAAACTCCACAGTACCTGCACCTACATAATCGCAAGCCTTGGCAACATTAACAGCACATTCCCCCATTTCTTTCCTTCTCTCTGGAGTAAGTACTGCTGAGGGCGCTTCTTCAATTACCTTTTGGTGTCTGCGTTGTATTGAACATTCTCTCTCAAACAAATAGCAAACATTTCCATGAGCGTCTGCCATCACTTGAATCTCTATATGCCTTGGCCTCGTTACGTATCGCTCAATAAAGACAGCTCCATTTCCAAAGTAAGACTTGGCTTCACTCATTGCCAGCTTCACTTCTTGTTCTAGACCCTCTGGTTCGTCAACAATGCGCATTCCCTTTCCTCCACCTCCGGCAGAAGCTTTTATCATTACAGGAAAACCTATGACTTTTGCTGTTTCAATTGCTGCATCAATATCACTAATAGCTCCATCTGTACCAGGTACTAAAGGAATATTGTACTTCTTTACTGCCTCTTTAGAAGACAACTTGTCTCCCATTACACGCATAGCGTTTGGCGATGGGCCAATAAAGGTTATACCAGCTTTGGTCACTTCTTCTGCGAACGCAGCATTCTCGCTCAAAAACCCATATCCTGGATGAATGCCGTCTACTCCCAGATCTTTGGCCACTTGAATAATGTGATCCATATGCAAGTAAGACTCCGAAGAAGGCGGTGGGCCTACACAAACAGCTTCATCAGCAAATCGCACGAACGGAGCATTTTCATCAGCTTCTGAATAAATTGCCACGGTAGATATTCCCATTTCTTTGCACGATTTCATAACGCGCAAAGCAATTTCACCTCGATTGGCTATAAGTATTTTATTCATTTTATCTTGTATTGAGGAAAGCGAAAGTAATTATCGAGTATTAGATAAAACCCAACGTTTGTCAGATTTTCAACCTCATTCTTCTATGAAAATGAATTACTTCATAACGCTTTGTCAACATACGTTTATTATTTAAAAAGCTTGCTGTAATAGTGATATGTAAGTATCTCTGAGAGTCAGATATTTGATTTCAGCTATTCATAGCTACTGACACAAATTAGAGTTCTGCGTTTTTAGGGGTTAGATTGATTCATTCAGTAGTTTAATTTGTTAAGTAATAGAAGGGGCTTAGGCCCCTTCTACTTTTGCAATAGGAATGCGTACCTCTACTGTTGTTCCTTTGTTTTCAATGGAAGACATCTTAACAGCACAACCAATCATATCTAGAAAGTTTTTGGCAATGCGTAAACCCAGACCAGTGCCTCTGTAATCTTTGGCATTGCTCCCTCTAAAGAAAGGATGGTATAACTTGGCAATATCAGATTTAGGAATGCCTATACCAAAATCTCTGATTTCAACTACTGCTGCATCTGCTTCTTGCATAACCCTAATAACGGGCGCCTTTTCTCCTTCTGAATACTTATCTGCATTTGTTATGAAATTGGCTACCGCCTGGCTGAGCAAGTCAACATCTGTTTGAATCAACACCTCATCTGTCTCAAACTCCACTATGGGCATTCTTCCCGTTGCTAATGGAGTAAACTGACTTTGAATGAGTTCATCTAAACTATGTAGGAGTTTAACAGGGGTGATATGCTTTTCCATAGCTCCAGCATCTAGTTTTCCTAGTGTTAGAATATCTTCCATGAGATAGGTCATTCTGCTCACACTGGTTTTCATGCGGTCCGCTATGCGTATCATTCGGTTTTTATCAAACGTATTATCATCTTCATACATCAACCGTAGTAAATCCACATCAGACTTAATTACCGTAAGCGGAGTGCGTAATTGATGGGAAGACATCATCACAAAACTGCGCTGAAACTCATTAAGTTCTACCTCTCGACTCATGTTCCGTTTTCTTTCTTCCTCTACTTTTTTTCTCTCAGTAATGTCTCTTGATGCAGTTTGTATTGTGGTTGGCTCATCTGAATAAGACTCAATAATTGAAAGGGTAATTTCTAGCCAACGGTATTCTCCCGACTTCGCCTTAACTCTTACTTGAACAAATCTATTTTCATGTGGAACCTCTATCCCTACTATTAAAGAACGGATTCTTTGCCTGTCTTCTGGATGAACCAATTGTAAAGCTTGTGTACCCAAAAGCTCCTGCTCTGAATAACCTAGCAAAGTCTCTGCGGCCGGAGAAACGTACTTGATGTGCCCAAGTGGGCCGTGAAGGCCAATAATATCAGCACTATTTACAGCTATAGCACGGAAAATACGCTCACTCCTTTGTAACTCCCTACTAAACTGAAGCTGCTCGCTAATATCGTACAGGGAAATCAAAACTTCTTTTTTATCGCCTGTTCGACCTCTTTCCGTTAAAGCGTAGTTGAACCAAAAAACATCACTTCCCTTTACCAATCGAAGCCTCCCCTCTCTTAGTCTTGCTTTATGGTTGAGAACCTCATTAAAATCTGCTTTAAATACACTAATATCTTCTTTGTGAATTATTTTGGATGCTGGTAGATGTATGATCTGCTCAAGCTTCGTAAACTTCAAGTACCCAACTAAAGCGGGGTTAAAATAATTGAAGCACATGTACTGATCAAGCGTTCCTACTACAATGCGTAAAGACTCCAGAATCCCTCTATATTCTCGTTCTTGTCTCAGCAATTTTGTTTGAGACTCTCTAAGCTCTGTAATATCATTGGAGATACCTAAAATATCTACTTCTCCTGTAGGTTGAACCAACGGTGTTTTTACTGTTTGAAAAATCCGTTTTACGCCCTTTGAGTTGGTGAACTTCTCTTCTACAGTGATCGACTTTCGTGACTTTAGTACTTCCTTCTCTACAGTGTCGTAGGCATCTAGCTCCTCTTTGTTCGTGTGAACATCTGAATTGTGAACAGTCTCTAGAAAATCAATGCTTTTACCAAACAAATTGGCTACGCTTTGATTAACCTTCAAAAATCTGCCACTCTTATCTTTTACAAAAATCAATTGAGGACTATTATTCAAGATAGAATTCACTAATCTATTTTGATCTAAAAGACGGTTTCTCAGAGTAATTTCTTCGTTAACGTCTCTTGTTGTGCCAACCATTCTCGTGGCTATACCCTCATTATTGAAATGCGCTTTACCTCTATGAGCGGTGTAAATAATGCTACCGTCTTTTTTAAACATCCTGTAAACGGCCTCAGGCATGATCTCCGTCTTGCCATTAATGTGATCGGTTACAGGGCCAATTGCCATTTCAAAGTCATCTGGATGCACATGATTACGCCATGTGTCTAAGGAAGGTTCAAGTTCATTGGCAGAATCATATCCGAGTACGCATGCCCATCGATCTGAATAAAACACCCGATTAGTAGAAATGTCCCAGTCGAAAATACCATCGTTGGCTCCCTCTATAGCCAAATTGAACCTACGCTCTAACTCAAGATAACCAGGCGTATTTTCAAATACACCGCGGTAACTATCAAGTTTATCCAGTATTTCGGTTTTCTCTTCGAGATTTAACCCTTCTAACTGGTCTAGCGCATGGGTTAACGCTTTAAGAATTTCAGCTTTCTTCTTCATTCGTACCGTCACTGGAAACTTCTGTAGGTGTAGTACCATAGTATTCACGGAAACATCTACTGAAGTAAGCGTGACTATGAAAACCTGAAAGAAAAGCAATCTCCTTTATAGATGCGGCCTCTTGTTCAATAAGCTGCTTGGCGTATTCTAGGCGAAACTCGCGTACGAATTGACTCACACTTTTATTGGTTAATCGTTTAACCTTCTTCTGTATGCTACTAGGGCTGTAGTTCATCTCCTTAGCAATATTGCCTAAGTTGATCTTATCATTCCGAATATTCTTCATGATATAATCATGCAATTGAGATAGAAATACGCTGTCTTTAGAGTCTACGAAGATGTCTTCTGGAGATTGCAAGGTCTTGTTCACAATGTCTTGTCTTCTTTCAAGCAAGTTTGAAAGCACTGTAATTAGCTCTTCGTGGTTGAAGGGCTTGGTTATATAATGATCTGCTCCCATTTTGAAACCCTCTAACCTATTTTCATCGGTGTGCTTTGCGGTTAACATTATAACAGGAAGATGACTGTAGCTAGCATCTTTTCGCATCCTCGCTAAAAACTCCAACCCGTCTACAATAGGCATCATGATATCTAATATTATCGCTGCAGGTTTTACAGCTTCCATACGTTCATAGCCTTCTTGTCCGTTGTAGGCATGAAAAACATGATAACCCTTGATTTCCAAAAGATCACGAAGGGTTTCAACAATATACTTATCATCTTCAACGATTAAGATGCGATTAGGCATAACTTGTCTGTTTAGGGTTGTATCAAATATAAGGAAACCTATGCGTGTAGTTGTAAGAATTACGTGCAGATAGAATACTACCTTTGCACCCCTTTTTTAGGATCAAAAGCTGGCGCAAACATGCATTTGAAGTCATACTATTCTGAAGAACTAGATACTCCCTTTTTCAAAGCAATGAGGGAAGCCGGCAAAGCCCTCAACCAGCCTGTCTTTGTTGTTGGCGGATGGGTTAGAGACCTAATTCTGGAAAGGCCCTCCAAAGATGTAGACATAGTTACCTTGGGGTCTGGAATAGCTTTAGCTGAAAAAACTGCCGAAATCCTGGGCTCTGATACAGTCAAGGTGTTTAAGAATTTTGGGACTGCCCTAATCAACCACAACGATTGGGAGCTCGAGTTTGTAGGCGCACGCAAAGAATCGTATAGAAGCAATAGCCGTAAACCCATTGTAGAAGATGGAACATTAGAAGATGATAGAAACAGAAGAGACTTTACTATCAATGCGCTTTCTATTAGCCTAAATGAATCAGACTACGGTCAATTAATAGATCCTTTCCATGGAATTTCTGACTTAAAGAACGGCATTATCCGTACTCCTCTATCGCCAGATGTGACCTTTAGTGACGACCCGTTAAGAATGTTGAGAGCCATTCGTTTCACCACCCAACTTTCTTTCACCCTAGCAACTGAAGCAGAAAAATCTATTGAGAAAAACGCAAAGCGACTTAGCATTATATCTCAAGAGCGCATAACAGATGAGTTCCACAAAATAATGGATACTCCCAAGCCATCTATTGGACTGAAGCTTCTCTATGAAACAGGATTACTCAAAGAGTTTCTTCCAGAACTTTGCGATTTGCATGGAGTTGAAGAAAAAAACGGCATGCGCCACAAAGAGAATTTCTACCATACGCTAGAGGTGGTAGACAATACCGCTGAAGCAGACTCCAATGTATGGCTTAAGTATGCGGCTCTTTTTCACGACATAGGAAAGCCACGTACAAAACGCTACGTAAAAAAAATAGGTTGGACTTTTCATGCACATGAATTTGTTGGGTCTAAAATGGTTCCAGGAATTTTTAAACGCATGCGTTTACCACTTGATCACAAAATGAAGTATGTGAAAAAATTGGTTGAACTAAGTTCTAGGCCAATTGCTCTAGTAAATGAAAGTGTTACTGATAGTGGTGTTCGCAGGTTGTTGTTTGATGCAGGAGATGATATTGAAGACCTTATGACATTATGTGAAGCAGACGTTACCACAAAAAACCCTGCACGCATGAGACGCTATCTAGCAAACTTTAAGCACGTTAGAAAAAAATTGAAAGAGGTTGAGGAAAAAGACCAAGTTAGGCAGTTCCAACCTCCTATCGATGGAAATGAAATTTGCATGCTTTTTAATATTACACCAGGTAGAGAAATAGGCATTTTAAAAAATGCTATTAAAGAAGCAATTCTAGACGGTAACATAGCGAATAACCGCAAAGAAGCTTGGAGTTTTTTGAAAGAAAAAGCAGCAGGCTTAGGCTTAACCCCCATTAAAGAATTAGACTCTCCAGTTGATTATGAGTAAGACTATTTACACATTCCGGGTACTGATTGATACAGCTGAAGAAGAAGATGTTTTTAGAGATATTGCCATTGCCGCAGACGCTCCTTTTGAACAACTTCATTTGGCCATTCAAGATGCATTTGGCTTTGATAATTCTCAAATGGCTTCATTCTATTTAGCAGATGAATACTGGGATAGAGGTAAAGAAATTGCCCTCATGGATGTTTCCTCAGGAGACCAACCGGTTTTAGCCATGAGCGAAACTCCCATTAATCAACTAATTGGTAATGAGCAAAGGCGTGCGCTGTATGTTTTTGACTTCTTGCTTTTGTGGACATTCTTTGTTGAGCTTGTAAGTGAAGAGACTCCCAACCCCGATTTCAACTATCCCATGCTAATGATTGAAGTAGGCGAAGCTCCAGATCAGTACTCTAAGCAACCAGAAGATCTTTTTGGAGCGATGACAGCTGAAAAAGATCCTAACGCCATGTTTGATGAAGATGATGAAGATGAAAACGATTCCTTTGATGAATCAGCATTCTATTGATGAGTAAACCTCAAATATTCGTTATTACAGGCCCCACTGCAGTAGGTAAGACTGCTGCAACTGTTTCCTTTGCCAAGAAAAGGTCATTGTCTGTAGTTTCCTTCGACTCTAGGCAGTTTTATAAAGAAATCACTATCGGCACTGCCAAGCCCACTGAACAAGAAATGGAGGATGTTTCGCATTTCTTCATCAACTCTCACTCTATAAAAAACCCACTTACTGCAGCTTCTTATGAGGCAGAGGCCATTCCAGTAATTCATAGCCTAATAGAGAAAGAAGGCTCTGTAGTATTAACTGGGGGAAGTGGCATGTATTTAGACGCACTCTTAAATGGTATAGAGCCTAAACCTGAAATACCTACCGAAATTACGAAGAAGCTCAATGAGAAGCTTGAACATGAAGGTCTTCAATCTCTTACCAATGAACTAGTTCGTTTAGACCCTTTATATGCAAGCAAAGCTGATGTGAGTAATCCTAGGCGCGTTCTGCGGGCACTTGAAGTGATCCACGCAACTGGAAAAAGCTATTCTCAATTTAGAACCGGATTAAAAGTAGACCGGCCCTGGAATGCTTCTATAATCATTCTTGAAAGAGAGCGAGAAGAGCTCTATGGCAGAATCAATAAGCGGGTAGATGTAATGATACAACAAGGCCTGCAACAAGAAGCGCTTAAACTCAAAGAATTCAAAGATCTTCCGGTCATGAGAACAGTTGGTTATCAAGAACTCTTCCCCTACTTTTCAGGAGAATACGACTTAGAGCGAGCTATAGAATTAATGAAGAGAAACACCAGGAGATACGCAAAAAGACAACTCACTTGGTTTAAAAGATATACCTCAGCAGAGACGGTTCACCCTTCAGATTTAAATAGCCTAGAGAATCTCTGACTCTTGTGCCGAATTTATGATGGGATTAACCACTCTAAAGAATACAGGTGGCACCAATGATAATAGCATCATTCCGGGATAGCCTGTTGGCATTTGAAGGCTTTCTTCATGATGTCTCAAAATCTGATATTTCCTTTCTGCCTTAAAGTGATGATCTGAATGGCGAGAGAGTTCAAACAGAAGTAATCGCCCAAATGGGTGGTTGCTGTTCCAACTATGAACAGGTCTCACCCGCTCATATCGTCTCTCATTCTTTTTCTTGCGCTGGAGCCCATAATGTTCAATATAGTTGACCGTTTCTAGAAGTAAGAAGCCAAACACGCCTGCTCCTACCACAGCAAGCATAAGTGATAATCCTCCCCATACATAAAACACAGCCAGATAAGCTAACTGAATCAGCTGAAATCGGAGCATTTCATTATGCAGCGAGAAGTAAGACTTCCCCAGTATTTTGAGTCGCTTTGCCTCAAGCTTCCATGCATGAAGGTATGCAAACACTGTGCTTCTCAACCAGAATATATAAACGGGCTCATTTAATCTAGCTGATGATGGGTCTTCCTGTGTTGCCACGTTACTGTGATGACCACGGTTATGCTCAATAAAGAAATGCATGTATAGCGAACTGAGCAGTAGTGTTTTACCCAGGAATTGCTCAAAGGCAGTTTGTCTATGACCTAGCTCATGAGCAACGTTTATGGCCATTGCCCCGCAGAGAACACCCATACCAGAAATAAGCCCCACCCACTCATATATCTCTAACGGTTGACTTACGATGATATAGGCAAACCAAGCTAAAAAACCGTATTGGAAGGGAACTACCATGTACAGGATGAAGTCATAGACGTGGTCGGCCAATAGTGCTTGTTCTTCTAGCGCATCAGCGTTAGATGTATCCTTGGTAAGCAATAGTTCTAAACCAGGAACCACGCCAAATGCGTAAGCTAGAGGTAAGTATGTGTACCATCCCAATTGCCAAAAGCCAATGCCAGCCATTACGGGAAGGGAGAAAACACTTAGGTATTTGAGCGCGCGCATGATTCAATAGTTAACCTATCAAATATAGAAATCAGCTTACATCCATTCAAGTCCTGCTCACATGCGACCGATGGTCACCTTTGCTTGGTGAGCCATTACTTGCTCTATGTTTCCAAACTTTTCTCCATAATCAGCCATAGCCAACTCAATAACTTTCTTGGTTTCTTCTTCACCGTAAACATGAGTTATTTCCACATGCTTTTGGTTGGGTGCTCCTGGTATGGCCTTATATGTTAAGAAGTAGTGTCTTAGCCGTTCAATCACCTTTTCTGGAACATCTTTTAAATCACGGTAATTGCCATAGAACAAATCGTTCTTCAATACCGCCACGATTTTATCATCGGCTTCACCATCATCAATCATTCGCATTCCTCCAATGGGTATGGCATTTACCAAAATATCTCCGTGGGTTACTTCACGTTCGGTTAAGATGCAGATATCTAATGGGTCACCATCGCCCACTATATCGGTTCTACCTGTTTTCTCGTTGCAATATTCTGCCACCCTCTTATCACAATACGTGCGAGGCACAAAACCATAAAGAGCAGGCATAATGTTACTGAATTGTTGTGGGCGGTCTATCATGAGATATCCTGTTTCTTTATCTACCTCATACTTCACCGTATCACTAGGAACAACTTCTACAAAAGCTCGCAACTCATGAGGTGCGTCATCTCCAATATGTACTCCGTGCCAAGGGTGAGACTTATATCGCATCCCTATTTGCTTCCAGAGGTCTTTTAATTTTTCATCCATATTCTATCATTAAAAAAGCTCACTTGCCGCGCAAAGGTAGCAAGTAAGCCTGTTCTTGTTTTACGCAGATGTTACCCTGTTAGTATAATGCAGTAGCTACAATTGTTTCAACCACATCTGGATCCAATAAGGTTGAAGTGTCGCCCAGCTTATCTGGTTCGCCCTCTGCTACCTTACGCAAGATTCTGCGCATTATTTTACCAGAGCGTGTTTTTGGCAAACCGGGTACGAATTGAATTTTCTCAGGCTTGGCTATTTTACCAATTTCTTGAACTACAGTTTCTACAATTTCTGCTCGTAGAATATCCACTTCATCTTCATTAGTGGGCATCGTTTCACAAATGACATAAGCATAAATACCTTGACCTTTAACAGGATGCGGATACCCTACTACTGCAGATTCAACCACTTTATCATTCATATTGATGGCGTTCTCAATCTCTGCCGTACCAAAGCGATGACCTGAAACATTAATAACGTCATCTACTCTACCAATTATTCTGTATAAGCCATCTTTATCACGTTTGGCACCATCACCCGTAAAGTAATACCCCGCGTAATGCGAAAAATAGGTGACTCTGCATCTTTCGTGATCTCCGTATGTAGTTCTGAGCATAGATGGCCATGGATGCTTTATTGCTAAGTAGCCCTCTACATCGTTCTCTTCTATTTCTTTACCCTCTTGATCTAAAAGTACGGGTTGTACACCTGGAAGCGGATACCCCGCATGCGCAGGTTTCTGTGGCGAATGCTCCCCTAAACCAGAAATCATGATTCCGCCTGTTTCTGTTTGCCACCACGTATCAACTATTGGACATTTTTCTTTGCCCACATGAATATGATACCAACGCCATGCTTCGTCATTGATGGGTTCCCCAACGGTACCCAATGTTTTCAAAGAATCCAAACTGTATGAAAGCACGTGGTCTTCTCCGTAACTCATTAACGAGCGTATGGCCGTAGGAGCTGTGTAGAATTGATTTACCCCGTGCTTATCACAGACTTGCCAGAACCTACCAGCATCTGGATAGGTGGGTACTCCTTCAAACATCAAGGTAGTTGCTCCTGAAATAAGAGGACCGTATACGATGTAGGAATGCCCCGTAATCCACCCGACATCGGCAGTACACCAGTATACATCACTCTCATCGTATTGAAAAACATTCTGGAATGAGTATGCTGTGTATACCATATATCCCCCACATGTATGAACAACGCCTTTTGGTTTACCAGTGGAGCCAGATGTGTAGAGTATGAAAAGCATGTCTTCTGCGTCCATTACCTCTGCCTCGCACTCCTTAGACATGCCTTCTGTTGCTTCATGCCACCAAATGTCTCTTCCAGCTTTCATATTTGGAGACCAGCCTACGCAATCGTATACAATAGTTGTTTCAACGCTATTGCAATTTTCTAAAGCTTCATCAACAACACGCTTCAATGGAATTTGCTTAGCACCACGGTTGAGTCCGTCTGCTGTAATAACCATCTTGGCTTGTGCATCATTAATTCTATCTGCTAAAGCATGCGCAGAGAAACCTGCAAAAACTACACTATGAACGGCTCCAATTCTTGCACAGGCCAAAACAGCAACAGTAAGTTCTGGAATCATTGGCATATAAATGGCCACTCGGTCTCCTTTTCCAACTCCCTGTGCTTTAAGGGCATTTGCGAATTCATTTACTTTTTCATAAAGTTCTCTGTAGGTCCAACGCACGAACCTTTCTTTGGGGTCGTTGGGCTCCCATATGAGTGCAAGTTTATTTCCACGTTTTGCCAAATGCCTATCTAGCGCATTTTCGGTGATGTTTAGTTTACCTCCTTCAAACCAACGGATATCTGGACCATTAAAGTCATAGTTTAAAACCCTGTTCCATTTTTTCCTCCAATAAAACGTATTGGCAATTTCTTCCCAAAAGCCTTCAGGGTCTTCTACACTGTGCTTGTATTTGGTTTTATACTCTTCAAATGATTTAATCTTCAAATCCATTGTGTGATAATTTCTTCGGTTTATTTTTTGTGAATTACTCTAATCCCGTCAGGTAATCTTTTTAAAGGAGTTCTCCATGTATTCAGCATAACAATGGCTGACACGCTTTCTCAACGTTTTACTTCGACTTATTCAAGACAAGTTGAATAGATTCAAGTTTCTAAAATAATCATTTGGGCTTACAATCTGGCACATATTCATTCAATGCTCATATAAAGAGCTTCATTTCTTTATTTCTGGTTGGCCAAGTTATAAGTGCTACATTAAAGTTCTCATCTATCATTTTTTGAATAAAATAGTAGGTACTAAAATCAAATTACCGCTTTCAACGCTTACACGTTTACAAACCATGAAAGAAAAAACAACCGAATTCGGTTATAATCGTTTATTTAGCAGTTCAGGGAATAAAGTACAGGGCGATCGTATTGATGAGACACATTCATTTACTTTTTTTATTGAGTTTATTGACATTGAGTCAGTTGGCAGTAGCGCAGTACTTCACTGGAGGAAACACCCAAGCTTTGGGTCAGGACTGCTTTCAGCTCACCGATTCAGTTCCTAATCAATGGGGCAAGGTTTGGTATGATCAACAGATAGACCTAAATCAACCCTTTGAGTTGTATGCGTCTGTAAATTTTGGAGCACGCGATACCTTTGGAGGAGATGGAATTGCCTTTTCTTTTCATCAAGGTGGGCTTTTGGCAGGAAGTGGTGGCGCTGGCACCATGGGCTATCAGAATATTTCTCCCTCGCTCACTGTTGAAATGGACACCCGACAAAACGCAACCTACTCAGATCCCGCATTTGACCATATCGGTTTAACCTCTGGAGGAAGTTTGAATCACTCAGGCTCTGGGAATGTATCAGGACCATTCACTATGGATAATGCTGGTTCAAATGTTGAAGATACTGCAGACCATGCTCTTCACATTAATTGGGACCCTACTAGTAATAATCTTAAAGTTTGGTTTGACTGCGATTTACGCATTGATTACACAGGAAATATCATAAACCAGTTCTTTCAAGGATTCCCAATGGTTTACTGGGGCTTCACTGCAAGTAACTCGTCCACTGCCTACAACCAACACAAGGTATGTATAGAATACCTCAGCTTAGCTCCACAATTAAATGATACTACCCTTTGCCAAGGTACAGCCCTACAATTAAATGCCGGGTTAGGTTCTCAATACCAGTGGAGTCCTAGCGCAGGTCTAACCGATGATACCATACGCAACCCCATTGCTATACCTCAAGTTAATACCACCTATACGGTAACCGTAACCGATTCATGTGGTTATGCAAGAACTGAAAGTTACACGCATTCTATTATTGACTCTAATTTGGCTACGCTCTCCAGTGATACGGTGACTTGTGCAGGAAATCCTATTGAGTTAGGCCTAAATGTTTCTGGTACCGCCCCTTTCAACATTGCTATTTTTGACGGCACAGGCTCTACCAACTACAACCTTGATAGCAACGGAAACGACATTACCACAGGGCTTCCTCCTGTAGTTAATCCAACTACCACAACCACATATTTTATTACAGGTTTTCAAGGTGGAAACTTTTGTGGAACAGCTTTTTCTGGGAGCCAGACCATTACTATAGGTATTCTAAACGGCATGGTTGTTACTGAGCAAGACGCTACTTGCAATGGAGCCTGCAATGGAGCGGCATCCATTTTTATTCCGCATGAGACACCCTCTTACAGTTACGTGTGGCCAAACTTTACAGGCGGTAACTCAAAGCCAGGACTTTGCGCGGGCACATACATGGTAACCGTTAATGATGGTAATGGGTGTATTGATTCTGTTCAAGTAGATATCGCAGAACCCGCTCCTATCGCTATCAGCTCTTTGGGGCCATATACAGCCTGTAGAAATCAAGCAGTTTCTATTCCTTTAGCTCCAACAGGTGGCTCTGGAAACTATCTTTATCAATGGAGCGATGGCCAAACAACCAACCCAGGAACTTTTTCTGATACAGCAACACGCAATTACACGGTGAGCGTAACAGATGATAATAACTGTCCGCCTGCAATTCAGTCTTTTACCATTAATAGAACTCCAGCACTTACTGTTAAAGCAGCCAATGATACCGGAATGTGTATAGGAGAAACCATGCAAATTAGTGCGCAAGGATTGGGTGGTGATAATAACTATACCTACTCATGGAGCACTGGTGAATCACAGCCTTTGTTCTTATCAGATACCAATCAAACAGCTACTTATGTTGTAACTGTTACAGATGGATGCGGCTCCCCAGCTGTTATTGACTCTTTAGTTTTGACGGTTGACACTTTTAGAACACATACCTATACGTTTAATGACCCTGCATGCATTAAAGACCCTATTGCGTTCAACATAGATAATCATGACCCTACCGCTAGGTATACCCTGTCCTACGGAGATGGTAATACCCAAGTAGTTCCTGGTGAATCTGTGGAGCACTTCTATGAAGATACAGGCAGGTACCACATCACGCTATTAATTGAATCTGCTTATTGCGACAGTGTTAGGACAGATAGTAATGCTGTTAACATTCTCCCCTCACCTACTGCAAGGTTCAACTACTCGCCAGACAGCCTTTTTGTCATTACAGAGTATATAGCCACACTAGTAGATTCAAGCTCATTTTCCAGTAGTTTTGACTGGTACATAGATGAGGTTTACATTGGTTCTGGAGAAGAGTTTGAGTATTCTTTTACGGATAGCGGAACGTATGAGGCTAAATTAATCGTAGCAGATACATCTGGATGTTTGGATAGCACTTCTAAAGAAATCTTCGTTCAGTTCGAAAACAGAAATGTATTTCTTCCGAATGCCTTTACTCCTAATGGCGATGGTTTGAATGATTCTTTTGGGCCAATATTGATGGAGAGAGACATCAAAGAATACAGCTTTAGAATATTCTCACGTTTCGGAAATATTGTCTTTGACACTGATAATCCGTTGGAATTGTGGAACGGTCTTGATCAGAACTCTGGTGGAGAGGCCATGCAAGGGGTTTATATATATCAAATCGTTTATACAGATTTAAACTTCATTATTCAGGAGTATAAAGGTAAAGTAACCTTGATTCGCTAGTGTTTCAAAACCCTTCTTTACTGATGGGCTTTGTGCTCTGGGCTTTATTCATAGGTACAGATTCAACAGGCCAAACAATTACCAAGGATACCTTGGTAAATGATTCTAAACTTCTGATTCTTCGTGTAGACTCTGGCTCCTTACATAGCCAATGGGTTTGGAAAGAAGTCACCTATCGTGGTCCAAATTAAAGACACTGTTTCTTTTCGCAAGAAATGCTTTGATGAAAATAGCCTTGTTATTTCAGATTGAGAATGGATTCACCATGCTCTTCTACCCCAATCTATAAAGAGAGATGGTATATTACCAAAATACTGTGATAAAAGCATATTGCGCAAAGGGGATAGGACTCTAGACTCCTTAGTATACGCAAACACTCATTCTTCAGGTGAATTTCTGTTTGACATGATTCTGGCTTTTCCATTCCCAAAACCACTGGAACAACAAGATTACATTCTAGGCGAGAAATACTATCAGTTTACTATTGGCGAAATGGGTGAATTCATTCCGTTATGTGTAGCAAGGGGTGGTGGAGTGTTGTATGATTATGTCTTCATCAACCATGTACATGAGTACACCCTTATTCATAGACCGACTCCAGGCTTATTCCAATTCTATAATGGAGATACCATTCAACTAACAACAAATTTTAGGTACCATTAAAAAAGCCCTTGAATTTCTTCAAGGGCTTACTCTATAGTGAATATAGGAAGCTTAGCTGCCAGAGGCTTCTTGCTTCAAGTCCATAAACTTCTCATCCAAAAAGCCCATCATAAATACCACGCATCCTTTGGAGGTTGTTCCTTCTTCTCCATCGTAAGCAGGAATAATGTAATCTATAAATAACTTATTTCCTTTAAAGTCTTTTGGTAACTCCAATAAGGTAATCTTCTCACCTCTGGTACCCTCGAAAATCAGTTTGCGCTTTTTGTTTGTTACTGGTTTGTCATAAACCTTGATGATAACATCTTGCTCTAACCCTTCTGTGTTGAACACGAGAAGGTGCTCTTCTTCATAAAAAATAGGAACCACTACTTGATGACGCTGAGGATACTTCCTAAACGTTAGAATGGTTGTTTTAGAGTTACAATACTTGTAGGGTTGCAACTGTTCTTTAGTTGCATCTCTTAACTCATCGCGGTTTTCACAAGCATTAACAAAGTTAACCTTTGGTCCTTCGGGCTCAGCTTCAACTTCTTCTCCAAATGGGTTCTCAGATAAATCTTCACCAGTATCAGATTCGTTCTCTTCCCATGATTCTTCTTCCCACGATTCCTCTTCCCAGCTCTCTTCTTCCTGGGCCATGGCGAATGGAGCCATGAAAATAAAAGAGAGTAAGATTAGTATGTTCAAACTTTTCATAATAGGCTTAATTTACAACTACCGTTCTTATTTCTATAATTTGATCAGCAAGCTCTTTCAAATTACCCATGGATATTTCAAGGTCAATGACTGATCCTTCTTCCATTCCTTTTACTTCCTCGAAACCGTTGAAGGTATCTTCCATTTTTTGAAATCTAGATTTCAAATCATCTAATTTCTTGCTCTTCTTATCTACGCTTTCTAAGCCTTGAATAAGGTTATCAAGTATTGTCATTTGCTCAATTAAGCGCATGCTAATTTCTTTCTTTTCATTTGGGTCTGCGGCTTTAACACCAAAATACATACCTTCAATCCAGGCACCTGCGAAAAGAACTGCAGACTCTTGACTTAGATTGTTATCATCAATGTGAACATCTGTACGCTCTTGAACTTCAATCATGATATCTAATATGGCATTTTGATCTCCCATACTCTTCTCAAACCTTTCAAATAAATCTTCCGCTTCATAAATTTCGGTAAGACCTAAGTCATCAGCTAAACCACGAACCGCTTTCATGTATTCCATGGCGTCTTCATTCTGATCGTTCAGAATGCAATAAGATAAATCAGTGGAGTATACACCGTATGCCAGCAACTTTTCAACTTTAGTGTTGTAGTTAGCTACGTTCTCAGGGTTATTTGTGACGCCAGAAACAAATGGCAACCCTGCTTTTTTGAAAATCTGACCTACTTGAACTGTAGAAGGAAGAACAAAATCAGTTTCTACAGGACTTTGTGTCTCGGTTTCAATTGCAACCTCTGTACTTAAGGTATCTACTGTCTCTTCACTTTTTCCTTGTTCGGGATTACCTCCACAACCAACCACTAGCCAAGCTCCTGCTAAAACCGTGGAATACTGAATAAATCGCATACGTTTAGATGTTTTGATTTGAAGCTAAAATAGGCTTTACTAGCTGACCTAGGAAATATCTTTATCATTTTTATTGTAAGCCTAAACTTATACCTTTAGTATTCTCTGCTACATTTTTCATTTGTAGAAATCAAAGACTTAAAATATGCAGCATTTTGATTTGTGTGTTATCGGATCTGGCCAAGCTGGATTTGCGGCAGCCATGCGAGCACTTGACTTCGATAAAACGGTTTGTCTAATTGAACGAAAAAGCCCTGGAGGAGCAGGCATACGCAACGGAGCCTTATCTTCAAAAACACTTTGGGAGCTTTCTGTTAGGTATGAACGTGCCATCTGCAACAGGTATGGCTACAATACTTACGGTGCCGACCTTAGTTATAGTGCAGTAATAGGAGAAATGCGTAAAGCCGTCAACCAAAAAGTATGTTCAATTGAAGAGCCAAATAGACTTTTTTGTTCGCTAAGGAAGGCTAACCTATATAGAGGGTAATGCTACCATGCTAAGCGAACACAACGTACAAGTTGATTTAAATACTGGTGGAACTCAAACTATAGAAGCCGATCATGCAATACTTGCTATTGGGAGCAGACCAAGACGACTACCAGAGATACCGATAGATGATAATGTGATTGTTACAAGTGACTATGTAACTTCCTTCAATAAATTCCCAAAGAGCATTGTTATTCTGGGAGCTGGGGTAATCGGATGTGAATTTGCTACCATCTTCAGTAATTTTAAACGAACAAAAGTTTTTTTGATTGATAAAGCAGATCGGATTCTTCCTTTTGAAGATGAAGATGTGGCTCAAACTGTTTCACAACGTTTAGACACAAATGGTGTGCATATACACAGAGGAGCTTCTTTGGAAAGTATGGATATTGTGAATGGAAAAGTGGTTTACAAAATCAAATACAATTCTGGTAAAGTGGAAGTGAGAACGGTTGAAAAGGCACTTGTATCTGTTGGTCGTGTTCCAAATTCAGATTCTTTAGGGCTTGATCAACTTGGAATGGAATTAAACAGCAGGGGCTTTTGTGTTGATTCAGATACTCAAACTAGTATTCCGAATATCTATGCAGTTGGAGATTTTACCGCAGATATTCCTCTAGTAAACATTGCTGAGTTAGAGGGTAGACATGCCGTAGAGCGAATTTACGGGAACGTTGACCATCCCTTGAAGTATGACAACATAAGCACCATCATGTTTCTAAACCCAGAGGTAGCAGCAGTTGGGCTAAATGAGTCTCAAGCTTCTAAGAACAACACTCCCTACAGAATGGCGAAAATGAAGTACAAATACGTCAATAGAGCCATCGCTATGCGTTCTGAAGAAGGGTTCATAAAGCTTTTGGTAAGTGATGACGATGAGATGCGTATTCTAGGAATGCGTGTGCTAGGCGACCATGCAAGCAGTGCCATACAAGCAATTGCATTGCTCATTTCTCAAGGTAAAAGTGTGAGGTCGTTGGTTGAACTTATTCACCCGCACCCATCTATACCAGAAGGTATTCAAGAATGTGCTAGAATGCTTCTAGGTAAATCAATCATAAAGCCTGAGGTTTTCAATATGGATTTGGAATGTTGCAGAGTTTCAGAATCAGGTGAGGTGACCAGTTTAAAAACTAATCGAAAGAAAAGCCAAACTATGGCTTCTTAAATGGAAGGTACAACTAACTTTGGTGGTACAACAGGGATCAAAAACCTATGAGTGAACAGTTGCTGAAAGCGCTGATGCAATTATTTGCCTTAGCTTCAAATGATGATGATATTACCAGTGAAAGCCGAGAAGTTGTTGAGCGCTTCTTAAGTGCAGAGCTGAGCTCAGACCAAATTGAGCACTATCTCAACCTTTATGAAGAGTATTTTTTCGCTTACTACAAAGACGGAGACAATAACAAAGAGGAGCTGTTAGGTGATACTTTTGTTGGTGAAATCTGCTTAGAGATCAATAAAGATCTGCTGCAAAAGCAAAAGGAAATTGTTCTACTCCGCCTGCTAGAGTATATCTACGCAGATGGTAACATGTCTAGCCACGAGCTAGAGTTTGTGACCCAGCTCAGCAATGTGTTCAACATTCCGCATGAAGAACTTTTTGAAGCTCTAAAATTCACGAGCTCTACCGCTAAAAACCTAGAGCATACTAAAAACATGCTTTTGGTATCAGACCATGAAGAAAACTTTAGCCAAGGAAGAACCCTGTTTAGAGAGTATTTAAAAGGCCATATAGTTTTTATAAATATTAAAAGCGTTGGCATGTTTGCCTTCAGGTATTTTGGTGAAACTAGTCTTTATCTGAACGGTCATTCCATCATACCTGGTAGGGTTTATATCTTCAACCATGGATCATCACTACGAAGTAGTAAAGTTGACCCAATCTACTACAGCGATGTGATTTCATCCTACATGGACGGTGATGTAGAAGAACACGTTTGCTTTGAGGTAACTGATATTACCTATGAATTTAAGAATGGTAATAAAGGGTTGCACGAGTTCTCTTTTGCTGAAGAAGGAGGGAAACTCATTGGAATCATGGGCGGATCTGGCTCAGGCAAGTCTACACTTCTAAATGTTTTAAACGGAAACTATACCCCAGCATCAGGTTTAGTAACCATTAATGGTCTTGATATCCACAAAGAAAAAGAGCGAATAAAAGGGGTTATTGGATACATTTCGCAAGACGACTTGTTGATGGAAGACCTAACGGTTTACCAAAACTTGTTTTACAACGCCAAGCTTTGTTTTGCCAATGAGTCTGATTTAAGTGTTAAGAAAAGAGTTCTTGATCTACTCGAAACGCTGGGGCTCTCAGAAGCCAAAGATTTAAAAGTTGGTAATCCTATCGAAAAGGTAATTTCAGGTGGACAGCGCAAACGATTAAATATTGCCCTAGAACTTATTAGAGAGCCTTCTTTGCTTTTTGTTGATGAGCCAACCTCTGGTCTTTCTTCACGAGACAGTGAAAACATCATGGATTTGCTCAAACAGTTGTCTCTCAAGGGTAAGATGATATTTGTAGTAATTCACCAACCATCTAGTGATATCTTCAAAATGTTCGACCGACTCTGTCTTCTAGACCTTGGAGGTAGGCCTATTTACTATGGAGACCCAGTAGATAGTATCGTATATTTTAAAGAAAAGGCTAATCAAGTAAACAGTCAAGAGAGTGAGTGCGGTACTTGTGGGAATGTTAACCCCGAACAGATATTCAATATAATAGAGCGAAAGGTAGTTGACGAATACGGAAATCCTACAGCCAATAGAAAAACATCACCAATGGATTGGTATGAAATCTATACTGAGGAGAACGCTACAACCAATGAGGTAAAAGCCAAACATCAAGACCCACCGAAAAACATACTTGAAACTCCTGGATTAATTGGGCAGTTTCTAATTTTCGTAAAGAGAGACGTACTTTCTAAGTTATCCAATAGTCAGTACATGCTCATTAACATGTTGGAAGCACCCGTATTGGCCATTCTCCTCTCCTACTTTGTAAAGTTTTCTTCTACAGAGGGTGAAGGATATTTGCTTTTTGATAACGATAATCTACCTGCATATATATTCATGTCTGTGGTAGTGGCGCTTTTTGTGGGTCTCACTGTAAGTGCAGAAGAGATTATTAGAGATAGGAAGATTAGAAAAAGAGAAAGTTTCCTCAACCTCAGCAAGGGTAGTTATTTATGGTCTAAGATTATAATTCTGTTCACCATTTCTGCCATTCAAACGATCACGTTCGTGTTATTGGGTAATGCAATTATGGAAATTGAAGGACTTACTTTTTCTTACTGGTTTATACTTTTTTCTACCTCGTGTATGGCCAATATGTTGGGGCTAAATATTTCATCTGCATTTAATTCTGCAGTAACGATTTACATATTAATTCCATTTTTAATTATTCCCCAACTGATCTTTAGTGGGGTTATCGTAAAGTTTGATAAGCTAAACCCTTCAGTTAGTTCAGTGGCTCATGTACCAGCCATTGGCGAGGTTATGGCATCAAGATGGGCATTTGAAGCTTTAGCTGTTGCACAATTTAGAGACAATAAATTAATCAAAGAGATTTACCCATATGATAAGCAGCTAAGCACAATCCAATTCAGAAAAATATATTGGTTACCTGAAATGGAAAGCTATTTAAATACCATTGAAGGTGAGCTTTTAAGAACAGAAGACAGAGATCAGCTCGTAAAGAATGTTGTACTTGTTCAAAATGAATTTTCAAATCCTGATAAGAAATTGGGATATCCAGCATATGACTTCTCAATGGATCTAGGTGACACTGATTCAGATGAGAACTACAGGTCTATAAAAGACGCGCGTCAATTCCTCTCAAAACTGAAGAAGCATTTACAGAAAAATTATACGCATGTGTTAGATGCTAAAGACGAGCGAATATCCGAAATAGATTATAGGACCTCAGCTGATGATCATTTTAATTATTTGAAAAAGAAGCATACGAACCAAAGTCTTGAAGACTTAGTTACTAAGCGCGCTGATTTTCCAAAAATTTTAGCTCTAGACGGTAAGCTTATTCAACGAGAAGACCCAATTTATAAAGATGCATCTACCTTTAGATCTCACTTTTTTGCTCCTCGAAAATTGTTCATGGGCAAACTCTTTGACACCTACAACTATAATGCTTCTGTGATTTGGCTGATGAGTCTTCTTTTAGCAATTACTCTTTACTTTGATCTATTTAGGAAGTTCATTGACTTATTCTCTAAGCCTGGGAGATAAATTTCTATTTCCCGTTTCTGTTTATAGGAAGTTCTACTTTAAACGTGCTCCCCTCTCCAGGGTTTGAGTTAACACTAATGCTTCCATCAAATTCTCGAACCAGTTCGCGGGCTATGTATAGTCCCATACCTACCCCTTCGCTTTGATTGGAACCACGGTAAAATAAGCCGAATATATCTTCAATACTATTTGGTAGAATACCTTGACGACTATCGGTAACCTCCACAACCAAAACTTCTAGAGTATGACGTATGGAGACGAAAACATCATGAGAAGTTGAGCCTTCATTTCTGAACAAAAATGCATTCTCTATGAGCTTTCTTAAGAGTAGTTCTGTCTTTTTGCGTTTGAATAGTACTTCTGTATCACCTTCACACACCACCTTAGAGTTGAACCGTACACCTGAGTCTGCATTTCTAGCTTTACAGCGCTCTATAATTGCTTTAACAGATTGTTCAATATCAAATGATTCTGGCCCCGTATCTTCAGCTCTCAGCGAAGAATAGTCACTCAGTGTATCTAAACCACCTGCGGTATTCAAGAAGGAATCAATATTCGAATTCGTTATTCCATCAGAGAAAAGTACCACTTTAATAAAAGTGAAGTGGTCTATCTCAGCAATTTGTCTTGCCGCAATAATGTTTTTTGGCAAATCAAGGTCACAAAGTCCTGCTCGCAATCGGTTCAAAATACTCACTTCAAGCTCATCATAATCAGCAAGTACCAGGGTACCTCCTACCCTCTCCATGGCTAGTGTGGTTGCTACAGCGTTTCCAACAGAAAGACCTACAACTCCTATTTTTGATTGCTCAAATTTCTCTTGCTCTTCAGTAGTAATTTTGAGTTTGTTTCTATTCGTGCGAATTGCCTTGAATAAAGACTCTTCCACTATTCTCACCAATGTACTTTTCCATGGGTAATAGACATAAAGGGAAATAGCATCAATATCAGGAAAGTGTACCCGTATCTCAGATTCTATTTCATTCGTGGATAGGTTCTTATCTGGCCTACTAAGCTTTACGTATTCTGCTAACTGCTTGTGAAGCCTATCCAACTGAACAACATTTGAATCTGTCTTCAATTCTAAAATACGACTTTCATTTTCAGCGGGATAGAGCAATTCAGGAGCATAAGCCAAGGAGGAGAAATTGCTTTGCATAATCCGTTTGGTTTGATTCGACAAGAAGCGCTGTGCGCATTTATCTAAGCTAGGCTTTAGAGCGACTTGCTTTCAAGATATAGGTTCAATTCATTTAAAAATGGGTAAGCCAGAGGTTAAGAACAAGATTTTACCACATGTTTGGAATAACTGGAGTTGAAGTTACGTTCAATCAATGAGTGAAGAAAAAAGTAAAGTGAAGACTACCGTACTCTATGTAGATGATGAAGAGCATAATCTGATTTCATTCAAAGCTACGTTCAGAAGAGAATTCAAGGTATTTACAGCCAACTCTGCAGAAGAAGCTAGAGAGTTACTTGCCATTCACGATATTCATGTTTTGATAACCGACCAGCGAATGCCTGAAGAGACGGGTGTTGAACTACTTGAATCTATACTTGACATACACCCTGAGCCTATGCGCATTCTATTAACAGGATACGCAGATATTGAGGCTGTAATTGATTCCATTAATATTGGACGAATCTACAAGTATATTCCTAAGCCTTGGGACACCAACGACCTCACTCAAACCATTAAAGATGCAGATGAAATCTTTAGGTTAAGACGAGAAAATAAAGAGTTAATGGCTCAGCTGAAAAAGGCAAACGAGCAACTAGAATTCTTACGAAGACAAAAGTTACTAGACTAACCTTTGTTCTTTTTGAATATCACCATTACAGGGAGGTGGTCGCTGTAGCCATTGAGATATTTTTTGCCTCCAAATGTGCGGTGAGGATTCCCAGAGTATTTACCTTTTTGTTGGAGTAAATAACATCTATTGTACACTTCTGCTTTATCAAAAACCCATTTCCCTTGTTCAATAGCTCCTTTGCTTAAAATAATCTGATCAAAGAGATTCCATTCTCCTCTATATTTCAACGACCCTTCGTCTTTCTCATGAATGGCTTCAAACGGGTTGTATAGTTTCTCTTTAGCAAGAGAAGGATTTTGAGTTGTTCCTAATATAGTCTGCACGCTTTCATCCTTAGGGTCGTCATTTAAGTCTCCCATGACTAAAACCTCTGCGTCTGCATTAATTTGAAGTATAGAATCTACCAGAAGCCTATTGGTACGTGCAGCTTGCTTTCTCAATGGGTCTGATTTCTCTTGCCCACCATATCGGCTTGGCCAGTGATTTACCAAAATAAAAACCGTATCGGCCTTGCCTAAAATACCCTGCACCACTAAAACATCTCTTGTATATACACGCTCTTCGTCACGTGTAACATTAGCGTTGTGGTAGTTGTAACTTAATACTTCAAATAGCTTAGGATTATAGAGGAAGGCATTATCTATGCCTCGTTTATCAGGCGAATTACCATGAATAACCGCCCACTTTCTTTTGGCTAGTTTACCCGTTTGAACGAGATCATTCAATACACCTTTGTTTTCAACTTCGCATAAGCCTACAGCAGCCAGTCCTTTTTTGTTGTAATCTGTGCCTAACTCTTCTAGCACTTTTGCCATGTTCTCTAGTTTATTCCTATATCGTTCAGACGTCCACTGCTTACTCCCTTCTGGGGTGTATTCACCATCTCTCACTTCTTCATTATTGATGGTATCAAATAAGTTCTCAACGTTATAAAAACCAACTACTTGCTGTTGCCCAAAAGCTGTAAGACTTATGGAAACGGATAAAAATAGACCTGCAATTATTTTCATTGTTACAAAGAAAACCATTCATACCATTGTTTACGGCCTTTATCTTGCTTTCTTTACTTTGGACGAAGTAAAAAACAAGAAAATCTTTACGATGAAGTTAGCAACAGGAGTAATGCTTTTTCTCATGGCGTTTCAAATAAATACGTCATGGGCAAAAGAAAAAGACAGCGAAGAGAAAAGCACCTATTCAAACAAGCACGTTTCTGGCTTAACATTTAGAACTATAGGGCCTGCATTAACCTCAGGCAGAATAAGTGATCTGGTGGTTAACCCCGTTAACACTTCTGAATGGTACATAGCAGCGGCATCTGGTGGTGTATGGAAGACCGTAAATTCTGGTATAACATTCTCCCCCATCTTTGACAGCCAAGGGTCCTACTCCATAGGTTGCATTACGCTAGACCCAAGCAACCCGCACACGGTATGGGTTGGAACAGGAGAGAATAACAACCAACGCTCAGTAGCCTACGGTGATGGCATTTATGTAAGTAGAGATGGAGGAAAGAGCTGGACTAATACAGGTCTTGAAAAGAGTGAGCATATAGGCATGATTAAAGTTCACCCTAATAACTCAGATGTAGTTTACGTTGCTGCTTACGGTCCGCTTTGGAGTGAAGGTGGTGAGCGTGGACTTTACCGTACTCAAGACGGAGGAAAGAACTGGGAGTTAATTCTTGAAATAGATGAACATACAGGCATCAATGAAATTCACCTAGACCCTAGAAATCCAAACGTAATGTATGCTGCCGCGCACCAGCGCAGAAGACATGTTTACACGTATATCTCTGGAGGTCCAGGGTCTGCTATCTACAAAACAACAGATGGTGGTGAAAACTGGAGAAAACTTAAGAGTGGCTTACCTTCTGTAAATATGGGTAGAGTAGGAATGGCAATTTCTCCTGCAAACCCAGATGTACTATACGCAATCGTAGAAGCTGAAGATAACAAAGGCGGGTTTTTCAAATCTACAGACCTTGGTGAAAGTTGGAGTAAAGTGAATGACTATGTAACGTCTGGCAACTATTACCAAGAGCTTTTTTGCGACCCACATAACGTAGACAAAGTATTTGCCATGGATACTTACTGCCATGTTACAGTAAATGGGGGTAAAAAATTTACTAGGCTACCAGAGAAAAACAAGCATGTAGATAATCACTGCATGTGGATTAATCCTGAGAATACAGACCATTATTTGATGGGGTGCGATGGTGGACTCTACCAAACCTTTGATGATGGAAAAAACTGGAGTTATTTCCCCAACCTACCTATTACACAATTCTATCGTGTGGAGGTAGATAATGCCAAACCATTTTATAACGTTTATGGTGGAACTCAAGATAACTTCTCACTTGGAGGCCCATCTCAAACCAATAAAAACAGTGGTATAGATAATTACGACTGGTTTGTAACAAATGAGGGAGATGGTTTTGAAAGTCAAATAGACCCCGTTGATCCAAATATTGTTTATGCTCAAGCTCAGTATGGATGGTTGGTGCGTTACGACAAGAAAACGGGTGAGACAGTTGGAATTAAGCCAACACCACCATCTGGCGAAGCCTACAGATGGAATTGGGACGCTCCGTTAATTATCTCGCCACACAATCACAAGACCCTTTACTTTGCTGCTAATAAGGTATTTAAAAGTGAAGACCAAGGGAATTCTTGGACTGTTATATCTGATGATTTAAGTAAGCAGCTAGACCGCAATACTATGCCTGTAATGGGTAAAGTATGGAGTATGGATGCTGTTATGAAAAACAAGTCCACCACTATTTTTGGAAACATTGTGAGTTTGCAAGAGTCGCCAATAAGTAAAGGTGTTCTATATGCAGGAACAGATGACGGACTAATTCATGTGAGTACAGATGATGGAGGCTCTTGGAAAAAGTTGACTAGTTTTCCAGGTGTACCAGAAATGACCTATGTTAACGATATCAAGCCATCCATGCATAATGAAAGTGTAGTTTACGCTGCATTCAACAATCATAAAAATGGAGACTTTAAGCCGTACTTGTTAAAGAGTACAGATAATGGAAATAGCTGGACTTCTATAGCAGCAAATCTGCCTGAAAAAGGAAGCATTTACAGCATCGCAGAAGATCACAAAAACCCTAATTTGCTTTTTGTTGGAACTGAGTTTGGTGTTTTCTTCACTGTTGATGGAGGTAAAGAATGGACAGCGCTAAAGAGTGGGTTACCTACTATTGCTATTCGCGATATTGATATACAAAGAGATGAAGACGACTTGGTGTTGGCTTCTTTTGGTAGAGGCTTTTACATTTTAGACGATTACTCACCGCTGCGCTCGCTTTCTGAAGAAACCATTGAGAAAGAAGCCTTTATTTACCCTATTAAAGATGCCATGATTTATGCTGAAAACAGCAAGTATGGCTATGGAGGTATCGGTTTCCAAGGCGCAACATTTTGGCATGCCAAAAACCCAAAAATTGGAGCAACCATAACGTATTACGTGAAGAAAGCCCCAAAAACAAGAAAACAAGAAAGGCAGTCAAAAGAAAAAGATCTTTACAAACAAGAAGAAGCTATTCCCTACCCATCTAAAGAAGATTTAAGAGCTGAAGATGAGGAAGAAAAACCGTACTACTTATTCATAGTTGCAGATGCAAGTGGAAATGAAGTACGCAGGATTACTAAAAGTGCAAGCTCTGGTATGAAACGTATGGTATGGGACGGCAGAACTGCATCTTATGGTAGCATCAGTACGAAAAATGAACCCCTTACCAAGGCCAGTGCAGCATATTGGGCACTACCTGGAGAATATACAGTTAGTATGTATCAAAGTGTAGATGGAGAGTTAACGGCTATGGTTGAGCAAGTACCTTTCAAACTAAATGCCATGAACAGGAATACCATTCAGGCATCTGATAGCGAGAAGCAGAAATTTCAAAAAGACTTGGAGCAACTGCGTAAAAAGGCAGCAGGAGCCACTAGATATGCTAGCATGCTAAAAGAGCAAATTTCAGAGGCAAAAGCCGCTGTTCGCAATACGCCAAATGTATCTCTAGCCCATTTAAATACGCTAAGAGCACTTGAGAAAGATCTGAAAAATCAATCTATCGCATTAAACGGAAACAGTTCATTAAGTAAACGTGAGTTTGAAACAGAACCGAGCATAAATAGTAGAGTTGGAACCGCTGTATGGAACAACTTCTATAATATGCAGGCCACAACGGGCATTCAACGAATGGATGTGGACATAGCTGAAAAACAACTGGAGCCTGTAATTACAGAACTAAAACGAATCAAAAAGGAATTGGAAACTATCCAAACAGAATTAACTAATTCTGGGGTACCAACACTCAAAGGACACTTCCCCAATTTAGATTAATAAAGTTATTTCTTAAATGAAGAATCCTCGCTTGAAAGAGCGGGGATTTTTTTGTTTGGAGACATGCCAAAAAGAAGGCATAAAAAAAGGGAGCCACTGCAAAAATTGCGTTGTGACTCCCCCCACTAACCACCTACTGATTACAAAAGTAATCGGCTTTTCCAATATGACAACCCTGTTAGGTAAATTTCACACCAAATGACCTTATACTATAACAAGTTAACGCTATTCTAGCGTTATGCGAGCCAGTGCACAAAAAAAGCGCCTGTTAGGCGCTTTTTGAATCTTACATGCTGCTTGCTCGCTTCGCTCTTTGCATGGGGTTTTCTTGAGGCGCTCTACTTCGTCCTCTTCTTGAGCGGTACTTTTGCTCATAGAGCTCAAAACGAGTAGGTTCTACACGTTTTGGCCAATAGTTGTTATTCCTATCAACATCAGCAGTTTCTAAATAAGGATCTAACACAACGCGCACTACTTCTTGATCAAAAGCAAATACCTTGTGAACCACAGTGTCTCCTCTTCTCCAGATCTCAGCGGGTATGTTTACGTACTCCTTGGAACCGTCTTTAAATTCAAATTCCAATAAAATTGGCATTACCAATCCACCTACAAGTTCAAATTCCATTTCATAAAACTGTTTACCACTTTCTGCAAGCTTGCGTTGCTTAACAGTTAATCCAGCTTCATACTTCTCGAACTTTTCTCGATCTATCGCATCAATAGCAAACGGATCATAACGATTGTAAAAATCATTGGCTACTGTGTCTTTTTCTGTGATGGTCTTATCAATAGTTTCCTCATTTCTCAAAGAAGCAATTCCTCTTTCTGCCTCGTTAGCTTGCTCCTTGGCCAGGGGCTTTTCAATATCTGGGTTTTGAGTACTAATTTGATACCACTTAACCGTATTTAAGGCCACATCTACGTGGTCCGTACTGTAGAACCAGCCGCGCCAAAACCAATCTAAGTCTGTCGCAGATGCATCTTCTATGGTTCTAAAAAAGTCTGCAGGCGTTGGATGTTTAAATGCCCAGCGTCTACTGTATTCTTTAAAAGCATAATCAAACAGATCTCTACCCAAAATCGTTTCTCTTAAAATGTTTAGAGCCGTATTAGGCTTGGCATACGCGTTAGATCCAAACTGTAGAATACTCTCTGAATTGGTCATGATAGGAGATATCCCTGATTTGTCACCTTTCATGTAATCTGTGATTTTATAGGCGGGTCCGCTTCTTGATGGGTAATCTCTACTCCACTCTTGCTCCGTTAAAAACTGAACGTAACAATTCAACCCTTCATCCATCCATGTCCATTGACGCTCATCTGAGTTGATTATCATAGGGAAGAAGTTGTGACCTACTTCATGAATAATTACAGAAATCATCCCATGCTTTGTTGCCTCACTGTACGTACCGTCTGACTCTGGTCGCCCACCATTAAAACAAATCATTGGATATTCCATTCCAATCCATTTAGAATGAACAGAAATGGCAACTGGGTATGGGTAATCTATGGTGTATTTACTGTATGACTTTATAGTATGTGCTACCACGCGTGTGGAGTATCGTTCCCAGAGAGGATTACCTTCTTTGGGGTAATAACTCATGCACAATACATCATTATCGCCCACACTAGCGTTCTGAGCATCCCAAATGAATTTACGAGAAGATGCAAATGCAAAATCGCGCACATCTTTCGCATGAAATTCCCACGTTTTGGTGCCTTTCTTCTTATCTTTCTCGGCTTCTTCTGCTTCTTCTTGGGTAACAATTAATACAGGCGAGTCAGCTGTTTTAGCCTCGTTCAAGCGCTTACGTTGGGCAGAGGTTAGTACAGATGAAGCATTCACCAACTCTCCCGTAGCACCTACAACATGATCTTCTGGAACGGTAATTTTAACTTTGTAATCGCCAAAAGGCAATGCGAACTCTCCTCTACCTAAAAACTGCTTATTCTGCCAGCCCTCAACATCATCATAAACCGCCATACGAGGAAAAAACTGAGCAATTGTGTACAGGTAGTTGCCATCTTCTTCAAAGAACTCATAACCAGAACGCCCACCTATTTGCATGCGGTCATTTATGTTGTAATTCCAAGCAATATCAAATGAAAAAGACTGACCCGTTTTTAGCGGTTTTGGCAAATCAATACGCATCATGGTATTATTCACTGCATGCGAAAGCTCTTTGCCCGCATATTCCACTTTTGTTAGGTTAAATCCCCCTGGAAACGGATCCACCAGTTGGCTGATACTTCTGTAGGTCATGCGATTATTCATTTCCATTGTTGAAATGCGATCGGTCATGCTACCAGGCGCCCTCATATTCTGATCTAATTGCACCCAGAGGTAGGTCAATTCATCTGGTGAATTATTGGTGTAAGTAATAGTTTCAACGCCAGTAATACGCTGATTTTCATCATCTAACACAATATCCATGATGTAATCAGCTTTTTGCCTGTAGTACATATGACCTGGGGCACCAGCTGCATTGCGATATGAATTGGGTGTTGGTAGCTCTTCTTTGAGTTGCTTGAATTTATCTCCGTTGTACTGTTGAGCACTCAGTGTTAAAGGCAAGACAAAGGCTAAAGCGATGATAAATGAACGCATACGTTTACGATTAATTGATGAAATGCGAAGATGCCAAAAAATGGGCATACCTTGAAGAACAACATAACTCAAGTGAGGTTTAATAATCCTTTGTCTGTAACTGAAGAATTCACTAGCACCTCAAAGGATTTACGCACTTTTGAATCATGAAGGAAGATTCTGGAATACGGATCAATAAATACTTGAGTGAAATTGGATTTTGTTCTAGGCGGGAAGCCGATAAGCTTCTTGAACAAGGAAGAATTACGGTGGATGGCAAAAAGCCTGAAATGGGCACCAAAATCTCTACCGAGAGTGAAATCCGAGTGGATAGAAAGCTTGTTAAAGGTAGAGAGAATAAGCATGTTTATTTGGCTTTCAATAAACCCGTTGGCATTGTATGCACTACTGATAGCAAGCGAGAAAAAAACAACATTGTTGATTACATCAATCATCCCCAAAGGATTTTCCCTATAGGCCGGTTAGATAAACCTAGCGAAGGACTCATTTTCATGACTAGCGATGGGGATATCGTAAATAAAATTTTACGCGCAGGTAATAACCATGAAAAAGAATATGAGGTAACCGTAGACAAACCGATTACCAAAGGTTTTTTGGCCAAAATGAGTTCTGGGGTTCCTGTGCTGGGTCAGGTTACTAAAAAGTGTAAGGTAATTCTTGTTAGTAAGTTTGTTTTTCGCATTGTATTAACGCAAGGCTTAAACAGACAAATCAGGAGGATGTGTGAATACCTTGGATACAACGTGCAAAAGCTAAAACGGGATAGAATTATGCATGTTGAGTTGGATATTCCTGTTGGTAAATACAGAAACCTTACAAAAAGCGAACTGAGTACCTTATTTAAGTTGATTAAAGACTCAGAAGGTACTTTTCTTCCTGATAGAGAGAAGCCCACCTCATCTCAAAAGTCAAAAAAAGGCAAGCGCAGAAAGCCTAGAAAAACAGATTTACGAAGCAAAAACAACTCTGGTTTTAGCACTCAAAAAAGTGCGAGTAAAGGTAAAAGACGCAAAAAGAAATAAGATAATTACTTATTAGCTCACAAAAACAGTTCCTGCATTTGAATAAGCTTGATTGAAAGCTTCTTGATTTATGGCGAGTAGGTTCTTTGCATTAAAGTGCTCAACCAATCGCTCTGTAGGCATATTACCTATCAGGTCATCAGCTGCCATTGGGCAACCACCGAACCCTTTAATGGCTCCGTCAAATCGCTTACAACCTGCATTATGCGCTGCTTCTACTTTTTCTTCCCACGTATCTGGTGTTGTGTGTAAATGAGCTCCAATTTCAACATCAGGAAATTCAGGAACGAGCGTGTTAAACAGGTATAAAATGGACTCTGGTGTGGCTACTCCAATAGTATCACTCAAGCTCATCACCTTCACTTCTATGTCATCTCTTAAGCGGTGCGCCCATTCCAATACAATGTCTTTGTCCCAAGAATCGCCATAGGGGTTTCCAAAAGCCATTGACATGTATATCACAGCCTCTTTTCCGTGTTGAACAGCTATATTCCTCACCTCTTCTGCTCTTCGAAAAGAGTCTTCTATACTACTGTTGATGTTTCTTTTCTGAAAAGTATCTGAAATTGAAAAAGGAAATCCGAGGTAGTCTACCTGCTCAAACCCCACTGCTTGTTTTGCACCACGCGAATTGCCTACAATGGTAAGTAGCTTTGTACCCGATTTTTCGTGATTGATCCGCTCCAAAACTTCAGCTGTATCTCTCATTTGTGGTATTGCTTTAGGAGAAACAAAACTCCCGCAATCTAGCGTATCAAAACCTACTTGAAGCAGTGAATTTATGTAACTCACTTTTGTGTCCGTAGGTATAAAATCGTGTATGCCTTGCATAGCATCACGCGGACATTCAATGATTTTCATGGCTCTCTTCTGTTCGTAACGCGAAAGTAGCAAACAAAACGCTAGGCCTTGAGTAAAGCTTTATTGATGCGTTTCACCAGAGCTGGTCCTTCATAGATAAATCCCGTATAAATTTGAACCAATGAGGCTCCAGCTTGCAATTTCTCCAACGCATCTTCTGCGCTAGAGATTCCGCCAACACCAATGATTGGAAAGGCACCATTGCTTTTTTTGTGTAAGTATGTAATGACCTGAGTAGAACGTTTTTTTACAGGGTCTCCACTTAGTCCACCTGCTTCTTCTGTTAAGTTTTTGGGTGAAGAAAGACCTTCTCTTGAAATGGTGGTGTTTGTGGCAATAACTCCAGCAATACCAGATTCTTTAACAATATCAACAATATCATCTAACTGACTATCTGTTAAATCTGGTGCAATCTTGAGTGCAATAGGCTTAGGTGCGACTTTTTTAGTATTTAGACCTTGAAGCGTACTCAATAATTTGAGGAGCGGCTCTTTGTCTTGCAATTCACGAAGACCAGGGGTATTAGGAGAACTCACATTTACCACAAAGTAATCTATATGCGGATAGAGCCCTTCAAAACAAGTCACATAATCGTTCGTGGCCTCTTCATTGGGAGTTACTTTGTTCTTTCCAATATTCCCTCCAATGATGATGTTCTTATTACGCTTCTTCAACCGTTCAATGGCAGCCTCTAACCCTTCATTATTAAACCCCATTCGATTGATTAACCCTTTGTCATCTGTAAGCCTAAACATACGTGGCTTGGGGTTTCCTGGCTGACCTTTTGGGGTTACAGTGCCAATTTCAATAAAGCCAAAACCTAGATGTTCGAAGTCGCGATAGAGTTCGGCATTTTTATCAAACCCTGCAGCTAAACCAACAGGGTTATTGAATGTAAGGCCAAAAACTTCTCTCTTCAACTTGTCATTCTCAACCACAAACATGCTTCTAACCAGCGCTTTCACCCCTGGTATTGCCAAGGCAAACTTGAAAAGACCAGTTGTAAAGTGGTGTGCCTTCTCTGGCTGCATAGAAAACAGAATGGGTTTTAGAAGCGCGTACATAGTTCTGTATTAATACCTACAAAGAAACAATTAACCGCTGCGTTTTAAGGCATTTATAGCGCCTTAAGTATTCACAATTCATAGAGCTATGTTCATATCTCTAGAAACCAGTAACTCATATACCGTTTACCAAGTGCTATGTTTGAAAGACCATGGGGGCATTATTCCGTATTAAAATCATTCAGTCTTTTCTTGCTTTGAGCATCATCGACTTTGCTGGGTTTAGCTTAACAAGAGAAGTAACAGCCACTCCGTTTCAACCAGAACAGCTATTATCTTCTTGGCCATTAATTACTCTTACTGCCGTTGGAGTACTTTATTTGATTTTCAGAAAGACCCTTATACTGCCGCTTGCACTTCTTAGTTTATCCGTATTCGCACTATGGGCATATCCTGCAAGAAATCAACTAAGTTTTATGTGGATAGGGCTTCTTTTGGTGCTATTGGCCTACCCTGTTTTCTTTTACAAGTATCTAGATTTCACGCAAATGCTCTCAATGCTTCGAACGGTGGTATGGGGTATGATTGCAGCAGGCGGGTATTTGTTCATTCAAAAACATGCCAATGAAGAGATTGCAACTGGAATGTATATTGCGGTTGGCACTGTGGTTGTGGGTAATTTCATGTTATTACTCAATCGTAAAAAGAGCCTTGGAACTGGGCTCCTTACAGCGGGATGGATTGTTCTTTGTTACCTGTCTTACACTTTTAACGATTGGGTGAGTCTTGCATGCCTTTGCCATTTCCCTGTTCTCTGGTTGTGCTTACACCATGATACTACAAACTATGAACCCGCTAGCTACGGATTTGTAAGGAACCCTTATTTCAGGTTAGTTTCTTTAGTTCTTGTGATTGCCCTATTTGTTGCAGAAAAGGCAACTGCTGTTACAGATTACTTACTCGCTTTTAACTGAGGGTAGTTCTAGATATCTAGCATTGGGTTTTTTGAATCTGTAGGCTTCTAAAATAGCATTAGCGGTAGGGCTTGACTTTCTAGGCTGCAAGTACAACTCTAGCTCATCTGCATGACTCACTGCTTCATCATTTGGTAAAAAGCCTGTGCCCTTGTAAACATCGTTTTCTACCCACACAAAACCCGTTTCAGAAGGTTTTCTCCCTTTTTGTAGCAACACATAACTCTCTTGCGACTCTGCCACACCTGCTAAAAAAAGAGTAAGCGCACTCTCATGTTCCTGCACAGAGACTTCTTTAGACTCGCTCCAAGTACTCACATGGCACCATTTTGGATTTAGTCCGTATTTAGCTACTTGAGTAATCATCCAATTTCTAGCAGCGTATAAACTGTAGAATTGCTTTATGCTATTTAAACACTGTCTTTTCCTATGTATTCCAAGTCGGCTTAATCCTTCTCTATCTCTGTAGCTAACAATGTGGTAATAGGCAGCATTTACCTTTTGAGCGCGATTAAGTGCAGGCCAATAATGCCTAATTTCATGATCTTCAATTAGCTGAGCCATTAATTCCGTACCTGTTTCTTCTACCTCTAAGCTGGCATTCATACCACCTAAAGCTAATCCAACCCTAGACAAATCACCAGTGAAGTGGCTCCTGACGCGTTTTGCCAAGTTTTTGGCCTTCCCAATGTAAACGAGTTTACCTCTATCATTATAAAACCTATACACTCCAGGGGATTGCGGCAATTCCGCCAAGTCATTCTTAGAAAGCCAATGCGGTAGGTTAAGTGCAGAGCTTCTTTGCTTGAAGAATGATTCATAAACCTTGTCTGAATCAGCCTTTAAGAAAATCTTGAGTAGTTCAGCAGTAGCCTCAGCATCCTCAAGCGCCCGGTGAGGTCGCTGATTCACTACCTTAAACCCTGCACAGAGTTTTGCCAATGAATATCCCTTTCGCTTAGGAAATAGCTTTCTCGCATATCTTGCTGTACATAAGCGTTTGGATGCATCAAATCTAATTCCTGCTTTTTTGAAAGCTTCACGAACAAAACGGTAATCAAAAAGCACATGATGCGCTACAAATACGGCATCTTTCAGCAGCTCGTGTAATTCATCAGCTATATGCTCAAATTTAGGCGCATCGGCTACCATTTCATTTGTAATTCCGGTGAGTGAGACTATTTGCGGAGGTATGACTTGTAGCGGCTTCACCAACGAAACATATGTCTTATTAATGACCCCATTCTCTATAATAACAACGCCAACCTCAGTGATTGAAGCATACTTTGGGTCGCCACCTGTTGTTTCAACATCTACTACAGCAAATCTCATTGGTCAAATAAAACGTATACCACCGTGGTGTATTTACGGTGACTTGGTCAAAGGTATCTATATTACAGAAGCGGATTCTTTACTTTTGTACCAATGCAAAATCTTATCAAGGTTAGACAATACAAGCCTAGTAGCCCTAGTATTTTCCTTAACTCGGTTTTGTTGCAGTTAGAAGCTGTAATAAACAGGAATAGAGACCTACAGGAATACCAAAGACAAAACATTGCCTATACCCACTGGGAGCACAGCTACAACAACCAATTCGCACCATTCAAACTCAGCCATTCGCATGAGTAAATTAAAATGTGTAATCATAGGCCCAGCTCACCCTCTTAGGGGTGGGATTTCTGCTACAGATGAAGCTCTAGCCAGCGCGATGCAAGAAAAGGGATATGAAACAGAAATAGTTTCGTTTACACTGCAATATCCAGAATTTCTATTTCCTGGCAAATCTCAATTTACAACAGATCCAGCTCCTAAAGACCTGAGTATAAAACCACTCATTAACTCCATTAACCCCATCTCTTGGAAAAAAACTGCTACCCATATTAACGCGTTAGCACCTCAGCTTGTAGTCGTACGATTTTGGCTACCCTTTTTAGGGCCTGCTTTAGGCAGTATACTGCGCATGCTAGATGACTCTATTATCATTATTGGTTTAACAGATAATGTTATTCCACACGAAAAGCGACCAGGAGACAGGGTGTTTACAGGATACTTCACCTATGCTTGCGATAGATTTATTACACTATCTGCATCTGTAAAAGAAGACTTAAAAACATTTACACAAAAGCCTGCACTATACCTACCACATCCAATAAACGATCAATATGGTGAACAATTAAGCCCTCAACAGGCTCGTAAAACTTTAGGGTGGGATGAAGATGGTAAGTATGTTCTCTTTTTTGGCTTAGTGCGTAAGTATAAAGGGTTGGATTTGTTGCTTGAAGCCTTCGCAACAGAACATCTAAAAAATGAAGACATCAAATTAGTTGTTGCTGGAGAGTTTTATGATGACCCCGCAGCATATCAAGACATAGTAAGTGAACATGGGCTGCAAAACCGTATAACATTTATCAACGAGTATATTCCATCGGCAGATATAAAGCTCTATTTCAGTGCAGCCAACCTTGCTGCACAAACTTACCGTACAGCAACCCAAAGCGGTATTACACAAATAGCCTATCATTTTGAATTGCCCATGCTGGTAACTGGAGTTGGCGGATTGCCTGAAATTGTTCCACACGATAAGGTGGGATATGTAACCACTCTAGACCCTGAAGATATTGGAAAGCACATTGCGCTATTCTTCAATGAAAAGAAAGAAAGCGATTTTAGAGCGGCCGTTAAAGAAGAGAAAAAACGATTTGCATGGAGCACTTTTGTAGAGCGACTAACCTCATTTGCAAAAGAGTAACGGAATAGACTTGCCCACTTTCTATTACTATTTTGGTCTGCTAGAAATCTATCAAAAGCAATAATCCAGTATAATCATGCTCTTTAACTCGTTAGAGTTTGCGTTCTTTTTACCTGTAGTTTGGTTGTTGCACTGGCTGCTTTCAAAATTTGGCCTTCGTGCTCAAAATGCAGTCACTGTAGGTGCTGGCTATTTCTTTTACGGATGGTGGGACCCTCGTTTTCTCTTACTCATACTTCTTAGCACGATCATAGATTATATTGCTGGACTACGCATGGCCAAATGCCAAAAGAGTCGTGAAAGAAAGCCATGGTTGTACTTGTCTGTAGCCGTTAATCTAGGTCTCCTTATTTTTTTCAAATACTTCAATTTCTTTTCAGAAAGCTTTGTTCAAGCCTTTACTTTTTTTGGTGTTCAAGCAAACCCTATTACGCTTAACATTATTCTACCCGTAGGTATAAGCTTCTATACCTTTCAAACCATGAGCTACACTATAGATGTATACCGTGGTAAGGTAAATAGCAGCAAAAACTTTATGGCGTTTGCAGCTTATGTAGGTTTTTTTCCACAATTGGTAGCTGGCCCTATTGAAAGGGCTCAAAATCTACTCCCCCAATTCTTGGCTAAACGCACTTTTAGCTACACAAAAGGCATGGAGGGACTCACACAAATAGCATGGGGCTTGTTCAAGAAAATGGTAATAGCAGATAGCTGTTCACCCATTGTAAATGCCATTTTTGAAAATCATGGAGCTTATAACTCCCCCACGCTACTTTTGGGTTTATTTCTCTTTGCTTTTCAGATTTATGGTGACTTCTCTGGCTACTCAGATGTTGCCATTGGTACTGCCAAGCTATTTGGCATTAGACTAATGACGAATTTTAGAACCCCCTATTTTTCAAGAGATATAGCCGATTTTTGGCGAAGATGGCATATTTCACTAACCACTTGGTTCAAAGATTACGTGTACATTCCAATTGGAGGAAACAGGCTCTCAAAAATCATTACAACGCGTAACGTACTTATTGTCTTTACAATAAGTGGTTTATGGCATGGAGCAAACCTCACCTTTGTAGCTTGGGGTGTATACAACGCTCTCGTATTCTTGCCACTAATGCTTTTGAATAAACATAAAACCAAATCTGAGCTTGTTGAAAGCCAGAACATACTACCCAAGTTTAAAGAGCTAGTACAAATGAGTACTACCTTTCTGCAGGTTCTTATTGGGTGGGCATTCTTTAGAGCTCAATCCATGGAGCAGGCCACTAGCTACCTTGGATGTATCTTCTCCGTAAAATACAACGGTTTACCTTATGTATTTGGTATTGGTAAAGAAGAAGCATTACTCACCATTTGTTCAATTGCGTGTTTAATAGCAATAGAATGGCAAGGGAGACATTATAATCTGCCCATTGTTAGAGATAGTCAAAACCAGAAAATATTATTCATAGCAACGCTACTGCTAGCAATACTCATTTTTCTGTTTGGTGCTCCACAACAAGATTTCATCTATTTTCAATTCTAGACATGCAAAAGTTCAGCTTACATACAGGTATATTGATTTCCCTCATTCTGGCCTTTGCTGTCTATTCATATCACCAGGCATCTGGCAGAGCCGATGCAAACTACGCCAAGGTAAGTTCTCCTGTACAGCGTAACTTGATTTTGGGAAATTCCAAGGCAGCTCAAGGACTCAATCCATCTGCATTGAAGAGGCACACAGGAATCGAGTTTTACAATTTTGCCTTTTCTGTTTTTGCATCGCCTTATGGCCCCGATTATACAGACTGCATTTTACGAAAACTAGACACTACAGCTAAGAACCAAACCTTCTTGCTTGCCATAGACCCTTGGAGTTTAGCAGTCAAGAGTAATGTTGGTGAAAACCCAGAAGCATTTAGAGAGCGAAACGGGTTTTTAACCCAAGGAGCACAGGTTACGGGCACTCCCAACTTTGGTTACCTCCTGCACCATTACGAGAGTAAATATTACAAGCTCTTCTTTCCAGATTCGCTCATGCGTGTGCATGAAAATGGCTGGTTACAAGTTAATTTAGACCTTTCAGAAGAAGGTATTGAAAGACGCACTTCTTTCACACTTCATTCCTACCAAGAAAAAGCCAGTGAACAAGTCATCTCGCGCACACGCCTCAACTGCTTAGTTGAACTTATCGCTACGCTAAAAAAGTATGGCAAGGTTTATCTAATAAGACTGCCCGTAAATCCTGAGTTATACCAAATAGAAGAACAGCTCAGCCCTCATTTCAACTCGTTTGTTAGCGCTGCCGTTTCATTAGCAAACGGCTATTTAGATTTTACGGGTAACAACCACAATTACACATATACAGACGGGGTACACCTTACACATTTCGAAAATGAGCATCTTGCAAAGGTGATTTCCTCAACGATTAAAAACACTCCCTAAACCATTCATTTCATGAGAATAAGTTACATCCCTATTTTAATCACCTTACTAACTATTACGCTTCTTCGCTGCTCAAAAGAAGACAAAGACACACCTGTGGGTGATGCGGGTGTTGTTTATGCGCCCGTACCGTTGGAGTCTGTTCCGGCAAACGGAGATGTGGTGATGTATGAAGTAAATCTGCGTGCCTTTCCTGGAGGGAATTTGCAGGGAGTGCGAAGCAAATTAGACCACATTGCTTCCTTGGGAACCAATGTTATTTGGCTCATGCCCATCTATCCCGTTGGTACCGTAAAATCTGTCAACTCACCCTACTCCATTCGTGATTACACGGCTGTAGGCCCTGAATATGGCACCTTAACGGATTTAAGAGCACTCACGGATGAAGCTCATGCAAAAGGCATAGCAGTAATTTTAGACTGGGTAGCCAACCACACCGCTTGGGACCACCCGTGGGTAAGTGCAAATCCTGATTGGTATACGCAAGATAATGCGGGAAATATTATTCATCCGCCTGGTACAAACTGGGAAGATGTTGCAGATTTAAACTACGACAATCCCCAAATGCGCGATGCGATGATTGCCCAAATGAGCTATTGGATTGCGCAAGCCAACATAGACGGTTTTAGATGCGATTACGCGGATGGTGTACCCGAGGATTTTTGGCAAGAAGCCATTACAACTTTGGAAACCCAATACGGTAAGGATTTGATTCTGTTTGCAGAAGGAGAGCGCGAAGACCATTTTCAAGCGGGATTCGATTTCACTTTTGGTTGGAGTTGGTACGGCAAACTGCAAGCCGTGTACAACGGTACATCAGTAGTGCAACTTTTTCTAAACCACAATCAAACCTATGCCCAAATACCAGAGGGTAAACACCGTATACGGTTTACCACCAATCACGATGAATCTGCATGGAATGATACTCCAGTGAATCTCTTTAACGGACAAGATGGAGCCTTAGCCGCATTTGCGGTAACCCTCTTTACAGGTGGCGCTCCGCTGCTTTACGGTAGTCAAGAAGTAGGAACGCAGACTACGGTTCCCTTCTTTTATACGAGTGAAATTGATTGGCTGCAAAACCCAGAAGTATTAAACGCCTACAAAGACATCATGTATGTTTATTCAACACACCACGCTGCCAGAACGGGGTTGAACACCTTTTATAACCACCCCAATATAGCTTGCTTCACAAAGGCCTCAGAGGAGGAAGAGCTAGTAATACTTATCAATTTAAGAAGCAGCGCCATTTCATATACACTACCATCGGCTTTGCAAGGTGTGGAGTTTAAAAATGCCTTTACAGAAGCACCCGAAAACCTGCCAGAGAACATACGTTTAGATCCGTATGAATACCGTATTTGGTTTAGAGCGCAGTAATTAGATTCGCTCTAAAATTAGAGTTAAGGCAACAAAAGAAGCTCCACCGCTTAAGAATAGCTGCCAACTGCGCTGTGAGACCTTTAATGCGTTCACTAAAATCCATTGTATGAAAAGCACTGCAGCAGCAAATAAAAGCTGACCCGCTTCTACTCCAAGGTTAAAAGATATTAATGGCATCACTACTGATTGCTCTCGACCTAATAAGCTCGTAAAATAGCCACTGAAACCCATGCCATGAATAAGACCGAATAAAGCAACGAGTGAATACCTAGCGGCATTCAGCTTTGTATTCTTACCAGGAAACAAGGCCAGTAGTGCTGTTGCTAAAATGGTAATAGCTATGCCTGATTCTACAAGAGCTGAATCCAATATTGGACCAGCAAAAGACACCCAAGCCAACGTAATAGAATGACCGAGAGTAAATGCAGTAATCATAAGTGCTACTTGTTTCATGTGCTTATAGCTAAGCGGAGCTAACATTGCTAAAACAAAAAGCATGTGATCAAACCCTGCGGGGTCTAGAATGTGTTCAAATCCAAGTTGCAGCCAAATCATGAGTCAAAGAAAAACATCTAAATGAAACTACGCTAAAACTAGCCTATTGACAATTTGAATGAGTAGAACATTAAGGTATTGTGTCTTCTCACACCAGACTACCGTACTGTACATCAGTGAAACGATATACTGGTACTTGGGGAGTAACGCTCACACATAGATGTGGTCACCTCCTCTGTTTTTATATGCACTAAGTTTCTCTGCATATCAAATAATTCAAAAAAAGCGGTGAAGGAAATGGTAGCTGATTGGGGTTCTTCTTCCACTGGAAAGTATACATAAATCCAGGTAGCATCGGCATTTGCTTCCTTACCGAGATACTTTAAGGGAATCTGCTTGTTATGAATTCGCAGTTGAAAATGATGATCTAAGTATTGGTGAATCAAAGAATCTGTAGTTGGGTTTTCCTCAACGCCAGAAATATTTAGTACTGGAGCATCGTAAGCCTCTCTTAATGCCCTCTCCAAATCATCGGTAAATAGCTTAACAGCCACTTCTACACGTTGATCTTCTTGGTCATATGCTACTTCTGCCACACCCACGTAAAACGGATGAGGTATCAAAAGCATACTTACTGAAAGCCAATAAAATAAGTTAATGAATACCATATTGGGAACGAAGATAATTAACCCTTGCTACACAGCGCTTAAGTGAATCGTTAACAGAATTTTCACTCTGATTAATATTACGCTCATTTATAATAGCTTTTCTATTACCATAAATATTGAAACACTCTTACACGAAATCATTCAAATCATCTATTGCTATTTCACTAACAGTTTTGTTTACCACCTTTTCCAATGCCCCAGAGATAATAGAAATACGTACGGTTAAGAAAGGGATTCACAACACCCTTTTCACAAAAAAAGCCGCACTCTTACGAGTACGGCTTTGACTTTCTCATAGGCCAGAGAATTAGTTGATCACCAACTGTCTACGTTCGTAAATACCTTCTGAATCAATGGATACGATATAATTTCCTGGAGCAAATCTGGAAATATCAAGGGTAGTGATTTCACCCGCTGCTGATTGTCTTTGTTCCAATACTTGACCGAGCATAGACATTACTTTCATATCAAACACCCTATTGGAATAAGCGCTCAAATCAATATTTACCATTGATTTGGCTGGGTTAGGATACAACCCAATTGCCGCACCAGCACTAGCATCATCTATACCACCACAAATTTCTACGTTAACATAAATAGGATTACGCTCAGAATAACAAGCGGGCTCTTCCAGTTTCCAATCATAGAAGAAGTAATAAAAACCAAGCGGATTAGAACCTGCAGAGCTACTTTTTACACTCACCAACCCGGGCGTATTATACGGATAAGATACACCAGAATTGTTTCTGTAAAGCTGTGCATTAGAGTTTCCATTTAAGCCCAATTGGTAATCGGTTCCGGGAGTTAAACTGAAGTCAAGGTCAACTCTAACTTCCCCATCTGGTATGTTTACCGTTTTACTTTGAAGCACCGTACCCGTTGCATCGCGTAGTTCAATTGTTCTGTTGCCAGCAGCACCTGAATAAACCAGAACAGATTTAAGAGTAGCCTCACTAAGCACATCAAAAATCAGATATTGGTTCTGATTATTGAAAATAGCACCACCACCCATTGTGTTGTTGGGAGCACCGCCATACACGGGCACTTGTGTAATTTCTTCTTCAACGTAGAAAGTATCAGAAACCAAAATGGATGAAATATTCAACGTATCTCCTGTGTTTACAACATTACCTCCAGTTTGGGCATCGTACCATTTTAAGGTACCTGAACCAACTGCATTTGAAACTAAGTCAAAGGTTAGCCCTTGACACACCATTGTATCTAGTGATGCTGGCCCTTGCGACAAGTTTACATTTAAGCTGGAAGTTTGAACCGTTGAATCTGATCCAAAGCTATTGGTAACCGTTAATTTTACTGAATACACTCCATTTTGTGTGTAACGGTGAACTGGGTTTTGTAGCGTAGAAACAGAACCATCTCCAAAATCCCAAGACCAGCTAGCAGGTCCGTTGATTGATGCATCTGTAAAGGAATACTCTCCAGAACACGTATTCAAAGATGCCCATGAAAAGTCTGCCGTTGGTGGAGTATTTGGCAACAGACAAGACCAATTCATTTCAAAGCCAGGGTTATTCACACCAGCATCTGCAAAAAAGCGAAGGGTAATTGAACCTCCACTAGATGTGATAGTACCTGGATTTCCTGTGGTATTGCAATATTTACCAATAAGCGGAGCCGCTGTGGAATTTCCGTCAAAAATCTCTAAATAGTCATAATCGCATGTAGATCCTGATCCTGCCTCAATGTCAAAAACAGGAAAATCAATTTCTACAGCAGAAGCACCAACTGGCGATATAGTTATTGTGCTTAATTCACCATCTCCGTAATTACTATTGGGGCCTCCTGAATCGTATAGCTTACCGCTGCAAGCCGTTTGGGTAGCTGCAGTGCCAGAAATTGGCATAATAACGTTACAAGCTGCATTTGGACTTATGTAGATATAATCTTGAAGAACCAGTGTATCTGCACCGCAAACAGGCCCACCATCTGCAATTAATGTAACTGTAAAACTTCCTGTATCTGTGTACGTGTGAGTTGGACTTTGTTGTGTAGATGTTGTGCCATCACCAAAATCCCAACTAAATGTAGTTCCGTTAATGCTCAAGTTAGAAAAGTCAACCGTGTAAGGTACTGTGCACGATTCTGTTCCCGAGGCAACTAGGTCTGCATTTGTGAAAGGCACATATGCTCCACCTACGCCCACTGCATACCATGCCTCTGTTACGGCATCTACTTGCGGAGAGCAACCTCCGAATAAGTCAATTGCACTTTGGATGGCATAAAATCTTGCATCAGCATAATTGGAAGACGGACTTAAATAGGTTGTAAGGTTACGGAATGCAACGGCACCAGCATCTGTAAATCCGATACCGTTTACGTTGTAGGCATTTCCTAAGTCATTGGTAGCTGCACCTCCATTAACCAACAAATAATACCAATAGTTAGACACTCCGCTATTGGTGTGTACCCCATTGTTATCATTCCAAAATTGACCGTCATAGCAATCGGGATTTCCCTGTTGATTGGGGTTAGACATACTACGTATAACCGTACCAATATCTTCTCCAATAAGCCAGTTAAAGTTAGATGGTCTTGCGAAGTGTTCAATAGACGCTCCAAAAATATCTGAAAACGATTCGTTTAACGCACCCGATTCTCCTGCATAAATTAAGTCTGCAGAGAATGTGGTTAATCCGTGAGCAATTTCATGACCTGCAATATCCAAAGCAGTTAACGGAGTAATGCTTCCACCGTTCCCATCTCCGTATGTCATACGCTGACCATCCCAAAACGCATTTACGTTAGTTCCTAAACCAAAACCAACTAAATCTGCATGAACATAACTCCTCAAAGTAAACCCGCTACCATTAATGGAGTTTCTATTGTGCTCCTGTAACAGGTAGTCATACGTCATTTCTGCACCCCAATGTGCATCGGTGCCGTATTGATTTAAGTTACTGTTTACATTATTCCAAAAGTTGTCTGAATCTGTAAAGTCAGTGGCATTCGCATAAGAAGTTCCTAGATTCAGATTCTTGGTAGTGATACCGTTACCTCTGCCCGACTCCTGCAAGCGATAATTACCAGGCGATACACTGTCTGTAACAATAGCACGATTACCTGAATATACCGTTACTGCAGTGCCGTTGGCATCTGCTGTATGTATAAGGTTCTCCTTCAGTAGAATATCACCTGAAAGCGCATCAACAAATACCAAGCTTCTGCTCAATGGTTGTTGCGCGTAGATGTTGAATTTCCAAGCTAGCTTTGCTTTGTTCTCTTGTTTGGCTTCAGACCTTACGTAGACTAATTCTCCATGCGGAAAGTAGGTAGCTTGACCATTGCCCGTTTCTTCTTTGAGATGTTGTTCTTCTCCTGGTAATTCCCATTTGTAAGCTTGTGCACCAATAGAAGACAACGCTCTTTTTCTAGATGCTTCTTCCGTTAAAACAGGTATGGTTCCTTGAGGCTTAGAAAGCTCAAACTCACCATTTACCATGAATACCTTACCGTTCTTCAAATGGGCTTTGAAATCATCATGTTCAAACGGAATACTATTGAATGTAATGGCATAATCAACATGCATTTGGCCAAGTTGATCTGTTTCTTCGCGCTCTGTTAGTAGGTTGAAACCAGGCTCCTGGGAAAGTGATTTAAACCATGCATTAATTTTAGATGCTGGAATTTCATTTTCTGGAGAAAACCGAATAAACTGGGGGAAGTTACTTTCCGGCTGCATGCGAACCATTGTGGCTCCTGAATAGAGGTTGTGGGCTTCTTTACCTGTGTATACATCTTGGGCCTGTGCCGTAACAGCAAAACCTAATGCCATGAGGATACTGTATTTCATCTTCATGAAACTGCTTTTCGTTTAGTTAATACTCGTTTGTTTGATAGGGAAACGGGAAAGTTACAAAACATTAAGCTCCTTTAACTTGCCTACAAAAAGCTAACACACAAAATGCTAGTAGGTTCCCACTTGAAACCTTATGGTGCAAAAGAACATGCGAGGGTCGGCAGGAATAAGACCTGGACCTGGATACCCCGTAGCTCTTCTCGTAAAGTAATTTGCATTGAGTAAATTGGTTACACCAGCTTCAACCGACCACTTTCCAAGTTTATACCCAGCAGTGACGTCTAATACAGAATACTCAGGAATTTTGCCAGAAATGGCCGTTGAGGGTGGATTCTCTGTATTGTATGCATCTGTAAATTGTGCAGCTGTATATCCATACTGGAAGGAAGCTCGCCAATTCGCAAACCTCATTTGAATACCTGTTTTTATATTTATTGGAGGAACGAGTTCTACAAGGTTTCCCTCTACCAGTACATCATCAGACCGTACATACTTTGCGTTCAATAAACCAGCATTAACAAATAGATTTATGGCGTTCTCTGAGTCTCTATTTACAAGCCACTTGTACATATTGAGCTCAGCAAAACCCTCAAATCCGAAAGACCGAGAGTCTCCAACATTGGTTCTGTATCGCTGCTCTAAAAAAGTTACTTGGTCTAAACGAGTAACAAAGCCTATTCGGTTGTCATATGCCAAATAATAGGCACTTAAATCAAAAAATAGAATCTCTGAAAAATTACCTCTTATACCTACATCTGCATTATATCCAAATTCATCACTTATATTCTCGTCTACCACTATGTTAGGGTTGTCTATCCGTATGTCGCTAAATGTTATGGCTCTATAGTTCTGCGAGATATTGGCATATAGCTCTACTCCTCCTTTAATTCGATAACCAACACCAATACCAGCTAGGATGAAGGAACGTTCCAAGTTTCGCTCTTCTGGGAATGTTTCTTCTGCAATTACATCTCCAGCAAAATTGCGTGTTACTTGTTTGTAGTATCCTTCTGCATCTGTTCGAATATACTCTGCCCTTAAACCTGGTGTAATGGTAAAGCGGTGCGATGGGCGAAACACATGCTCTGTGAAGAGCGCTACATTGGTACTTGGAAAGTCATAATCAGAACCTTCTGGATCTGCAGGATTAAGGAAGGCAAAATCTGGACCTGAACTATTATTCGCATCGCCCTGCGTACTTTCTGAATAACCTTGATACAGCCTAACGCCTACTAACGCATTCGCTGGTGTTCCCAAAAGTTTATAATTATGAAGCACCCTCGTTTCATTTCCAATATTCCTAAAGTTGCCTCGTATATAGGTTCTGTTTCCTCCCGCATCTTGCCTATTGATTCTACTCAAATCGCCAAGCGCCTCTCTAGACGCTATCAAGCCAAAAGTTCTTACATCTAAACGCGTATTTCTGCCTAAATCTCCAGCTAGGGTTAAACTAGCTACATTCCAGTTTACTCTGAACCAATTTCTAGCTCGTTTAGAAATCCCTGAATCCGTGTAAAACTCTACATCGGTTAAACCACCTGGTTGGTGAGCTAAGTAACGCATATGCGTGAAGCCACCTGAAAGTTTCCAGTTTTTAGTTAGAGAATATTCTAGTGTAATGTGCCCTGTATGTTGGTCTAATGAAGAGTTAGGTCGCCAGCCATCACTATGCTTGAACTGGTAAAATGCGCTAACTCCTACCTTACCCTTTTTGGCTTGAAAAGAATGAAAAGTGGTAAAAAGGCCATAGCTTCCTCCCGTAACGCTGCCTTCATAATTCCACCCAGCTTGGCGAGGTGGCTTTTTCAATACAAAATTTAACATCCCCCCAAACTGAGTACCGTATTGTAAACTTGCAGCACCACGAACCAATTCTATTCGCTCGAGTGCCTCTACAGGAGGTGTATAATAACTCTCAGGGTAACCCAATGCATCTGCAGCTACGTCATACCCATTCTGTCTTGTATTAAAATTAGATGTTCTATCTGGACTCAGACCTCTAGCTCCAACTCCTAATTGCACACCTGCTTGGTCACTCTCCCAAATATTAAGCCCAGGAACTTTGGCATATACCTGCCTTGCATTATTTGTGGCTTTGTTGGCGCTTATTTGCTCTGGAAGAATTACCTCATTCTTTTTTGCTGCATAAATTCCAACTCCATCAACAGCAGAAAGTCTGGCCATTCCCAACCCTGTGGATGTTCGCGCTCCTTCAATGTAAGCTGTTTTAAGATCTACACTTAGAGGTTGCAGTGCGATGTTGATTTCAAAAGATTCATTGGTTAATGGAACAGTATCCAAAGAAACTTTATAACCAGGATAGTATGCTTGGAGGGTGTAATCACCTTGTTCTATTCCCTTGAAAGAGAACGTACCATCAGAACCTGAAAGAGCTTGCCAAGCTCCTGGGTTTAACACTAAAAGCACCTCAGAAACAGGGCTACCCGATACCTTTACCGTGCCACGGATTTCGCCCCCAATTGCTACTGCACCTTTTGCAAGAAAAAAGGATATAATGAGGGATCTAATCATTTTTTAACGGGTAAATCCACGATTTGGGCGCGAAAGAATCTTCTATTTCATTTAATTCCAAATATGGATCGAATAAAAGTTGACCTGGCCTGCCATTTAACGTTACCCAAGCCTCACAGCGAATGATTGGGTCTTCTAATCCTTGTTCTTGGTAAACGTCTTCTAAGTAGTGTGCAAACTGCAAAATCATATCGGGCTGAAAGCTCATTTGCTTTTCTTGATGCGCATTTAAAAACGCTCTATTATCTACTTCTCCTTCTTTACCCGTTTTACCTTCTTTTACAAAAAATCGCGCAGTACCAGCTTTTTCCACAAGCATTACCCGCCACCCAAAACGGTAAGCTTCTTCTGTCCAATACATGTTACCAGGATACCAAACAAAGCGCCAAGGAAATACCAACTGAAAAACGACATAAGCCAAGAGAAACGTTAGGCCCGCAGACTTTAACTTACTTGGAAGGTTATTGCCAACCAACGCAGCCTTTACAGGAAATATACCTAGCGGTTTCTTTAGCGAGCTAATGATTCGTTCATGAAACTCTGGAGAAAAGTAAACCAATACAAGAATGCTCATTACCAGTGGGAAAACCCCTATTTGAAATAACCAGCCCGTTACACCATGAAAGAAAACAACAACCAAGTAAGCATATGGACGTGTTTTTCGAAAAAATAAAAAGAAAACGATAAACGTATCGAAAAGCATACCCGCCCAGCTGAAAACAAATGCCGTTAAAGGGTAATTAAAAAGTGAGCCAATTACAGGCATATCTGAATTAGCAGGGAGCCAAATACGCAGGGGTAGCGCTTGAAAAAGCCAATCTCCATTCATTTTTGCCAACCCCGCATATAAATACACAAGTGCAATCTGACCTTGGATTAGTACTAATGGCCACCTTGGCACGTGTGTGGTTGGTGTTACCCTTCTGAAGTAAACATCTAATGAGAACGACCTATTAAGCGGCATAAATATGATGAGCGCGCTTATAAGACTAATGAAATAATAGTGGTTGAGATAGTAGGTTAAGTCAATGAGTTCAAAATAGGTGAAAAGCAAAAAGAAAAGTGCTGCTGCAAGGCGGTAGTACCAACCCAACATTATCCCTAGTGCTGCCAAAAATGCCATACTATGTAGGGTATACATAACCCATCCAGGCAAAGGCTCTACCCAGCCAAAGCCAAAATAGGTAAAGTGAAAATCGGGGTCAATAAAGTGGTCTTCAATCCACCCTAAGTACCAAAAGCGAAGTGTATTAAAGGCCATCAACAAACCAAAAAGCACCCTAAACATTGTTAAGGGTGCATTAGAAACAGGAGCGTTAAGCCACTGCATACTTTTGGACAAAATACTTTTCATTAATCTCCGTCTCCGCTATCGTAGGTTATGATTAGACCTAGCCTTGAGGCCAATTCACTCTTAAAAAAGCGGGTGTGTCTAGAAAGCTCTGTGTATAACGTTTCTACATCAGCAAGGTTGGTGAGAACCGTTTCATTCAACGGCTGATTGGGAAGTGCATCCTGAGCAGACAAAACAACATCCCACTGGGCTACCGTTTGCGTATAAACATCTTCACCACCCACTGTTGTCTTCAAATAATCATCAAATCCAATCGCAGTTGGATTTTCAGCCCGTAATGCACCAAAGTACATTACCTCAATATGGTTTAGATAGGCGGCAACAAGTTCTGTACTTATGCCACTGTAAAGCCCAGCTACTTGATTGGGCTCTGGACCTGTTTGCCCCGCTCTAGTACCTGCAGGAATACCCACCATAAAGTTCTTAATGTGCTCGTAGCCCTTAAGCCATTCGTTATACATAACGGTGATACTGCTTGAAGAACCCGTTCCTGCGTCTTGTTTGAAAGCAGCACCGTAAGAGTTCCAGTCTGTTTTAAGCTCATTGCATCTCGCACTAAAATCTGTCACAATGGCTTGTAAATAGGAAATATAGTTGTCTTGCTTCAAAGAATCTTGAGCTCCTTGTGCAAACAGCAAGTATTCGATTCCGTAAAGTCCTCTTGTATCTCTGTCAAAATTATTGAGTGAATAATCTCCTGCATCAATATACGCTTGCGTTTTAGCGACATTCGTAGGAAATGTGGCTACATTCTCTGCAAAAGATCCAAACAAAGTTTCGCCCGGACCAAAATTGAAACTGTGACATTTCGCATAAGCCAATGCAGCAGATTTCCAGGCATCTCTCGCATTTTGCAAAGCCGATGCATCAGACGGATTAGCAACCACCTGTGATACAGCACTCTGCAACTCTTCTGCAGCAACGGTCAAGCTTTCTAAATTGGGAGAAACGATATTCTCCTCATAGTGTGTGAGCAGAGCTACTCTGTCGAACCCAGTATCTCCTACCGTATTGGTTGATTCTTGTTCACAACTCAATAGGAAAAGCATTGCTCCCAAAGGAAGCAATGCTTTGTAAAAATGAATGAACTTTTTTGCTATCATGAAATGATGTGCTTAGCGTCCTTCTTCATTTACGTGGTTCTTCTTGAACCCTTCCATTTCTGCATTTGTAAAACCATACACTTGCTGTATTGTATTCAAGGCATCTTGAATGCTCAGTAATTCGGTTGCTGGTGACTGCACCAATTTGTAAGAAGTTGGTGTTTCTCCAAAAGGCGCCAACATATCTTGCAGGGCTGCATTCGCTTGAACATCTGAAATAATTCTGTAGTTGGCAGGGGTTGCTAAAACACCACTCAAAAATCCAACACCTTCTCCATAAGCATGCATACCATCTTCAATTACAGCATCAGAAGGATTGGTTTGCGAAAGATTATCAACCGTAGCATACAGGTAGTTGATTGTTGTAGCTGCTAAACTCTTTTCCCATTCCTTTATTAGATTTTGGAGTGCCAAAGCCTTTTGAGCATTGTACCGAGAACCAGCTTCTGCGTAAGCACGGGCTTCAATAAAATACTTCTTGATATTTAGGTACATCCCTCCAGATGCTGGCGTTCTTCTTGCTGCATATTTTGCCTGAAATTTGTCTGGCATTGGACCCGACACATCTGTATTAGGGAAAAGAGGTGTAGTTCCAAACAAAGCAACTAGTCCGTCTACATCTGCAGCAGATAAGTTATCTCCTTTAGTATTGATAATTCGTTGTGCCTCGTTGTACAAGGTGGCGCCAAATAAACCTTTCTCAACCAGTTGTACGCATTCCATTCCAGTTGGACTGAATACACGGTCTTCAAAGTGTCCACCATCATTATTAGGTGCAGTAGACCAGTCATATGTTCCTGCAGCACTAGCTGTGGCCAAAATAGGCAACTCATTATCCACTATTGAATGGTAAGATGGTACGGTTTTATTTTTGAGTTCAGTGCCATCCCATAATGATGTCATAGATTGTAATGTGATTACATTGCCACCATCCGCTGCTTTTTGAGCGCTAGTAAAAGCTGCAAGAGCATCTGTTAATGCGATTTGCTCCGCTGCGTTAGATGAAAAATCTTCGCTGATATACTCGGAAGGTATAGTAACAGGAGATTCTTGTGTGTTTTCATCATCATCTGAACAAGATGATAACAGGGTCATTGAGACCAATCCTAGGAAAGCGATTTTGTGATACGTCATGTTTAGCTTTTATTTTTAATGAGTCTAAATAAAACGTTACAAACGTATTTCCGTACGCTTCGTTAAGCAATACCATCTTTTAGGTATTTTGGTTCAGCCTGTTGTATAACCCTACTGTTAAGCTTCTGTTTGCTTAAGATAAAACGCGACAAAGAATGTACTTTTGTATCGAGAATCAACCCCTTGAAACAATGGATACCTCACGCTTAGAAATGATTGAGCAAATGCTCAAAAAAGATCCTTCAGATGATTTCTTAGTATATGCTGCGGCCTTGGAAAACCAAAAGTTGGGTAAGCTCCAGAAGGCGATTGAATTACTTGCTGGGCTAAAGGAGCGTTCTCCAAGTTACCTAGGAACGTACTATCAATTGGGCAAGCTACTAGAAGAAACTGGAAAAGAATCTGAGGCCATTGAAACATACAGAGCAGGTATTCCTATTGCTCGTGAACAAAATGACATGAAGGCTTCTGGTGAATTAAATGAAGCGTTAATGCTATTGGAAGACTAAAACACAAAACCGATTATTGATTCTCTAATCATTAATCGGTTTAGTTAAAAATATGAATGTGGGTTTATAGTTTTTAGATGCCGAACTCGCCTTTAATTTGGTTCACCCACTTAGTAACTCTTTCTTCAGTAAGTTCATCTTGATTGTCTTCATCTATGGCTAAGCCCATAAACTGACCTCCATCTACTTCTGCTTTGGATTCATCATGCTCATAACCATCTGTAGACCAGTATCCAATGAGTTTTGCACCTTTTTCTAGTGCTACTTTGCCTAAGATTCCAACACCATCAATAAAATAGTTGCTGTATCCGTACTGATCTCCCAATCCAAAGAATGCGATGGTCTTGCCGCCAAAATCAAGATTTTCGAAATCATCAAAATAGTCATCCCATGCACTTACCAATTGGCCATCGTGCCAGGTTGACAAACCGATAATCCATTTATCGTACTTATTAAAATCATCGGCATCAACATCATACACGTCATATACTTCTATGATGTCATCGCCAATTTGATCTTTAATCATCTCGGCTACTGCCTCTGTACAACCCGTATCTGAGCCGTAAAACAATCCTATTTTTTCCATGCTAAATGTTCTGTGATAAAAGGAGCAACAAATTTACAATGACTAACGCGTGTAGCCCTATGATGTTTGTCACATTTCTTGATTGAAAAGGAATTTATTCGGACTAATCAAGTTCTCTTTAACCGCATAGATAACAAGCCCTGCTGTATTGTTAATCCCTAGCTTATTCATAATGTTTTTGCGGTGAGTCATTACCGTGTGTGTGCTCAGACATAAAGAGTCTGCAATTTGCTTATTGGTTTGCCCAGCTGCTACTTGTTGAATGATTTCAATTTCGCGCAACGATAAACTTATAGGCTCACAACTTACAAAGTCATCATTTGTGCCGTCTTCGCCAATAACGTCTAATACTTTGCCACAAAAAAAGCGCTCTTTGGAATAGGCAGCTTTTACGCTGTCTATTATCTCATCGTGGCTACAATCTTTTTGAATGTGTGCATCTACACCCATTCGCATGGCTTCACGAACTTGTTCTTTATGGGTAAACTCTGTAACGGCTACAAACGCTAATGAAGGCCTGTTTGCTTTTATTTGCTTAATATCATTTAGACCAAAGCCTGGTGTTGTGTAATCAATAACAATAGCATCTGGTACTAAATCACTATGTAGTTGGTGAAGTTCCGCGCTATTCTCTGCCTCTGCTACAACATCTAATACATCATCTGTGCTAAAGATTGTTTTTAATCCTTGGCGAGAAATGTAATGGCCGTCTGCCAATAATATGCGGATGCGCTTCATTAATTTAGACTAATTCTAAAGACACAAATATAGGTGCTTGCCATCCATTTGCTGTTCCTAATAACAAAAAAGATTTTCCTGAGTTTTCAACCAAGCTAGCTTACCTCTACTGTAGTTCCTTCTCTGCCCAAGCGGGTATTCTCAAAGACAGATTTAGCTTCATTCAAATGGTCTGTATAATCAAAATAGCGTGCGCTGTAGTGACCAATAACCAATTGTCCTACTTCTGCTAGCTTAGCAATAGTAGCGGCATCTTTGGCTGTACTATGTTTAGTTTGATTGGCTCTTTCTCTTCTATCTTCTAAGAAAGTAGCTTCATGATACAGCAAATCTACCCCTTTAATAATGGGGATAATTGCCTCTGAATAAGCTGTATCTGAGCAAAAGGCAAAGCTGTAACTCTTTTTGGGCTCTGTTGTAATTTGCGCATTTGGGATGCTGGTTCCATCTTCTTTCAGAAAATCTGCACCCTGCTTGATTTTGGGTATCTGTTCCAAGGGAATACCTAGCTCCACAATTTTCTCGCGCACTAGTTTGCGCTTTCTTGGCTTTTCTCTGAAAAGAAATCCGTTGCAGTCTATCCCGTGGTCTAGTGGAATGGTTAATACCTCTACTCCATCATCATCATAAATCAGCTTAGATTCACCAAAGTCTAATGAGTGAAAATGCCATTCATAACTCAAACGAGTATCTGCTAAGTCTAATTGAATCTGAAGCACATCTAACAAGCCTGGAGGCCCATAAATGTGCAGTGGAATATTTCTCCCCAGCATATGCATGGTATTGATTAAACCAATCAATCCAAAATAATGATCACCATGCAAGTGGCTGATAAAAATGGCCTTTATCCGTTGTAATTTAATGCGGTGCCTGCGCAACTGCATTTGAGTTCCCTCACCACAATCAACCAAATAGCGAGATTGATTAATATCTACCACTTGGGCTGTGGGGTAACGAGTTGCAGTGGGAATAGCTGAATTTGCTCCTAAAATGGTAACGGATAAACCCATGTATTTAATGGATTACAGCTAGTTGTTTACTGTAACGCTCACCATTCACCTCTGCACTTATCACATAATATCCTGCAGGCAACTCTTCTGTAGAGATGCGGTTAATTCCTGGGAGTAAAGTACCGTTATACACTTCGTTCCCAAGTACAGAATACATGCGTATTGAACCCGCATCGCTTTGCGCGCTAAGTTCCAATGTAACCTCATCTTTAGCTGGATTAGGGTACACCTGAAGTAACTCTTGTGAAACGTTCTCTGAAACGCTAGATGCATCTACAACAATCAATGGAAAAGTCTCATCAAAAGTAGAAGGCAACAAACTTGTATATACCGCTCCGCTAACCGTTACAAGAAAGGTATCTGCAACCTGTGGTGTACCGTAGTAGTGTAGACACCCTTGTTGACCGCCTAATGAAAAACAGTCTGTATTATGGCATCCATAAGTCATTCCTGGAGGTAAACCTGTTACAGAGGTTAGCACTAATGAATCAACACTAACATCTATAGTTCCAGGACCTATAGGATTATCAATGGCCGTATCTGAGGGTACATTAATCGTTATGGTATCTCCGTAATATTGCCCCAAATACAGTACGGCTCCTCCAGTTGTATCTGGAACTGGGTATAAAAGAGAGGTAGTATCATCTTGACTAGGAACACATTGCGCTCCGGCCATAATTGTAGAAACTGCAAATAAGAAAGTGTATACGTATTTCATAAGCTTAATCTTCTTCGTTTTCAAAATCTATATGAGCGCCCAATTCACGCTCTACTTCTTCCATAAATACGAGGTCTTGTGCCTCAGTTATTGTTGGGGTTTGTTCTATGTTGGGGAGTAAGTACCCGAGTTCTTCGTCTAAACCTGCAATAATGAATGAAAGTTCTTCTGCCATTACCTGCTTAAAAAAGGCTTCAATAACTTTAACACACTCAACATCAAGTGTTAGCACCTCCTCAAGGTTTAACACTACATTACTCTCTGTATGTGAAGACGTATATTCTGTTAAAAGGTTTGTAAGCAAAGCCGATGAAGGAGCTGAATCAGCAATCTGAATCAATACGTGCTTGTCTCCTTTTTTGATGGTAAACGCACTCATTCTCTTTCAATTTTCTCAGCCAAAAGGTAGAGTACAGCCATCCGGATAGCTACACCGTTCTCAACTTGGTTGAGGATAATACTCGTATTGGAGTCAGCGATGTCTGAAGAGATTTCAACTCCTCTATTAATCGGACCCGGGTGCATTATTGTTAAATCTTCTCTGCCTGCCTTTTTCAATACGTCTTTGGTAAGACCATACATCATGGTGTATTCGCGTAGAGATGGGAAATACTTAATGTCTTGTCGTTCTAGTTGAATGCGAAGCATATTAGCTACATCACACCACTTAAGCGCATTAATAAGGTTGTATTCAACTTTTACACCTAGTGATTCAATATGCTTGGGCATGAGCGTACGTGGACCGCAAACCATAACCTCAGCTCCTAATTTCTGCAAGGCGAAGATGTTAGACAAGGCCACGCGAGAATGAAGAATATCGCCAACAATCAACACTTTTTTGCCTTCTACCGTTCCAAATTTCTCACGGATAGAATAGCTATCTAATAATGCCTGGGTAGGATGCTCGTGCGCTCCATCTCCTGCATTTACAATTCGTGCGTCTACGTGCTTACTCAAAAAAACAGAAGCTCCAGGATTAGGGTGCCGCATAACCACCATATCCACTTTCATGGAGAGAATATTATTCACCGTATCTATTAGCGTTTCTCCTTTCTTAACAGAGGAGCCAGATGCAGAAAAATTAACCACATCTGCAGAGAGTCGTTTCTCAGCTAATTCAAATGATAACTTCGTACGGGTTGAATTTTCAAAAAAGAGGTTGGCAATGGTAATATCTCTGAGCGAAGGGACTTTCTTGATGGGGCGGTTAATCACATCTTTAAAATGATCTGCGGTTTTGAAAATGAGGTCAATGTCATCACGCGTGATGTACTTAATTCCTAACAGGTGATTCACGCTTAAACTACTCATGCCCCTTCATTGTGTTAAGTAATACCCTACCAGATTCACCTTCCCAAATAACATCAATACGTTCAGAGGCTACAGCATCTACTGTTCTACCCATATAATCTGGTTGTATAGGTAACTCCCTGCTGAAACGTCTATCTATCAGCACTAAAAATTCTACACTCTTAGGCCTGCCCAAATCCATCAACGCATCCATCGCACTGCGAACAGATCTACCTGTATAGAGTACATCATCTATAAGCACAATTCGCTGCCCTTCAATATCAAAAGGCATCTCGGTATTGCTTACCGTAATGGGTGTGTCTCTTCTTCTAAAATCGTCTCTGTAGAATGAAATGTCTAACAAGCCATGACGAATGGTATCTTCTTTACGGATATTCTGAATTCTCTTGTGAAGAATACCAGATAGGTCCCCCCCTCTGGGTTGTAAACCTACAAGAATAGTGTCGGAGAAGTCGTTATGGTCTTCAATCAACTGATAGCTCAACCTGTTCATGGTTAAGTCAAGCTGTTTGGGGTTAAGTAAGACTTTGCCGTTTTCCATTGCTCAGTGCAAATATATTCAAAGCTCAATGGCTACAGACTATTCATGGCTGCCAAAACACCCAATCTATATCCAGCCAAGCCAAAGCCTGAAATACTTCCTATACAATGCTTTCCTATATATGATTTATGCCTGTAATCTTCACGCGCAAAAATATTGCTAATGTGCACTTCAATTACGGGTGTATCTATAGCCGCTACTGCATCTGCTAATGCTACAGATGTATGTGTGTAACCACCGGCATTCAAAAGAATAACATCTGCTGTTTCGTCTAATTCATGCAATGCACTAATTAACTCCCCTTCTACGTTTGATTGCATTTGCGCGAAAGCAAATTGAGGAAACTCAGAAGTAAGCACATGCAAAAAATCATCAAATGATTGCGTGCCGTAGATATTGGGTTCGCGCTGGCCCAGCAAGTTGAGATTAGGTCCGTTTACTATAGCTACATTCATGATTTGTAGTGTTTAAGTGCAGCCTCATGCGCCTGCACAATATCATCTTTTAGAGATTGTGGAGAAACTACTTTTACTTGGTTTCCAAAACCAATCAGCTTTTCTTTCAATTCGTAGGTAGGAATTACTTTCAAGGTGATTATGTCTGCTTTTATTCGCTGCGAAGCATGTAAGGGTTGACTCTCTAAGTACTTTTTTAACAATGCATTACATTCTAGCACCACCTCTACCGGTTCTTCTTCTGCAGGTGCAGTAATACCTATGCTATACTTGAAATAGTTTGCAGGTTTGAAACGCTTTTTCCGTTCAAAGGAATCTTGGCTTAGCTGTAAATCAGAAATTCGATCAAGACCAAAAACGCGGTAATTATTTTTGTTTTCATCTAATCCTATTACATACCAGCGGTTGGCGTATTCCTTTAATAAGTACGGGTGAATGATTCTACTACTCACCACCTCTGTTCTGTAGTTTAAATAATTAAACGATACCTTGTTGCGATGCACTGCTGCGTTGAATAAGTCTGTAAGAAACTCTTGTCCGCTAACCGTTTCAGCCTGTTCAAATTGAATAACCTCAGCCGCTTTATTATTCTCTACTGGCGAGAGCTTTACTTTATTCAATATTTTATCAATTGCCGCATCGTATTGCTTAAAAAGGCCAATGTTTTTAAACTGATATAAGGTGTTAGCGGCCATACGAATTGCATTGATTTCTTCTGTACTTAAAGGTATATCTTCAATGCTGTATTCTGGGTCTTCGTAATAGTACCCCTGATACTCTTTGCTAAATTTAATAGGTGCCTCATATCCCAGCCCTAGGTCGTTTTTCATTGAAGCCAAATCCTTTTCTATGGTAGATTTACTTACTTCCTTGCCTAGGGCTTCTGAGCAACCATCCATCAAGTCTAGAACTCCTGGGTAAGGCTTGTATTTATTGCTGATAAGCCTATCAATTACCCGATAACGTATGAGAGCATATTTGTTTGCTGGCATTTCTTATTTGTTGCTCACCAAAGGTGCACAAAACTCTCGGAATTACCTTTCTTCAACTACCCTATACCCCTTAATAAAAACCTACTTTTGCAGCCAAATTCAGACTTGGTATGCTAACAGCACAAAACGTTCGCTTACAATACGGTAAGCGAGTTCTATTTGATGAAGTAAACGCAAAATTCGTAGATGGTAATTGCTATGGAGTAATCGGAGCTAATGGTGCCGGAAAATCTACTTTTCTTAAAATTCTCTCTGGTGAAATTGAAGCCAATACTGGCAGTATTCATTTAGAGCCAGGAAAACGTTTGGCGGTTCTCAAGCAAAATCACAACGACTATGATGATTTTGCAGTAATCCATACGGTAATGATGGGCCACGAAAAACTGTGGAAAATCATGCAAGAAAAAGATGCCATTTACGCTAAACCAGATTTTTCAGATGAAGATGGGATACGCGCTTCTGAATTAGAAGCCGAATTTGCGGAAATGGATGGATGGAATGCCGAATCTGATGCAGCAGCTTTACTCAGCGGTTTGGGCATAGACGAAGGCGAACATTACAAAAACATGAGTGAGATGACAGGTGCTCTAAAGGTGCGCGTTCTACTTGCTCAAGCATTATTTGGAAATCCAGATGTGCTCATTTTGGATGAGCCTACCAATGATTTGGATCTGCAAACCATCAGCTGGTTAGAGGACTTCTTACTTGACTTTAAGAACACGGTTATTGTAGTTTCTCACGATAGACACTTCTTAGATACTGTTTGTACGCATATAGCAGATATTGATTTTGGTAAAATCAACCTTTTCACGGGTAATTATACCTTCTGGTACGAGAGTAGCCAACTAGCACTTCGCCAGCGCGCAGCAGCAAATAAAAAGGCAGAAGACAAAAAGAAAGAGTTGCAAGAGTTTATTGCTCGCTTTAGTGCCAACGCTTCCAAGTCTAAGCAAGCCACTTCGCGTAAGAAGTTATTAGACAAAATTAATTTAGATGAAATTCAACCTTCTAATAGGAAGTACCCTGCCATTATCTTTGAACAAGGAAGAGAAGCAGGAAATCAGATTTTGAGAACGGAAGGACTTTCTGCATCCGCTGATGGAGAAGTTTTCTTCAAGAATTTTGAGCTCAACGTCAATAAAGGAGATAAAATTGCCGTAATAGGCAGAAACTCAAGAGCCATTTCTCGATTCTTTGATATTATCATGGGTGAGGCAAAAGCCGATGCTGGAACCTTTGAGTTTGGGCAAACCATTACAACAGCTTATTTACCCAATGATAATGCAGAATTCTTTGAAACGAATTTGAACTTGATTGATTGGCTGCGTCAATTTGCCGATGGTGAAGAAGTAGATGAAGTCTATGTGCGTGGTTTCTTAGGTAAAATGCTATTTACCGGTGAAGAGTCATTCAAAAAAGCCAATGTTCTCTCTGGAGGCGAAAAAGTGCGCTGTATGCTATCGCGTATGATGTTGCAGCAAGCCAATTTCTTGGTATTAGATGAACCAACGAATCACTTAGACTTGGAGAGTATTCAAGCTTTGAATAACTCTTTGCAGAATTTCAAAGGGTCTTTGATGTTTACTTCTCACGATCATACATTTACCCAAACTGTTGCCAACAGAATTATTGAGATTACTCCAAATGGCATCATAGATAAACTGATGACGTATGACGAGTACATAGAACATCCTAGGGTAATGGAACAACGTGAAGAGCTTTATAGTGTAAATGCTTAAGTTGGCATTATTTTAGCTTATCAATTGAAAACAACACACATGAAAGCACTCAAATCATTCGGTCTTCTGTTCATCGGCTTTGCTTTGGTAACATCTTGTAGCAAGCCTTTTGGCAAAAAAGTAAAAGAACCTTTTCAAGGGAATAAATACGAAAGTAATGCTCGGTTTTTTAGAGCTGTTGGAAAAGGGGTAAGCAGAGATGAAAACATTGCCAAGAAAAAAGCTTCGCACGAAGCCAAGGCAGAACTGGGAAGTCAAATGAATACCACTATAAAAGAGGTTACAGATGACTTTATGAGTAGTACAGAGTATGAGAATAAAGATGAGATTACCGCTAAATTCCAAAGCCTAACCCGTGCAGTTGTAAACACAGATATTGCTGACTTGCGCAAATTGGGTGAAGAAAAGTATTACGATGAAACCAACTATACGGTTTTTATGGCCTACGAAATCAAGAAGAAAGCGATGTTTCGTTTCTTGAAAAAGCAAGCCAAAGTTGACAAGAAGCTTAACGATGCGGAACGGAAGCTCATTGATGAAATGCTAGATGAGAAAATCGCAGAACTAGAAGATTAATAGCAAGTCTATTTTCCTTAAGACAGAAAAAAGAAAACCCCGATTTCGCGAGAAATCGGGGTTTTACTTTTGAATAACACGTTGAGCTTATTCGCTTATTGGAAGGCTTAAAGTTTTGCTCTTTAGCGCTTCTTTCATTGGACCTTTAGCCAAGGTCATTTCATCTACCAAGTGTTTTGCACCTGCATATTTATCTACAATGAATAACACGTAGCGAATGTCTACCACAATTGTGCGCTGAATGTTTTTCTCAAAGAAAATATCACCGCTCATGGCTTCCCAGTTCCCATCAAATGCACATCCAATTAACTCACCGTTCGCATTAATAACAGGAGAACCTGAATTACCACCAGTGATATCGTTATTGGTTAAGAAACAAATTGGTAAGTCACCATTCGCATCTGCATACATGCCATAGTTCTTCGCCTCATACAGGTCTTTTAGTTTCTGAGGAACAATGAACTCATCATTTTCTGGATCTTCTTTTTCCATAACTCCTTCAATTGTTGTGTAGAAGTTATAGTGCACAGCATCGCGTGGTTCGTAATCCAATACTTGACCATACGTTAATCGCATTGTTGAATTCGCATTTGGATAAAACTTGCGATTGGGCTGCATTTCGCGCAATCCCTTAACGAACAAACGATTACCCTGATTCATGCTCACGTAAGCGGCTTGAGATGCAGGTGCAATCTCACTGCGGTACTTACCCAAAAACGCACCCATTAGCTTAATTGCAGGATCTTTATCCATCGCCTTAGCAGAAGGGTCCATTAAGAATTCTTCAAGCGTTTCTTTCTCATCTACAAAAGACTTTTCAAAAATCCTTTCCGCTATAGCGTCAAAATCTTCTTTGTTCTTTTTAACCATGTCTAAGAACAACTCAGGCAAGTGATCATGATTTACATCTTCGTAAAGTAAACGCAACATAGCTGCCGTTACCTTCTGATCTGTAGAAGCGTTATAATCTTTAAAGAAGCCTTCAGCTGCGCCTTTAACCGCTTGAATCTGCTGATTTAACTTCATAGCATCTGGCTCTTTAGGCTCAAGTGTACCGCGCATGCCTTGCATACGGTAAGCCATAACTAGCACTTCTGAACCAAATAAGGCTTCTTGAATGTACGTATTCGTAATTACGTAATTATCTAATTGATTATACCCAGCAGCAATGCTTGGCAATGCCTCACCATACATTTCTTTGCGAGTTGCTTCTGCATTTACCCAATTGGTGAAAGCTTCTTCTTCAGCTTGTTTCTTTTCCAATACCTTATTGTTCTTCACTTGAGAAGTTTGCCCAATGAAATACTTCCAGTAATTTGCTACAGATGCATACTTGCTAGCGTACTTAATACGTACATCGGCAGAAGCATCCATATCTTCTTTCCAAATCGCCAATTTCTCTCCGCGAATTTTAACACGAGCAGGTTGATCTTTGGTAATTGCCATTTCTACTCCATAAGAAGTTAAATAACGATCTGTACTTCCTGGGTAACCCATGATCATGGCAAAATCTTCTTTGTTAACTCCTTTGGTGCTAACTGGTAGATGATGACGTGGTTGAAAAGGAATATTGTCTTTACTGAACTCTGCAGGCTTTCCGTCTTGACCGCTGTAAACACGCAACATAGAGAAATCTCCTGTGTGGCGAGGCCACATCCAGTTATCTGTGTCGCCACCATACTTACCTATGCTTGATGGGGGTGCCCCAACCAAACGAACATCTGTAAATGTCTCATAAACAAACAGGTAAAACTCATTCCCTTCAAAGAAGGACTTTACACGGGCATTATAGTGTGTGTCTTCTACTGCAGCTTGCTGAATTGAATCTGAAAGAGCACGAATAATTTGGAAGCGTTGAGCCTCATCAGCACCTTCTAATGCTTCATTGATTACTTCACTAACATCTTCCATCCTGATTAGGAAAGAAGCCGTCATTCCTTCAGCGGGAAGTTCCTCTCCTCTACTCATAGCCCAAAAACCGTCTGTTAAGTAATCGTACTCTGTGCTCGAGTTTTCTTGAATAGCCCCGTATGCGCAGTGATGATTTGTTAACAACAATCCATCTTTTGAAATGGCCTCAGCAGTACAGCTACCGCCAGATAGCATTACAATAGCATCTTTAAGTGAGCTGTTGTTTACACTGTAAATTTCTTCAGGGGTTAGCTTGAGCCCCATTTTTTTCATGTCTTGGTGATTCAACCGATCGATAAACATCGGTAACCACATTCCTTCATTTGCCTTTGCCCAATTGGAGAAACCAATCATGGCGACTAGCGCTAAACCTAAAATTCTCTTCATTTTGTCTAGTAATTTTTACTGAGCCACAAGGTTAATAAATTCGGCTGTTTTAGCGGAGCCAATATGGAACATTGGCTCATATTTGGGATAATCGGTAAGCTTATCTGGCGCTTATTCTTTAAGGCCTTTGCGCAAAAGGAATAAACCTATACCTGAAATAAATAAGGCTACCCCTCCTTCTGTCCATTCTAACAGAAGCAATTTTCCTGTACCAATTAACAATCCGTAGGCTAAAAGAATTCCGCCAATCCAACTTAAAAACAGCTTTGATACACCGTTATTATTCACTTCGTAAACAGGCCTCCAGTACCCTTGTGGGCGAACCCGTTTAGCAAAAGCTTTTAGTATTTCTGAGTCTTCTTGAGGAGTTAAATATGTAACGCCCACCCAAGAAATGGTAGTAAAGGCAACCGTAAACAAGAAGGTTCCCTTTTGATTCACAAATGATTCACCCAACCATGGGGTGAGAACGTACAAACCTATGGCATAGCCGATAAAAGGAGCTACCATGGCCGTGATCTCGCTCCATGCATTGATTCTGTAATGATACCATCTCAAAATCAGTACCAGTCCAAGCCCCGCGCCAGCTTCCATTATAAACTCCCATACTGCGCTAATGCTGGTTAGCTGAGTAGTAATTCCTAAACCTATTACCATGAGGACAAGGGTTAACAGCCGGCTTAGAGATACCACTTGTTTATCTGATAATCTTGGTCGTTTAACCAACACCAAATCATTCATAAGAAAGCTCGCACCCATGTTTAGCTGGGTTGAAATAGTACTCAAATAAGCAGATAAAAACGCCACAAGCAGAAGGCCCTTTAAACCTTCTGGTAGAAAATCCATCATGGTTTGTATGTAGCCAGAACGAGGCGAATACATGAAGCGTATTTGTTTTTCTAGTTCAGGATTTTCGTCAATTTGAGAAGCATAGGTTTGAAGCGTATTTTCTATGGGTTCACCTGACTCTACAAGCGTTTGCACTTGGGTTGATTCCTCAAACTTTTCAACTGCAAATTCAGGTGAGTATAATGCAACCGCTGCCAAACCCACTAAAATCCAAGGCCAGGGTCTAACACAGTAATGGGCAATTTGAAAAAGGAGAGTCGCTTTGAAAGCGTCTTTCTCTTTTGGGACACTCATCATACGTTGAACAATGTATCCTCCCCCACCAGGCTCGGCTCCAGGATACCAACTCGCCCACCATTGTACTAGAGCAAATGATAAAAACGCACCAATGCTAAGCACCAACGTTGTGCCAATATCTCCACCCGAATCTAAAGCAGGAAAAAACCTAAAGTAATCAGCAGGCAGTGTTTCTTTCAACCCTGTTGTGCCGCCAACCGCATCACTTGAAATAACCAAATAAGCTAAGGCTACTGTACCAATCATGGCAACCGTAAATTGAACAGCATCTGCTAGGGCCACTCCCATCAACCCACCTACAGCACTGTAAACCATGGCTAATAACATCGCTCCTGCGGTATAGTAGAAGACCGTATCAGCTGGTATTTCAAAGAATTGAATCAGCAACGTATTAAGGGCTAGGTTTACCCAACCTATGATCATTCCGTTCATAAAAACACCCAGGTAAACCGCTTTGAACATGCGCAAATACCTTGCTGGCTTGCCACTGTACCTTATGTTGATGAATTCGAGCTCGGTTACTATATCGGCTCTGCGCCATAGTGATGCAAAGAAAAAAGTGGTTAGCATACCACCTGCTAAAAAGCTCCACCAGAGCCAATTACCTGCAATTCCGTTTTGCGCTACAAGCTCTGCTACTGCCAATGGCGTATCTGCCGCAAAAGTGGTAGCAACCATGCTGATTCCAGCAATATACCATGGCAAGTTTCTACCTCCCAAAAAGAAGTCAGATAAGCTGCCAGAGGCTTTGTCTTTAACAGCAAAACCAATGCCCACAGAAATACCTAGGAACACAATAATTACCAACCAGTCTATCCAAGAAAGAAGCATGTGAACAAGTATAACGCATTTGAAGCTGATGATTCATACATTTGGGCATCTCATGCAAGCAACTCCCAATTTGTTCATAGAAGTAATTGTTCCACTGCCAGTACCCAATACATTTACCTATACCGTTCCTGCAGAATGGCAAGAACATTTGGCGCAGGGTATGCGTGTTGTTGTGCCTTTTGGTAAGCAAAAGCTTTACACGGGAATGGTGTATAAAACAGGCGCTCAACCACCTAAACACTATGTTGCTAAACCCATTTTGGATGTGCAAGATGAAACGCCTGTTGTAAACGAGAAACAACTTCACTTTTGGGAGTGGATTTCTGACTATTACTTATGCTTCTTGGGTGATGTGCTTTCTGCAGCACTACCAGGAGCTTTGCAAGTGCACAGCGAGACAAAACTGGTTTTAAATACTGTTTCACCTTGGGATGAAAATGAATTAACAGATAGAGAGTACCTCGTTTGTGAAGCACTAGAAGCTCAACATACACTCACGCTTCAAGAAGTATCCAATATTCTAGGAATTAAAACCATTCACCCTATCATTAAAAGCCTAATGGCCAAAGGCTTGGTTTGGTTGCACGAAGAAGCGAAAGAGAAGTACAAACCAAAAACAGCTTGGTACGTAAAACTCAATACTGAACTGAACCAAGAAAGCAAGCTGCAAGAGGTGATGAACAGCTTAAGTAAAGCGCCTAAACAAACGGCTCTTTTGATGCGGTTCATTGAACTCAGCAACTTCTTTTCTGGGAGTCCCGATGCTGTTGCAAAAATAACGTTGCAGAAAAAAGCAAATGCATCAGCCAATCAAGTAAAGGTGTTGGTTGATAAAGGGATTTTTACTTTGGAAGAACAGGTAGAGTCTAGATTAGAAAGCGTTGACATAACAGATACCGTAAAACCTTTAAATACTGCACAGCAAGAAGTTGCAGACTATCTTAGGCAGATTCTTCCAGAAAAGCCCGCATGCTTGCTGCATGGTGTTACATCAAGTGGTAAAACAGAGGTTTATATAGACCTTATGGAAAGCTATAGGGCAGAGGAGAAACAAGTTCTTTATCTATTGCCAGAAATTGCGCTAACTACTCAAATCATAAAGAGACTACAAGCCCGATTTGGAGAAGAGGTAGGCGTTTATCATTCAAGACTCAATCAAAATGAACGTGTTGAGGTTTGGAATAACATGCTTGCTGGAAAGTACCGCATAGTTTTGGGTGCTCGATCTGCCGTTTTCTTGCCTTTTGAATCGCTAGGTCTCATTATTGTAGATGAGGAGCACGAATCTTCATTCAAACAATACGACCCTGCTCCAAGATACCACGCACGGGATGCAGCTGTGATGTTGGGACGTATACACAAGGCCCACGTTCTTTTGGGTTCTGCTACCCCATCTGTAGAAAGCTACTACTTAGCCAAAACAGCCAAATACGGTTTTGCTGAGCTCACAAAGCGCTACGGTGAAGCCAAGATGCCGTTGATTCGCACTGCAGATTTAAAGGAAGAGCACCAGTCTAAAACCATGCGCTCGCATTTTAGCTCTGTTTTGCTCAATGAGATGGAAATGGCCTTTCAATCGGGTAATCAAGTAATCTTATTTCAAAACCGCAGAGGCTTTAGTCCTTACATCCAATGTACTTCCTGTGGCTTTACCCCAGGATGCACCCGGTGTGATGTAAACCTAACCTATCACAAGCAGATCAACAGACTTAAATGTCATTATTGTGGCTATCATCGTGACATGCCTACCAATTGTGAGCAATGCGGCTCACCTACACTTGAACTCAAAGGGTTTGGTACAGAAAAAGTAGAAGACGAACTGCAATTAATGTATCCTGATAGGAAAATTCAACGCCTAGATTTGGATACTACGCGTGGAAAGAATGCATACAATGAAATTTTATCTGCTTTTGCCAGACAAGAAATTGATGTGTTGGTGGGCACTCAAATGGTTACCAAAGGTTTAGATTTTGAACGCGTTGGAGTTGTTGGCGTTTTGAATGCAGATAGTTTGTTGAGTTTCCCAGATTTTAGAGCACACGAAAGAAGCTTCCAACTTATGACTCAAGTGGCTGGTAGAGCTGGAAGAAAAAAAGATAGAGGTACTGTGGTCATCCAAACGTATCAGCCATCGCACCCTATAATTCAATGGGTAACGGAAAACAATTACACGGCCATGTATGAGAGTCAATTAGCAGAACGCAAGCAGTTTAAGTATCCTCCTGGGTTTAGGCTCATACGATTCACAGCACTGCATACAGATAGAGACTTAGTAAACTCTGCCTCTGGCTATCTGTCTGAACTGTTACGCAGAAAGTATAAGGATAGGGTATTAGGGCCTGAGTACCCAATTGTAGCTCGCATTAAAAACAGATATCACAAACAGATTTTGCTCAAGCTAGAGCGTGATACACTGGTTAAGCAAACAAGAGCAATTATTCAACGTGCGCTAGACGATTTACAACGCCATCCAGATTTCAGGAAAGTAAGAATCATTCCTGATGTTGATCCGGCTTAGCAGGCAGGCATCACTCTTTCAAGCTCTCCATTTGCTTTAAAACCGCATCGGCCTCTGCCGCCTTTTCATCTGCTGCTTTTCTATTGGATGTTGAAAGCTCGTACGATTGCTTCATGAGCTGTTCGTATTTGGCCCGAAGCTTCTCTTTCTCTGATTTCTTTTTGAATAGTCCGAACATGAGTTGACTTTATCAACAAACCGATTTCACACCAAAAGGTTTATCGCTTCTTAGTGAAAAGAGCCACTATACCAGATGTGAATGTACCCATAACAGGAGCTCCAATGATACTTTGTGTTAGGTACGAATCAAAACTGAAATACTCCGCAGCATTTTCCGGAGTCATTGCTCCTGATTCCACTGCATAGGCTATAGCATGTTCAAAGAAATCTGGGGTAATCCATTCTAACGTAATGTATGTGTTAAGTGGAGTCAATAACAAAACAACAAGCGTAATACGTAAACCTGTTTTAAAACCTTGCCAATAATCCATAACCCCGTTGAAGGCTGCTTTTCTCTTCTCTAACAGAGCAAGCAAATAGATTGCTATAGCAGGAATAGCAACCAGATTAGTATACAGCGGGTGCTTTTCTATATGCACATCATGGAGTCCAAATGCTTTTTCTCCTACCATCCAGAGTAGCATCATAAGTGCAAAAATCACACCCCACTTAATCTCGATTTGCCATTTCCCCATGTTAACTTGTCGGGTGAATATGTAAGCTTAAAACCGGGAGTTTTGCATGATTAACAACAGTTTCTGTAACATTATCGCCCAAAATACGCTTGATTCCTTTGAAACCGTGAGTAACCAATACAGCTAAATCTGCATCTACTAATCTACAGTAGTTCAAAACGCCTTCTTCTATGGTAAAGTCATTGTAGATATATTGCATGGCATCTCCCACTTCGTATGCTTCAGCAACTACTTCCATACGCTCCAAAACATCATCGGTTTGTTCAAAGTAGGCAGGTGTATTTACATGCAATAAGTGAAGCTCTGCTCCTACCGAATCTACAAGCTTTTTAACTCGCGGCAATTGTGCATTAATCTCCTCTTCTAAGAAGTCTGATGCATACACAATCGTATCCATGGAAAAGTATTGCTCTACCTCTCTAACAGTCAAAACAGGCACTCTACAATTTCTAACTACTTTCTGCGCATTACTACCAACAAATGCCTCTCTGAACCCTGACGCTCCGTGCGTACCCATTACAATGAGTTCTATACTCTCTTTTTCTGCCAGTTCATTCAAGTCTATGAGTAAATCTGCTGTGGATAGATGCGTATGCACGTCTATCCCTTCATCCTGGATGGATTTCTTTAGTTTATCTAACTCTTCACTTGCCTCAGCTTTTTGCTTCTCAATCATTTTCATGAGTAGCTCAGGTTCAAAACCTGGTATCATTGCATCACCAGTTGAGCTTAGACTCATGTCTACATAGCGCTGAACCGAATCAATGGAATGAAGCACATGCAATGTACCGTTCCCTTTTTTTGTGAGTTGTTTGGCCACACGAAGGGCTCCATCTGCAGCTTCAGAAAAATCGGTTGGAAATAATATGGTTTTCATTCCGTTGGGTTTTATATAGTTGAGCTAAAAATACGTGTTTCAGGTTTATTTCTGCGCAATGCAGCGTCAAAAGCCATACAAATGTTACGAACAAATGGTCTTCCAGCTTCAGGAACGGTTAGCGAATACTTCTCTAGCTCTACCAAACCGTCTTGCTGAGGTTCTTTCAGTTGTTCTAGTCCTTCAAACAAGGCATCCGTTTGATCTTTGAAAGAACTCCAGTCTGTTGTAAGCCTGCACATAATGTTTAATATGTGCTGCCTAATGATTAAATCTTCTTTACTGAGAACATGGCCTCTCAACACGGGAAGTTCTCCAGCTTCTACTCTCTTCTTGTAATCTCTAATTACTTTTTCGTTCTGGGCAAATGCGCCCCATGAATCACTTATGGCACTAACACCCAGCCCTATCATAAGCTTAGTTCCAGTAGAAGTGTACCCCATAAAGTTACGGTGTAGTAATCCATTCTCTGCCGCCTCTACCAAAGAATCGCTTTTAAGTGCGAAATGGTCCATACCCAGCTCTATGTAGCCGTCTTTTTCTAATAACTCTTTACCCAGCTCGTACAAAGCGCGTTTCTCCTCACCTTGAGGTAGGTCTGCTTCGGTAAATCTTCTCATTACGCCTTTAATCCAAGGAACGTGTGCATAGCTGTAGTAGGCGATTCTATCTGGCCTCATGGCTCTTACAGCCTTGAATGTTTCTGTAATCGTTTCTTTTGTTTGCAACGGTAAGCCATAAATCAAATCAAAATTCACCGATTCATAGCCAATCTCTCTCGCCTTACGCACAACTCCCTCTACCAGTTCAACTGATTGAATACGATTAATCATTTCCTGAACGGTAGGGTCAAAATCTTGTACACCTAAACTTAGCCTTGTAAAACCTAAATTAAACAAGGTAAGCAGGTGATCATCTGTTGTACTGTGCGGACTCGCTTCAAAGCTTAACTGTGGATTTCCAGATAGCCTTGCATGTGCTAAAATTCCCCCGATAAGATTTGTAAGATTCTCTGGACTAAAAAATGTTGGCGTTCCACCACCAAGATGAATTTCACTTATTACAGGTGTATCTGTAAGCAAATCAACGTACAAGCGCCATTCTTTTAGCACTGTTTCTGCGTAGGGTTCTTCCACTCCGTGATTTTGGGTGTACTTCATATTACACCCGCAGTAATGACAGGCTGTGCTACAATAAGGTAAATGGATATACAGACTTATGCCGTCTGCAGTATTGGATAGATTAAACGTTTTAACCACCTCATCTTGCCATTTACCAGAAGAAAAGGTGCTTTTATCCCAATACGGAACGGTTGGGTAACTGGTATATCTGGGTCCCGGAATATTGTATTTCCGAATGAGTGCTGTATTCATATGGCGCAACGATTACCACGCAAATATGACGAAGCCTCTAACCAAGTTCCATGACCTTAGTCAGCTTTAATCATAGGTAACAACGGTAAGAATTATGCTGTATTCAATTACCCCACTCCATCTAAATTGGTCTGTATCTAATTCAAAATTCGCTGGGTTGAATTTACCCTTAAACGTAACTAGCTGCGTTTTGCCTGTGGTTCCTTTCACTCTGCTCAGCTTAACCTCTACAGGCTGTGCGGGTTGTGAAACATCTCCTACCATTATTTCCCAATCTCCAAAGAATACTTGCTCGGCAGTATTACTTCGTTTCAACCTTTGCTCCAAACCTTTAAAGTTGCCCTTGAAACGATAATTTATACTGCGCTTGTTGGTATATCGCTTGGCATTGTTTGTAAGGTCTTTGGCATTATCTGAATTAAATAAGATCATTACATCACCCGTAAAGCTGGTTAGCTCTACTTCTATTTGGGTAGATTGAATCGCAAAAGCTGTATCATTCAACTTACCACCAGCAACGAAGCGGGTGTCTTTTAGTACTACATTATTCTGACTGAGCCCTACTAGCGAGTAAGCAACTAAAATACTGATTGTTAAAAGCTCTCTCATTAATAGTCATCTAAGCTTAAAAGTACTAAGGTACATGCCTCTTCATGCGCTATGCCTGCTGCGTTAAGCTTGTCATAAAAAGTTGGATTCTCTGTTCCAGGGTTGAAGATTACACGTTTAGGATGTAATCCTATTATATAATTGAAAAGTGCTTCTTGTCTTGCTTCTCCAATATATAGTGTCACCGTATCTAGGTCATTAATTTGGTCAGGCCATTGTGTAATAATTTTCTCGCCTGTAATCTCACCTTCTCTTACTCCCAGTGGTACCACGGGGTGACCATGCGACTTCAACCTTTTAGTGGCTTCAAATGCGTACTTACCCTCGCGAGGAGTGGCTCCTATAATGGCCGTTTTCTTTTTCATTTTTCGTAGTCTTTAGGTGTAGCGTTCCAATCGTATTTCTTAAACTTCACACTAGGATTTTGGTCTTGGGCAATTACTTCGTAATGCTTCAACCATTTAACAATGCCTTTCTTTCCGCCAAAATCTGCACGATACCAACTCATTATACGCGAAACCTCAACTTGGTTTTGCTCACTCTTTACCGATGTAGTTTCATGCAAGAAACGCTGGGCCGACATATCTAATTGATCATCTATATGTATCAATTCATAGTATGCTATAGGTGGGCAACTTTTAGCACCACAGTTTAGTGCAAAATGAAGTCTATAATCGGGTTCATCAACCCGCAATTCACGTTCCATTTTACTCGGAAACAACTTTGGAAGTGCACCTCTAAAAGCTAACGCTTTGGATTTGCGAAGAATACCGTGTTCAATTTTATTCAAACTGAATTTTTGGCCAGCGATTACAATGAATTTCTCACTGAAGAATTTCATACGCCTTTTGTAGTCTTCTGGGTTATTCTCCAAATGTATTTGCGCATAAACATTGTAGATATTTAACCAGAAAACCATTTTCTTGGCATCTGTATTCAAGTCTGTCTTTAACTTTTCAAACGGCATGTTAGCCAATGAATCTTGGTATTCCGCATAGTCGTAATTCATGCGGTAGTTGTAAAACAGATCTTCTGAGAAGTCTAGTGCACATGAAGGCTGCGCCTGCGTAAAGTAAGCAGTAAGAAAAGAGAACAGGATGAGAACTAATTGCTTCATCTACCAAAATTACAGAAAAACCATCCGCTAGCCCTTTTTTTAATTGAGCATAAAAAATCCCGATGAATACTATCCATCGGGATGCGCGAGCTATATGATCTGTCCTAAAAACCTATATACTATTCCTCTACAGGTGCTAGCAGTTCTTTATTTATAACTTCTTCAAGAGCTTCTTTGGGAAGTGCTCCTGCTTGCATCATCGGCTGTTTGCTACCTGTTGGAACAAACAGAATGCTTGGTATACTTCTGATACCAAATACCGATGACAGTTCTTGTTCTGCTTCTGTATCTACCTTGTAGATATCAACTTCTCCATCGTATTGTTCAGAAAGTTCTTCTAAAATAGGAGCCACTGCTTTACACGGTGCACACCAATCTGCGTAAAAGTCAATTACTGCGGGTCTATCTGATGTATATTCCCACTCCTTCTTAACGGTGTAATCGAAGAAGATATCTTTAAATCCTTGTGTTGTTAATTTCTTAGTTGCCATGGCAAGACGTTGTTTAAAATTATGGTGCAAAGGAAAGGCTTTACTTCATCTCTCAATGTAATGTAGGTTACAGACACGTGGTTTATGATTACAGGGCAGGTTCAGAGAATTGCAGTTCATAGAGTTCTTTGTAATGACCATCTTGTTCAAGAAGTTCTCTATGGCTTCCTTGTTCAATTATTCTCCCTTTTTCCATCACCACTATGCGGTCTGCATTTTGAATAGTAGCCAAACGGTGAGCAATGACTAATGACGTACGTCCTTTGGTAAGAACGTCTATGGCATGCCTAATGAGTTCTTCACTTTCTGCATCTACACTGCTTGTTGCCTCATCTAATATTAGCACACTAGGATTGTAAACATATGCTCTGATAAACGCAATGAGCTGTCGTTGGCCTACACTAAGCATACCTCCTCGTTCGCGAACATTGAAGTCGTATCCTTCTGGAAGTTTTGCGATAAACTTATGAGCACCCACCAACTTAGCCGCTTCAATAACATCTTCTCTGATAATATCGGGGTTGTTTAGCGTTATGTTGTTCATTATGGTGTCGCTAAACAGAAATACATCTTGAAGAACTACTCCTACTTGTTTGCGCAAATCGTTTAACGGGTAATCTCTTATGGATTTACCGTCTAAGGTAAGACTTCCTTTGTTGAATTCGTAGAACCTGCTAATTAAATTGATTACTGAAGTTTTTCCTGCGCCAGTAGCACCTACAAATGCCACTGTTTCACCAGATTGCACATCAAGGTCTATTCCTCTAAGAATCCAATCCTCATCGTTGTAGGCAAACCAAACATCATTGAATCTTAATTCGCCTTTAATATCTAAAACTTCAGCACTTCCTTCATCTTCAATGTGTGCATCGGTATCTAGTACTTTGAAGACACGCTCACTCGCTACCATTCCCATCTGCAGAGTGTTGAAGCGATCTGCCAACTGCCTTATTGGTCTGTATAACATATAGATATACAATATAAACGCCACCAAGTTACCTAGTGTTACCTGTCCTGAGATAACATCTTTTGCCCCCCACCAAACAAGCAGAGCGATGGAAATGGCACTTAAAATTTCTACTACCGGAAAAAATACAGAGTTGGCCCAAACCGTTCTGACATGTGCCTGCATGTGGTCTTTATTAATCGCCTTGAATGCCTCTAGCTCTCGTTCTTCTCTATTGAAAATTTGAACGATGTTCATTCCTGTAATATGCTCTTGCACAAATGCATTAAGCTTAGATACTGCTGAACGTACATCTTGAAAGGCTTCTTTAATATAATTCTTAAAGATATTGGTGGCTACTATTAAAACAGGGATTGGTGCTAAGCTAAATAATGTCAATCGCCAATCTGTTAAGAGCATTACGGCTATAACAACAATTAGCTTGAGTATATCTCCAATGATAATGAGAATACCGTTCGCAAAAATATCTGAAATGGTTTCTATATCTGAAATCACGCGTGTTACCAAGGTGCCAATAGGCGTACCATCAAAGTATTTGAGTTTAAAGCCCGAGATTTTATCATAGGTGCGGACCCTTAAGTCTCTAATTACGCTCTGCCCAACGTGGTTCGCCATATACGTTTGCGCAAACTGCAACAGAGCTTCTAGAATAAGAATGACCACCAATAGAATGGTTAGCTGCAAGAGTAATTCAGCATTTGGCTTTACAATGGTCTCATCTACCGTATACTGAATTAAATAGGGACGAAGAGGAGATAAGAAGGCCAATACAACCGTGAGAAACCCTGTTAATACAAAACGCTTCTTGTATGGCTTTACATATTCCAATACCCTGGAGAACAACTTGAGGTCAAATGCCTTACCTGATACCGACTGTGCCATTTATGCGTTTTCAAACGATTCCAACAAAGCGTTGTACCGTATTTCATGTAAGTATAAACCGTGTGCCTTGGCAGAAGTTCCCGCTAGACTTCTATCTTTTGCTTCCACTACCGAACGAAAGTCAGAAAGAGAAAGTTTTCCTTTTCCTACGTCTAGTAAAGTTCCAACGACTGCACGAACCATATTGCGCAAAAAACGATCTGCAGCTATATCAAAATGAAGCTCCGTTCCTTTCTCTGTAAACTGAGCCTTTCTAACATCACAGCGATGGTGTTTCACATCTGACCCAGTTCTAGCAAAAGAAGAAAAGTCTTCATAGCTAAGTAAAGTATTGGCGGCTTCATTCATACGATCAATATCTAATGGTTCTTGGATGAACCAAGCGTATTTGCGTTTAAATGGATTCTTTTCGCGCAGAATCACATAGCGATATGCCCGTTCCGTAGCAGAATAACGCGCATGAATGCGATCATTTGCTTCAAACGCTTTTTGAACAACAACTTCATCGCGAAGCATCTTATTCAATTTGTAGGCTATGCTGTTGATATCAACTTCTTCTTGGGTATTAAAGTGAGCGTAGTACTGAGTTGCATGCACACCCGCATCTGTTCTTCCACAACCTACCACTTGCGTGGAGGTTCGTATTATTTTAGAAAGGTTTTCTTCTAAAACACCTTGAACCGTTTTTCCTGCGCTCTGCCTCTGCCAACCGCTAAAGTGGGTGCCGTCATATGCCAATTTTAAGAAGTACCTATGCATTCCGACCACAAATGTAGACCAAATATAGAGGTGCCAAGGCGATAACTTACATTCGCATCATGACACGCATTGGGCTTCTATCCGATACACATGGGCATTTAGATGAGCGCATTTTCAAGCACTTTGAAGAAGTAGATGAAATATGGCATGCTGGAGACATTGGCAACTTGCCTTTGGCTGACACCCTAGATGGATTCAAGCCTCTAAGAGCTGTTTACGGGAATATTGACGGTCATGAACTAAGGTCTGCACATCCTGAGGTTCAACTTTTCACTGTAGAGGAAGTAAAAGTGTTAATTATTCATATTGGAGGGTACCCAGGCAGGTATAACCGAAAGACCAGATCGCTCATTGAAGAACATAGGCCAGACCTCGTTATTACAGGTCATTCTCATATTCTTAAAGTAATGTATGATAAAGCATTGAAACACATGCATATGAATCCTGGAGCTGCAGGTAAACAAGGCTTTCATAAAGTAAGAACCCTTATCCGTTTTTCAATAAACCGAACGAAGATTGAAAATCCAGAGGTAATTGAACTAGGGCTACGCTAACGCAAACGATCTACAGAGCGAATCAATTTTTCGTCTTTTTTGATAGCCATTCGTGCTAAAAAAACCAGTGTGGCTGATACAAATGGTAAGAACACACTCCAATTGTAATTAACGGAATATTCTGTTCCAAGCGCTGCTCCCAATTGTGACGCCAACAAAAACTGCAACGCGCCCAATGCCAACAAGAGCACAAAAAATGTGGCTGTTACCCGCAACTGTAGGGGTCTGTTCTTGTACTGAAAAACAGTAGCAATAAGCACTGCCATGCAAAGAACCCATAAAACTCCAATTGGCCAGGCACCTAAAAAGCCTTCAACTTGTGCCGTATGTGTAAAAGCACCCATTGTAATGGCTTCAGCCCCTTTTAAGAATATGGCCACAGGATTAATAAGACCAAGAACCCCCAATAATGTGGCAACTACGAGATAAACCGTTTGAATACGTTGTAACATGCTTGCTTATTTGCCGCAAAAGTAGCCGTATTTTTTAGCGAGTCTTAATCGAAATCAAATCAATTGTTGTATACTTGCGAAGAGGCAAGGACCAACGACTCCGTATCCACGTCTTAATTCTAACTTGATTTTCTTGACAATACTTCCCCGACATTACGTCCTTTTAATATTATTTTCATGTACGACATTATCGAGCTTAATGAGAAAAAAGTTGATGAACTAAAACAGTTGGCAGAACAACTAGAAGTTCCTAAATTCAACAGGCTCAAAAAACAAGAACTTATTTACGCCATCTTAGATCACCAGGCTCTTAAGCCCGCACTCACTAAAAGTGCATCTAAGCCAACGAGTGAAGCCAAGGCGAGTGAAGCACCTAAGAAGCGGGTTCCACGAAAGCCTAAACCAGAGGCTGTAGATAAAAAAGACTCACCTGAACAAGGAGAGCGTCCAAAGCGGGAAAAACCCGTTTTGAAAAAGCGCAGCGAGATTACCGAAGAGAAAAAAGAACAAGACTCTTCTGAAAATCAAAAAGAAAACAAAGATTCAAAACGCAATCCTCGAAATCAGGAAAGAGAACAAAAGCAGGGAGAGGAAAAGCAACACGATAATCGTAAAAGCGAAAACAAGAACGAGAACCGAAATGATAATCGGAACGAAAACAGGTCAAATCGCAACAACGATCAAAACAAGCGTGACCAACGTAATGACAATAGGAATGATAACCGAGGCAATCGCAGTAACCGTGGTGGTCAACCAGCTCATTTAGAAGGTACTTACACGAAAGAAGAATACGAGTTTGAAGGAATAATAACGGCTGAGGGTGTTCTTGAAATAATGAGTGATGGATATGGATTCTTACGCTCAAGCGATTACAATTACATGCCTTCACCTGATGATATCTACGTTTCTCAATCTCAGATAAAGCTATTTGGATTAAAAACTGGAGATAATGTTGAAGGAGCCGTTAGACCACCTAAAGAAGGCGAAAAGTACTTTCCACTTATTAAGGTAGTGCTCATTAACGGAAGACAACCAAATGAGGTTAGAGACCGAGTTCCATTCAACTTTCTTACACCACTTTTCCCTGAAGAAAAGTTCAAGCTAACAGGACATCCAAGAGCTTCGGTTTCTTCACGTATTATGGATTTATTTACGCCCATTGGTAAAGGCCAACGTGGACTAATTGTTGCGCAGCCCAAAACTGGTAAAACCCAGTTGCTAAAAGAGGTAGCAAATGCCATTGCATATAATCATCCTGAAGCCTACTTATTGATTTTGCTCATAGACGAAAGACCAGAAGAGGTAACGGATATGGCAAGAAATGTAAAGGCAGAAGTTATTAGCTCTACATTTGATGAGCCAGCAGATAGGCATGTTAAAATCGCCAATTTGGTACTTGAAAAAGCCAAGAGAATGGTGGAATGTGGTCATGATGTTGTCATCCTTCTAGATTCCATTACTAGATTGGCAAGAGCATACAATACTGTTGCACCTTCGTCTGGTAAGGTATTATCTGGTGGTGTAGACGCAAATGCCCTTCATAAACCTAAGGGTTTCTTTGGTGCAGCTCGTAATATAGAGGGAGGTGGTTCTTTAACCATTCTTGCAACCGCTTTGATTGATACGGGTAGTAAAATGGATGAAGTAATCTTTGAGGAGTTCAAAGGAACTGGTAATATGGAACTTCAATTAGACAGAAAGATTGCCAATAGAAGAATGTATCCTGCTATTGATCTTGTTGCTTCATCTACAAGAAAAGATGATTTACTCTTAGACTCTGCAACGCTTCAACGGATGTGGATTTTAAGAAAGCACTTAGCAGATATGAACCCAATTGAGGCGATGGAATTCTTGAGAGATAGAATTAATCGTACAAAAGACAACGATGAGTTCTTAATGAGCATGAATGGGTAACTTTAGCTTACACTAAATAGAAAATCGCATCTCAAGGTGCGGTTTTTTTATGCAACAAAAAGTTCGGTTGAGCATGTGCTCAACCGAACCTATTAACAGTAGTAAAATCTAAATGTTAAACACTAATCAACTACCACAACTTTATCTGTAAATGTTTGTGATTTGCTCTGCAATGCAATCAGGTATATTCCTTTTCCGAAAGAAGTTAGGTCTATTCGTTTATTAATTTGAGAACCAGCTAGTGTTCTGTTCAACACTTCGCGCCCACTCAAGTCGTATACAGATAGATTTCTACTTTCAGCTGTATTGAAATCAGCCATTAACATAAATTCTCCTTTTGTAGGATTTGGCATGATTGTGAAGCCAGCATTTTCTGTCAACTCTGCAGTACCAGTTGTTCCGCAAGCATCACAAGACTCCCAGCAAACAGCACCTAAAGTACTATCTCCTTCTACCACCATAAGACGGTTAGTGAATGTGCCTGAGGCATCTGAAGTTGTTTTGGTACAAGGTAGGCCTTGGGTCAAGTTCTCTTGACCTGTCCAGTTATCGAATGAGAATTTGTATTCGATGGTATCGGTAGGCACATTCACGGTAACTTCCCAAACTCCGTCATTATCTGCGTCTGTCATTGGTGTACAGTTTCCGCACCAGCCGTTAAAGCTTCCGTTCAGTTCTGGCGTAGTAAAACTTCCGGGGTAATCATTCATATCCACCTTAAAGGTTACGTCTGAAGTTGGCCCAACGGCACCACAAGCAACACAAGATTCCCAACAAACTGTAGGAAGCACGGTATCACCGGTAAGAACGATAAAACGATTGGTGAAATTACCTGTAGTTTTTGTACAAGGCGATGCCGGTGTAAGATTCTCTTCAACGGTCCAGTTATCCGCGGCAAACTTGAATTCAGCAGAGTCTTGGTCTATGTTAATCACCAATTCCCAGATACCGTCACCATCAGAGTCATCCATAGGTGCGCAATTCCCGCACCATCCGTTAAAATCTCCGTTTACTTCAGGAGTGGTAAACCCCCCTGTGTACTCATTCATGTCTACTCTAAAAGTAACGTCATACCCTTGAGCAAAACCAATGAAGCCCGCAAAAACCGCGGCAAATAATAGTAAAGCTTTTTTCATATCGTGTAAATTTAAAAATGCCCCATCCGCAAAAGCGCAGATGAGGCATCGTCATTGAGAAAACTTATTTGCGAATGATCACTTTTTCAGTAGTGATAGAACCTTCTGTTTGGATGCGAATAGTGTACATACCATCGCTCAAACCGGAAACATTCCACTCATCATTCAATTGAGTTCCTGTGTAATTGCGTGTAAAAATCTCTCTTCCTTGAACATCGTACAGCACGAAAGAAATCTCACCTGCAATTTTCAATTCACCAGAAATGCGCAATACATCTTTAGCTGGATTAGGAGAAATCACAATCGGGCTTTGCCACATGTCTTCTCCAAAACCTGTGCTTACACAAGCATCGCAAGACTCCCAGCATACAGCAGCAAGCGTTGTATCACCTGCAGGCACAAGGGTTCTGTTTGTAAAGCCACCAACAGTTCTTGTACAAGAAGAACCGTCTACTAGTTGTTCTTCAGTTGTCCATCCATCTAAAGTAAATTTGTAATCGATTGTATCTGCAGGAACCGAAACCGTGAGCTCGTAGATAGAATCATTGTCTGAGTCTGTCATTACTGCACAGCTACCACACCAGTTATTAAAAGTTCCGTTGAGATTTACTTCTGTGTAAGAACCTGTGTATTGAGAAAGATCTACTTGGAATGTAACATCTACATTTGGAGTAGTGCTTGCACAAACATCGCAAGACTCCCAACAAACAGCTGGGAAAGTAGTATCACCAGATAAAATCGCGAATCTATTTGTGAAACCACCTACCGTTTTTGTACATGGCTCACCTCCTGCAAAGTTCTCTTGACCTGCCCACGCATCATGTGAGTATTTAAACTCAATTGAATCAGCTGTTATTGCAATTGTTGTTTCCCATATTGAGTCATTGTCTGCATCTGTTAACGGATTACAGTTACCACACCAACCATTAAAATCTCCGTTAACCTCTGGAGTTGTGTAAGTACCTGAGTACCCTCTCATATCAACTTTGAAAGTAACATTTTTAGGAGCTGTAGATGCAGAACATGTATCACATGAACCCCAGCAAACTGGAGGCAATACTGTATCAGCCGAAATCATCATAAAGCGGTTTGTAAAACCATTAGAGGTTTTAGTACATGACTCACCTCCTGCGAAATTTTCTTGACCAGCCCAACTATCATGTGCATACTTAAACTCAATAGAATCTTGAGTTAACGGCAAAGTAACCTCCCAAACGCCATCGTTGTTGGCATCTGTCATGGCATTACAGCCACCACACCAGCCATTGAAGTCACCATTAACCTCTGGAGTTGTGAAAGAATTTGTGTACTGATTCATATCCACTTGGAATGTCACATTATAGGCACATCCAACGCAGCTCTCCCAGCATACAACTGGTAGAATTGTATCGGAAGTAATTTCAATGAAGCGATTTGTAAAGCCTGAAGTCGTTTTAGTACAAGCACCGTGTGCCGTATCAGAAAGACTTTCTTGGCCAGCCCAACTGTCGTAAGCGTACTTAAATTCAATAGAGTCATTTGTGAGGAGTAAAGTTGTCTCCCAAATGCCATCACCATCTGCATCAGTTAGCGGGTTACAACCACCGCACCAACCGTTGAAGTCACCATTAACTTCAGGCGTGGTAAATGTTCCACCGTACTGATTCATGTCTACGCGAAAAGTGACACTATTAGTATCCGGAGGGGTACCACAAGCAATGCATGATTCCCAGCATACTACCGGTAAAACTGTATCTCCTGTGAGAACAACAAAACGGTTGGTAAACCCGCTTGTCGTTTTGGTACAAGCCGCAGTTGCTGAAGGGATTAGATTCTCCTGTCCCGTCCAGTTATCATGTGCGAACTTGTATTCGATAGAATCAGCTGTAAGGGGCAATGTAACCTCCCAAATACCATCATTGTTGGCGTCTGAAAGAACGTTACAATTCCCGCACCATCCATTGAAGGTACCATTAACTTCTGGGGTTGTGAATGTACCTCCATATTGGTTCATATCTACCTGAAAGGTAACATTCTTGGTTGTTTGTGCCTGGAGAGCCATTGATAGCAATCCTAAAGTGGCAGTCGAAATTGTGCGTAAAATTTTATTCATAACAATCTAGATTTAACCCAAATTTAAAACGTTTTGGTTTAAATAACAATAAGTATTTTTTTGTTTTTCATAAAATCCTGTATTATAGCGATTTACACATTTAATTTAATTTTTTGTTATAGTACCTAGTACCAATACTCGTTTTTATTTCTAAATTCGGAAATCTAAATATCAACAATAACAATGAAGGATACAATGACTTTAGTCAAGAATGGAAACTCAAAAGGCTACGCTATCCCTTACTATGAGATACCGTATGAAAAGTTCTTTCAGTTCGGCCTTTCAGTTGATTGCGTTGTCTTTGGGTATCATCAATCTTCACTTAAAGTTCTAACCATAACTAGAGGAGCTGAACCATTTAAAGGAAGCACAGCACTCCCTGGAGATCTCGTATACCCCAATGAAAATTTAGATGCTGCAGCAAAAAGAATTTTAAAAGATCTTACTGGCATCTCCAATCTATTCTTAAAACAAACCGGCACCTACGGAGAAGTTTCAAGACACCCTGCTGGAAGAGTTATAACAGTAGGATACTACGCGTTAATAGATATTGCCAAACACGATCCACATGCAAGTGCTTGGGCAGACGGTGTGGAATGGACTGCATTAAACGAAGTGCCCGAGTTAGCATTCGACCACAACGCAATATTAAACGACTCTCTTTGCTACTTAAGAGAGCAAGTGCGTAAAGAGCCTATCGCTTTTAGGTTGCTACCAGACAAATTCACATTAGGTGATTTGCAAGATTTGTTTGAGTCTGTTCTAGGCTCTAGATATGACAAGGCCAACTTTAGAAAAAAGATGCTGAGTTTAAAATTGCTCAAAGACACCAATGAACTTCAAAAAGACGTGCCACACCGTCCAGGAAAGTTGTTTGAATTTAATCATGAATCAAAAAACACATCTAAATATGCCTTTGATTTATAAATCATTCCTGATTTCCACCCTGTTCTTATTACCGTTTCTAGGATACACCCAAGCGATTCCAGTAACTGTTGAGCAAATTAATGGCGAGTATACTTTAGTAAGAGGTGGAAAACCCTATTACATAAAAGGTGCTGGAGGAAAGACCCAAATTGAAGAACTCGTAAGGCTTGGAGGAAACTCCATCAGAACTTGGGGGGTTGATGAAGCAGATGAGGCTTTTGAATTAGCAGAAAAGTACAACCTAACTGTGATGATGGGGCTGTGGGTACAACATGAACGGCATGGCTTTGACTATAACAACGAAGCTGCAGTAGCCAAACAGCTTGAGGACTTCAAGAAGGTAATCTTGAAATACAAAGATCATCCAAACCTTCTACTCTGGGGAATAGGAAATGAAGTAGATCTCTTTTATACCAATCTCAAGGTTTGGGACGCCATACAAGACATCTGTAAATTCATACATGAGGTTGACCCTAACCATCCTACTTCAACGGTAACGGCTGGGCTCCAAGCTGAAGAAGTTGTTCATATCAACAATCGAGTTCCAGACTTAGACATTTATGGCATCAATACTTATGGAGATATAGCCAAGATTTCTGAAAACCTTTACGATTTTGGTTGGCATGGTCCATATATCGTTTCAGAATGGGGTCCAAACGGTCACTGGGAGGTAGATAAAACAACTTGGGGAGCTCCTATTGAGCAAACGAGTACAGAAAAAGCAGCTTCTTATGCAATGCGCTACCAAAAATATATCGCAGATCAACGTGAGCACTGCGTTGGGAGCTATGTATTCTTATGGGGACAAAAACAAGAGACCACTTCTACTTGGTACGGCTTGTTCACAGATAAAGGGAACCCAACGGAACCTTTAGACGAGCTATATAAAGCCTGGCAAGGAAGTGTGCCTCAGAACAGTTCGCCTACAATAGACACGTTAAAGATAGAAGGTGAAAACGAGCCTTTAAATATACGGCTAACTGCAGGCGATAAGTACAAAGCAAATCTTGTCGCCTCTGATCCAGACAACGATAATTTAAAAATTAAATGGCTCATCTATCCAGAGAGCATGAATACAAAAGCTGGTGGTGACTTTGAGTCTTCTTTACAACCTGAACTAGGTCTATTCATTTCAAGAGGAGATGAGAAAGCAACATTTAGAGCTCCAGATGAGGAAGGCCCTTACAGGCTATTTGTCTTTATCCAAGACGGAGATAAAAGAACGGCCTACGCCAATATCCCGTTCTACTCTGAACCGCGAACTGCAGCAGACGGAGCTTTAAAGCCAGTTCGATTCAAACCACGTAAGCTAGAAGTACAGCGATAAAAAACCGTGGATCACAGTTTAAACCATACAGATTATTGGGTGATAGGCGTATACTTCGCTTTAACTATTGGCTTAGTCCTATACTTGGTTCTGAAAGAACGAAACGGTAAGGAAGATTCATCAGACTACTTTTTAGGCGGTCGTAACTTAGGCTGGTTTGTAGTTGGCTCTTCCCTTTTTGCCTCCAATATTGGATCAGAGCACTTGGTAGGTTTAGCAGGTGCAGGCGCATCGGGAGATTTTCCTGCAGCTCAATTTGAAATCATGGCTGCTTTTATGCTGTTGCTTTTAGGTTGGTTGTTCGTTCCACTGTATCTTAAAACTGGAGTATACACAATGCCTCGCTTCCTAGAACTACGCTATGGAAAATGGGCGAAGAATTATCTGGTTTGGGTTAGTATTTTAGGGTATATCTTAACTAAGATATCAGTAACCATTGCTGCTGGAGGCATCATCTTCACCACCATTTTGGGAATAAACTTTTGGTTTGGAGCTATATTAGTAGTGGTACTAACTGGTATTTATACTGCCTTAGGTGGGCTAAAAGCTGTAGCCTACACAGACACTTTCCAAATGTTCATTTTAATTGGTGGTTCAGTAGCACTTACCTACTACGCGTTAGATGCTGGCGGTGGTTGGAGCACTATGAAAGCAACACTACCAACAGAGTATACCAGTTTATGGCGTGGTTTGCAAAGCGAAAACTTTCCGTGGACAGGCATTATATTAGGCGCACCAATCTTAGGTGTATGGTACTGGTGTACAGACCAGTTTATTGTTCAGCGCGTGTTAGCCGTTAAGAATATTCAAGAAGCAAGAAAAAGTACTTTGTTTGCTTCTTACCTAAAAATTCTACCGCTTTTCTTATTCGTAATTCCGGGTGTTTTGGCCTATTCCCTGTCTACTGGAGACAATCCTGTTTTGACATTTCCTGTAGAGAATGGTAACCCAGTATATGATGCTGCCCTCCCAGTAATGACTGCTTCATTATTACCGCATGGTTTAAAAGGTTTAGTTGTTGCGGGCTTACTCGCTGCTTTAATGAGTTCACTTTCTAGTGTCTTTAATTCTTGCTCAACCTTAATTACGCTAGATCTTTACAAGGTTAAATTCCCAGATTCTACAGAAACACAACTAGTGAGAATTGGTCGTGTATCTACAGGCGTTTTAGTGCTTTTGGGCTTAGCATGGATTCCACTTTTGCAATTACTAGAAGGTGGTCTGTTCCAGAAAATCCAAAGTATACAATCTTACATTTCACCTCCAATTGCAGCGGTTTTCCTAGTTGGAATTTTAGCGAAAGGCGTTAGCGAAAGAGGCGCAAAGAATGCCTTGATTACAGGAGCTATTTTAGGAGGATTGAAACTTCTCTCAGAAATAGTTAAACCGTCTCTCTCTGGTTTTGCCTTGCAATTTGCAGAAATGAACTTTTTACACTTTGCTTTTGTGCTTTTCATTTTCTGCTCAGCAGTTCTACTGCTATCAGGAGGGAAACCAGTTAGCAATTCAAGTACACTCAACATTAGAGGTGTTGAAGTTCCGCGCACTCCTGCCCTTCTTAAGCTTTTAATCCTAATTCTAATTTCACTCATAGCAATTATCTGGTATGTATTTTAAACACGCAATCATATGGCCAGTGGTTTCGGCTTGCTTGCTCATGGGCTTTAACGCCCGAGCACAGCTCAACGATTCTACAACCATTCTGGATTGGCGAAGGGGACTCTTTCCAAAGACGAAAGACGGAGATCTTTACCAAATCAGAGCAACAGGATTCTACCGTTTCTTCGGAACCCACATGACAATGGACTCGCCTTATACATTAGACGAGAACTCTGGGGCTGTAACCAAGCGCAAAACGCTTTTTATTGGAGATGATTCTCAACTCCCCAACCTCTTGGTTAATATTTCAGGAAGACCAAACAAGAAAGTCTCTTGGGGGTTTGATGTATTTGCATTTCAATTCTTAGATGGAAACATTAACCCAACCTACAACGGACAAGTCGCAACGGAGGATCGGCCGCCAATATGGGATCCGCTTTCTGGCTCTAGACTTGGCCAAAACATGGGACTCAATCTAGGGCTAAATTTGTATGGTTCCTACAACACAGATTTTGGAACTTTTAACGTAAGAATGGGCGGTATTCACTGGTATAGTATCAGTGACTTAACACTAGGTAGTTTTCAAGGCTACAACCGATTCTTATTGTTTGAAAGAAACCCGTGGGACCCTATTGGAAAGAATACAGCCGTTCGGTATAACCAGATGTATGAATATGGTGCTGTATACCAAGATTTACGCTGGGGTGAGCGAGCCGTTCAAGGAATTATTTTAGACGCTATAAGCTTACCAAATGACTGGAGTCTCTCTGCCATGTACGGTAAAACAGAGCTTGCTGGCGGTTTCTTAAATATTCCAAATGTCAATTACGGAGGTAAAATCAGGAAACAATACAATCCTGACTCTTACATCGGGTTCAATACCCTAAACAACACAACTTGGGCAGATAGCCTAAATACGCTGGAGATAGGTTTCCATATGCACACCTTAGAATGGAAAACCTCTATTCGTGGTTTTGACATTCATGCAGAGGCGGGCTTAGGACACTATTTCACCCCAGTAAGTGACTACCCATGGGGAGAGGCCATTTCTGCTAAGATTTTAGCTACGGAAAAAGTGCTCAAATTCCCGGTAGAATTACATTACTACCGAATCAACCCAGACGTTGTAAACAACAATGCCCTATTTTGGAATACTTCTGTTATAGAGGCGCGTGCGGTAGATATAGTTTCTACAGGAGATGCAACCCAGAGTGCCAATGTCTTGATTCCATTCGCTAGCTCAATGGTTGGCATTGGGCAAATGACAAACAACCGAACGGGTGTAAACCTCAATACAGAAGTAAAGTTTGGAAAGCTTAAGGTATCTGCAGGGTATGGCATATCTTCTGAAATAGAAGCAAGACAAAACAACATCACGTTCTCTCATGCGGTAAACCAATTAACCCGTGCCCGTTTCTGGAGGTGGGAATTCCCTCCTAATGTTGGTCCTTATGAGCGTTATGATAAAGTATATCGTGATGCGTATCAAAAGGTTACAGTTACAGACGACTCTTTGGGTCAATCCATCAATCCCAAAAAATTCAATCAAATTGAAATTCACGCTAAATACCGTACGAAACTCAATTACAGAAACTTCTATGCTTTCTTCTTAGGACGGTATAACACGGCTCAACCAGACTTGAGCATTATACCAGCTTTCAGAAGCGACAATGCTTACGTTAGACAATACTCCAGCGAACTGGAATTGTACTATCAAATCACAAAACCACTAACCATTAATGCCTACACAGGGTATGAGCGAATTTTAGGAGGTTACAATACCACTTTGGATAGTGAAACCTTTAAACCCCTCAACCAAACTGGTTGGGGACTAGGAGGCGGTATAGACGTGAATATTGGCAGAAATGCAGGTTTATTTGTTCGTCACCGCATCTTCTTCTTTGAAGATACCTCTTTCAGAAAAGATAATTTCCGTGGTCATGAGACCCTTGTTGAATTAACAGTTTACTTCTAGACATGAAACCTAATTATATACTCATAGCAGCAATAGCCCTTTGCATAGCAAGTACGGGCTTTGCACAAGAAAAGAAAATCTGGGTATCGGGAGCAGCTCGGGCCGTGATGTATGGCGATAAGTACAACACCGATGCAGAAAATGATACAACAACAGCCCGCAAATTAGAGAGCGGACATGCCATGGTAGATTTGGGCGCTAACATTCAGCCCAATGATAATGTGCTCATAAAAGCCATGGTTAGGATTAGAAACGACTAGGGTGGTTTCTGGGGGTCAGGCGTTACATTTGATGTGCGTCAGCTCTATATGAAAGGCATAATTGGTGGTTTCCTGCGCTACCAGTTAGGAGATATCGACTACCGCATGACACCGTATACCTTCCATAATAATACGGGTATGGTAAATCAATTTGCTGGTGTTATGTCATCTGTACCGTTAGACCAAGTGCGATAT